>NZ_JBHUZE010000026.1:0-1197 GCF_042667435.1 Rhodococcus sp. NPDC057297 | reverse complement strand
GAAGCGGACCGACCGCAACGGCAACGAGAAGGTCGTCGGCGGCACTGCCTGGTACCAGGCCGACGAGATCCGCCCCCTGAACGCCGTTCCCACCTCCCGTAAGTCCGCCTCGCAGGAAGGCTGACCGTGTCTGTCACCGACTCCCTGAGCCTGTCTCCCCTGGTCGCCGTCATCGCTCTCGCGGTGCTGGCGGCCTGGGGGGCGGCTCGCCTCTTCATCGCCACCTACCGGTACATCCGGGCGACTCCCCTCCAGCGGGCTCGGATGCGCCATGCCTGGGCCGTCTCCCGCCGCTGGCGTCGCCTCGCCCCGAACGTCGGCCTCGCTCGCGTGGACGAGAACACCAAGGGCCGCAAGGACTGGCAGGGCAAGACCGCCAAGCCCGTCACCGTCGTCCCGAAGATCAGGGTGCTCCCCGAGCCGTGGGGCATCCGGGCCGTCATCAAGACGATCCCGAAGGTCGGGGTCGAGGAAGTCGAAAAGGCCGGCGGTTGGCTCGCGGACGCCTGGGACTGCCAGACCGTGGAAGTCCGCCGACTCAAGGCCGGACTCGTGGAGGTCCGGGGCATCGTCGGCAACCCGCTCGACGAGCACGCGCCGTACGCCTGGCCCGACGCTGACGACTGGGTCCTCCCGATGGGTCACAACCCCTGGATGCGCCAAGTCGCCATCCCGCTACGGCAGTTGAGCGGGATCAAGGTCGCGGGCCTCCCCGGCTACGGCAAGACCATGCTCATGCTCGCCTGGATGGCCTCGCTCGCGAATCGCGCCACCGTGCAGTTCGCCATCTTTGACGGCAAGACCTCCGACGCCCGATACGGCGACTGGGGCCAGGCCGGAGACCGCGCCATGTTCGTCGTCGGCGACAACCCGGAAACCGCCAACCAACGCCTGACCGAACTGGTCCGGCTGCTCAAGGACCGCCCGGCCGCCCTGGTCGAGGAACGGGGGACGCACAAGTTCTGGAAGCACGGGCCGACCGAGACCAACCCGCTCGTCCTGGTGCTCATGGATGAGTGCCACAACTACGCCGACACCAAGGGCCTGACCGGCAAGGACAAGCAGGTCATCGAGTCCAACCAGCGCATGATGCAGACCATCTCCAAGGAGGGTCGCGGGCTCGGCGTCATCGGTATCTTCGGCACCCAGAAGCAGACCGGCGACGCGATCCCGACCGCCGTCAGGGACAACCTGGAG
>NZ_JBHUZE010000025.1:0-1234 GCF_042667435.1 Rhodococcus sp. NPDC057297 | reverse complement strand
TCTTCCGCAATGGACGAAAGTCTGTCGGAGCAACGCCGCGTGAGTGATGAAGGTTTTCGGATCGTAAAGCTCTGTTGTTAGGGAAGAACAAGTGCCGTTCAAATAGGGCGGCACCTTGACGGTACCTAACCAGAAAGCCACGGCTAACTACGTGCCAGCAGCCGCGGTAATACGTAGGTGGCAAGCGTTGTCCGGAATTATTGGGCGTAAAGGGCTCGCAGGCGGTTTCTTAAGTCTGATGTGAAAGCCCCCGGCTCAACCGGGGAGGGTCATTGGAAACTGGGGAACTTGAGTGCAGAAGAGGAGAGTGGAATTCCACGTGTAGCGGTGAAATGCGTAGAGATGTGGAGGAACACCAGTGGCGAAGGCGACTCTCTGGTCTGTAACTGACGCTGAGGAGCGAAAGCGTGGGGAGCGAACAGGATTAGATACCCTGGTAGTCCACGCCGTAAACGATGAGTGCTAAGTGTTAGGGGGTTTCCGCCCCTTAGTGCTGCAGCTAACGCATTAAGCACTCCGCCTGGGGAGTACGGCCGCAAGACTGAAACTCAAAGGAATTGACGGGGGCCCGCACAAGCGGTGGAGCATGTGGTTTAATTCGAAGCAACGCGAAGAACCTTACCAGGTCTTGACATCCTCTGACAATCCTAGAGATAGGACGTCCCCTTCGGGGGCAGAGTGACAGGTGGTGCATGGTTGTCGTCAGCTCGTGTCGTGAGATGTTGGGTTAAGTCCCGCAACGAGCGCAACCCTTGATCTTAGTTGCCAGCATTCAGTTGGGCACTCTAAGGTGACTGCCGGTGACAAACCGGAGGAAGGTGGGGATGACGTCAAATCATCATGCCCCTTATGACCTGGGCTACACACGTGCTACAATGGACAGAACAAAGGGCAGCGAAACCGCGAGGTTAAGCCAATCCCACAAATCTGTTCTCAGTTCGGATCGCAGTCTGCAACTCGACTGCGTGAAGCTGGAATCGCTAGTAATCGCGGATCAGCATGCCGCGGTGAATACGTTCCCGGGCCTTGTACACACCGCCCGTCACACCACGAGAGTTTGTAACACCCGAAGTCGGTGAGGTAACCTTTTAGGAGCCAGCCGCCGAAGGTGGGACAGATGATTGGGGTGAAGTCGTAACAAGGTAGCCGTATCGGAAGGTGCGGCTGGATCACCTCCTTTCTAAGGATTTTAACGGAATATAAGACCTTGGGTCTTATAAACAGAACGTTCCCT
>NZ_JBHUZE010000024.1:0-1916 GCF_042667435.1 Rhodococcus sp. NPDC057297 | reverse complement strand
GCTGTACGAACGACCTTGACGCCCTGAACCACGACTGCTCGGCTCTGCCTGGGTCGAAGGTGGTCGGGATGGGAGCCCTACGACGCTCGCCACGCTCCGGCCGGCACTCGCGAACGGCGCCCCGTCCCATCCCGGAGTCTGAGCGCCCCCGCCGGAGGCATCCTCTTGAAGCCGCGGGCTTGGTTCTCGTCTCATGCCCTCCGGGCCTATCCACTGCGGGCGCGCGTCGGCGGCGGCAGCGCCGAGCGGGCCGAAGGCAGGAGCGCGGGCGCAGCCAGAGCCGGGAAGCGCGCCCGGCGGAGCGGAGCGCAGCCGGGTGCCTTGATGAGGTAGAGAAACCTGTAACTTCCCGAAGCTAGCTGGCGGGCCAGACGTAGCACTTGGCGGGGATTTGCTGACTGTCTCCAAATTGGTGCGTGGCTCCGCCAATGAAGTGCCAGCCCAAGCGTTCGTAGAGGCGGATGGCTGCCTCGTCCTTGTCCATCACGTCGAGCACAAGGCGTATGCCGTTCTCCTCGGCGTAGTCCATGGCTGCGCGCATGAGGCTTTCGCCCACTGCGTGCTTCCGAGCGCTGCGCACTACGAACAGCCGGGCCAGAACGCCGATGCGAGTTTCGTCCTCTCCGCTCTGCTGCTGCCAGAGGGCGACGGCTTCCTCCCCCTCCGCCTTCATGATCGCGATATGCCCCACCACGCCGTCCCGGTGTGCTACCCATGCCTTCACGACTCCTGGCGGAGTGATCCATGCCTCGGGGTCATCTACACCCTCCACCGGGTAGCCGTCCGTCGAGTGGACTTCGATCAGGGCTGCCGCTGCTCCCGGGACATCGGCGTCTTCGAGGGGGCGGATGGTGGTGTCAGCCACGTGGGTCCTCCAGCAGAGCGGTGGGCTAGGAAACGGGCAGCTCGTAGAGCAGGCCGGTTTGGTCAGCGCGGTGTACGTACCGGGATACCTCGAAGGGCTCCAAGTTCTGATCCAGACTCGTGTGCAGCACTTCGAGTACGGGCACTCCTGGCAACAAGTCGAGTACCCGGGCCTCTTCGGGCGAAGGCATACGAGCGCTGATCTCGTCGCGCACCCGTGTCATCACGTGGCCCAACCCCTCCAGGCGTCCGTAGATCCCGTTGGGCCCTGACTTCGCCTGCATGAGGAGAGTGCCCTCCGCCTCTTCCCAGCGCAGATAGGTGGAGACGATCTGGACCGGCTCATCGTCAGCGAAGTAGTGGTTCTCACGGTGGACGACACTTTCGCTGTCGGTTGAGACCTGGAGCCGCTCGGCGACATCGGCAGGCGGCACCTCGCGGGCGATGCTCAGGACGTCGATGCGCGGGACCTTGCCCTGCTTCTTGGCCTCCAGGCGAAAGGGAGTCAGCCCGGTCTCTCGGTTGGCGATCGAGTACCGGTCGCTGCCGAAGCGGAACAGACGTTGGGGCTCGCGTACGAACACGCCTCGACCATGCTTGGCCGTCACGAGCCCCTGCTCAGCCAGCACGCGAATGGCTTCTCGCGCGGTGTTGCGCGCCGCTCCGTACTGCTCCGCCAAGGCTCGCTCAGACGGGAGCTTCTGGCCGGCCTCCAGCTCACCCCGCTCGATCGAGGCGCGGAGTGCGTCAGCGATTCGGCGGCTGGCTGGCTGCTGGGGGGAGCGGTCGGATGCGGTCATGAGCCGAGCATACCAACTGGCTTAAGCTAGCGTCTTGACCCTCGCTCTCCCTCGTGGTCAACTAGCTTAAGCCAGTAAGTGGCTCAAGCCAGTTGGGGGCGGCGTTCCTGCCGCCAAGCAGACACGCCGCCCCCCTGTCCCATCAGGGAGCTTCCATCATGACTGCTTCTGCTCTGGTTGTGCGTCGTTCGGTGTTGGGTCGGGCTTGTTAGTATTTATATTATTCACGCTGCAACGATACCGTTTTTTTTC
>NZ_JBHUZE010000023.1:0-1952 GCF_042667435.1 Rhodococcus sp. NPDC057297 | reverse complement strand
AGAGAGATATAGCATAGATACCCGTATCTCTAGAGATATTTTGGTATATCCCTGCTATATCTATGGGGTATCTATGCTATATCTTTGGCTTCAAAAACGGCACCTGTTCTAAGAGCATAGAAACTCAACAGGCACAGCCTGTTTGACACCCTTTTTTTTAGGGTGGCACCGAGTTTCCTTATGCTCTTTTTCTCTGAAGCTAAACCTGTTTTATATGTCGTAGTCTTTTTATTGGGAGTGACCCCTTGCTGTACAATTTCCGGAGGTGCCGATAAGGGACGAATTTTCCCTTGTCGGTTGCCTTTGGGGATTGTAAGGGGTGGAGGCTCGGAATCAAAAGGAAACGAAATATCATTCCGAGTGTGCTTCTTTTTTCTGTTCTTGAATTCTATTATTTCCAATGTTAGAATTATGTTAACAACTTGTTAGGAGTGTGTTTGGATGGAAGAGAAAAAACAAATTGGACCTCGAATTACTGTTGAAACATTTAAAAAGCTAGAGTTATTAGCCGAACATTTTACAAAACACAATGAATTTGGAAGAGTTTCAAAAGATGCTGTAATTGAGTTTGCTATTAAGGAATTGTATAGGGACTATTTGGGAAAAGGACGCTAATTTTTGTTGAAAAACTGACTTCGGATTTGGGGTTCTTTATTATTAACTTGATTTTAATTAAACATTACAGGAAAAATTGAGGGGAAATGGATGGATAAACGCAATGGTGACGCGGTTTTCATAGCTCCAAATGATGTTGTAAAAGTGACCACTATGAATCACGTCATTGAAGTTCAGCATATGGAGAAGATGAACCGGAAAAATAATATCAAAAAATTGGACAAGGATAGGTTTGTAGACCTCTCTACTGGGGAGATCCGGGAGTTCGAGCATTCGGAAAATCGGCAGGAAAATTATAATTCTTTGAGACAAACCTTTAAGAAGCTGCGTTATTTGATAAATAACAATTTTATAGGACGGCCAAATGAATTACATATAACTTTGACATACAAGAAAAATATGACGGACACGAAAAAACTTTATAGTGATTTTCAAAATTTTATCGACAGGTTGCGTTATAAATACAAGAAAGAAAGTTCGATAGATTATTTATCGGTGGTAGAGCCACAAGGACGTGGAGCCTGGCATTGTCATGTTTTAATGCGCTTTAATGATTTGGATAAGATTTATATTAAAAATGCTGAATTAAGGAGTCTATGGGGTTTAGGATTTGTAACAATCAAGTCATTAAAGGATATAGACAACATAGGAGCCTATTTGAGCGCTTATTTGACTGATATAGACCTAGAAGATGTCCAAGACAGGGAAACAGCCTTAAAAGTGGCTTCAGAGGGCTGTGAGGTGCAAACAAAGATCGTAGAAGGTCGGGAAAAGAAATTTTTAAAAGGCGGACGGCTGCACATGTATCCTTCCGGAATGAATATGTATCGAAAATCAAAAGGGATTGTTAAGCCGGAACGGGAAGAAATGAAGTTCGGAGACATAAAAAAAGTAGTGGGTTCGGCAAAACCACACTACGAGAAAAGTTATCATGTCGAAAATGACAATTTTGAAAACACAATTTCGTTTCTCCAGTATAACACAAAACGTGATTTTTGAAGCAAAACGGTTCCTCTTTATGGAGCCGTTTTTTTTATTTCCCGAAGGGTTATTTGTCAGAATGACAAACCGATTTCGAGCCGGCGAGAACCCATTGTCACACCACGATTTAGGGGGTGTGTATAAATGGGCACTCTCTGTGAAATTTGAAGCTTTGAAATTCCGAATGGCGCACTTATACACTCTGTCGAGTGAGTGCTAAAATGCTGAAGCATTTCCGTCAAGCGTGTGGAGGAATCTTGTAGAGAGATATAGCATAGATACCCGTATCTCTAGAGATATTTTGGTATATCCCTGCTATATCTATGGGGTATCTATGCTATATCTTTGGCTTCAAA
>NZ_JBHUZE010000022.1:1427-2356 GCF_042667435.1 Rhodococcus sp. NPDC057297 | reverse complement strand
GAAATACATTCAAATATGTAGACGCTCATGTCAAAATACCCCTCATAAATGATAGAATAAACTTGAAAAAGGAAGAGTATGAGCCATATTCAACGGGAAACGTCTTGCTCTAGGCCGCGATTAAATTCCAACATGGATGCTGATTTATATGGGTATAAATGGGCTCGCGATAATGTCGGGCAATCAGGTGCGACAATCTATCGATTGTATGGGAAGCCCGATGCGCCAGAGTTGTTTCTGAAACATGGCAAAGGTAGCGTTGCCAATGATGTTACAGATGAGATGGTCAGACTAAACTGGCTGACGGAATTTATGCCTCTTCCGACCATCAAGCATTTTATCCGTACTCCTGATGATGCATGGTTACTCACCACTGCGATCCCCGGGAAAACAGCATTCCAGGTATTAGAAGAATATCCTGATTCAGGTGAAAATATTGTTGATGCGCTGGCAGTGTTCCTGCGCCGGTTGCATTCGATTCCTGTTTGTAATTGTCCTTTTAACAGCGACCGCGTATTTCGTCTCGCTCAGGCGCAATCACGAATGAATAACGGTTTGGTTGATGCGAGTGATTTTGATGACGAGCGTAATGGCTGGCCTGTTGAACAAGTCTGGAAAGAAATGCATAAACTTTTGCCATTCTCACCGGATTCAGTCGTCACTCATGGTGATTTCTCACTTGATAACCTTATTTTTGACGAGGGGAAATTAATAGGTTGTATTGATGTTGGACGAGTCGGAATCGCAGACCGATACCAGGATCTTGCCATCCTATGGAACTGCCTCGGTGAGTTTTCTCCTTCATTACAGAAACGGCTTTTTCAAAAATATGGTATTGATAATCCTGATATGAATAAATTGCAGTTTCATTTGATGCTCGATGAGTTTTTCTAAGAATTAATTCATGAGCGGATACATATTTGAATGTA
>NZ_JBHUZE010000022.1:0-1417 GCF_042667435.1 Rhodococcus sp. NPDC057297 | reverse complement strand
CGCACATTTCCCCGAAAAGTGCCACTTGCGGAGACCCGGTCGTCAGCTTGTCGTCGGTTCAGGGCAGGGTCGTTAAATAGCCGCTTATGTCTATTGCTGGTTTACCGGTTTATTGACTACCGGAAGCAGTGTGACCGTGTGCTTCTCAAATGCCTGAGGTTTCAGCAAAAAACCCCTCAAGACCCGTTTAGAGGCCCCAAGGGGTTATGCTAGTTATTGCTCAGCGGTGGCAGCAGCCTAGGTTAATTAAGCTGCGCTAGTAGACGAGTCCATGTGCTGGCGTTCAAATTTCGCAGCAGCGGTTTCTTTACCAGACTCGAGTACTTACTTAAATGTTATCACCGCTTGGCGTAGACGCTGCGGTGCACCCGCCACTGCTGCACCCGCGGCCGGTCCGGGTCCGCGAGGCCGCGCAGTTCGGCGAGGGCCGGCTCCACCACCCGGCCCCAGGTCTCGTCGTCGACCTCCCACAGGTAGGGCGGCAGCCGGCGCTCCAGGCTCTCCAGCAGCTGACGCGGTGTGGTGGCCCGCTCGTAGTCCGGCGCGAACTCGTGCCGCAGCCGGGTCAGCCCCGCCGCGGCCGCGGCCGCGTCCAGCCGTTCGGGGGTGTCGGGCCGCGGCGGCTGGAGCACGGCCAGCCGGTCCAGTACGGCGACCAGGTCGTCCGGGTCGGCCGCGGGGTCGCCGTGCACCGCGAGCAGCCGCCCGCCGGGGCGCAGCACCCGCGCCGCCTCCGCGAGGGCGCGCGGCATGTCCCCGACCAGATGCAGGACGTGCGTGAAGACCAGGTTGTCGAACGTGCCGTCCCGGAACGGCAGGGCCCGGGCGTCCCCGGCCGTCACCCGCCCCGCCAGCCGCTCCGCGGCCCGCGACAGCATCGGCAGCGACAGGTCGACGCCGTGGACCCGGTGGCCGAGTTCGGCCAGTCCCGCCGCCACGATGCCCGTCCCGACACCCACTTCGAGCACCGGGCCGGGTACCAGGTCCCCGGCGAGTTGCGCCGCGGCCTGCCGGCCGCGCTCCATTCCGCCCCGCATCCGGTCGTAGTCGTCCGCGACCCGGTCGAAGGCCTTGGCCTCGGTCGCCGACTGGAAATAGAGGTTTTCGTCCCCCGGATCCTGGCTGTGGTGATGATGGTGATGGCTGCTGCCCATGGTATATCTCCTTATTAAAGTTAAACAAAATTATTTCTACAGGGGAATTGTTATCCGCTCACAATTCCCCTATAGTGAGTCGTATTAATTTCCTAATGCAGGAGTCGCATAAGGGAGAGCGTCGAGATCCCGGACACCATCGAATGGCGCAAAACCTTTCGCGGTATGGCATGATAGCGCCCGGAAGAGAGTCAATTCAGGGTGGTGAATGTGAAACCAGTAACGTTATACGATGTCGCAGAGTATGCCGGTGTCTCTTATCC
>NZ_JBHUZE010000021.1:0-3270 GCF_042667435.1 Rhodococcus sp. NPDC057297 | reverse complement strand
CTACATAGACCGACCCGGCTTCGACCACTTCACCCAATCCTTCGTCTTCACCACCCCACCCGACCTCACCACCGACACCCTCCACCGAATCCTCAACAGGATCGCCACAGCCCACCCCACGCTCGGCGCTCGCCTTAGCCGCACCGAAACCTGGGAGTTCACGCTTCCCTCCACAACGGTCGAATCGCCGATCCAATCGCTGACGACGTCGGACGGTTGGTCGAGTCCGCAATGGCTGACGACAGTCGACGACCTCGTCACCCAAATGTCCGATCAGATGGATCCGACGAACGGAATCCTCTGGCGCGCAATGTGGTGCACCACCTCCAGTGATGCCACCGGCCGTCTCGTCATGGTCATCCACCACCTCGCTGTCGACGGAGTCTCCTGGCGCATCCTTCAAGACGACCTCGCACACGCCTGGGCACTCGAAACCGGCGCCACCGAAGACGACCTGCTGCCGACCGGAACCTCCATCACCACCTGGACGCACGCACTGACCGAGCGCGCACGCGACCCCCACCTCACCGACCAACTCGAGCACTGGAACACCGTCGCCGACGCCACACACCCCCTCTTCGGCGAGCGGAGCGTCGACCCGGAGCGCGACACTCACGCCACAACCGGACAGATCGAGGTCACGGTTCCCGCCGACCTCACCGCTACCCTCATCGGCGACATCACCACCGTCCTCTCGGCGAGCGTCGAAGACATCCTGCTCGCCGCACTGGCCATCGCGACCAGCGGATGGCGCGCACGCCACGGCCTCGAACCACAACCGGTCACCATCGGCATGGAAGGCCACGGCCGCCAGGAAACCCTCGTCCCCGGAGCAGACCTCTCACGCTCGATCGGCTGGTTCACCACCTGGTACCCGATCCTCGCCGACCTCACCGACCTCGACCCGATCGACACACTCACCGACCCCCACCTCGCCGCCGACGCCGTACTACGCATCAAAGACACACTCGCACGCGTCCCGGACCGCGGCATCGGCTACGGCATACTCACCCACCTCAACACCGAAGCTGCTCTCCCACAGAACATTCCGGACATCGGATTCAACTACCTCGGAAACTTCACCAGCGGCACAGCTGGTGACCGCTCCTGGACCAGCGCCCCCGAAATCCCGGGCATCCGTGGACACGTGCCCGCAGAGCTTCCCGCCGCCGCAGTTGTCGACGCCAACATCGCCGCGGTGTCGGACGCCGACGGCGCGACCGCCTTCGACGGTTCCTTCGCCTACGCCGAGAAAATTCTCACCAGCGAACAAGCACACGAACTCGTCCAGTTGTGGACAGCTACGCTGCGATGCCTCGCCTCCTACACCGGCCGCAGCCGACGCTCACTGACCGACTTCACCGCCACCGGTCTCACCTACGACGACGTCACCGCATGGGAAGACCGTTACGGCGACCTCACCGACGTCCAACCACTGACACCACTCCAACACGGCATGGTCTTCGAATCCATGCTCGGCGCTGTGTCCGGTACCGACGTGTACCTCACCCACACTGCGGTGACGGTGACCGGACTGCTCGACTTGGACAGGCTCCGCATCGCCCTTGATCGACTCACGGACACACACCCCAACCTCAAGGCCGCGATCACACCCGCTGCGAACGGCGAATACGTCGCAGTGATTCCCACCGATGCCACCATCACTCTTTCGCATACCGATATCGATACGTACGACACGGACGCGATCGCGGCGATCATCGACGCAGACCGGACGATCCCGTTGGCGCTCGACGAGGCGCCGTTGATGCGCGTCACCGCGGTCACGACCGCAGCCGACCAGCACACCCTCATCCTGACCATCCACCACGCCATCACCGACGGCTGGTCCACCCCGCCATTGATCGCCACACTGCTCCGCGCCTACAACAACCCCACCACACCCGCACTCCCCGACACCACCTACCCGAGCTTCCTCCACTGGCTCACCCACCACGACCACACCACCTCACTCGACACCTGGACCACCGCCCTCGCCGACGTCACCGAACCCACCCTCATCACCACCACCACCAACACAGCCACCACCGACACAGCCACCACCGACACAGCACAACCGATCGAACTCACCCACACCATCGACCCCACCCTCACCCACCAACTACGCACACTCGCCCGCACCCACAGCACCACCCTCAACACCGTCATCCACACCGCCTGGGCACTGACCCTGAACGCCATCACCGGACAACCCACCATCACCTTCGGCACCACCGTCTCCGGACGACCCGCCCACATCGACGGCATCGAAAACGCCGTCGGCATGTTCCTCAACACCATCCCCACCCCCGCCCACCTCGGCCACAACCCCACCGTCGCCGAACTCCTCGACCAAATCCACCACCACAACACCACCGTCCTCGACCACCACCACACCCCACTACCGGACCTGCACCACCTCACCGGACTCCCCGCCCTCTTCGACACCCTCCTCGTCTACGAGAACTACCCCCTCGACGACAACACCACAACAGTGGACGACGACCTCACCGTCACCTCGGTCGACATCCACGACTCCACCCACTACCCCCTCACCCTCGGCATCCTGCCCACACCCACCCACATCACCATCGAACTCTCCTACCAACCACACCGCATCACCCACCACACCATCACCACCCTCACCACACTCCTCGACACCGCCCTACACACCCTCGCCACCGCACCCCACACCCGAATCGCCGCCATACCCCTACTCACCCACGCCGAACGAAAGCACATCTCCGCACTCTCTTCCGGTCCGGTTGTGGTGGTGGCGGATTCGACGTTGGATGAGTTGATTCGGCGTCAGACGAATACGTCTGCGGATGCGCTTGCGGTCGTCGACGACGACGGACAACAGTGGACCTATACAGATCTCGACTTCCACGCAAACGCACTGGCGCACATACTGATCGAACGTGGCGTGCAGGTCGGAGACCGCGTCGCAGTCATGCTCCCCCGCAGCGTCGACCTCGTCACCACACTGATCGCCGTCATCCGCGCCGGCGCAGCGTATGTCCCCATCGACCCCGACTACCCCAGCGAACGCATCACCCACATCCTCGACGACGCTTCTCCCACAGTGGTCATCACCGAAGATTTCCTCACCGACCCAGCAGTATCAGCACGCCTGACACACGGTGAAACCGCGGCACCGGTACTGACACGCACCCTCACCCCCGCCGACACCGCCTACGTCATCTTCACCTCCGGCACCACCGGACGCCCCAAAGGCGTCATGATCTCCCACCGAGCAATCATCAACCTCAT
>NZ_JBHUZE010000020.1:0-3837 GCF_042667435.1 Rhodococcus sp. NPDC057297 | reverse complement strand
TGTGGCCGGTACCGCCGCCATTGTCGGCACGGACCCGCTGACGCTGGCCGACCTCTTACGTGTGGCCAACGCTCCTGGCTTCGACCGGTGGCAGGAGCAGGTACGCCGCACCGGTGGCTGCTCGGACCCCATCCACCTGGAGGGCATGACCACCACCCGTGACACCAAGACCGGGCAGGTCCTCTACTCCTACAGCACCCAGGGCGAGCCCGGCGGGCGCCTGCGGGTGGCCTGCGGGAACCGGCGTGCCTCCCGGTGCCCCTCCTGCGCCTGGACCTACGCCGGGGACACCTTCCACCTGATCCGCGCCGGACTGACCGGCGACGAGTCCAAGGGCACCCCGCTCACGGTGCGTACGCACCCCAAGGTCTTCGCGACGCTCACCGCCCCCAGCTTCGGCCCGGTCCACAACCGGCCCACTCGCGGCCTCTGCCGGTGCGGCACCGACCACCCCGAGGGCTCGCCGGAACTGGGCTCCGCCCTGAACCCGGCCGCCTACGACTACGCGGGCGCGGTGCTCTGGAACAACCACGCCGGGGACCTCTGGCGCCGCTTCACCATCTACCTCCGCCGGGAGGTTGCCGCCCGCGCCGGCCTCACCCAGAAAGCCACGGCCGACGCCTGCCGGATCTCCTTCGGGAAGGTCGCCGAGTTCCAGAAGCGCGGCGCCGTGCACTTCCACGCGATCGTCCGACTCGACGGACCGGACGGCCCCGACACTGCCCCGCCGTCCTGGGCCAGCGTGGCCTTGTTGTCGGATGCGATCCAGGCCGCTGCTGCCCGTGTGAGCGTGCCCGTCCCGTCCTCCGGTGACCAACCGGCGCGGACCCTGCGGTGGGGCGCTCAGGTGGACGTACGCCAGATCGGCGCGGACAACGCGAACGACGACCTGACCGAACAGGCCGTAGCCGCGTACGTCGCGAAGTACGCCACCAAGGCAGCCGAGACCACCGGCACCGTGGACCGGCGCATCGGAGAGCTGGCCGAACTCGACAAGCTGACCGACCTGCCCGCCCATGCCCGGCACCTGATCGAAGCGTGCTTCGACCTGGACGACGCCTACCCGGACCGCAAGCTCTGGCAGTGGGCCCACATGCTCGGCTTCCGCGGCCACTTCTCCACCAAGTCCCGCGCCTACTCCACCACCCTCGGCGCACTCCGCCAGGTCCGCGCCGACTACCGGGCACGCCAGGAACGCCACGAACGCGGGCTCCCCGACCCCGACGACGCCCCGGAGGGCTCCACACTGACGCTCGCCCACTGGACCTACGCCGGGCACGGCCACACACCCGGCGAATCCTGGCTCGCCTCCACCATCGCCCGAGACATCCAGACCAACCGCGACACCGTGCGCGAAGTACGCGCCGAACTCGAAGCCCTCGACGGGTCGGAGGCATGGGCATGAGGCGGCTGCTTCCCGAGCGCTATCTGACGCCGGTCGATCTGGCTGACCTCCTCGGTGTCCCGGTCGAGACGGTCTACCAGTGGCGCCGCAAAGACACTGGGCCCCGCGGCTTCCGCGTCGGCCGACACCTCCGCTACGACCCCGAAGACGTGCGCATCTGGGTCGCCGCACAGATGGATAAGGGAGTTGTCTGATGGCCGGACACATCCAAGACCGCTGGTACAAGACCGAGCCTGGGCCGAAAGGCAAGATGG
This sequence comes from Rhodococcus sp. NPDC057297, assembly GCF_042667435.1. Classification (NCBI taxonomy): domain Bacteria; kingdom Bacillati; phylum Actinomycetota; class Actinomycetes; order Mycobacteriales; family Nocardiaceae; genus Rhodococcus; species Rhodococcus sp. NPDC057297. Next base: position 2,178 of record NZ_JBHUZE010000020.1, on the reverse strand, counting down.
TCAAGGTTGCGACCGAGCGTCACGGTGTCGGTATGCGTTACCGCGCCCGCTACATCGGTCCCGATGGCAGCGAGAAGTCCAAGAGCTTCCCGGACAAGCAGAAGCGCAGGGCCGAGACCTGGTTGGCGAATATCGAGGCCGACATGTCGCGTGGCGACTACATCGCTCCGGAGGCCGGTAAGGCCACCTTCGAGCAGTACGCCACGAAGTGGATGAACACGCAGATGACAGACCCGTCCACTCGGGAGTCCGTCGAGATGCGGTTGCGTCTCCACGCGCTCCCGCACATCGGCAAGCGCCCCATCGGTTCCTTCAACCCGACACACATTCGGCTGTGGATGCGAATCCTTGAGGACGCAGGGCTCTCGGCGGCGTACCGGCGCGGCATCTTCGCTCACGTCTCCACAGTTTTCACGGCTGCCGTCGAAGACCGGTTGATCCGGGCGAATCCATGCAGAGCAAGGTCGGTGAAGGCACCCCGCCTCGACCCGCGCAAGGTCAAGCCTTGGTCCGCTGACCGGGTTATGGCCGTGCGGGCTGCGCTGCCTGAGCGGTATCGGGCACTTGTGGACCCCGCCGCCGGGTGCGGTCTTCGGCAGGGGGAGGTGTTCGGCTTGGCTGTCGAGGATGTCGACTTCCTCGGGGGTGTCGTGCATGTGGTCCGACAGGTGAAGCTTCTACACAACCGGCCCGTATTCGCCCCGCCCAAGGGCGGCAAGGAGCGGGAAGTTCCTCTGCCAGAGTCCATCGCCTTCGCGTTGGCCGGCCACCTCACGCAGTACCCGGCGGCGGAGGTCACCTTGCCCTGGAAGTCCTTGGACGGCCCGCCGATCACCGCTTCTCTGATCTTCCGGAGTCCCGAAGGCTTTTCTCTGAACCGGAATCGCTTCAACGATCGGCAGTGGCGCCCTGGTCTCCGTGCTGCTGGTATCGCCAACGGGAGGGATAACGGGATGCACGCGCTACGGCACTTCTACGCATCCGTGCTCTTGGACGCCGGGGAAAGCATCAAGGCCCTGAGCGAGTACCTCGGCCACCATGATCCGGGCTTCACGCTGCGGACTTACACGCACCTCATGCCAGCCAGTCAGACGCGTACGCGAGCAGCCGTGGACGCAGTGTGGGCCGCCCCGATCGCCAATGACGGCCCCGAGACGGCCCACGAGAGTTCATAGGTCGCTGACCTGCGGAAATCTCAGAAGCCGAAGAAGTGACTCGCCGGTCTTCTGGCCTGCGGTTCCTGTGCCTTCAACGCTCCTGACCTGCTGTTGAGCTATCAGCATCTGTCAGCGTTGGTTATCGTCGGGTGCCTTGGCACGGCCCAGCCACGGCCCAGCTGTTACCAAGTGCGCAGTCGGGCCACGCAACGTGCGTGGGAGCCACTAGTCTCACGTCATGGTGACGCCGGAAGAGATCGAGGCCCTCCTTCAATGCCCAGAAGGAGTCGACCTTGAATTCAAACATTCGAGAGTGCTGCCGCGCGTACTCGCGAGGACCATCGCTGCCTTCGCTAATACACGCGGCGGTACAGTAATTGTTGGCGTGGATGACCGTCAAGGCTCAGGCCCAGAAAGTCTGATAGGCGTAGAGGTCGACTCGTTCCAGCGCGTAGTCGAGTCCGTGCGGAGGCGTCTTACTCCCGTACCAGATTTTCGGGCGTACTGTGTTGCTGTACAAGGAAAGCAGCTTGGCGTCATCGAGGTTGAAAAGAACGCAGGCCGTAATATTGCGGCAGACGGGCAAATTGCAGTGAGGGCGGGCACTTATACGATAACTGTGCCCGCGCGTGAAATCTTGACAGAATCAGAATTCAGCGATCGCTCATCGTTCGAGGGTGGAAGCAGCCGCGAGGGCCGTAAGGTGGGGCGGCGCCGTAGGCTTATAACCATATTTGCACTTGCTGTTGGCGTGCCCGGAATGATCTTTCTGGTTCGGATTATCCAGGGGGCTAGCCCTGGGTCGCTATTGCCGGCGGTCCTCATACTTGTCTTTGGGATTCTTTTCTCGGGCGTGGCAGTCGAATTTGTAGGCTGGAGGCCCGATCCTGAGACGGTTTCCCCTACGCGGGAGCGGGTACGTCGGGCCGAAGCGAATCTTGAGCAGGAGCTTCGACTTCGCCATGCAGATGTCTCGGACGCAGAGGCCGAGGATGATGCCAGGCTCACCCTGTCTGCGCTC
>NZ_JBHUZE010000019.1:0-4130 GCF_042667435.1 Rhodococcus sp. NPDC057297 | reverse complement strand
ACCGCACGGGTACCGGACTACATGATCCCCACGGTGTTCATTCCCATCGACACCGTCCCGGTCACCCCCAACGGCAAACTCGACCGCCGCGCACTCCCCACACCCGACCTCACCGCAGCCCTCACCGGCGGACAACACCCCACCACGGTCACCGAAACCACCCTCGCCACCGTCTTCGCTGACATCCTGCACCTCCCCACCGACACCGAACTCTCGATCGACGACGACTTCTTCCGCCTCGGCGGCGACTCCATCTCCTCCATCCAAGTCGTCACCGCAGCCCGCCGCGCCGGCATCACCATCACCGCCGCCGACGTCTTCACCCACCGCACCATCAGCGCCCTGGCACGAATCGGCGACACCCACACCCAGACCCACACCGAAACCGAACCCACCACCGTCACCACCGCACCACTGCAACCCATCGCCGCCCGCTACATAGACCGACCCGGCTTCGACCACTTCACCCAATCCTTCGTCTTCACCACCCCACCCGACCTCACCACCGACACCCTCCACCGAATCCTCACCCGCGTCATCGGACATCACCCGACCCTGCAGGGCCACCTCGGCATCGACAACTCCGGCGCACCACACTTCACCGGCGCCGCCACCCCGATTGAGGTCACCACCCGACTCGACACCACCGAATTCACCGACGGTTGGTCCGGACCGCGCTGGCCTGCGTACGTCACTGCCGAGACGACACGGCTCTCCGAGCGACTCGATCCGGCGAACGGGATTTTGTGGCGCGCCCTGTGGTGCACCCACTCCGGTGACACCCAGCCCAACGACACCGACTTCGGTGACACCACCGGCCGCCTCGTCATGGTCATCCACCACCTCGCCGTCGACGGAGTCTCCTGGCGCATCCTCGAGGACGACCTCGCACACGCCTGGGCACTCGACACCGGCGCCACCGACACCGACCTGCTGCCGACCGGCACCTCCATCACCACCTGGACGCACGCACTGACCGAGCAGGATGTCACCGAGCAACTGGGTCACTGGAGCACGGTGGTGAACGCGGTCGTCCCGCTGTTCGGCGAGACCGGAATCGACCAGGAGCGCCACACCCAGGCCGCCGTCACAACTATCGACGTGAAAATCCCGGCCGGGCCCCTGATCAACAACGTCACCGCCGCACTCTCCGCCAGCGTCGAAGACATCCTCCTCACCGCAGTCACCATCGCCACCGGCACCTGGCGCGCACGCCACCACCTCGAGCCACGCCCGGTCACCATCGGCATGGAAGGCCACGGCCGCCAAGAAACCCTCGTCCCCGGAGCAGACCTCTCACGCTCGATCGGCTGGTTCACCACCTGGTACCCGATCCTCGCCGACCTCACCGACCTCGACCCCCACCACACCATCACCGACCCCACCCTCGCCGCCGACGCCGTACTACGCATCAAAGACACACTCGCACGCGTCCCGGACCGCGGCATCGGCTACGGCATACTCACCCACCTCCATCCCGACACCGCCCTACCCACCACCACCCCCGACCTCGCGCTCAACTACCTCGGCAACTTCAGTGCCGTCACCGCCAAACCATGGTCCAATTCGCCGGAGTGCCCCGGAATTCGCGCGCACCTGCCGAAAAACTCGCCCGCTGCAGCAGTGGTGGATATCAATATCGCGGTTCTCACTGGTAGCGATGGCGAGCCCATGTTCGACGGATCCTTCGCCTATGCCCAGGACATCTTGACCAGCGAACAGGCGCGCGAACTCGTCCAACTCTGGACCACCGCGCTACAGACTCTTGTCACGTACGCCAGCGGCGTGGGTGCAGGGCGCGTGCGCCGTTCCCTCACCGACTTCACCGCCAGCGGTACGACTTACGGCGACCTCACCACCTGGGACCACCGCTACGGCGACATCGCCGACGTCCAGCCCCTGACGCCACTGCAACACGGCATGGTCTTCGAATCACTCCTCGGTGACAGCGCCAGCGTGGACCTGTATCTCACGCACACGCTGGTCCACGTCACCGGAACGCTCGACAACGAACGGCTCTACAGAGCCCTGCGAACGTTGACCGAGATCTATCCCAACCTCAAAGCGGCGATCACACCCGCCGCGAACGGCGACTACGTCGCCGTCATCCCCACTCACGCGACGATCGAACTCACCGCAGTGAATGGCATTGGAGATGCAGATGCCGTGGACAAAGCCGTGGCGCGGAACCGGGAAACCGGGTTCGTTCTGGCTGACGCGCCGTTGATGCGTGTCACCGCCGTCACCACCGCAGCCGACCAGCACACCCTCATCCTGACCATCCACCACGCCATCACCGACGGCTGGTCCACCCCGCCATTGATCGCCACACTGCTCCGCGCCTACAACAACCCCACCACACCCGCACTCCCCGACACCACCTACCCGAGCTTCCTCCACTGGCTCACCCACCACGACCACACCACCTCACTCGACACCTGGACCACCGCCCTCGCCGACGTCACCGAACCCACCCTCATCGCCACCACCAACACAGCCACCACCAACACAGCCACCACCGACACAGCCACCACCGACACAGCACAACCGATCGAACTCACCCACACCATCGACCCCACCCTCACCCACCAACTACGCACACTCGCCCGCACCCACAGCACCACCCTCAACAGCGTCATCCACACCGCCTGGGCACTGACCCTGAACGCCATCACCGGACAACCCACCATCACCTTCGGCACCACCGTCTCCGGACGACCCGCCCACATCGACGGCATCGAAAACGCCGTCGGCATGTTCCTCAACACCATCCCCACCCCCGCCCACCTCGGCCACAACCCCACCGTCGCCGAACTCCTCGACCAAATCCACCACCACAACACCACCGTCCTCGACCACCACCACACCCCACTACCGGACCTGCACCACCTCACCGGACTCCCCGCCCTCTTCGACACCCTCCTCGTCTACGAGAACTACCCCCTCGACGACAACACCACCACAGTGGACGACGACCTCACCGTCACCTCGGTCGACATCCACGACTCCACCCACTACCCCCTCACCCTCGGCATCCTGCCCACACCCACCCACATCACCATCGAACTCTCCTACCAACCACACCGCATCACCCACCACACCATCACCACCCTCACCACACTCCTCGACACCGCCCTACACACCCTCGCCACCGCACCCCACACCCGAATCGCCGCCATACCCCTACTCACCGACCACGAAGGCGAACACCTCGCACGATGGTCCACCGGAGCCAGTGAACCCGCAGCCGGCACCACCCTCGACACACTCATCCGCACCCAAACCACCCACACCCCGAACGCCATCGCAGTCACCGACGACTCGAGACAGCAATGGACGTACACAACACTCGATTCCCGCGCAAACGCATTGGCGCACATGCTGTTCGAACACGGCGTACACGTCGGCGACCGCGTCGCAGTCATGCTCCCCCGCAGCGTCGACCTGGTCACCGCACTCCTGGCCGTGATCCGGGTCGGCGCCGCCTACGTCCCCATCGACCCCGACTACCCGAGTGAGCGGATCGGGCACATCCTCGACGACTCCACACCCTCACTCCTGATCACCACCACCGAAATCCGAACGAACACACGCGCAACGAACGAGCTACACCTCGACAACCCCGACATCGCCGCACGCCTCGACACCGGACACACCACCGCACCGGCACTCGATCGCCCACTGACCCCCGCCGACACCGCCTACGTCATCTTCACCTCCGGCACCACCGGACGCCCCAAAGGCGTCATGATCTCCCACCGAGCAATCATCAACCTCATCCGCTGGCGCCAAACGGTATTCCCCCTCACCGACGGCGACCGCGTCCTGCAGAAAACCAGCATCGGATTCGACGTCTCCGTCCCCGAATTCTTCTGGCCACTGACAGTCGGCGCCACCATCCGCCTCACCCGACCCGGCGGCGAAAAAGACCCCCACTACCTCACCGACATCCTCCACACCGAACCCATCGGCTTCGTCGAACTCGTCCCCACCATCGCCCACGCCATGCTCGACACCGGACTCGACCTGAGCCGATCCCACCTCCGCCACCTCGCCCTCGGCGGCGAAACATTCCCCACCACCCTCGCCACCACCCTCACCGCAACCAACAACAACAGCACCGGCACAAC
>NZ_JBHUZE010000018.1:1547-3359 GCF_042667435.1 Rhodococcus sp. NPDC057297 | reverse complement strand
CGTGTGTGTTGTTTGAGAATTGCACAGTGGACGCGAGCATCTTTGTTGTAAGTAATGAAGAGCGTACGGTGGATGCCTTGGCACCAGGAGCCGATGAAGGACGTAGGAGGCTGCGATAAGCCTCGGGGAGCTGTCAACCGAGCTGTGATCCGAGGGTGTCCGAATGGGGAAACCCAGCACGAGTGATGTCGTGTTACCTGCATCTGAATATATAGGGTGTGTGGAGGGAACGTGGGGAAGTGAAACATCTCAGTACCCACAGGAAGAGAAAACAATTGTGATTCCGTGAGTAGTGGCGAGCGAAAGCGGAGGAGGCCAAACTTTGTGCGTGTGATACCCGGCAGGGGTTGCGTATGGAGGGTTGTGGGGTTTGCATGTGATGGTTCTGCCGGACTGTCCGACAGTGAGAAATCATGGTGTTAGTCGAAGTGGTCTGGAACGGCCTGTCGTAGAGGGTGAGAGTCCCGTAGACGAAAACATTGTGACTGTCGAGTGTGGATGCCCAAGTAGCAGCGGGCCCGTGAAATCTGCTGTGAATCTGTCGGGACCACCCGATAAGCCTGAATACTCCCTGGTGACCGATAGCGGACTAGTACCGTGAGGGAAAGGTGAAAAGTACCCCGGGAGGGGAGTGAAATAGTACCTGAAACCGTGCGCTTACAATCCGTCAGAGCTGGTGCACAGTTTACTGTGGCTGGTGATGGCGTGCCTTTTGAAGAATGAGCCTGCGAGTTAGTGGCATGTCGCGAGGTTAACCCGTGTGGGGTAGCCGTAGCGAAAGCGAGTCCGAATAGGGCGTATCACCTTCGTGGTGTGTAGTGGCGTGTTCTAGACCCGAAGCGGAGTGATCTACCCATGGCCAGGTTGAAGCGACGGTAAGACGTCGTGGAGGACCGAACCCACTTAGGTTGAAAACTGAGGGGATGAGTTGTGGGTAGGGGTGAAAGGCCAATCAAACTCCGTGATAGCTGGTTCTCCCCGAAATGCATTTAGGTGCAGCGTCACGTGTTTCTCATCGGAGGTAGAGCTACTGGATGGTCTAGGGGGCTTACCGGCTTACCGAAATCAGCCAAACTCCGAATGCCGGTGAGTGAGAGCGTGGCAGTGAGACTGCGGGCGATAAGGTTCGTAGTCGAGAGGGAAACAGCCCAGATCGCCAGCTAAGGTCCCTAAGCGTGTACTAAGTGGAAAAGGATGTGGGGTCGCGAAGACAACCAGGAGGTTGGCTTAGAAGCAGCCACCCTTGAAAGAGTGCGTAATAGCTCACTGGTCAAGTGATCCTGCGCCGACAATGTAGCGGGGCTCAAGTACACCACCGAAGCTGCGGCACTCACACAATAGCCCGCCTTTCTCTTGCGAGGGATCGGCCAGGTGTGTGGGTGGGTAGGGGAGCGTCGTGCAGCCGTGGAAGCATCGGGGTGACCTAGGTGTGGAGGCTGTGCGAGTGAGAATGCAGGCATGAGTAGCGAAAGACGAGTGAGAAACTCGTCCGCCGAATGACCAAGGGTTCCTGGGCCAGGTTAATCCGCCCAGGGTGAGTCGGGACCTAAGACGAGGCCGACAGGCGTAGCCGATGGACAACGGGTTGATATTCCCGTACCCGTGTGAACGCGCCCCTGGTGAATCAGTGATACTAACCGCCCTGAATCCCGGTGATTGATCTCTTTCGAGAGTGATGCGCTGGGTGGATGCGTGGGACCTGATCTGGTAGTAGCCAAGCGATGGGGTGACGCAGGAAGGTAGCTGAGCCAGTCAGTGGTAATACTGGTGTAAGCCTGTAGGGCGAGACATAGGCAAATCCGTGTCTCATTC
>NZ_JBHUZE010000018.1:0-1450 GCF_042667435.1 Rhodococcus sp. NPDC057297 | reverse complement strand
AGCCTGAGAGGTGATGCGTAGCCGATTGAGGCGAATTCAGTGATCCTATGCTGCCGAGAAAAGCCTCTAGCGAGCTTTCACACGGCCCGTACCCCAAACCGACACAGGTGGTCAGGTAGAGAATACTGAGGCGATCGAGATAACTATGGTTAAGGAACTCGGCAAAATGCCCCCGTAACTTCGGGAGAAGGGGGACCTCGTCCGGTGATCATCCTTGCGGTGTGAGCTGGGTGGGGTCGCAGAGACCAGTGAGAAGCGACTGTTTACTAAAAACACAGGTCCGTGCGAAGTCGTAAGACGATGTATACGGACTGACGCCTGCCCGGTGCTGGAAGGTTAAGAGGACCGGTCAACTGCACTTGTGTGGTGAAGCTGAGAATTTAAGCCCCAGTAAACGGCGGTGGTAACTATAACCATCCTAAGGTAGCGAAATTCCTTGTCGGGTAAGTTCCGACCTGCACGAATGGCGTAACGACTTCTCAGCTGTCTCAACCATAGACTCGGCGAAATTGCATTACGAGTAAAGATGCTCGTTACGCGCGGCAGGACGAAAAGACCCCGGGACCTTCACTATAGCTTGGTATTGGTGTTCGGTTCGGTTTGTGTAGGATAGGTGGGAGACTGTGAAGCGGTGACGCCAGTTACTGTGGAGTCGTTGTTGAAATACCACTCTGATCGTATTGGATACCTCAACCTCGGACCATGATCTGGTTCAGGGACAGTGCCTGGTGGGTAGTTTAACTGGGGCGGTTGCCTCCCAAAATGTAACGGAGGCGCCCAAAGGTTCCCTCAGCCTGGTTGGCAATCAGGTGTCGAGTGCAAGTGCACAAGGGAGCTTGACTGTGAGACTGACAGGTCGAGCAGGGACGAAAGTCGGGACTAGTGATCCGGCACCGGCATGTGGAAGCGGTGTCGCTCAACGGATAAAAGGTACCCCGGGGATAACAGGCTGATCTTCCCCAAGAGTCCATATCGACGGGATGGTTTGGCACCTCGATGTCGGCTCGTCGCATCCTGGGGCTGGAGTAGGTCCCAAGGGTTGGGCTGTTCGCCCATTAAAGCGGCACGCGAGCTGGGTTTAGAACGTCGTGAGACAGTTCGGTCTCTATCCGCCGCGCGCGTCAGAAACTTGAGGAAGGCTGTCCCTAGTACGAGAGGACCGGGACGGACGAACCTCTGGTGTGCCAGTTGTTCCACCAGGAGCACCGCTGGTTAGCTACGTTCGGAAGGGATAACCGCTGAAAGCATCTAAGCGGGAAGCCTGTTCCAAGATGAGGTTTCTCACCCCCTTTGTGGGGGTAAGGCCCCCGGCAGACCACCGGGTTGATAGGCCAGAACTGGAAGTGCAGTAATGCATGCAGGTGACTGGTACTAATAGGCCGAGGACTTACCACAAAGAAGCTACGCGTCCACTGTGCAATATCTGAAACAACACACGAAAGTTGTATTT
>NZ_JBHUZE010000017.1:0-19621 GCF_042667435.1 Rhodococcus sp. NPDC057297 | reverse complement strand
AAGACGGCGGGGGTTTTCTGCAGGATCCGATCACCGGGGCCGAGTGCGTAGTCTTCGGCCATCCAGGTGAGGCGGTTGATGATCGCCTGGTGGGAAATCATGACGCCTTTGGGGCGTCCGGTGGTACCGGAAGTGAACAGGACATACGCCGTGTCCGCCGGGGTCAGGGCCCGCGCCAACACCGGTGCTGCACGCTCGCCGCGTGCCAGGCGTGCCGAGACCGCCGGGTTGTCGAGGAACTCTGCGGTGATGACCACTGTGGGTGACGCGTCGTCGAGGATGTGCCCGACCCGCTCATCCGGGTAGTCGGGGTCGATGGGTACGTACGCTGCGCCGGCGCGGATGACGGCGTGCAGGGCGGTCACGAGGTCGATGCTGCGCGGGAGTTGAACGGCGACGCGGTCGCCGACCTGAACCCCACGTTCGATCAGTATGTGTGCGAGTGCGTTGATGCGTGCATCGAAGTCGGTGTAGGAGAACTCGGTTCCGCTGTCGTCGTCGATGACAGCGACCGCATCCGCCGACACATTCGCCTGCCGCCGAGTCAACACATCCACCGTCGAATCCGCCACCGGCACAACCGGACCCGCCGAGAGCGCCAGCTCAGCATCGATCACCCTCACCGACGCGATCCGAGTATCTGGAGCGGCCCCGAGTCGACCGAGGAACTGCACGAATCCATTCGCTGTGTCGACCACTCCGGAAGCCGCTAGTGCAGGATCGCTCGTAGCCACGTCCACAAGGAATCCGTGGACCGAATCGCGATACGCCATGAGGTCGAGGAACCCGACCGGTCCGCCGGCGATCGTCTCTTGACGCCCACGGATCGCGCCGAAGGACTGGTTGTAGTCGAATGCCTTGATGTTCAGCTGCGGAATCGCCTGGTAGTCGTCCGGCCCGTTCGGCCAGATGTGCGCCAGCTTCTCCCCAGCTGCGACGTGACGTGCAGCGGTTCGCAGTTCACTGTTCACCTGCTGCAGCAGTTCGCGCACGGTTGCCGACGGGTTCGGACGAAAGACCACGGGGGCTGCGCCGACGAGCATTGCCGGAGTCGTCAGGGCGGGTCGCCCGGATCGGTTCATCTGCGGGAATCGCACGGCGAACGCATCGCGGCCGACGAGGGATGCGGTGTACAGGCCCCAGCCCAGGGCGACAACATCGGACCAGTTCACGCGGGCAGCACGAGCCAACTGATCGATCGACTCGGCCACGTCCGCCGGGATGACGACGTGTGTTCGAGCGTCGGTCAGGAAGAACTGTCGGGACGCATCGAAGGTGACCGGAGTGATGTCGTCGACGGCTTCGAATCGTTGCACCCAATGGTCGTCGAGGTTCGTGTCGCGCGATTCTTCGAGTTCGGAGTACGCCCCGAACCATCGCGGCGGGATCGGCTCGTTACCGACGAGTGCGGTGTACACCTCGGCGACGCGGCGAGCCACCAATCCGAGGCCGTAAGCATCGAGGAGCAGGTGATGGGTGGCGAACTCCCACGCCCAGCCGTCGGCCCGGCGATGGATCACCGACACCGACTCGAATCGGTCGTCGCCTGCGCCGCATTCGTGGCACCTCGTCCACGCTTCGGCGCGGATCCGGTCATCCGGTCGATCGTGCTCGACCACGGTCGTCGTACCGACCGGCCCGATCTCCCGGTGCAGCATCGGTAGGCCGTCGGCGCCCTCGGCGGGGCGAAGGCCGAGGACGTCTGCTTCGGAGGTTGCGACGCCGATTGCGCGCTCCAGGAGCGGGGTGTCGATGTCGCCGTCCAGCCAGATCAGTTGGGAGATTCGGAAGGCGTCGGCGCCTGGTGTGACGTGCTCAGCGGTCCAAACGCCCAACTGCGCAGACGTCAGCGGAAGACGAACCTCGATCACACCGAACTCCTTCTCTAGGAAATGCTTAGCCTAACCTAACAGTAGGATTCCGAGTTTTGCGCGGAGGAGCGGCAGCGGGCGCAGCGGACCGTCCCACGGGCACGGCCCGGATGAAAGCGCGTCGTGTCGATCGGCGACAGGTAGGCGGTGCCGCCGAGGTCACAAAGAGGTCGGAGGTTACTCAGCCGTGTGCGGGATGCGCCGGCGGCCCAGCGGTGTGACCGCCGGTGTGCCCGTGACCGGGTCGGGCTGAACGATGCACTCGAGTCCGAACACCTCGTGTACGAGGTCGGCGGTGACGATGTCCGACGGCGCACCCTCGGCAACGATGGAGCCGTCCTTCATTGCGATGAGGTGGGTTCCGTACCGGGCCGCATGGTTGAGGTCGTGCAGTACCGCGACGAGCGTCCGGCCGAGGTGATTCAGGTCCGTGAACAGCTCGAGGAGTTCGATCTGGTGGGCGATGTCGAGGAAGGTGGTCGGTTCGTCGAGTAGCATGATTTCGGTCTCTTGCGCCAAAGCCATTGCCACCCAGACACGTTGGCGCTGTCCGCCGGACAGTTCGTCGACCGGTCGTCCGGAGAGTTCGGTGACGCCTGTCGCGTCCATTGCCGTCAGTACTGCCGCCTCGTCGGAGGCGGTCCACTGCCGAAGGAGCTTCTGATGCGGGAACCGGCCGCGGCTGACCAGGTCGGCAACGGTGATCCCGTCCGGCGCGAGAGCGCTTTGCGGCAACAGGCCGATGCGGCGGGCGACCTCCTTGGTCTGGTACGAGCGAATGTCCGCCCCATCGAGAATCACTTGCCCGGAGTTCGGCTTGATGAGCCGAGACAGTGCACGCAGCAGTGTCGACTTGCCGCACGCGTTCGGTCCGACGATGACGGTCAACGACTGGTCGGGAATCGACACGCTCAGTTGCTCGGAGATGACTCGTCGGTCGTAACCGATCGTGGCGGAATCGACGCTGAGTCGGTCGGTGGACGCCGGTGTGGGGGCTGGGCCAGGCGACGTGGATGGACCGACTTGGTGGATGGTCGTGTTCGGCAATCGTCCGGTCTTTCTATATGAGCCTGGCGGCCTTGCGCTTTCGAGATCGGCTCTGTCCGGACGAGCGGATCCGGCGAGCTCGGACCCAGGCGAGCGTGCAGTGCTGAAGGTAGCCTAGCCTTAACTGATCTTTGTTGCTACTGTTCGCTGCGATATGTCGCCATACGAGCACGTCCGTCGGTGACCGTCCGTGCGGCAACGCCGAGTAACTGCGCTCGAACCGAAGGAGAAATGTGGCGAACAACCCGTTCGACGACGACCAGGGCCGGTTCTTTGCGCTCGTCAACCATGAAGAGCAGTACTCGCTGTGGCCCACCTTCAAGCCGGTCCCGGGTGGATGGGCGATCGCTCACGGAGCCCCGGACGGTGCACCACGCGCGGAGGTGCTCGAGTGGATCGAACGAACGTGGACCGACCTGCGTCCCAAATCGCTCCGTGACGTGATCGCGCGGCGTGAGACCGGTGACGTCACGGCATCCGTGAACGTCTGACCGAACATCGAACCATCGAAGTACACGAGAGGAACGTCTATGAAAACGCTTGCCGCGCCTAGGCGCGCGACAGCATTGCTTGCAGGTTTGGTCAGTGTCGGTTTGGTGCTCGCGGGTTGCTCGAGCGACTCGTCCGACGGTGCCACGAACGGCGCGTCGAGCGACAGTGCGTCGAGCGACAGTGCGTCGAGCGACGGTGCGTTCCCGGTCACGATCGACGCCGCTTACGGTGACGTCACCGTCGAGGAGAAGCCCGAGCGGATCGTCGCTGTAGGAACCGACTGGATCGGACTGCTGGACGTCCTGGGCGAGAAGCCGATCGCGGTGTCGGGGGAAGCGTCCGACCTCGATGACTACCCATGGTTGCAGGGTCTGTACGACGGCGATTTCAACGCGGACCTCTACACGGCGGAGGGGATGGATTCGCCGGAGGCTATTGCCGCCCTGGATCCGGACCTGATCCTCACGAGTGTCTGGAGCGCCGACGAGCAAGTCTACGATCGTCTTTCTTCCATCGCACCCACCTATGTCGGTTTGGAAACGCAGGACGAAGGCGGCGACACCAGCTGGCAGGACAATCTGGCGTCTCTTGCGGCGCTCACCGGGCACGACGAGAAGATCGTCGACGAGACCGAGGCCAAGTACGAGGCCACATTGTCCGAGGCCGCTGCGAAACTACCTGGCCTGCAAGGTAAGACGTTCCAGCTGGGAGTGCTGGACGGGGACAATCAGCAGCTGTGGCTCACCGAGTATGCGAACGAGCCCATCGAGGCTCTTGGCTTGACGCCCGGAGACGGGCAGCCGACAGGCGAGGGCGACAGTGTCGCGGCGAACGCACCCAAGTACTCGCTCGAGAACATCGACCAGTTCTCCGCTGACGTCGTGTTCATCGTCACTCACGAGTACGCCGACCCGGAGAACACATTCAGGACAGCGTTCGAGGCCGATCCCCGCGTTCCCGAGCTTGCTGCCGCGAAGAACGGGACGCTCGTCTACCTCTACGGTCCGCAGTGGCTCGCGGTGAATCCGCCGACTCCGTCGAGCGTGCAGTGGTGGGTCGACGAGGTCGTCCCGCAGTTGGAGGCATCGGCGCTCAACACGGGCGCATAGGCCGGACCCATCTTCGTCCAGCCGCCTCGTAGCGCACGAGGCGGCTGGACGTGTGTCCACCACCAGAAAGCGAATCGAGTGACAACACGAACCGGTCATGCTCCTCCGCCTGCTGAAACGCCGGAGGGGGTTCGCCGTGCAACGGCGTCCACGAGCGTCGGGCGGCGCGCGATCGGATTGTTCATCGCGATCGCTTCACTCGTCGTCTTGGTGCTCCTGAGCATCGCCGTCGGATCGAAGGACATCCCGCTGTCGGTGGTGTTCGACTCACTCCTGCACAACACCGGCAAAGGCGACGCCTACGTCGTATGGGACATGCGCATTCCGCGAACCGCAGTGGGTCTCGCCGTCGGCGTCGCGCTCGGGGTGTCCGGTGCACTCATTCAGGCCTTGACGCGTAATCCGCTCGCTGATCCCGGCATTCTCGGGGTCAACGCCGGCGCCGAATTCTTCGTCGTCGTCGGCATAGCGGTGTTCGGTGTGACCACCGTCAGTGGATACGTCTGGTTCGCTTTCCTCGGCGCGTTGGTCGTCACCGTCGTTGTCTACGTGATCGGTTCGATGGGGCGCGGTGGAGCAGACCCGGTTCACCTGACGCTGGCGGGTGTCGCATTCGGAGCGGTCCTGTCCGGCATCGTTACCGGTTGGGTTCTCACCGATCCCAAGACGTTCGACCAGATGCGCAGTTGGTACGCAGGCAGCCTCGTCGATCGAGGCTGGGACGTTCTGTTGCCGGTGCTTCCGTTCTTGATCGTCGGAGTGGTGCTGGCCGCAATCGCTGCCAATTCACTGAACACCATCGCACTGGGGGACGACCTGGCGAGCGCGCTCGGCGCACACGTCAATCGCACACGCGTGATCGTGATCATCGCGGTGACGCTGCTGGCCGGCGGAGCGACCGCCATCGCCGGCCCGATCGGTTTCGTGGGCCTCATGATTCCGCACGTGGCGCGGTGGATCGTCGGCCCGGACCAGCGCTGGATCATCGGCTACACGCTCGTTCTCGCACCATCACTGCTGCTGGCCGCCGACATCGTCGGTCGCGTCGTCATCCGGCCGG
The DNA here is from genome assembly GCF_042667435.1 of Rhodococcus sp. NPDC057297. NCBI lineage: Bacteria > Bacillati > Actinomycetota > Actinomycetes > Mycobacteriales > Nocardiaceae > Rhodococcus > Rhodococcus sp. NPDC057297. Next base: position 14,042 of record NZ_JBHUZE010000017.1, on the reverse strand, counting down.
GTGAGTTCCCGGTCGGCATCGTGACTGCATTCGTCGGCGCCCCGGTGCTCATTTATCTTGTCCGCCGAGCAAAGGTGAGTGGCCTGTGAGTTCAACAGGTCTCGAGACCGCCGCCGAACGGCAGGTGGATTTCGGACACCGCACGCTCGTGGTTCGCACCGGCGGTTGGGCCACACGCTGGCACGGCAGAAGTGTCCTCGTCTGCGCAGTGCTGGCGATTGCGACTCTCGCGGTGACGGTTTGGGCCTTGACTCTCGGCGATTACCCGCTGAGCCTCGCCCAAGTGTGGGCTGCTGTAACCGGAGATCCCGGTGCCGGTTTCGCTCGCACAGTCGTCGTCGAGTGGCGGGCGCCGCGGGCAGTCGCGGCGGTCGTGTTCGGCGCTGCGTTGGGGGTATCCGGCGCGGCTTTTCAATCGCTGATCCGCAACCCGCTGGCGTCACCGGACATCATCGGATTCAGCGCGGGGTCCTACTCCGGCGCGTTGGTCGTGATCATCTTGATCCACGGTTCGTATCTGCAGTTGGCCGCAGGGGCACTGATCGGTGGTATCGCGACAGCAGTCGTCGTCTACCTCCTCGCGTGGCGGGGTGGGGTACAGGGCTTTCGGCTGATCATCGTCGGAATCGCGATTTCTGCGATGCTGACCTCCCTCAATACGTGGTTGATGTTGAACGCGAAACTCAAGGTCGCCATGAGCGCCGCCGCGTGGGGTGCCGGATCGCTCACCGGCACGAGTTGGGGTCAAGCGCTGATCGGCAGCGGCGTCATCCTTCTGCTCTTCGGCGTGCTTGCCGTGTTTTCACCGGCACTCAAACAACTCGAACTCGGTGACGACGCCGCTCGGGCTACAGGTGCGCGTGTGGAACGTGTGCGCGTCGTCGTGCTCGTACTAGGTGTAGCGCTCACCGCGACCGTGACCGCTGCTGCAGGCCCGATCGTGTTCGTCGCGCTCGCGGCGCCGCAGATCGCCCGTCGACTGGCTCGTAGCCCGGGAGTCACCCTCGCGCCTGCGGCGTTCACGGGGGCATTGTTGCTCGCTGCCGCCGACGTCACGGCGCAGAATCTACTGCCGGTCGAGTTGCCGGTCGGTGTGGTGACCGTGGTTGCGGGAGGCGCATATCTCGTGTGGTTGCTCATCCGAGAGGTACGTCGTCGTCGCTGAGATCTGTGTCCTCGAAGGTACCGAGTTGGGCCACAGGCTATCGGCTTGACACCACACCCCGGCAAGCACCACAGTAGAAAAACAATAGGTTTGGCTAAGCTAACTCAGGGAGAATGATGACCGCGCCCGTCGATATCGCCGAGCTGCATCAACGGTGGAACGACCACACATCTCCCGCAGTGACCGCGACTGTTCCGGAGCTGTTCGCGGCGGCGGCTCGCGCAACCCCGGACGCTGTCGCTCTCGTCGACGGTGACCGCCGACTCACCTTTTCCGAACTGTCCGAGAGGGTCGCGCAGCTGTCGCACCGGTTGCTCGGCTCCGGGCTCGACACCGAAGGGGTCGTCGGAATCTGCCTGCCGCGATCGGCCGAGATGGTCGTGGCCGCGTTGGCCATCATGACTGCCGGCGGTGCGTTCGTGCCGGTCGACCCGCAGTGGCCCGCGGCTCGACGTGACCGCGTGATCGCGGACTCGGCAGCGCGGATCGCAGTCGTCTCGGCCCAGGACCAGCCGTCGCTACCGGTGGAATCGATCGAGGTGGACCTCGAGGACTGGCAGTACGGCGAATTCTCCTCCGTTGCACCGAACCTCGAGCTCGACGGCTCTCAGCTCGCGTACGTGATCTTCACTTCGGGATCGACCGGAACGCCGAAGGGCGCGATGATCCGTCATGAGGCGATCTGCGAGCGACTCACCTGGCAGCGGGACCACGTTCTCATGTTCGGCAACGACGATGCGTCGCTGTTCAAGGCGCCCCTGGCCTTCGACATCTCCGTGAACGAGATTCTGCTTCCGCTCGTGTCCGGCGGACGTGTCGTCGTCGCGGCGAACGGCAGTGAAAAAGACCCCGACTATCTGCTCGACCTCATCGCGCGCGAGCAGGTCACGTATCTGTATCTCGTCTCATCGATGCTCGATGCGCTCCTCGTGCTCGACCTCGAACGGTCGGCACGCGGCGCGTCGGCGCTCGAAGGCGTCCGGCACGTGTGGTGTGGCGGTGAAGTCCTCACCCCCGATCTCTTCAGCCGGTTCCGTGATCAGCTGACGACGACGCTCTACCACGGATACGGCCCTGCGGAAGCGACGATCGGTGTCTCGCACGTCATCTACCGAGAGCGGGCCGAGCGAATCGCGACGTCGATCGGTCGTCCCAATCCACACACCCAGCTCTATGTCCTGGACGAGGACCTCGAACCGACTCCGATGGGCACCGGCGGCGAGTTGTACGCAGCCGGATTCTTGTTGGGCCGTGGGTATGTCGGCAGTGGGCTGCTCACAGCCGGTAGCTTCGTCGCAAACCCGTTCGATGCCGACGGCTCGCGCATGTATCGCACCGGTGACCTCGCGCGGTGGACCGAGGACGGAATGCTCGAGTTCCTCGGTCGCGCCGACAATCAGGTCAAGATCAGGGGCCAACGACTAGAGCTGGAAGAAGTCGAAGTCGCGATCTCGGCGCATCCCGGGGTTCGTCGGGCAGCGGTGCTCGCGTTGGATCACCCGGCGGGTGGCAAGTTCCTCGCCGCCTACGTCACTGCTACAGGAGACTCGACCGCGAACTTCGTCGAGGTACTTCGGGCGCATGCCGTAAGCACGCTGCCCGAGTACATGGTCCCCTCGACTTTCACCGTACTGAGTGAGTTTCCGGTGACCGTCAACGGAAAACTCGATCGTCGGGCGCTACCTGCTCCTGATCTCGGAGCGGGCGCGGGCCTCAGCGGTAAGTTGCCGGAGACTGCAGCCGAACACACTCTTGCGCGTGTGTTCTCCGAGGTTCTACATCTCGGCGACGACGTCGTGCTCAGCGTCAACGACAACTTCTTCCGATTGGGTGGCCATTCACTGCTCGCGAGCGGCGTGGTCTCCGGAGTGAATGCGGCCATGGACGTGTCGTTGTCTCTGCGTGAGGTTTTCGACAATCCGACTATCGCCGAACTGGCTCGGGTCGTCGGGGATGCATCACGCGTCTCTCCGCCGGTGGTGCGGGTCGGTGACGTCGAGCGACCCGACGAGATACCGATGTCGTTCGGCCAGCAATCGCTGTGGCTGGCCGAGCAAGTCACGGACCGGACGATCTACCGCACGGTCGAGGCACTGCAGTTCCAGGGTCGCGAGTTCCAGGATCGCGAGTTCCGGGGCCGCGCAGACCTCGATGCGCTGCAGCAGGCAATTCACCTACTGGTCGAAAGACACGAAGTACTGCGCACCACCTTCGTCTTCGACGAAGAATCGTCGTCATTGATTCAAGTCGTGCACGAAGCTCGGCAGGGCCGGCTGGGAATCGAGGAGATCGAGCGCAGCAACCTCGACGCCCGCATCGGCGAACTGCTGATTGCGCCGCTGGATCTGGCGACCGACTTCGGAATGCAGTTCACGCTGTTGCGACACGAAGACGGCGATGTGCTGGTGACACATGCGCACCACATGGTCACCGACGAGAATTCGGTTGGGCCGTTCATCCGCGACCTGACGGCCTTCTACATCGGCGAACCACTGGAACCACTCGCGGTCCAGTACGCCGACTTCGCGGTGTGGCACCGCGACGTCCTCGGCGACCGAGACGACTCCGGTTCCCGTCATCAGGTCGAACTCGACTACTGGCGGGACCTGCTCGCCGGCCTTCCAGTCGAAACGCCGCTGCCGCTGGATTCTGCCCGCGGGGACACCGACGAGCGTACGATTCGGTCCGTCGAGGCAGTGCTGTCCAGCTCGGACACCGACACCGTCGACGATCTCCTGATCGAGCATCGGGCCACGCCGCTGCATGCAGTCATCACGGCGCTGTCACTCGCGCTGTGGAACGAAGGCGCCGGTGCGCACGTGCCGGTCGGTACTCCCGTGACCCTGCGCGACGAACCCGAATTGGCCGACCTCATCGGATATTTCGTCAACTCGGTGGTCGTGCGTGTAGATATCGATGCTGCGCTCGGCTTCGGGACCACGCTCAGCGACGTCCGGGACCGCCTCCTCGGCGCGGTGGAACACAAGCTCGTCCCGTTCGAGCACGTGGTCGAGGCCGTCAACCCGACGCGAATTCCCGGGCTGAGCCCGATCTTTCAGGTCATGGCTGCTTTCCGTGACAATCGCGAGGTTCGCACGTATGCGGACGCGGCTCTCGCGCCGCTACTTCCGGCTGAGGACAGCGTCGACGACGCGGTCCCGGCGCTGTACGACCTGGTGTACTCACTCGACCGTCGACCCGATGGAACCCTGAGTATCGGACTCGATGCCACCCGCGAGCTGTTCGTCGAGGAGACGACATCACGTTTGCTCGAATCCGCTCGACTCTTCTTGGTTCTGGGTGCGCGCCACCCTGACTTAGCGGTCCGCCAGCTGGCCCAGTTCGTTCGCGCGGCGCTTCGTGGCGGCACGGAGTCGCCCGCCGCTGGTGCGTCAAGATTTCGAATTCAGCTGCCAAACTTCGATATTGGCGATGACTCGCTATGGCACGCGGCGACCACGCACCTCACGCTCGCGGCCCCGCACCTTGCATCCCTTCGGTTGGGCGTCCGAGACGACGGCAGCGGTGAACTGACAGCGGACGTGGACAACCCCACGCTTCTCGACGATGCACGAGAGGTCGTGACGGCCCTCGTCGGCGCCTACCGTGCGGGTACTGCGATGGAGGTCGTCGCGGTTTCGATCGACCGGGATTTGCGTTCCGACGAGGTCTGGACCGCGGTTCTCGACGATCCGTTCTGGGAGGACTGGGTCGACGAACTTGCCGATCACGACGGCGGTGAGCCGGCTCGCGGGCCGGTGGAGTCTGCGTGGCAGAACTCGACCATCACAGTCGAAAAGAACGCCGAGGGTGCGGAGTTCACGCGGGCAGCGATCGTTGCCGCGGTGGTTCGTGCTTTCGAGGCGATCGATCTCGTCGACGGCAATCTTGTTCTCGAGGTTGCGGAACCGTTGAACGCCGGCACTGTGATCGGTTTGCCTCTTGTCCTCGACGACGTTCAGCTTGCCGCAGATCTCACGGGTTCGTCGATTGCAGCACACCTTTCGCCGATCCGCGAGCGAGCCGCGGACTATGCAGGGCTTTCCAACCATTCCCGGTTCGGTTCATTCTTCGACGACCTTCCGACGCCGCACGCGCGGGTGAGCGTTTTCACGACCGATGCCGATAGTGCAGCGACAGGGCCGGCGACGATGCCGGTCGCCGTACGCGTACTGGTCGGAGTGTCGAGCACCGAGTCGGGAACTCGATCGGTGAGGGTCGAGGTCGACACCGACGCCACGGTTGTCACGCCGGCCGACGAAATCGTGGCAGCTATCGTCGACGAGATCTCAGTCGCAGTCATCGCGGCGGCTCCGTCATCCGGCGCAGGCTCGTCGTTCGGTGTGCGTCGCGCGGACCGCTTGACCCTCTCCGCCGCGGACGAGGGCAGCGTCCGCGCGCGCTACGGTACTGGCGCCGAACTGCTTCCGCTGTCACCTCTTCAGCAGGGCCTGCTGTTCCACATGGTCCGAGCCCGTGAATCGGGCGGGCACAACTCGTACATGTCGCAGGTGACGCAGGGCGTCGTCGGCACCCTCGATCCTGACCGACTGGTGGCGGCGGTTCGCACAGTGCTCGGGCGCTATCCCAATCTTCGTTCGGCGTTCCTGCCGTCCGGCGAAGCGCAGGTCATCCCGCCGGTCGCCGACGCACCGATCCGGATCATCCGACTGGAGCAGTGGCGCGAACTGGGCGTCGAGACAACGGATTTCCTTGCCGAAGAATGCGATGTGCCGTTCGATTTCGAAACGCCGCCGCTCATTCGCTTCACACTCATCGAGCACGGTATCGACGAGTGGAAGCTTGCGATGACGTTCGAGCACATCCTGCTCGACGGCTGGTCGACGAGTGCCGTTCTCGACGAGATCTTCGATACCTACCGAGACCCCGAGTATTCCGCGCGAGTGCGGCCGGCGTCGTTCCGCAGTTACCTCGACTGGCTGTCCGATCAGGACATCGACGCTGCTTACCGCGCGTGGAGTTCGTACCTCGCCGAGCTGTCCGGCCCGACGCTCGTCTGGCCGGCCGGGGTTGCCGCCGGTGAAGGGCGCGACGGATCGGGCGAACTGCATCGCGATCTCGACAGTGCCGCCGCAGCCGCAGTACATGCCGCCGCGCGGGCGTCCGGCGTCACCGTCGGCACGGTGCTTCAGGCAGCGTGGGGCGTGACGCTCGGGCAGTTGGTCGGCAGCAACGATGTCGTGTTCGGAAACACCGTCTCCGGACGTCCCCCGGAGCTCGCCGACTCCGATCGAATCGTCGGACTGCTGTTCAACACTGTCCCGTTGCGAGTGAGCTTTTCACCGTTCGACTCGGTACGAGCCCTGCTCACCCGCGTGCAGCACGAGCAGTTGCAGGTGATCGATCATCCCTATGCGTCGCTGACCAAAATCCAGGCCGCGGCCGACATGTCCACGATGTTCGACACGCTGTTCGTGGTGCAGAACCTTCCTTTCGAGGAAGAGGCCGCCCCGGGCGAGTTCGAGCTCGTGACGACGGAGGTCGATGACGAGACGCACTATCCGGTCACGTTCGCGATCGATCCGTCCGAGGTCGACGGTGAGACCGTTGTGCATGTTCGGCTGGTGTACCGCCACGATGCGTACACCGAGGCGTCTGCGCTGGAACTGCTCGAACGGTTCCTGCAGGTGCTGGTCGCGCTCGTACAGAACCTCGACGGTCCGGTCGGGCAGCTTTCCGCCCTTCTGGCCGACGAAGCAGTGCCGCACACCGGCATCGCGGCCGACCTGGTCCGCGAGGTCCCGACCGTGACGGTTGCGGATCTGCTCGACGAGCAGGTCCACCTGTCCGGGGCGGAGACCGCACTGGTCGCGGGGGACCGCGTTCTGACGTTCACGGAGTTCGCAGCGGAGGTCAATCGGTACGCTCGGCTACTTCTCGAGGAGGGTGTCCGGTCCGAGCATCGCGTCGCGCTCCTCCTACCACGTGACGAGCGCATGGTCATCGCGATGTTCGCGGTGTTCGCCGTCGGTGCGGCGTATGTGCCGATCGACAGAGCGCTGCCCGACGATCGCATCGGCTACATGCTCGGTCTCGCGCGTCCAACGGTGACGTTGGTGACCGGTCGGGACGCGAGCCGAATCGGTGACACCCGCGGCGTCGACCTCGACGATCCCGCCACCCGCGACCGCATTGCGGCCCTCGACTCGAGCCCGATCGGAGATGCCGACCGCGGTGGCAGGATCGAGCTCGATCACCTTGCGTACATCATCTTCACCTCCGGCTCGACGGGCCGGCCGAAGGGCGTCGCCGTGGGCTACCGCGGCCTGACGAACATGTACGTCAACCATGTCGAGAAGATCTTCGACCGTGTCGTCGCGCATCAGGCCGGACGACGTATGAAAATCGCGCACACCACGTCGTTCTCGTTCGATGCCTCGTGGGAACAGCTGTTCTGGCTGCTGAACGGCCACGAGGTGCATGTCATCGACGACGAACTGCGCCGCGACCCCCACGGATTGCTCACGCATTACGACCGTACACGCGTCGACGGATTCGATGTCACGCCGTCGTACGGGCAGGTGCTGGTCGACGAAGGCCTGCTCGAACGTGATCGTCCGGCGGGACGATCGGTGTCGTCCGATGCACCGGGAGTCGTGTTCGTTTCGCTCGGTGGTGAGGCCGTGCCGGAGCGGTTGTGGCGGCAGTTGCGCGACGCTCCCGGGGTCGAGTCGTACAACCTGTACGGCCCGACCGAGTACACGATCAACGCGCTCGGCGCAGACCTTGCCGACAGCGATGCACCGAGCGTGGGCACCCCCATCTTCAACACGCGTGCGTACATCGTCGACGGAAACCTTCAGCCGACGCTGCCTGGCGTTGCAGGTGAGCTGTATCTGGCCGGCGCGGGTATCGCGCGCGGCTACTGGGGACAGGCCGCCCTGACGTCCGAGCGTTTTCTCGCGTGCCCGTGGGAACCGGGCGAGCGCATGTACCGCACCGGCGACCTGGCCCGTTGGAACTCCTCGGACAACATCGATTACCTCGGTCGCGCCGACGAGCAGGTCAAGATCCGCGGCTATCGAATCGAACCCGACGAAGTTCGGGCGGCGCTCGAAACTCACCCGGACGTGGTGTCCGCGGCGGTCGTCGCGGCGGATCATCCTGGTGGCGGAAAGACGCTCGCCGCGTATTACACGGCCACCGACGATCTGAGCACGGTCTTGCGCACGCACGCGGAAGAACACCTGCCCGAGTACATGGTGCCGAGCAGTTACACCCGGGTGGATTCCTTCCCGCTGACACCGAACGGCAAGCTCGATCGACGCGCTCTGCCCGCGCCGGAGTCGGCGCCGACGGGTGGTTCGGGACGAGCCGCGGAGACCGACACCGAACGCACACTCACCGAGATCTTCCGGGACGTGCTTCGCCTGTCGGCGGACGCCGCCTTCTCTGTCGACGACGACTTCTTCCGTCTGGGTGGTGACAGCATCCTGTCGATCCAGGTGGTGTCACGGGCTCGGCGCGCCGGCGTCACCATCAAGGCGTCCGAGGTCTTCACCGCGCGAAGGGTCTCGGCGCTGGCCCGACTGGCCGATGCGCGCGCCGCGGAGGAATCGACTGGCGCCCGGCCCGACGTGCTCTCGTCGGGTCTGTGGCCGATTGCGGTTCCCCTGGTGGATTCACCGACCTTCGGTACGTTCGTGCAGTCCGCAGTCTTCGTCACACCCGCGGGTGCCGACGAGAAACTCGTGTCGCGGGTACTTGGCCGCGTTGTCGATCACCACGCAGCACTGCGCGGCAGATTGGTGCGAGACGGGCTCGCGCGAGAGGGGCAGTGGCGGTTCGAGGTGACACCGCACGGCGCGACGGACGAACGGCTGGGCTCCGAGACGACGCCGCGCCTGTGGTCCGATCCGCAATGGGTCGAGCGTGTCGGCGAGTTGGTCGCCGAGTTCGGACAGTCGATGAACCTGCAGGACGGTGTGCTGTGGCAGGCGCGCTGGGTGACCAGCGATGCCGAGCCCACCGGGCGACTGGTGCTCGTCATCCACCATCTGGTCGTGGACGGTGTGTCCTGGCGCATCATCGGTGACGACTTGACCCATGCGTGGGAGTTGGAAACCGGCGTTGCGACGGATCCGCTACCTGCAGTGGGTACGTCACTCGCGGCATGGTCGAGTGCGCTGGCCTCGCGTGCTCGTGACGCGGACCTTCTCGCTCAAGCCGACTACTGGTCGGCGTCGGAGATCGACGAACCGCTGTTGGGTTCACGTGAACTCGACCCCGCGATCGACACCACCGAGACGGCGGCCGTGGCCGCCGTACGCGTGCCGTCTGCGTTGACGTCGGCGTTGCTTACCGACGTGCCCCATGTGCTCTCGGCCGAGATCAACGACGTCCTGCTCGGCGGTTTGGCGATCGCGGTCGGAGCATGGCGCGGCAGACGGGGAACGACCGACAAGCGGCTGCTCATCGGACTCGAGGGCCATGGAAGGGAGGAGAACATCGTTTCCGGTGCGGATCTGTCGCGCACCATCGGCTGGTTCACGTCGTTCTTCCCCGTGGTGCTCGATACCGCAGATGTCGATCCGGTCCTCGCCGTCCTCGACCCGAAGAGCGCGGCGGAGGCAGTGCTCCGGATCAAGGAGCAACTCGCTGCGGTCCCCGACCGCGGTATCGGCTTCGGAATGCTGTGGCAGCTCAATTCCGAGGTGGGCGAGCGGCTGGGGTCCGGGCGCGGTCCACAGATCGGGTTCAACTACCTCGGTCAGTTTGCCGGCGGAGATGCTTCCGATGAGAACGCGGCGTGGGATCTTGCACCGGAACTGCCGGGTATCGACGCGTACGAGACATCGGGTCAGAGCATCGACTCGGCGGCCGATATCAACATCGCAGCGGTACCCGAAGGCGACGGGTGGACTCTCAGAGGCGATATCGCTTATGCGTCCGGTGTCCTGTCCAAGGACGAGGTCGACGAACTCGTCGAGCTGTGGGTTCAAGCATTGAGTTCACTCGCCGAGTACGCACGCTCAGCGGTCCTGGTTCGACGATCTCCGTCGGACGTGCTCGCGCGCGGCGTGACGCAAGCCGATCTCGAGCGCTGGGAGGGCATCTATGGCGAGCTGGCCGATGTGCACCCCTTGACACCGCTGCAGCACGGGCTCGTGGTGGAGTCGATGCTCGGGTCGAGTGACGGGGGAGTCGACGTCTACGCTGCCCAGACCGTGTTCCACCTCGACGGTGCCGGCGAGCCGGAGCGATTCCGGGTTGCGCTGCACCAACTGCTCGAGCGGTTCCCGAACTTGAAGATCGCGATTGCTTCCACGTCCGGGGGCGAGTCCGTTGCAGTCGTGCCGACCGCGGTGGACATCCCGGTCACGGTCATCGACGTCGCCGACATGTCCGACGTCGAAGAGATCGCCCAACGTGACCGCGCGACCCGGATCGACTTCTCTCGGGCGCCGTTGGTGCGCGCGACGGTCGTGCGGTATCGGGCCGGCCACGCGTTCATCCTGTCGATTCACCACGCGCTCGTCGACGGTTGGTCCATGGTCCGACTTCTCGAAACGATGTGGGAGGCGTACGGACGGCCGGCCGACGTGGTCGAACCGGATCTGTCGTTCGCGAAGTTCCTGTCCTGGATGACGGCACGCGATGCCCAGGCTTCGCTGCAGCGGTGGGCCGACGTGCTCGCCCCGGTCTCGGAGCCGACCCTCGTTGCGCCCGAGGCTGGTTCGAGCGTCGCGGGACTGCCCGAGGACATCGTGGTGGAACTCGACGCCGACACCAGCGCAGCTCTTGCCGATGTGGCCCGATCTGCCGGTGCCACGATGAGCAGTCTGCTGCAGACGGTCTGGGCGGTGTTCCTGAATACGATCACCGGCCAGGACACGGTTGTATTCGGTGCCGTTGTGTCGGGCCGTCCCCCGGAGGTCGACGGGGTCGAGGACGCGGTGGGCTCGTTCATCAACACGGTTCCGGTGGTCGTGCCGCTGGAGGGCAGGCTCAGCCTTGCCGACGCGGTGCGCCGGGTGCAGGACCAGAACTCCGCGCTGATCGAGGATCATCAGGTATCGCTCGCCGAGTTGCAGCGTCTGAGCGGGCACCAGCCGCTGTTCGACACGTTGATGGTCTACCAGAACTACCCGTCGGACTCCGAGACGCTCGAACTCGTCCGGGACAACGCCGGAATCACGATTCTCGGTGAGTCGGGCCGGGAAACGACGCACTACCCACTCACGTTCGCCGCGCAAGCGGGCGCCGAGACGTGGGTGCGGTTGTCGTATCGGCCCGATCTGTTCGACACCGACGTTGCCGCGCAGTTCACGGCAGTTCTCGAGCGCGTCGTCGAGGTGTTCGCAACCGACCCGGACCGCTCGATCGCTTCCCTGGACGTGTCTTTCGCGCGCGAAGTCCCGGCGGAATGGTCGACGGGACGGGTGTCCGAGGTCCCGGGTTCGACGTTGGATGCAGTCATCAAGGACCGTGTGGCTGCATCTGCGGATGCGGTCGCGGTCGTCGACGACAGTGGAACCGAGTGGTCCTACACCGAGTTCGATCCGCGGGTCAACGCTTTGGCACACGTGCTGATCGAACGTGGTGTGCGGGTGGGGGACCGGGTCGCAGTGCAGCTGCCCCGCAGTGTCGATCTGGTGACTGCCCTGCTCGCGGTCATACGGGCCGGGGCAGCGTATGTGCCGATCGATCCGGAGTACCCGAGCGAGCGGATGGGGCACATCCTCGCCGACGCCACCCCGAGGGTGGTCATCAACGGTGACTTCCTCGACGACCCCGCGGTATCTGCACGACTGGTACGTGGGGAGCGTGCGGCGCCGGTGTTGGCGCGCGCCCTCACCCCGGCGGATACGGCGTATGTCATTTTCACCTCTGGCACCACGGGCCGCCCGAAGGGGGTCATGGTCTCCCATCAGGCGATTGTGAATCGTCTCGCGTGGATGGCCGAAGACTACGGGATCGGCTCCGGTGATCGGATCCTGCAGAAAACGCCTGCTGTCTTCGATGTGTCCGTCGGGGAGTTCTTCCTTCCGTTCACTGTGGGCGCTACCTTGGTCGTCGCGAAAGACGGTGGCCACAAGGACCCCGATTATCTGGCCGACGTCATCGACCGCCATCAGGTCACGGTGCTGCATTTCGTGCCCGCCATGCTCGCGGCGTTCCTCGGGTCGACTCCCGACCCGGACCGGTTGGCGTCGGTGCGGTGGCTGTTCTTCTCCGGCGAAGCACTCCCCGCCGCGAACGCCGCCGCCGCAGACCGACTCTTCGCCGGAGCCGAACTGCACAACCTCTACGGCCCGACCGAGGCCGCCGTCGAAATCACCACCACACCCGTTCACGCAGACGCGCTGGCTGATGTGGTGACCGTGCCGATCGGTACACCGGTAGCGAACACACACGTGTGTGTCCTCGACACCTGGCTCCGACCGGTACCCGTCGGCATCACAGGAGAGCTCTACCTCGGCGGCACCCAACTCGCCGACGGCTACATCAACCGACCCGACCTCACCGCCACCCGCTTCATCGCCGACCCCACCGGATCCGGCGAACGCCTCTACCGCACCGGCGACCTCGTCCGCTGGAACCACGACGGCCAACTCGACTACCTCGGCCGCACCGACGACCAAGTCAAGATCCGCGGCTACCGCATCGAACTCGACGACATCCGCACCGTCCTCGAACAGCACCCCGCCGTATCGACCGCCATCGTCATCGCCGCCGAACACCCCGGAAACACCAACGGCAGCGGCACCGGAAAATACCTCGCCGCCTACCACACCAGCACCACCGACAATGAGGCCACCGACGATGAACTACGGGCATTCCTCACCGACCGACTACCCGACTACATGATCCCCACCGTCTTCATCCCCATCACCACCGTCCCCGTCACCCCCAACGGCAAACTCGACCGCCGGGCACTCCCCACACCCGACCTGACCAGTGCGCTGGCCGGTGGAACAGCACCCACCACCGCAACAGAAATCACCCTCACCACCATCTTCACCGACGTACTCGGACTACCCAGCGATGCACCCTTGTCCATCGACGACGACTTCTTCCGCCTCGGCGGACACTCCCTGACCGCCACCCGCGTCGCCGCCCGCATCAACGCCGAGCTCGGCACCTCCCTGACCCTGCGCGAAGTGTTCACCACCCCCACCATCACCGGCCTCGCGCACCTCGTCGACACCACCATCGCCACCCTCGACACCACCGTCGACGGCGCCACAGCACACCTGTCACCAGTACGCATCACCGACATCCCGCTCACCGACCCGATCCCCGCCTCCTACGGCCAACAAGCACTCTGGATCATCGACCAACTCGGCGGACCCGCCTCCCAGTACGTCGTCCCCACCCTCTGGACCCTCACCGGAAACCTCGACACCGCCGCGTTCACCACCGCCATCGCCGACCTCGTCACCCGCCACCACCCCCTGCGCACCCTGCTCGTCGAACACGACGGCACCCTCACCCAACACATCATCGAACCCGCCCACATCCCCGAACGACTCACCATCGAGATCACCGACCTACGCGGCACCGACAACACCCACCCCCACACCGATACCGACCCCGACACCTATATCGCCGCTCTCATCAACACCGGATTCGACCTCGCTACCGACCTCCCCCTCCGCGTCGCCATCCTCCGCACCGCCGACACCGAATGGACCATCGCCCTCATCGCGCACCACCACGCGATCGACGAATGGTCCACCCCCGCCCTGCTCACCGACCTCGCCGCCGCCTACACCGCACGACAGGCCGGCACCGCCCCGACCTGGACACCACTACCAGTCACCTACGCCCACTACGCCACCTGGCAACGCACCACCCTCGGCGACGCCGCCGACCCCACCCCCGAACTCTCCCGCCACCTCGACTACTGGCG
>NZ_JBHUZE010000016.1:0-30133 GCF_042667435.1 Rhodococcus sp. NPDC057297 | reverse complement strand
TCGATCCGGAACTGGCTCGGCTCATCGCCACCGACGCCCACTGGCAAGGCCTGCTCACCGAACTCCACGACGTCCTCACCGCCCGAGCACCACACACCCAGGCACAAGGTGAACCGGACAAGGCCGACCCTCCCGGCGACGCAGGGACCCACGTCGATGCCGATACCGGCACACCTGGCGACACAGGCCTGGGTGACACCGAGACCGAAGACGACGAGAGCACAGACGACGAGAGCACTGACGACGGGGCGGCTGGCGACGAGGCAGCTGATCGGCCCGGCACCGAGGGTCCCGGCACCGAGGGTCACGGCACTGAGGGTCCCGACGATTCCGGGAACGCAGGAACCGGCGCTGCCGCGACGAATCGACGACAAGTACCGAGGACAGTGCTCTCGTCCCTACGGATTCGGGTACCGCGGCTGATCCACCGCGGCCGGATCCGCCGAGCAGGAACCGTACCCACACCCACCCGCACACCCACCAGCGCCACCGGCCTGCCCAGCGCCACCGGCCTGCCCCGTGGCACCGGTCTGCCCAGTGGCACGGGTCTGCTCAGTGACACTGTTCGCGCGCAGATCACCGCGGCACTACTGGCAGCGATCACCGCCGACCCCGCCCTCGCTGCAGGGATCCATCCCGACGGCCACGGAGGTGACACCGAGCCACCACCCGGCGCCCTGACCTACCGACCCAACACCGACCTCGCCGCCCGCGTACGCATGACCTACCGCACCTGCACCCACCCTGGATGCACCGTCCCCTCCACCGACTGCGAACTCGACCACATCGTCCCCTACGACCACCACACCCCCCACCGCGGCGGATGGACCATCGAGACCAACCTCCACCCCGTCTGCACCGCCCACCACAAACACAAAACCGCCAACGCAGCCACCGTCGCCCACCTCGCCGGCGGCATCATCATCTGGACCCACACCACCGGCATCCGCACCCTCACCTTCCCCGAACTCGGATGCCCCACCACCGCACGCACCCGCCGACACCGACGCGGGCGACCCCTCCCCGAACCCGACACCACCACACCCACCTGGTGGGAACAACACATGTCCCCCACCACACCCGAACCCACCACCGCCGACCTCCGACACGCACCCACCGACACCGCCCGCACCCGAATCCGACTCCTCCGCCGAAAACTACGACAACACAAAACCATCCAACGCCTCCGCGAACGAAAGAAACCACCACCCTTCTGATCTACGAAGGCGGTCGATCGTCCTCGGGCACTCGGTATTTACCGCCTCGGATCACATGCACCGCGTACCCGGCGATGCCGAGCACGTAGGCGACGGTCGGAGCCACGAGGACCCACGTCGACACCGACCCGTCGTCGGATCCTGTTGTTCCGGCGACTACGGTCATCCACGTCAGGAGGGCAATCGTCGCTGCGCCGATCCATTCGAGATCCTCGGCGATCATGTGATCGAACGTTGCGCGAACAACACACCGAGCGCAAGACCGACGCCGGCCATCGTGGCGACGAACGACCACGGGGATTCCGTGCGCGTGACGACGCCGGACCCGTCGAAATGTGCCGGAACGTCGCCGTCGGATGTCGCGGCGACGAAAACGAGCGAGAGAACGAATACCAGACACGAGGCCCAGAAGGCTGTTCTGGATGCGTGCCGACCGTTCCTCATCGCCGCCGATTCTACGAAGGTGCCCGGTGACCGCTGATGCCGGTGGTGAGGAGGGCGGCGAGTTCGGCGTACGCCTGGGAGTCGTCGAGGCCGGTGCGTTCGGATATTTCACGCGTCTGGATTCGTGCCATTGTCGATGCGGCGACGTCGGCGACGAATGCGGCATGGACACTGCGGACTTCGCCGGCCGCGGCACCGTCGTCGATCAGGGCTTGAACGCGTTTGGCCGCGAACGCTGTGTTCTGCTCGTAGATTTCGCGTGCCGGAGGGAAGGCGGCAAGGTCGTTCATGAACTGTCGTGACGCCGGCTGCAGGGCGTCGCCCACTGCGGTCAGGTACGCGGTCAGGCGGTTGCCGAACCCGTCGACCCCGACGATCGCTGCCTCCACGCGGTCCGTTGCACCGCGGAAGAAGTGCACGGTTGCGGCTCGGACGAGCTGTTCTTTGCTGCCTGCCAGGGTGTAGAGCGTCGATTTGCTGCAGCGGAGGCGCGCCGAGATGTCGTCGAGCGTGAGGTGGGCGAACCCTTCGCTCAACAGGAGGTCGACGAGCTGGTCGAACAGTTGGGCACGGCGGGCCGTCGCGTGAGCTGCGGTCATGAGCCTCGACAGTACTGTAGTAGGCCATTCAGTATCATATGCAGTACTGTGATGGGACCGTCAGTACTGTGAGGAGTTCGAAAGTGCCTGTCGATCGTTTGTTGCCCACCGAAGAAGCCCGGGACCTCATCCAGCTCACGCGCGATGTCGCGGACAAGGTGCTGGATCCCATCGTCGACGAGCACGAGAAGAACGAGACCTACCCTGAAGGCGTGTTCGGCACCCTCGGTGAAGCCGGGCTGTTGAGCCTCCCGTTCCCGGAGGAGTGGGGCGGCGGTGGCCAGCCGTACGAGGTCTACCTGCAGGTACTGGAAGAACTGGCGGCCCGCTGGGCTGCGGTGGCCGTTGCGGTCAGCGTGCACAGTCTCGCGTGCTCCCCGCTGTTGGCGTTCGGAACCGAGGAGCAGAAGCAGCGCTGGCTTCCGGACATGCTGGGCGGCAGTCTCGTCGGCGCATACAGTTTGTCCGAGCCGCAAGCGGGATCCGACGCCGCCGCGTTGACCTGCAAGGCGACAGCCAAGGACGACGGATACGTCGTCAACGGCGCCAAGGCGTGGATCACTCACGGCGGTATCGCAGATTTCTACAACCTCTTCGCTCGGACCGGTGAAGGGTCCAAGGGTGTTTCCTGCTTCCTCGTTCCCAAGGACCAGAAGGGTCTCTCCTTCGGCAAGCCGGAGGAGAAGATGGGTCTGCACGCAGTGCCCACCACGTCGGCGAACTACGACAATGCCTTCGTCTCGGCCGAGCGACGTCTCGGCGCCGAGGGGCAAGGCCTCCAGATCGCCTTCAGTGCACTCGATTCCGGCCGCCTGGGAATTGCTGCGGTTGCCGTGGGTATCGCCCAGGCAGCCCTGAACGACGCAGTCGCCTACGCCAACGAGCGCACGACGTTCGGCAAGAAGATCGTCGACCACCAGGGTCTTGGCTTCCTGTTGGCCGACATGGCGGCCGCGGTCGATTCCGCGCGGGCCACCTACATCGATGCTGCTCGACGTCGCGATGCCGGGTTGGATTACTCGCGGGGCGCATCGGTCGCGAAACTCGTCGCGACCGACGCCGCGATGAAGGTCACCACCGACGCGGTCCAGGTGTTCGGCGGGTACGGCTACACGCGGGACTTCCGCGTCGAGCGGTACATGCGCGACGCCAAGATCACGCAGATCTTCGAGGGCACCAACCAGATTCAGCGTCTGGTCATTGCCCGGGGTCTGCGAAACTGATGCCTGCGCGGCTTGTCCGTCTACTGCAGTTCGTGGACGGTCTGCTTGCCCTTGAGCCAGCGATTGGGTAGCCGACCGACCAACTCGCCCAACGGATTCACTGCCTGCGACAAAATCTCGACCGAGTCCTGCAGGATGTCGATGCTGACGCCCATGCGTTCGATGTTGGGTGCCAGCTGAGACAAGGTTTCGGTCAAGGTCACGAGCTGATCGAGCGGACCACCCTTGGCGGTCAGCCTCTCGATGGCGCCGCCCTCGGCGAGCAGCTGTTCCAGCAGGCCGCCTTCCTGGGTGGCGCGTTCGATGATGCCGTCCTCGCGGGTCAGAAGTTCGAGCGGTCCGTCCTTGGCGGTCAGGCGTTCGAGGGGGCCGTCGACGGCGGTGATTCGATCGAGTAGCCCACCGGCGGCGAGCAGTCGCTCGAGCGGACCGTCCTCGGCGAGCAGCCGGTCCAGAGGTCCATCGGTGGCGGTCACACGGTCGACAGGTCCACCGGGAGCCAGCAACCGTTCGAGCGTGCCCTCCTCCGACGTCAACCTGTCGACGACGCCGCCGGGCGCGAGCAGTCGGTCGAGCGGGCCTCCCTCGCGCAGAGCGTTGCCCAACGCTCGGTCGTCCGAGGTGAGCTGACCCAGCTGGGACAGCAGCTGCATCGTGCCGCCCTTGGGATCGGTGAGCGAGGCCAGGTTGGCAGGCGTGGCTGCACCGGTCTCGAGGGCGAATCGAGTGGTGGACAGAATCGCCCCCGAGACCTCCAGGGCAGTTTCCGCGATGGCAATCCCAGCGCGTGCAGGCAGTGTGATCGCGGACACCCAGTTCATGGAAGTTACTGTAACTGCTGGATCGGTCAGTGCAGCAGCTTCAGCCCGACGACGCAGCCGACGATGCCCACGAGCAGCGCGACCTTGATCCACGACGACGATTCGTCGCCTGTGATCATCGCGTAGGCGACGGTGAGGGTTGCGCCGATTCCGACCCAGACGGCGTATGCGGTGCCGACGGGCAGGGTGCGCATCGCGACGGCCAGGCCGCCCATGCTGGCGACGAGGGCGACACCGAAGACGATCGTGGGAACGGGGCGCGAAAAACCATCGGACTTGCCGAGGGCGGTGGCCCACACTGCTTCGAGTACGCCGGAGATGACAAGAATGACCCAAGCCATGAGAAAACACTCCCATGCACCGTCTTGTCGCTGGCCGGGTACGGTGCGCTCGTCCGCTGGTCCCACTGTGTCGAATTCAGCAAGACTGGTACTAAGGTACCACTAATAGGCGTACGTGTTCTCGGGTTCGTCGATCTGCTCGACACCGGTCACCGCCATCGTCGGAATGTTGCCCGTCTCCGGGGACGACTTGCCGACGGTTCCACGCACCCGCAGCCACTCGCCCTCCACGTCTCGGTCCAAGTGGATGCGGATGGATCGCGCGTCGGCAGCGCAGCAGATGATCAGAATGCGCGCCAGATCGACACTGCCGTCCGGGTTCGCCACTCGAATCCCCGTCACGGTGATCTCGCGATCGTCGAGGCTGCCCGTGCTGTCCCTCGCGGCACGCTGAACGACGTCGAGCAGTGGTACTTCGGGCGCCTCGCCGTCGGGCAACGGTGGAAACGCAGTGCGCTGCACAGGACCGGCCGCGACCACCCGATCCGACACCGACGACACGTCGAGTGCGGGCGGCGCGACGAACAGAATCAACGCCGCCGGAAGAAGCAACATCCAGTACGGCCGAGAGCTGTGGGCGTGGTCGTCGTGCGCCGGTCCGCCTCGCCGGACGTCGCGAACGATCGCCACCACCGCCAAGCCGACGATGAAAATCCCGCTGGCCACCAGGTAGGGGTGCAGGCTCGGCTTCACGTAGCGCAGAAAGCTTCCGTCCACGGAGATCTTGACCATCGCGCCACCGACGAGCAGAAGCAGGACGTTCTGCGTCTCCCGCCTCATCGGGCACCCAGAACGAGAAGCCCGACGGAGGTAGCGCACGCCACCGCGACGACGAAGGTGACCGGGGCGAATCGGGCGACGAATCCACGTCCGAAACTGCCCGCCTGCATCGCCATCAGTTTGGCGTCGACCGCGGGGCCGACGACGAGGAACACCAGCCGGGGGAGTAGAGGCAGCATCGACATGCTCGCTGCGACGAAGGCGTCGGCCTCCGAACACAACGCGAGAACGACGGCCAGAACTGCCATCACCAGAATCGCCAGGAGCATCTGCCCGGCGAGGTGTTCGAGGATGGAATCGGGAACGACGATGTGCAGCAGCGCCGCGGCTCCGGCTCCGAGGACGAGGAAGGCGCCCGCCTGCATCAGGTCGTGTCGTGCGGATTCGGTGAACACTTCCCATTTCGACCGCGAAGAATCGTGGCTGTGATCGGCGAATTTCTTCGTGATCCACTCGGCACGTCCGATTCTGGCCCACAACCAGCCCATCACCAGGGCAGTGGCCAGCGATGCAAGAAATCTCGCCAACACCATCCGCGGTTCACCGGGGAACGCGACAGCCGTCGACACCAGCACCACAGGGTTGATGGCAGGTGCGGACAGGAGGAATGCGAGCGCCGCCGACGTCGGCGCACCCTGGTCCATCAGACGCCTGGATACCGGAACGGCGCCGCATTCGCACCCGGGCAGGGCCATTCCGGCCAGTCCGGAGACACCGACCGCAGCTTTCTCGTCGGCCGGCAGCAGTCGCTCCAGAACCCGCGGCGAGACGAACGCGGCGATCCCACCGCTGACCAGCACACCGAGCACCAGAAACGGGGTTGCCTGAACGAAGACACCCAGGAATATCGTCGCACCCGTTCGTAGCTGGGGAAAGGAATTCACCGCCGTGACCAGCTGCTCCCGGAACGCGATCGCGCACACGAGCAGAAATGCGAATACGTGCATCGAATCGATGCGGCGGACCGGACTCGCCGAGGTGTCCGTCGTCGCCATCGCCGTCCATCATGCACCCCACGCGGCTCTCACAGAAACCTCACAGCGAGAGTGCAGCAACTGCGCAGGCTGCGGGTCCAGAATGGGTACGTGAGCGAAACACCTGAGGCCCGAGTGCTGGTCGTCGACGACGAACCGACAATTCTGGAGCTGCTGTCGGTCAGCCTGCGATTCCAGGGGTTCGACGTCCAGACCGCATCGTCCGGACCCGAGGGGCTGGACAAGGCGCGCACGTTCCGGCCCGAAGCCGTGATACTCGACGTCATGATGCCGGGGATGGACGGGTTCGGTCTGCTGCGCAGGCTGCGTGCCGACGGCGTCGACGCCCCCGCGCTGTTCCTGACCGCCCGCGATTCCGTGGAGGACAAGGTCTCGGGTCTGACGCTCGGCGCCGACGACTACGTCACCAAACCGTTCAGCCTCGAAGAGGTGGTTGCTCGGTTGAGGGTCATTCTGCGTCGATCCGGAAAGACGGAGGAGACTGCACCGTCGCGAATCTCGTTCGCGGACATCGAACTCGACGACGACACCCACGAGGTGTGGAAGGCAGGCGAGCCGGTTGCACTCTCGCCGACGGAATTCACGCTGCTCCGGTATTTCATGGTCAACGCAGGCACGGTGCTGAGCAAGCCCCGGATTCTGGATCACGTGTGGCACTACGATTTCGGCGGCGAAGTCGGCGTCGTCGAGTCCTACGTGTCCTACCTGCGCCGCAAGGTGGACACGGGGGACACCCGGCTCATCCACACTCTGCGTGGTGTCGGATACGTCATGCGGCAGCCGCGGTGAGGCGCCTTCCGGCGCCGAGGGACGTTCCGCTGCGGTTCACGCTTGTCGCGGCGCTGTTGCTCCTCGTCGCGACCGGGCTTCTGGCGTCGGGCATCGCGGTGACGTCCGCGCTCGAGCAGTCGCTCGTCGAACGCGTCGACAAGAGCTTGTTCGACGCGTCCCGCGTGTGGGCGGAACCCCGGAATCCGGACATGCCACCGCCGTCGGAGTCCAGGCGGCCACCGGCGGACTTCTACGTGAAAGCGACCGACACCGACGGCCAGATCAGGATCGAGGAGGACGCCGGGCAGAACGTTCCCGACGTCGACGGCGTCGACACGTCGCGGCCGACCACGGTCGGTTCCGTCGACGGAGACGAGGAGTGGCGAGCCTTCAGCGTCACCAATTCTCAGGGCACCACCGTGGTCGCGCAGAGTCTGACGCCGACCAAGACCACGGTGGACAAGCTCGTCGTTCTCCAGTCGATCATCGGCGCAATCGTTCTGGCAGTACTGGCGGTAGTCGCCTATTTCGTGGTCCGACGGAGTCTGCGCCCACTCGTGGAGGTGGAGGGAACAGCCGCGGCGATCGCGGCCGGTGACCTGCACGAGCGGGTGCCGGAGAGGAGTTCACGTACCGAGATCGGCAAGCTGTCGATTGCGTTGAACGGCATGCTCACTCGTATTCAGCAGGCGTTCGCGGCGAGCGAGGCGTCCGAGGAGGCCGCCCGCGCGTCCGAGGACAAGATGCGACGCTTCGTCGCCGACGCGAGTCACGAGCTACGCACACCACTGACGACGATTCGGGGATTCGCGGAGCTGCATCGGCAAGGCGCGATGAGCGACATCACGTTGTTGATGAACCGCATCGAGGGTGAATCGGCACGCATGGGTTTGCTCGTCGAGGATCTGCTGATGCTGGCCAGGCTCGACGCGCAACGCCCGCTGGAGGCTCGATCCGTCGACGTGCTCACCATCGCTGCCGATGCCGTCCACGATGCTCGAGCGGTCGCCCCCGAACGCGATATTTCACTGAAAGTCGTGTCAGGGCCTGGCATTCCCGAGGTCACCGGTGACGACGCCCGGTTGCGTCAGGTGGTGGCCAACCTCGTCGGAAACGCTGTTCGGCACACTCCATCCGACGCGTCCATCGAGATCCGTGTCGGCACCACGGACACGTCGGTACGACTCGAGGTCAGCGACACCGGGCCTGGCCTGTCGGCCGAGGAATCGGCGCACGTCTTCGAGCGCTTCTATCGTGCGGACAGCTCCCGTACTCGCGAAAGCGGCGGCAGCGGACTGGGATTGTCGATCGTCGCGGCCCTCGTCGCTGCGCACGGCGGTACCGTCACCGTCGACAGCACCCCCGGTCAGGGTGCGACGTTCCGGGTGGAACTGCCCCGCGTGAATCAGGACCGGGTGAATCAGGACCGGGTGAACTAGACCCGGCGGCGGCAGGCGAGCACCACCAGCGCGCCGACGATGGACGCGGCGGTGGTGAACAGTACGGCGCTGTTCCATCCTTCGACGATACCGGCGACACTGGGGGTTCCGGTCGGGACGGCAAGTACGGCAACCACGGTGACACCGACGGCCGAACCTACGTATCGCGCTGTGTTGTTGGCGCCGCTACCCATGCCGGCGCGTCCGGCGGGCACGCTGGCGACGGCTTCGCGGCCGAGTGCGGCGTTGAGGACTCCACTGGAGACACCGGCGATCAGGAGACCGGGCAGCAAGCGGGACCACGTCGAGTCCTCGGACAGGCCGAGTAGAAAGAGCTGCCCGACGGCAACCCCTAGTAGTCCGATGGCCAGCTGTGTCACGCCCGAGATGCTCGGGGGGATTTTTCGAGCGAGCAGGGCCGTGACGACGGACGTGCCGGACCACGCGAACATCAGCAGTGCGGCTTTTAACGCTTGAATACCGTAGGCATTTCCGAGGAATCCGGACACGTACGACATGAGTGCGATGATGCCTGCGCCGGTCATGAGTGCGGCAACGGTTGCCGCGACGAAAGGTGGATGGGCGAACAGCGTCAAGTCCAACATCGCTGTACTGCTGCGGAATTCCACGACGACGAACATGCTCAGAAGTATCGTTGCGACGACGAACAATCCGATGGGCAGCGGCTCGGCCCATCCCTGCCGCCCCTCGATCAGGGCCGCCAGCAGTGCGCTGATGCCCAGGCCCAACAGAACCGCGCCCGTCGGATCCAGTCCGCGCGGAACGTCTGCTCTCGACTCGACGACGACACGGTGCGAGACGTAGGCCAACACAGCTGCGGCGACGGCGAGCACGATGTATGCGTCGCGCCAGGTGGCGATGTGGTCGAAACCGGCGGCGATCAACGGCCCCAGAGCGATTCCTGCGCCGACGCTGGCGCCCCAGATTCCGCTCGCGCGCGCCCGCAAGGGGCCGACCGGGTGAGTGTGCGCGATGATCCCGAGGCTCGACGCGACCAGTGCTGCGCCGCCGATACCCTGCGCGATGCGGGCGATCACGAAGATCAGTGTGTTGGGCGCAACGGCGCATGCAACGGAGCCGGCGGCGAGCACGGCAGCGCCGATCGCGAACGTCCGTCGGCGTCCGAAATCGTCGGCGACGGTTCCCGCGGTCAACAGAGCCGCACCGAGCCCGATGCTCATCGAGCTCAGAATCCAGGTCTTCCCGGCAGCGTCGCTTCCGAGGGTCGTCGCCGTCGGATTGATGGTCGCCAAGGGCGCCGTGAACGCCACCAGGGTCAGCAGAGTGCCGAGCGACGCGATCACGAGTGAGCGTCGTTGCACGGTGGACGGGTCGGTGGTCGTCATTGTTCCCCTTGGTTCGGTGACCGAACTGTAACCGGGCATTTCGGTTCGGTCAACAGACCATTCGGGTAGGCTTCGACGCATGGCCCTCGGCGTCGACTACGTACATCAGGATTGCTCGATGGCGCGCGCGCTCGAGCTCGTCGGCGAGCGCTGGACCCTGCTGATCGTGCGCGACTCGCTCTTCGGCGTGCGACGGTTCTCGGATTTCCGGATTCACCTCGAGGTGTCCAAGGCCGTCCTCACGCAACGGCTCACAGGTCTCGTCGACGCCGGACTGCTCGAGCGTGTTCCCCAGGGAGGCCGCGACGAATACGTGCCGACGGCTGCGCTCGAAGGGCTGTGGCACGTGGTCTACGCGCTGAACGACTGGGGCGGTGCCCAGGTCCCGTCGCCGGGCGGTGCACGTCGAGAATTCCTGCATGCCGACTGCGGAACCCTCCTGACAGGCCCCGGCCTGTGCGCCCACTGTGGAATCGCCCCAGGACCTCGCGACGTGCTCATGCGTCCTGGGCCGGGAATCGGCGGCACCGTGCGGCCGAACGCAGTGTCCGCGGCACTGCGTTCGACGCGCCGATTGCTCGACCCGATCAGGTAGGTACGTTCGCTCCGTAACCGAGTTCGGTCAGTGCAGCCTTGATCTTCGTCGCTGCCTCGTCCTGCGACTCGGCCGAGGGGCTCGGGTCCGCACCGGAGATGTCGAAGTTCCCCATCTCGAACGCCGGGAACACGTGCAGGTGCAGATGCGGCACTTCCAGCCCGGCAATCAGGAAACCGGCTCGCGGTGCGTCGAAACCCTTGACCACAGCCTGACCGATCTTCTGCGCGACCGACGTCAACTTGCCGAACACCGCGCCGTCGACGTCCTGCCACTGGTCGATCTCCTCGCGCGGCACGATCAGGGTGTGGCCCTGAGTGACGGGGGCGATGGTCAGGAACGCAACGACGTCGTCGTCCTCCCAGACGAATCGTCCCGGAATCTCTCCACTGATGATCTTGCTGAATACCGATGCCATGTGCCCAACCCTATGTGGCGGGCGGGACCCATGGGTCATTCCGCAGGCTCCACTCCGGCGGCACAGGAAACTGCCAGCTTGGATCCAGGCTGGTCGCAGGCAGGCAGACGAATCTGTGGTTCATGACATCGAACTCGCTACTCCGAGCAGGTGGCCGTGAGCCCAGCTCGTCCCCGGGTGACGCTGCGACAGCCGTCCTCGAGGTGGTCATTCCGGTCTACAACGAGCAGGAGGATCTCGAGCAGTGCATTCGCAGACTGCACGCGCACCTCGAGGAGACCATTCCGTTTCGCGCCCAGATCACCATCGCGGACAACGCCAGCACGGACGACACGCTCGCCGTCGCCGAGCGACTGGCTGGGGAGATCGACGGTGTGCACGTGCATCACCTCGACGAGAAGGGACGTGGCCGAGCGCTGAAAGCAGTATGGCTGGAGTCCGATGCCGACGTCGTTGCCTACATGGACGTAGACCTGTCCACGGATCTGAATGCGCTGATGCCCCTGGTCGCTCCGCTGCTCTCCGGGCATTCCGATCTAGCCATCGGTTCACGACTGAGTCGATCCTCGCGGGTGGTACGCGGAGCGAAACGTGAATTCATCTCGCGGAGCTACAACCTCATCCTGCGAACCTCGTTGCGCGCGCGGTTCTCCGACGCGCAGTGCGGTTTCAAGGCGATGCGTACCGATGTCGCGCGCACACTCCTTCCGCTGGTGGAGGACAACGGCTGGTTCTTCGACACCGAACTGCTCGTCATCGCCGAGAAGGTGGGTCTGCGGATTCACGAGGTGCCGGTCGACTGGATCGATGATCCGGGCAGCAGCGTGAACATCGTCGACACCGCCGTGAAGGACCTCGAAGGATGCTGGCGAGTGGGCCGAGCGCTGGCGTCGGGTGCATTGCCGGTCGCGGAACTGCGCAAGAGTCTCGGACGGGAGCCGCTCGTGGCCGGAGTACCGCACGGAATGGTCGGGCAGCTGGTGCGCTTCGGAATCATCGGCGTCGCAAGCACGGTCGCGTATGCGCTGCTGTATCTGATGCTGCACCCATTGATCGGCGCACAGGCCGCCAACTTCCTCGGATTGTTGATCACCGCAGTCCTCAACACGGCGGCGAACCGTGCCTTCACGTTCGGTGTTCGCGGGGCCGAGAACGCCGGCCGCCACCAACTGCAGGGGCTTCTGGTGTTCGGTTTCGCGTTGCTGGTCACCAGTGGTTCACTCGCGTTACTGCACGCGGTGGCGCCCGATGTGTCGCGGCACCTCGAACTCGGGGTGCTCGTCGTCGCGAATCTCGTTGCGACGGTGTGCCGATTCATCGCGCTTCGTTGGGTGTTCCGCAGTCCGAAGGACGTGCAGAAATGACGACGCTGATGCAGCGCCCCGTCGACGAGCCGGCCCGGCACACTCGAGCTCGATGGGAATGGATCGGTCTCGCGGTGCTGTTGGTGGGTACTGCCATTGCCTACATCTGGGGCCTCGGTGCGTCGGGTTGGGCGAACTCGTTCTATTCCGCTGCCGTGCAGGCCGGCTCGGTGTCCTGGAAGGCGTTCTTCTTCGGTTCGTCCGATGCGGCAAATTCCATCACCGTCGACAAACCACCCATGTCGTTGTGGGTGATGTCGTTGTCGGTTCGCGTCTTCGGACTCAGCTCCTGGGCGATGCTCATCCCGCAAGCATTGCTCGGCGTCGGTTCCGTCGCACTCCTGTGGGCGACCGTTCGTCGTCAGTTCGGATCTGCCGCCGGCCTTCTCGCTGGACTCACACTCGCGGTCACCCCTGTTGCCGCACTGATGTTCCGCTTCAACAATCCCGACGCCCTGCTGGTGCTGCTGATGATCGCCGCGGTGTGGGCATCGATGCGGGCCATCGAGGACGGGCGTACCCGCTGGCTGGTGCTCACCGGAGTGTTCGTCGGGTTCGGGTTCTTGACCAAGCAGCTTCAGGTGATGCTAGTCATCCCGCCGATCGCGTTGATGTACCTCGCTTTCGGCCGGCCGAAGTTCGTCACCAGGCTGATGCAGCTCTTCGCCGCACTGGGCGCGGCGATCGTGTCGGCCGGCTGGTGGCTACTCGTCGTCGAACTGTGGCCGGCGTCGTCACGGCCCTGGATCGGTGGCTCGCAGGACAACTCGATCCTCGAACTCACCCTCGGATACAACGGTCTCGGCCGCCTCAACGGTGAGGAAACCGGAAGCGTGACCCCGGGTGGCGGCGGTGCCGGTGGCCCGGGCGGCGGTGCAGGAGGTGGCATGTGGGGTGAAACGGGCATCACGCGTATGTTCGACGCCTCGCAGGGCGGTCAGATCGCATGGCTCATCCCGTCGGCGCTGATCCTGCTGGCACTCGGTCTCGTGATCCGCGGACGTGCCCGTCGCATCGATCCTCAGCGCGCGGCGTTGACGGTGTGGGGACTGTGGTTGCTGGTCACCGGTCTGACGTTCAGCTTCATGGCGGGCATCTTCCACTCCTATTACACGGTGGCACTGGCACCTGCTGTGGCAGCACTGATCGGCGCGGGCAGCGTGCTGGCGTGGCGCAACCGCGAGCGATACCGGGTGCGTGTCGGAATGGCTATGGCGACCACCGCGGCCGCAGTGATGGCGGGGGTTCTTCTGGGACGTAGTGCGGACTTCGTACCGTGGTTGCGTTGGACTGTCCTCGTTGTCGGCCTGTTCGGAACACTCGCGCTGCTGATCCCGGTCATGACCCGCGGAAAGCTGGCAGTTGTTTCAGTTCTCGCGGTGCTGTTCGCGGGCCTCGCCGGCCCGACCGCGTACGCACTCGACACCATCGCCACCCCGCACACCGGATCCATCGTCTCGGCCGGGCCGTCGACAGGCATGGGTGGACCAGGCGGATTCGGCGGAGGCAGAGGAATGGACGACGGCCGTACCCGCGACGGTCAATCTCGAATGCCGGGCTTCCCGATGCAGAGCGGTCAGATGCCCGCAGGGCTTCCCGGCGGTGGCATGGGCGGCGGAGCCGGTGGCATTGGCGGCGGAGCCGGTGGCATTGGCGGCGGAGCCGGGGGTCTGCTCAGCGGCAGTGCACCGACCGAGGCGATCACTGCGTTACTCGAAGCGGACGCCGACTCTTACACCTGGGTCGCGGCGGCCGTCGGATCCAACAGTGCCTCCGGCTACCAACTGGCCACCGAGGATCCCGTCATGGCGATCGGCGGATTCAACGGCACCGACCCGTCGCCGACGCTCGAGCAGTTCAAGGAGTACGTGGCGAACGGTGAGATCCACTACTTCATCGCAGGTGGAGGGATGGGTGGCAGCGGTTCCGGAACATCCGCCGACACCTCCGAGTGGGTCACGGCCAACTACACCGCCACGACGGTCGACGGCGTGACGATGTACGACCTGAGCTGACCATCTTTTTCTTCGATGGGAGTCGAGCCGATAGTCTGATGCACTGTGCGCGTACTCGTCATAGGTTCCGGTGCTCGTGAGCACGCCCTTCTTCTTGCGCTGAGCAAGGACCCGAAGGTCAGCAAACTGCTGGTCGCTCCGGGTAATGCAGGCACGGCGGCCCTCGCCGAGCAGCATCCGGTCGACGTCGCGTCCGGTGCAGCGGTGACCGAGCTGGCTCGCAAGGTCGAGGCGGATCTGGTGGTCATCGGACCCGAGGTCCCGCTCGTGCTGGGTGTCGCCGACGCTCTGCGTGAGGCAGGTATCGCCACGTTCGGACCGTCGGTCGACGCTGCTCGAATCGAAGGTTCGAAGGCATTCGCCAAGGACGTCATGGCGGCTGCGGGTGTGCGAACGGCGCACAGTGAAATCGTAGATTCGCCGGCGAAGCTCGACGAAGCCCTCGACCGCTTCGGCCCCAACTGGGTCGTCAAGGACGACGGACTCGCGGCAGGCAAGGGCGTCGTGGTCACCACCGATCGCCTCGCTGCTCGCGATCACGCTGCCGAGTTGCTCGAGACCGGGCATCCGGTGCTGCTGGAATCGTTCCTCGACGGACCGGAGGTGTCGCTGTTCTGCCTCGTCGACGGCAAGACCGTGGTTCCTCTTCTTCCGGCGCAGGATCACAAGCGCGTCGGCGACGGGGACACCGGTCCCAACACCGGCGGCATGGGCGCCTACACCCCGCTTCCGTGGCTGCCCGAGTCCGTGGTTCAGCAGATCGTCAGCGAGGTGGTCGAGCCCGTCGCCGCCGAGATGGTGCGGCGTGGCTCACCGTTCTCCGGTCTGCTGTACGCGGGGCTGGCCATCGGATCGCAAGGACCGGCTGTCGTCGAGTTCAACTGCCGCTTCGGCGATCCCGAGACCCAGGCAGTGCTCGCGCTGCTGAACTCCCCGCTGGGCCAGGCCCTGAACGCAACGGCCACCGGCACGCTGGACTCGCTCGAGCCGCTGCAGTGGAAGAACGGCTCGGCCGTGACCGTGGTGGTCGCAGCCGAGAACTACCCCGGCCGTCCGCGTACGGGCGACGTCATCACGGGTGCGGATGCCGACGGTGTTCTCCACGCAGGCACCGCGCACAAGGACGGCGCAGTCGTCTCCGCTGGTGGCCGCGTGCTCAGCGTCGTCGGTTCGGGCGCGGATCTCGCGGAGGCGAGGGCAGACGCGTACGCGAAGATCGACGCGATCAAGTTGCCGGGCAGTCACTACCGCACCGATATCGGCCTCGCTGCGCTCGAAGGGCGCATCTCACTCTGAGGACCCGAGCCTGATGCTCCACTGTCGAGTCGAATGCGCGGAAAACCGCGTATCCGTCGAAGGAATGGAGCATCAGGCACCCCTGCTGCGTTGACGAGTACGCCTGTGGATGGACCGGTTACAGCTCGAGCGGCTCGATCCGTGCCCGCGCGCGGATGTCGTCCGGAGTGACCGAGGCGAGGGCGTCGAGGTACGCCACCGAGAAAGATCCGGGCCCCGACGACGTGTGTTCCGCCAACTCCGCTGCCACCGCCACGTGCGTGTGTGCGGCCGTGAGCCCGGTCAGCGAATCCGGGGTGACGGCCAGGTAGGCAGCGACGAGTGCGCCCAGCGAGCATCCCGTTGTCGTGACCTTGGTCAGAAGGGGACTGCCACCGCCTACCGTGAGGCCTACTGGACCGCTGCTGCCGCGCCCGACGAGGTAGTCGATCGGTCCGGAGGCGGACACCGCGTCAGCGTGGTCGAGTAATGCGATCGCGGCCGGTACGGCGTCTTTCGAATCGACCGAGCTGTCGACTCCGCGTGTCGAGCTGCCCAGGCCTGCGAGTGCGACGATCTCGGAAGCGTTGCCGCGGACAGCCGTCGGGCGCCGGGTGAGCAGGTCGGCAGCCAGGGACGTACGCCACGGGAGGCCGCCGACGCCGACAGGGTCGAGTACCCAGGGGGTTCCGGCTGCCACCGCTCCGTCCGCGGCAAGAACGAAAGCCTCGGCGGTGCCGTCGTCCGGGGTGCCGAGGTTGACCAGTACCCCTCCTGCGACCGCCGCGAATGCGGCAGCTTCGTGCACGTTGTCGATGTGTGCGTTGCTCGCACCCGCCGCAAGAAGGACGTTGGTGACGAAGTTCGCCGAGACGACGTTGGTGAGTGACTGAACCAACGGGGTCGTCTCGCGCAGTGCGTCGAGAGCATCGGCGACGGTGTGTGCGGTGGGGTGTGTCATACGAATCGACCTCGGGTGGTTGGGCAGGCGTACCCCACGAACGTAGCGATAACCTCGAGCGCGTGCGTACTCCGTCGTCGAGGTCCGAGATCCAGCCCTTCCACGTCATGGACGTGTTCAAGGCTGCCGCCGTGAGAAGTCGAACGCACGGGGACGTGCTGTCGCTTGCTGCGGGGCAGCCGTCGACGCCTGCGCCGGCACCGGTGCTGCGGGCCGCTCGTGAGGCTCTGGACGGTCATCTGCTCGGGTACACGGAAACCCTCGGCATTCTGCCGCTTCGGGAAGCGATCGCGGCGTATCACTCGGCCGAGTCGAACATCGACGTGCACCCCGACGAGGTGGTGGTGACGACCGGATCGTCCGGCGCGTTCACGCTGCTGTTCCTCGCTGCGTTCGACGTCGGGGACACCGTGGTCATGGCCCGTCCGGGGTATCCCGCGTACCGGAACACGCTCGCGGCCCTCGGCTGCCGCGTCGTCGAACTGGACTGCGGCGCCGAGTCGCGGTTCCAACCGACCGTCGCGATGCTCGAAGACCTCCCCGAGCCGCCGAAGGGGTTGATCATCGCCAGTCCCGCCAACCCGACGGGAACGATCGTCGACGCCGACGAGTTGGCCGCGATCGCCCGGTGGTGCGAGACCAACGGAACCCTCCTGATCTCCGACGAGATCTACCACGGCATTTCCTACGGGGACGTGACGACGTCGAGCGCGTGGGAGACCTCGCGCACCTCCTCGGTCGTCATCGGATCGGTGTCCAAGTACTTCTCGATGACGGGGTGGCGACTCGGGTGGATGCTGCTGCCATCGCACCTGCACCGCGCGGTGGAGCGCCTGGCGTCGAACATGACCGTGTGCCCGCCTGCGATCTCTCAGGTAGCGGCCGTCGCGGCGTTCACCGAAGAGTCGCGCGCCGAGCTCGACGGCCACGTCCGGCGCTACGCCGTCAACCGGCGGATCCTGCTCGACGGATTGACCGCGGCCGGCGTCACCGACCTGGCACCCGCCGACGGCGCGTTCTACGCCTACGCCGACATCGGGCACCTGACGCAGGACTCACGGGCATGGTGCGAGCGCATCCTCGCCGAGACCGGTGTGGCGCTCGCCCCCGGTGTCGACTTCGACATCGTGCACGGCCACCACACCGTCAGGTTCTCGTTCGCCGGGACCACCGAGCACGTGGAAGAGGCTCTGACCCGCCTCGCGCCCGTGCTCTAGAGACGACTCAGGGCTTCCTCGATGTCGGATCGTGAGACATCCCGGTGGGTCACGAATCGAGTTCGTCCGACGACGCTGACCGCGGCGATCCCGAGTTCGGCGAGCTCGGCGACGGTCAGTGGTCCGTCGGCGAGAACGATGTTGGTCTGCGGCTCGTCGACGGTCCAGCCGCGTTCGCGGAGGCCGTCGGCGAGGAGACGGGCATGGGCGTGGTCGTCGGCAAGGGAGTCGACGGTGTCCAGCGCCACCAGACCCGCCGCGGCGAGGACACCGCCCTGGCGCACTCCTCCACCGAGCATCTTGCGGATCCGCCTGGCCTCGGTGATGCGGGCGGAGTCGGAAACGAGCATCGAACCTACCGGTGCGCCGAGTCCCTTGGACAAGCAGACCTGGACGGTGTCGGCGCCGCGCGTCAGATCCGAGACCGGCACCCCGAGCGCCACGGCCGCATTCCACACGCGCGCGCCGTCGAGGTGCACCTTCAGTCCCTTCGCGCGCGCTGCGGCCAGCAGAGCCGTCCATTCGTCGGCGTCGAACACGGCCCCGCCGGCGAAATTGTGGGTGTTCTCGAGGCACAACAACGTCGTCGACAGCGTGAAGTACGGCCCGGAGCCCGCAGCGGCGGTGACGGCAGCAGGCGTCGGCCGCCCTGGTCCCGCGTCGTGCGGCAGCGCGAGCGGCATTCCCTGCGCCAGCCACGCCGCTGTCCCCAGCTCGGAACCGAGGACGTGTGCATGCTCAGGAGCGAGGAAGGCGTCACCGCGTCGTAGATGGAGCATCAACGCGATGACGTTTCCCATCGATCCACTGGGGACCCACAGTGCGTTCTCGTACCCGAGCAGGTGCGCTACGCGCTCCTCCAGCCGGGCCATGGTGGGGTCGTGGTCGAGAACGTCGTCGCCCACCTCGGCGTCGTACATCGCCTGCCGCATCTCCGGTGAAGGGCGCGTCACGGTGTCCGAGCGGAGGTCGATAGTCGAAAAGTGCATGATCTTCACGATTCCACACCGTTTACCTCAGACGAACCGACGCGGGCTGGCACCATGATTCGAATGTCAGCAGGTCCCACCGATTCGCCGAGCAAGGCCTCCGGTGCGACCCCGAAAGGGGAGCGCCGACGGCACGCATTGTCGTGCGCGGCGGCGGATCTACTGGTGGAAGGCGGATTCGACGCCGTGCGTCACCGTGCCGTTGCCGCGAAAGCGGGGCTACCGCTGGCGTCGA
The DNA here is from genome assembly GCF_042667435.1 of Rhodococcus sp. NPDC057297. Taxonomy (NCBI): domain Bacteria; kingdom Bacillati; phylum Actinomycetota; class Actinomycetes; order Mycobacteriales; family Nocardiaceae; genus Rhodococcus; species Rhodococcus sp. NPDC057297. The sequence continues at coordinate 11,067 of NZ_JBHUZE010000016.1, read as the reverse complement.
CGACCTACTATTTCGAGTCGCTGGACGACCTGATCGCCTGTGCCGTCGAACTTCTGGGGACACGTGAACTCGAAGTGATGCGCGGCCGGATCGATTCGTTGGGAGACCTGGCGCACGACACCGGTTCGACGGTCGCCTTGATCGTCGACCTTCTCATCGGACCACAGGGAGCGGTCGACGACGGCCCTGAACGTTTGATCGCGCGCTACGAGCGCTTCATCGCCTCTGCCCGGCACCCGCAGCTCCGCGAAGTCCAGCTGCGGTTGCGCGCGCAGACCGACGATCTGCTGACCGACGTCCTGCGCAGATCCGGCCGAATCGTGCAGGAGCAGCAACTGCGAAGACTGGTAGCGGTCGTCGACGGCGCCGTCGTCGGAGCTCTCGGCGAAGTCGACCCGGAACCGCGGGCCATGGCGTCGTCGATGCTTCTCGCAGTCCTCGACGTTCTCGCTCCTGCCGGGGCTAGCTAGACTGGGCAGTCGTGACCATTCCGAATGTCCTCGCCACCCGTTACGCCAGCCCCGAACTGGTGGACCTCTGGTCTCCGGAACACAAGATCGTGCTCGAGCGTCAGCTCTGGATAGCGGTCCTCAAGGCTCAGTCCAGCCTCGGAGTCGATGTTCCCTCCTCCGCCGTCGCAGATTACGAACGTGTGCTGGATCAGGTGGACCTGCAGTCCATCGCCGAGCGCGAGCGCGTGACGCGCCACGACGTGAAGGCGCGCATCGAGGAGTTCAATGCTCTTGCCGGTCACGAGCACATCCACAAGGGTCTGACCAGCCGTGACCTGACCGAGAACGTCGAACAGCTACAAATCCTGCGGTCCCTCCAGCACATCCACGCACACGGCGTCGCCGTCGCAGCCAGGCTCGCGGAGAAAGCCGCCGAATACTCGTCGATCGTGATGGCGGGAAGAAGCCACAACGTCGCAGCCCAGGCGACGACGCTGGGCAAGCGCTTCGCATCCGCCGCGGACGAGACACTGATCGCTCTGGTCCGGCTGCAGGAACTGATCGCGCGCTACCCGCTTCGCGGAATCAAGGGCCCGATGGGCACCGCACAGGACATGCTCGATCTGTTCGGCGGCGACTCGGCCAAGCTGACCGCGCTCGAGCGGATCGTTGCCGATCACCTCGGTTTCCGGCACGTACTGACCAGCGTCGGCCAGGTCTACCCGCGTTCCCTCGATCACGAGGTCGTGTCCGCGCTCGTTCAACTCGGTGCAGGTCCGTCCTCGTTCGCACACACCGTCCGTCTGATGGCGGGCCACGAGCTGGTCACCGAAGGCTTCCAGCCGGGTCAGGTCGGGTCGTCGGCGATGCCGCACAAGATGAACACCCGCTCGTGTGAACGCGTCAACGGCCTGCAGGTCGTGCTCCGCGGCTACGGTTCGATGGCCGCCGAACTCGCCGGCGCACAGTGGAACGAAGGCGACGTCTTCTGCTCGGTCGTCCGCCGCGTGGCACTGCCCGACGCGTTCTTCGCCATCGACGGAATGATCGAGACGTTCCTGACCGTGCTCGACGAGTTCGGCGCCTACCCGGCCGTCATCGCCAAGGAACTGCAGCGCTACCTGCCGTTCCTCGCGACGACGAAGGTGCTCATGGCCTCCGTGCGCGCCGGCGTCGGCCGCGAGACCGCGCACGAGGCGATCAAGGAACACGCAGTGGCCGTCGCGCTCGCGATGCGGGAGCAGGGCCAGGAGCCCGACCTTCTCGATCGCCTCGCGGCCGACGATCGAATCCCGCTGGATCGGGCTGCGCTCGACGCAGCCCTCGCGGACAAGTCGGCCTTCATCGGATCCGCCGAAGCGCAGGTGGCGGCCGTCGTGTCCGACGTGGAGACGCTGGTCAGTCAGTTCCCGTCGGCCGCGAAGTACTCGCCGTCACCGATTCTCTAGGACACCGGGAAGGTCTGCGACCGAGCCGATGACATGGTTCGGTTGCAGGCCGAATTCCTGCTTGGACCGGCGGTCGAGCACATCCTGCTGGAACTTTCCGGTGCGGACGAGCACACCCGTCATTCCCACGACCTGAGCCGCCAGCACGTCGTTGTCCAGGTCGTCGCCGACCATCATGACGTCCACCGGGTCGACGCCCATGCGCTCGGCAGCGGTCTGGAATCCGAGCGGTGCAGGCTTGCCGATGGCTTTCGCCGTGTGGCCCGACGCCTTCTCCATCCCCGCCAGATACATTCCGGTGTCGATGCGCAGTCCTGCGCCCGTCGTCCACATCAGGCTCCGGTGCATCGCGACGACGGGAATTCCCCGGCAGAGCCAGTCGTAGACGCGACTGAGGCGTTCGTGAGTGAATTCGGGACCTGCGCCGCCGACGACCACGACGTCCGGATCACCGTCGCCCTCGTCGACGAACTCGATTCCTGGCATGTCCCCGGCGATGTCACCGTTGTTGATCAGGACCGTGCGCGCCCCGGGATAGGACTGACGCAGGTAATCGGCGGTCAACGACGACGCGGTCACGATCTCGTCGGCGTGGACCGGCATGCCGGCTTCGGTCAACGCGTCGGCGATCTGGGATCTGGTCTTCGACGTGGTGTTGGTGAGGAAGGCGCGTGCGATGTCCTTGCTGTCCAGATAGTCCAGCGCCTCGGCCGCACCCGGAACCGGCTGCCACGACGTGACCAGCACGCCGTCGATGTCGAAGAGAACCCCGCCCAACAATCCCATGGGCGAACTCTAGTCGGGGCGCGGGGAGGTCGCAGTCTCTGCCTAGACTTGCGAGGTATGAATCCGTACACGATCTTCGCCGAAATCATTGCCGGGAACGCCGAATCCAGCCTCGTGTACTCCGACGACGTTGCGGTGGCGTTCATGGACATCAGGCCGGTCACGAGGGGTCACGTGCTCGTCGTGCCCCGCACGCAGGCGCGGTCGCTCGCCGAGCTGGAACCGGACGTCGGAGCGCACCTGTTCGTCGTCGGGCAGAAAGTCGCGGCCGCGCTGCGGGCGACGAATCCGCGCATCGCCGGCGTCAACTTCTTCCTCGCCGACGGAGAAGTGGCGGGCCAGGAGATCTTCCACGTCCACCTGCACGTCATCCCGCGGACCGTGGGGGACGGTTTCGGTCTACGGGCGCGCCCGACGTCGCCGCAACGGTCCGAACTCGACGCGCAGGCAGGCGACATCTCTCGCGCGTTGGGTACCGCGGGTAGGTAAGCCGCGCCTGTGTAAGGTGTACCTAATTCGAGTAGGGCAGGTATTCCGGGAGCACCACGATGACGACGGTTGTGAAGACGGGTGACTCCGGAGGTCTCGCCCAGACCAACGCCCGACGCACCGCAGGCCTTGTCGTCGTTGTCGCCCTGCTCGCAGCGATCTGCCTGCTCAGCATCGCCGTCGGTACCAAGTACATTCCGCTGAACGAGGTCTGGAACGGATTGTTCGCGTACGACGACTCGAACGATGCCGTCATCATTCGCGAACTTCGAGTCCCGCGAACGATTCTCGGTCTCATCGTGGGAATCGCACTCGGCGTCAGTGGTGCGCTGATCCAGGCCATGACCCGTAACCCGCTGGCGGACCCGGGAATTCTCGGTGTCAACGCCGGAGCTGCGTTCTTCGTCGCCCTCGCGGTCGGTGCGCTCGGCTTGACCGGTATCTGGTCCTACATCTGGTTCGCGTTCCTCGGTGCGATTCTGGCCACGGTCGCGGTCTATGCACTCGGGTCCATGGGGCGAGCAGGCGCGACGCCGATTCGGTTGACTCTGGCCGGAATTGCGCTCGCCGCGGTCCTCGGCGGTATCACCTCCGGCATGCTCCTGCTCGACCCGGCAGCGTTCGACAAGATGAGATTCTGGGGCGCAGGCTCGCTGTCCGGCCGGGGCCTCGACATCTCCTTCGCCATCGGACCTTTCGTGCTCGTCGGACTGATCCTCGCCCTCGTCATCGCACGGCCACTGAACGCAATCGCTCTGGGCGACGACCTGGCTCAGTCCCTCGGCGCGAAGGTCACCCACACCCGCACCATCGGCATCGTCGCCGTCACGTTGCTCGCCGGCGCCGCCACCGCAGCCGCAGGCCCCATCGGCTTCGTCGGACTGATGATCCCGCACATGGTCCGCTGGTTCGTCGGGCCCGACCAACGCTGGATCCTGCTCTACACCGTCGCGGCAGCACCCTGCCTGCTGCTGTTGTCCGACGTCGTCGGCCGTCTCGTCATCCGGCCGGGTGAACTGCAGGTCGGCATCGTCACCGCCTTCGTCGGCGCTCCGGTCCTCATCCTTCTGGTTCGACGCAAGAAGGTGAGTGGGCTGTGAGCTCGGTGGATTTCGGTCGGCGAGTTCGTATTCTGCGTCTCGCCGACGACGAGGTCAGCGGTCGCATCGACGTCAGGACCGTGGTGGTGTGCGCCGTTCTGGTCGCACTGTCGCTGGTGGTGTCGGTCGTTGCACTCGGCTCGGGTGATTACTACATTCCGCCGGGCGAGGTTCTGCAGGCGCTGTTCTCCGATGCGCCGCGGTTCACCGAACTGGTGGTGATGGAGTGGCGGTTCCCTCGTGTCGCGCTCGCACTGTTGCTCGGTGGCGCACTGGGGGTGTCGGGGGCGATCTTTCAGTCCTTGACGCGAAATCCTCTGGGAAGCCCGGATATCATCGGGTTCGACACGGGTGCGTACACCGGTGCGTTGATCGTCATCCTGACGCTCGGCGGTGGCTACTACCAGACCGGAGCGGGAGCGCTGATCGGCGGAATCTGCACGGCTGCAGTGGTGTATCTGCTGGCGTTCAAGAAGGGTGTGCAGGGGTTTCGGCTGATCATCGTGGGAATCGCCATCAGCGCCGTTCTCGCGTCGGTCAACACGTGGCTGATCATCAAGGCCGATCTCGCCGACGCCATGGCCGCGGCCGTGTGGGGTGCGGGCAGTCTGAACGGGCTGGGGTGGGCGCAGGTCGGACCCGTCGTGCTGGTTCTGGTGGTTCTGACGCCTGCCATCGCGGTCGTCGGCAAGAGATTGCCGATGCTCGAGATGGGCGACGACGCCGCCAAGGCCCTCGGTATCAGCGCCGAGCCGACACGGTTGATCCTCATGGTGCTCGGTGTCGCGCTGACGGCGCTGGTGACTGCAGCCGCAGGTCCCATCTCGTTCATCGCGCTCGCCGCCCCTCAGCTGGTTCGACGGCTGACCAGAACGGCAGGGGTCGCGTTGCTGCCGTCGGCGGTCATGGGCGCGTTTCTGTTGGTGCTCAGCGACTTCGCGGCGCAGCGACTGTTCGCGCCGACGCAGTTGCCCGTCGGCGTCGTCACGGTGTCCATCGGCGGCGCGTACTTCGTCTGGTTGTTGGCTCGGGAAGGTAGGAAACAGTGATGTCGAATACGGGGACTCGGGTGCGGGCCAAGGCTCGGCTGTACGCCGAGAACGTGACCATCGGGTACGACAAGCGCGTCATCAGCGAGAACCTCTCCGTCGAGATTCCCGACGGCAAGTTCACCGTCATCGTCGGACCCAACGCGTGTGGAAAGTCGACGCTTCTGCGTGCGCTGTCGCGGCTGCTGAAGCCCGAGGCAGGCACCGTCCTGCTCGACGGCAAGGCCATCAGCTCGTATCCGGCGAAGGAAGTCGCGCGTCGGCTCGGGCTGTTGCCCCAGACATCGATCGCACCCGACGGCATCTCCGTCGCGGATCTGGTTGCGCGTGGCCGGTACCCGCATCAGAAGCTGATCAAGCAGTGGTCGAGGGACGACGAGGCCGCCGTGGTGTTCGCGATGAACGCGACCGGGGTGACCGAACTGTCCGGCCGGCTCGTCGACGAGTTGTCCGGTGGCCAGCGTCAGCGAGTGTGGGTTGCGATGGTGTTGGCGCAGCAGACCCCGTTGATGCTGTTGGACGAGCCCACGACGTTCCTCGACATCGCGCATCAGATAGATCTGCTGGAGCTGTGCTCCCAGCTCAACCGCGAGCAGGGGAACACGATGGTCGCGGTGCTGCACGACCTCAATCACGCCTGCCGCTACGCCGATCACATCATCGCGATGAAGGACGGTGAGGTGGTGACCAGCGGGCGTCCGGCGGAGGTCATCACGGCGGACCTCGTCGAGTCCGTCTTCGGGTTGCCGTGCCGCATCATCGAAGATCCCGAGTCGCACACTCCGTTGGTCATTCCGCTGGCGCGAGTTGGTCGGCCTAGACATGTGGACATGAAGATAGGTTAGGCTTAGCTGGTTGATCCCTCGACTGACTAAGGACGGCACGTGCCCAAGGTGAACAGCGCTCGCGACGTGGTGGACATTCTCGGCGTCGGATACGGCCCATCGAACCTGGGGCTGGCCATCGCGCTGGCCGAACGCAACGAAGCGGTGTCCGAGAGCGAACAGATCACGTCTGCTTTCGTCGAGCGTCAACCGGAGTTCACGTGGCACCCGGGAATGCTCCTTCCGGATGCCACGATGCAGATTTCTTTTCTCAAGGATCTCGCGACGCAGCGGAACACTCGCAGCGAGTACACATTCCTTGCCTACCTCCGGCAGCGAGATCGATTGAACCACTTCATCAACTTGCAGACGTTCTTTCCCTCGCGCATCGAATTTCACGACTACCTGCGGTGGTCGGCCGACAAAGTCGACGCGGACGTGTTGTACGGGAGCACGGCCACCGAGGTGTCGTGGAACGGTGAGCTGTTCGAGGTACGCGTCAGTGGCGCGGAAGGTGATGGCCTGCTGCGTGCTCGCAACGTGGTGTTGGCAGGCGGACTGACGGCGACTCTGCCGGACGGAGTCACCTCGGGTGCACGTGTATTCCACAACCATCGTGTCCTCGATCATCTGGATTCGTTGCCGTCGACGCCCCATGGAAGATTCGTCGTCGTCGGTGCCGGTCAGAGCGCCGCCGAGGTCGTCGCTTACCTCCATGAGCGCTACTCGGACGCTGAGGTTCACGGTGTGTTCGGAAAGTACGGCTACAGCCCCGCCGACGACAGTCCCTACGCAAACCGGGTTTTCGATCCAGAGGCCGTGGACGATTTCTACGTCTCCACCCCCCAGCTCCGCGAGCAGTTGATCGCCTACCACCGAAGCACCAATTACTCAGCGGTGGATCTGCCTTTGATCGAGGAACTGTACAACCGCGAATACACCGAGCGAGTGACGGGCAGACGTCGATTGTTCGTCCGCGGTGCGTCCGAGGTGAGTGTCCCGCGAGAGACCGACGGTGGCGTGGAAGTTACTGTGTTGCACCGTCCGACGGGGCGCGAAGAAACGCTCACCTGCGACGCTGTGGTGTATGCGACGGGCTTTCGTCCGCTCGACCTCCACGGGATCCTCGGCACACTTGCCGACGACTGTGTATTCGCAACCGACGGCACGCCGGAAGTGGAGCGAGACTACCGGCTACGGACGTCGTCCCACATCACCGGCGGAATCTACCTGCAGGGTGGTACCGAGCACTCTCACGGACTCACATCATCCCTGTTGTCCAACATCGCCGTTCGATCCGGGGAGCTCGTGGATTCGTTCGAGTTGAGACGCTTCGCCCTCGTGAGCGGGAATCGATAGGGAGACTGCTCCAGTTGTTCGACGCTCCTTGTTCGATGTCGTTTCGAAGAAAGGTTGGCCATGCGAGTGGTGATGTTCGGTTACCAGACCTGGGGGCACAAGACCCTGCAGTCCCTGATCGACTCCGTGCACGACGTGGTAGGTGTTGTCACGCATCCGACCAGCGACCAAGTTTACGAAAGCATCTGGGCCGATTCCGTCGAGGACCTGGCTCGCGAACACGACGTTCCCGTCCATCTTGCTCGCCGTCCGGACGCAACGATGCAGAAGCAGATCCAGGCCTGGAAGCCGGACATCATCGTCGCCAACAATTGGCGTACTTGGTTGCCGCCGGAAATTTTTGCCCACCCACCGCATGGAACGCTCAATCTCCACGACTCGCTGCTTCCGAGGTTCACTGGTTTCTCCCCGATTGCGTGGGCGCTTATCAGCGGTGCCGACGAAGTAGGACTGACCGCGCACCGAATGGACGGCGAACTCGACACCGGTGACGTCCTCACCCAGGCTGCAATTCCGATCGGACCCCGAGACACTGCAACGGAGTTGGTACGGGCCACCATCGATCTGATTCCCGGCGTGCTGCTCGAAGCACTCGAGCGCATCGAGTCCGGAACCGCACAGTGGCGTCCCCAAGACCTCGCGCAACGCACCTTCTTTCACAAGCGGCACGAAACCGACAGTCTGATCGACTGGTCGTGGGAAGCGTCGGACATCGACCGGCTGGTGCGAGCGATGTCGGATCCGTACCCGAATGCGTTCACCTACTACCGCGGTGAGCGTATTTCGGTCGTACAGGCTCACGTGTCAAAAGGCATCTACGGCGGGACGCCAGGCAGGGTGTTCATCCGCGAAGGCGACGGAATGGCCATCGTCGCCGGCCCCGACGCCCACCGTGGCCGTAATCACGCCCTCGTCATCGACCGTGTCCGAAGCAGCGACGGCACGGAATACTCTGCGCTCGAATACTTTCCGAGCGGCGGCGGGTACCTCACAGCCGATTCACGCTGAATCGGACAATCTATATCGGAAAGGTTTCACGTGGCGATCAAAGGATTGCAGCGCTTCTCCTACGCCGAGGTGGTGAGCGCGAAGCGTATTTCTCCCTCGCTCGTGCGCGTCGTATTCGGCGGCGACGGATTGGCCGACTACACATCGAATGGCACCGCTGACGAGTGCGTCTCGCTCTATTTTCCGGCCGAGGGCGAAGACAAGCCGCCGGCCATGACCGAGAAGGACGGCGACTGGGCCTATCACGACATCGACGAGCCCGAGCATCGCAACTACACGGTTCGGGTGTGGGACGCGACCGCCAAGGAAATGACGATCGACTTCGTCGCTCACGAGGGCGGAATCGCGGCGGCATGGGCCCTTGCGGCGACACCCGGTGACGTCATTGGATTATGGGGACCGCGCGGCTGGTACGACCCGCCCAGTGACACTGCATGGCAACTCCTCGTCGCCGACCTGACAGGATTGCCTGCTCTGTCCCGAGCCGTCGAAGAGTTGCCGGCCGGCTTTCCTGTCCGGGCAGTCGTGGAAGTCCTCGACGAAGGCGACAAGATCCCGATCGAGACGAGTGCGGACCTGAGCATCGAGTGGCTGATCGGCGGCAACGGGCATTCGCCGTCACAGCTGGCCGACGCCGTACGTGCCGAACGCCTTCCAGAGGGACCGGGCTATGTGTGGTTTGCGGGCGAAGCGGCTGCGAGCCGGGATGTGCGCAAGTACCTACGCAAAGAACGAGGCTTCGGCAACGCGCAGTTCGAGACCATCGGGTACTGGCGCGTCAGGGCCGAGGAGTGGCTCCAGAAGTACGAAGCCGTCGAAGATCAGCTCCACAGTGAGTACCAGCAGCTGATCGACGCCGGAGTCGAAGAAGCAGATGCCGACAACCGCTGGGAGGAGATGCTCGAGGAGGCCGGGCTGTAACTGTCCGCGGTGGGTGCACCAGAGATGTGCGTGCCCTCTCCAGCCACGGTGCCGCCCTCCAGGACCACGATTCGATCGCACACTCGTGCTTGCGAGAGTCGGAGGGCATGATCCGTGCGCGTACTTCCCGCCGTGCGACCTCCCACACAGCCGCACGAATCCGTGCAGCGCGTCCGGGACCGGCTTGGACTGCCTTCACAGTGGTAAGCGCCGACAGGGTGGTGAGCACGCGTTCTTGCGAATCGTGATCCGCTGTGTCGGTGGTGTATGCGGGATCTCGAAGAAGGCTGGAATGTACTTGGTTGACTTCCACGCCGCTTTCACACTCGGCTGCGCTTGACGTCGGTCGCCGCGTCGAACCGTGCGGACAGCTCGATTCCCAGTGTTGCCACCGCGCTCTGCGACAGCCCGATGACGTCGAGCTCCACCGAACCATCGGTAACGGAAAAACGGATCACGCAGCGGTACGCGGTCTCCACGCCCTCCCTCGAGCCTGGGTCGGCGAGCTTTCCGACGGTGTTCGTCACGAGCACAATGGAATTGCTCGACTTCCGCAAGCTCCGCCGCCCGGCACGGTTGTGGTAGCGAAGCAACGAATACTGTCGTCGTTCGGCTTCGGACAGCCCGCTGATGTACGGCCACGTTGCGGTGAACGGGCCGATCGCAGGTCGCGGTGATGCCATAGTGGTTTCGAGATCGACCGTCACCTCTGTCGAGTCTCTCTGTGCAACCTGGCGAAGAGACTCGGCAATGAGCTCCGGCAAGTCCGATGCCTCGACCGCCAGGTCAGCCCGGATGTGTGCATGATTGCCGTCGGACCACATGGTCGAATCGCCGAGCCGGCTGACACCGGTCGCATCGACCCAACGCTGCGCGAGTTCGCCGTCGAGGTTCTGTCCCGCGGTATCGACCGCTTCCAGCGCGGTCTCGAGTGACACAGTCGCCGAACCCTCGACGTGCCCGGTAAGAATACGGGCGATCTCGTGAACCGAGACTCGGTCGGCAGCCGCGGCATGCGCAGCAACCAGTAACCAGCTCTGGGTGGGTGTGCTCCACGTTGCGATTGCCGCCGGTAGACCCTCCGTGATGCTGATCAACGATGCGACGCGAGAGGCTGCGGCGGAGTCACTGGTCTCCGGATCGAGTTCGACGACCTGCTTCGAAAGATCGACCGTTCCGGCGGGCGCGATCTCGGATGTCCACAGCCGACGGTTCAACGGCGAAACCCTCATCCGCAATGCATCGGTCCTGTTCACAAGCGAGACGAACGCGGACTGCAGTCCCGATAGAGCTGACCGGTCGATCGCGATCAGCTCGGTGTAGACCCAATCGTTCGGCTCGTCACCGGCCTCGCGGAGCCGTTCGAGCGTGGAAGAGGCACTGAGAGGAATCGGGTCTGCCGCGATCTCCGGAATGTCCAGGACCCCGGCCAGACCCGCGATCGTGCGCTTTTCGAAGACGTCTCGCACGGTGAACTGCAGGCCTTCACGGCGAGCTCTCGAGACGACGAGAATCGAGGAGATGGAGTCGCCGCCAAGGCGGAAGAAGTCGTCGTCGATGGACAAGGGTGCATCGCTGGGTAGTCCGAGTACGTCGGTGAAGATGGTGGTGAGGGTGATTTCTGTTGCGGT
>NZ_JBHUZE010000015.1:7951-50064 GCF_042667435.1 Rhodococcus sp. NPDC057297 | reverse complement strand
CCGCCGTGGCCGTCGGGATGGGGTCCTGCAGCGAGGGTGGGGTCGGCGGTGATCGCTGCCAGTAGTGCCGCGGTGATCTGCGCGCGAAGGGTGTCGCTGAGCAGACCGGTACCACTGAGTAAACCGGTGGCGCTGGGCAGGCCGGTGGCGCTGGTGGGTGTGGGTACGGTTCCTGCTCGGCGGATCCGGCCGCGGTGGATCAGGCGCGGTACCCGAATCCGTAGGGAGGAGAGCACTGTTCCTGGAGTGCGCTGGATCGAACCACCCTTGCCACCTGTACTGCCGGCATCGCCTGCTCTGTTTTTCGAGGGATCCTCGGGTAGAGAGTCCGGATCGATACTGTCACCGCTGTCGTCCTTGTGCTCGTCCTTGTGCTCGTCCTTATGGTCGTGGTCGTGGTTCGCGGCCCCTCCAGTGGCAGCGGAAGTCGCAGCGCCGGTGGCAGCGCCAGGCTTATCGGGAGTGACTGTGCCACCGGCAGACTCGGCGTCATTTACGGCCTCGGTGTTCTCCGCGTCCTCTGCTTCTGTCTCTGTTTCGGTGTGGCTGGACTGTTGGGGGTGTGGTGCTCGGGCGGTGAGGACGTCGTGGAGTTCGGTGAGCAGGCCTTGCCAGTGGGCGTCGGTGGCGATGAGCCGAGCCAGTTCCGGATCGAGTGGGGTTCCGTCGGCCAGTACGGCCGGGTTCTGACGCAATCCGAGCAGAGTTTCGGCGTCGAGGAGGATCTGCACCAACGGTCCCCGCCGGGGATCGGGCCGGTCTGCGGCACCGTCGTGCGGGCATCGTTCACCGCGCCCGCACTGGCATTCGAGGGCGTGTTCGCCGTGGATCAACGCCATCAACCCATCGACCCGCAACGCTGTCGCCGACCTCGGGTCCTCTCGGCAGACCGTCGCGGCGATCTCGGTCACCAATGCTTCGACTTCGGCGCCTTCGAGGTCGGTGACGATCGCTTCGAGCACCGACGCCCCGCCGCAGTCGCGGCGCACCCGCATCCCCCGGTTACTGCGCACCGTGCTCTCCTGCGCGGCCGCTGCTTCGTCGCGGTCGTGGGAGAACCACAGTCGCCACAACCACAGTCGCAGTGACCGCGGAGTCAACCGTTCCGCCGCAGCGACAGCCTCGAATTCCAGAGCCGCGATCGTGGCATCGGATGCCTTCCCCAACACGGCAGTCAACACCTGCACCCGCGGCCAGTCGACGCCGCCGAACACGAACCGCAGCGCCGTGAGCGGCATCCGCGACAACTCCTGCCCGACGCTCAACAACGGCCGCGCGGCGCTCTGCGACAGACCCAGCGACACCGCCACCTCCGTGACCACCTGCGCCAGAACAGTCGCCGGATCCCCACCGGTGCCGTCGGCGTCGGCGAGGCGGATGTCGGCGATCTCGCACACCGCCTCCACCGTCCTGGCGCGGGCGATGTTCTCCCGCACCCGGCACACCGCGGCATAACCCGTCAACCCGGCCACGCACGCAGTACTCGACCCCGCCGTACCGACCCCGGTACCGTCGTACCCCGCCGAAACCCCCGTATCGAACATGCTTTCGAATGTACCGAGAGGGTCCGACACGAACTGCAGAAAGCCAGTTCGACCTGGGGCTCGCCTCGAAAGCATTGGAAACGCACCGCACCACGGGTGTAGCGTCCGGCGACTATGGCAGTGAACGACGAGTCCACCGATGATCCGAAGGACGGGTGGTTTCCGGAGAGCGTGGCCGCGCGATACGACGATCCGGGAGGCGAGAACGATTCCGCGGCAGTCGATCCGGCAGTGGAGCTGCTGGCGCAGCTGGCGGATGGTCCGGTCCTGGAGTTCGCCGTCGGGACCGGACGGGTTGCCGCGCCGCTGGCGTTGCGCGGGCTACGGGTGAGCGGCATCGAGCTGAGCGGTGCCATGGCGTCGAGAATCGCAACCAAACCCGGTGGCGAGTCGGTCGAGGTGCACATCGGCGACATGACCTCGACACGGGTCGACGGTGAGTTCGCCCTGGTGTGTCTGGTGTTCAACACGATCGGCAATGTGACAACTCAGGACGGGCAGGTGGCCGTGTTCGAGAACGCCGCATCCCACCTACGTCCGGGTGGACGGTTCCTCGTCGAAGTCGGGGTGCCGGACCTGCGCCGACTACCGCCCGGTCAAGACACGGTCCCGTTCGCGGTGAACGATGCGGTCGACGGCGGTGGGTATGTCGGGTTCGATCGGTACGACGTCGGCACGCAACAGTTCACCTCGACTCATGTGACGGTGTCCGGTGATGGCTCAGGGTCTTTCCGCCGCATTCCCTTTCGCTACGTCTGGCCCGCCGAGCTCGACCTCATGGCCCGGATAGCCGGGATGAGGCTCGAGAGTCGGTGGGCCGATTGGGATCGATCGGATTTCACTTCGGACAGCGTCAAGCACGTGTCGGTCTGGCGGAAACCTACCCGTTGAACGCCCGACGCACGCGAATACTCCGGGCCAAGTGATCACGCTGTTCGATGACGAGCCTGCGCAACGCCGCCGGTGCCCACTCGTGGCCCGCGAGCCACGCGTCGGCGGCGTCGGTCGACTCCTGCTGCGGGAACAGACCGACGACGAGCCGTCGGGCGATCTCGATGCTGCGGGTCGACCACAGGTCGGCTATGACGTCGAAGTAGCGATCGTCGAACGCGGACAACAGCTCACGGCCACCGGCACGAAAACCGGCAAGTGTGGCGTCGACGGCGTCGTTGGACAGTTCGTCGGAGTCGATCACGTCGGCCCAGGCCCGTGCCTTGGCGTCGGGCGTCGGCTGCGCGGCGACGGCGGCACGGTAGGAATTTCGGCCGGAGGACGTCGTGTCCGTGTCCAGCTCGGCATCGAGGCGCGCCACGGTGGTACGGCCGAGGGCGCTGAGCGAACGCAGCAACAGCCATCGCTGCTCGGAATCGAGATCGATTCCCTCGATCGGCAGGGTGCCGTCGACGACGCGCTCGATCTGCCCGGCCCGAACGTCCGACCGCTGCGACGCCGACGCCACCGCTCGGAACCAGACGATCTGTGCGTCACTGCCCGGGTCCGCGGTTTCGAGCCTGCTCCAGCACGTTGCGAGCCAGTCCGCCGCGGCAGAGCCGGATTCGGGCAGATAGTGATCGACGGCGTACTGACTGTTCGCCGCCACCGCGCCCGCGATGCCTACCTTCGGCTCCGATCCCGCGAATCTCGACGCGATGTCGAGGTAGATCTCGGGGTCCAGCTCGGCGTCACGCGTCGCATTCCACAGTGCCGACCACACCAACCCACGCGCCAGGGGATCGACCAGGCGCCCGAGCGATGTTCTGATCGTCTCCAACGAGCGGTCGTCGAATCGGATCTTCGCGTAGGTGAGATCGTCGTCGTTCAGCAAAGTCAGTGCAGCGCTGGGTAGATCGACCGGTGTGGTTGTGTCGGTGATGTCGATCTCGTGACGGCCGGTCCGCACGAGGTGTCCGTCGGAGTCCTCGTCGTACAGTCCTATCGCGAGGCGGTGCGGACGTGGATCGGTCTGTTCGACGGCGGATCCGGTGTAGGACAGCGTCGACACGCCGGTCGTCCGGAGCCAGGCTGACGCCCAGTCGTCGAGATTTCGTCCCGACGCCGCCGACGCATGCGTCAGAAGGTCTGCGAGAGTGGTGTTTCCGTAGGCGAATTCTGCGAAGTATCGTCGCGAGGCCTCGAAGAACGCGTCCTCGCCGACGTATGCGGCGAGTTGTTTCAGGACGCTGGCGCCCTTGGCGTACGTGATGCCGTCGAAGTTGAGCTTCGCTGCTTCGAGGTCCGGAATATCGGCGACGATGGGGTGCGTCGTCGGCAGCTGGTCCTGAAGGTAGGCCCAGGCCTTCCGACGGTTGGCGAAGCTGACCCAGGCGTCGGAGAATCGAGTCGCGCGAGCCGAGGTGAAGGCGCCCATGAAGTCGGCGAACGATTCCTTCAACCACAGATCGTCCCACCACTCCATGGTCACCAGGTCGCCGAACCACATGTGTGCCATCTCGTGCAGGATTGTGTTGGCGCGCTGCTCGTACTGCGCTTCGGTTGCTGCAGAACGGAACACATAGGATTCGGTGAAGGTGACGAGGCCCGGATTCTCCATTGCGCCCAGGTTGTACTCCGGAACGAAGATCTGGTCGTACTTGCCGAACGGATACGGGAAGTCGAACGCATCGTGATAGAAGTCGAGGCCCTGCTTCGTGATCTCGAAGATGTCGTCCGGGTCGAAGTGTTCGGCGAGGGACGCGCGGCACAGTGCAGCCAACGGTACGGTGAGTTCTCCGCGCTGCCAGGAAGAGTCGACTCGGTGATACGGTCCGGCGGCGACGGCTGTGATGTACGTGGAGATCGGCAACGTGGGCTCGAACGTGACGGTGGCACCGGACCTGGTCCCGGTGCGGTTCGACAGCACTTCCCAGTTCTCGGGGGCCTGTACCTCGAACACGAAGGGCGCCTTGATGTCCGGTTGCTCGAAGTTCGCGAAGACTCGCCTGGCATCGGCGGGCTCGTACTGCGTGTAGAGGTAGACCTCGTCGTCGGCCGGGTCCACGAATCGGTGCAGACCCTCGCCGGAACGGCTGTATCGACCCACTGCGTCGACGACGACTACATGGTGGCCACCGAGGCCGATGAGTCCGATGCGTGAACCGTCGTAGTCGACGGGTGCAGGTGTGCCGTCGACGGTCACGGAACGGACTTCGGGACCGATGAAGTCCAGCCACGTCGCTTCTGTAGTGGCATCGAACTCGAGGGTCGTGCGGGTGCCGAAGGTGTCCGCGCCGGATTCGAGTGCTCCTCGCAGATCCAGCTCGACCCGATACGACACGCCGGTGATGTGGCGTGCGCGGCGTCTGGTCTCGGTTCGGGTCAAGTTCGCGGTCATGTTTCCACCCTAGGGGAGCGCCATCGTCGTCAACCAGGGTTGACATTGGATGTTTGTCAACTAAAGTTGACAACATGACGGAAGCAACAACCTTGGCGGCTGCGGCGGGTAGCCCCGATCCGGAGGAAGGGCTTCGGGCGGTGCTGGCCCTACGGCGACTACTCGAACGGCTCGAAGCAATTCAGGTCACGAACGCACGCAGACAAGGCTGGTCGTGGCAGGCGATCGCCGACTCGCTCGAAGTGAGCAAACAAGCAGTGCACAAGAAGCACAACAACATCTGACGCACGACACGTAGGGAGAACGGCGATGTTCGAGAAATTCACCGACGAGGCGAGGATGGCAGTCCTCGCTGCGCAGACGGAGGCGCGTGAGCTGCACGCGACGCGGATCGAACCCGTGCACGTGTTCCTGGGCGTGCTCTCCTCGGCCGACAACGATCTCGCAGCTGTCCTCGAAGACGAGGGATACACCCGCGATTCGGTGCGGTCGTCGTTACCCGACGGCGGTGCCCTCGGTGCGAGCGATGCAGAAGCGCTCGGTTCGATCGGTATCGATCTGGATGCAGTGCGGGCAAGCCTGGAAGCGTCGTTCGGCGCAGGTGCTCTCGATCGACCGCGGAGTGAGAAACGAGGATGGCTCGGGCGACGGACGGGGCACCTGGCGTTCACGTCGGCTTCGAAGAAGGCGCTGAAACTGTCCCTGAAGGAGGCGCTTGCCGCCAAGGACTCCGAAATTCGCTGCACACACGTGCTACTCGGGCTGATCAGAGCCGGAGACCTCGAGCGGAACGGAATTCTCGGCGACCCGGACGGATTGCGCGCTCGCCTTGCCTCGTGACCGGATTCAAGTACTGAGGCGTGAGTGTGTGCTCGCATAGGGTGTGGGCATGACATTCCTGGTACGGCTCGTCATCAATGCAATTGCGATCTGGCTCGCGGCGCAGTGGGTCGACGGCATCGATCTCGCCAGCTCCGGGCGCGGCACCGGGTGGGATCTGGTGGTCCTCGCAGGCATCGCCGCGGTGTTCACGATCGTGAACGCATTCATCAAGCCAGTGGTCAAGCTGCTGTCGCTACCGCTACTGATTCTCACGCTCGGGTTGTTCACCCTGGTCATCAATGCCCTCATGCTGATGCTCAGCGCGTGGATCTCCACCGCCACCGATTACGGTCTGCTCATCAGCGGATTCGGCGCAGCGTTCTGGGGCGCGTTGATCATCTCGATCGTCAACTTCTTGCTCGGGGCGTTCGTTCCCGAGAAGCGCTGAGCCTCGCAAGACCAGGAGACAGCGGGCCGGCAGGCTAGGAGACGGCGAGTGCGATGCCGGTCGTGAGTCCCCACACCAGCATCGCCAGGCCGGAGTCACGCAGCGCGGGGATCAGAGCGAGGCCCGTTTCTCCGGACCGGACCGGTTTGTTCGCCCGGGCAGCGAGTGGCAGTGCGATCAGGGCGATCAGAGCCCACGGAGTGCGCGCGACGAGCGCTACGGTGACCGCGAACGGTACGACCACCAACCCCAGGTGCAGTAGGCGAGTCCGGGTGTCTCCCAACCGGACCGCGAGCGTGTTCTTGCCGGAATCCGGGTCGGTGTCGATGTCGCGCAGGTTGTTGGCCACCAGAACTGCGCTCGAGAACGAGCCGACGGCCACAGCCGAGACAACACCGGCCCAATCGATTCGGCCGGCCTGAACGAATTGAGTTCCCAACACCGCCACCAGACCGAAGAACACGAACACCGCGATCTCGCCGAACCCGCTGTAGCCGTACGGTTTGCTGCCGCCGGTGTAGAACCACGCGCCGGCGATGCAGACGACGCCGATGACCACCAGCCACCACGCGGACGTCACCGCGAGGACGAGCCCGGCGACGGCGCCGACGGCGAAGCATCCGATGGCAGCGGACTTCACGGCCCTCGGCGACGCGACACCCGATCCCACGAGACGCAACGGCCCGACGCGCTCGTCGTCGGTCCCACGGATGCCGTCGGAGTAGTCGTTGGCGAAGTTGACGCCGATGATCAACGCGAGAGACACGACGAGCGCCAGCACTGCTTTCCACCACACGACCCCGTCGATCGATGCCGCCGCACCCGTTCCCACGAGAACCGGTGCGATGGCGTTCGGGAGGGTCCGCGGGCGTGCGCCCTCGATCCATTGTGCTGTGGTGGCCATGGCTTGATCCTTGCCTATCGACTCCATGCGCGTGTCGGTGAGGTACCGAGCACGCCGATCACGGGAACGGCAGGCGCGGAATCGGGGGTAGCTGGATCTGAGGCAGTTCGATACGCGGAAGCCCGAACGGGGCAGGCGGTGGCGGGGGAGGCGGCGGAGGAACCACGTAACCGCCACCGTAATTACCGCCGCCGTAGCTACCACCGTCGTAGCTAGCACCGCCGTTACCCGAGTGCGGCGCAGGTGCTTCGGGGTCCGGTTGCGGCGCCGCGGTGGTCGTCGCTGTGACAGTCGGCGCGGCCGGTAGTGCGGACCTGTCGGCTGCGGATGCCGGCTCGTCGGACGCGGTCACCTTCGTCGTCGACGCGGTGTCGGCGATGGTGGTCACCGGGGTACCCGCGACAGTGCGGTCGGTGCCGTCGTCGGGCCACACCATCCAGGACAGAAAGCCGATGGCGACGATCGACGGCAAGCCGAACCTGAGCAGCGGCGTCAACAACGTGCGAGCACTGCGTTTCGCGACCGTCGGCGCGGGCGGTCTGGCACCGTCCACCCTCGTCGCGTACAGCGCAGCGCCCTCGGCGGCCATGAGCTCCGGGGCGTCGGGCACCACGACGGGAATGCGAAGGTACCGACTCAGGACGTCCCGGATGAGCGGAATGTGTGCGCCACCGCCGATGGCCACGACGACCTCGGGTGGGATCTCCGACATCTCGGCCAAGTCACGCAGCGCGATGGCCGTGCGCTCCGCCGGCCGGATGATCTGGAGATCGAACATGCGCCGATCCATCAATCGGAACTGACCGTCGGACGTCTGCGTCGCCTCGTGAGTGGAGAGTGCTTCCTTGATCTCCCGGCTGAATTCCAGCAGGGAGGCCTCTTCCTCGTGGTTGCGAGGTTCCGCGAGGATGTCGAGCGTCAGCAGGTGTTCACGAACGGTCCAGTCGATGGACGAACCGCTGAGCTCGTTCGATCGGGTGGCCGCGTAGATCGTCCCGCTGTCGATGTCCGCGATGGTCATTTCCAGGCCGGTTGCGCCCAGGTCGTACAACGCGACCGTGCGATAACGGAACTCCGGGTCGGCCCGCAGCTGCTCGATGGTGCCGGAGATCTCCGAGATGATGTGTACCTCGGAGACGTACTCCTCGACCAGCGCGGTCTTGAGGGCAGAACTGTAATCCGGGTCCGGAAAGGCGACACCGAGTGACGTCGGTGCATCCGGGCGGTCGACGATGGCGCGAATTGCGTGTGCGACGTCCTCGGCATCCGGGACGGACCGAGCCGACGGAAACGTCTCGACGGTGAACGAATGCCCGTCCGACGTCCGGACCGCGCGGATGCCGCTTGCACCCATGGACATGCCGACTGACGAACCCATCGTTGCTCGTGGCCTCCCGTCCAGTGAGCGTTCCGTTCCCCGACCCGTCACACCATACCGTCAATCGGTTTGTTTACCGACCGATAACCGACTCGAAGGTGAAAATACAGGTGAAGTCGCCCGGTGACTACGATGGCCCGCAGTGCACACGGAACCCGTCGACCAGCGCGCGGCCGACATCAGGCCGACCCCACGTCCCGACGTCGAGGTGGGGTTGCTCGGTGCTGTCGTGACACGGGTCGACGGTGCGCTGGTGCCGGTGCCGGGCGCCCGGGCGAGGGCTCTGCTAATGGCGCTCGCACTCGAACCTGGTCGCCGACGGTCCGTTGCTGCGCTGGTCGAGGACGTCTGGCCGGGTGAGCCACCCCGCTCGCCGAAGAACGCCCTGCACACCCAGATCTCGCGGCTCCGGTCGCTGCTTCCCGCCGGGGCGCTCGATGTGGGCCCCAGCGGATATGCGCTCGTTCTCGGCGTCGACAGCGTCGATCTGACGCAGGCGACATCGCTGTTGTCGGTTGCCCGACGCCACGTCGAACGCGGTGACCACACGGAGGCGCTGGCATCCGTCGCCGACGCCCGCGAGTTGTGGCGCGGTGAGCCGGGCGCCGACCTCGGCGATCTCCCGCTCGTCGACGATCTGCGCCGACGGTCCGACGCTCTCGCCGTGGACCTCACCTCGGTCGAGATCGCGGCCCACGTGGGGAGAGGCGACCACCGGGCCGCGCTGCCGCTTCTGACCGCGTCGCACGAGAACGATCCACTGGACGAGGGGGTCGCCGCGGAGTTGATGCGCTGCCTTCGCGCGCTCGATCGGACCAACGAGGCCCTGGCCGTGTTCGCTCGTGTTCGTCGCCTCCTCGTGGACACCCTGGGTGCGGATCCGTCGCCGGCGCTGGTGGAGTTGAACGCAGAACTCCTGCAGGCTCCTGTACCGAGAACACCGGCCACGGTCGGGCTCAGAGCGTCGCCGAACGCCCTGATCGGCCGCGGTGCGGACATCGACGCCATCGAAGCGACGATGCGAGAGGCGCGCGTGACGACCATCGTCGGGCCCGGCGGCGCGGGTAAGACGCGCATCGCACACGAACTGGGTCGGCGTGCCGCCGCGAGCATGCCGGTCGCCTTCGTCGAACTGGCGTCCCTGAGGCGAGGGGAGGACGTCGCGTCGGCGATCACCGGCACCCTCGGTCTGAGCGAATCCGACCTCAAGATGACCGGTTTTCCGATTACGCGGGTGCAGACCGCGGGTGAACGTCTGCGTGACGCGCTGTCCGTCACACCAGGTCTGTTGGTCCTGGACAACTGTGAGCACGTCATCGATGACGTCGCGCAGGTCGTCGACGAGTTGGTTGCCGCCAGTGAGTACGTCACCGTCCTGACGACGTCGCGATCACCGTTGGCGATCACCGCGGAAGCGACGTACCAGCTGCCTGCACTCGAGACGGACGGGAACGACTCGGCCGCGACGCAGTTGTTCGTCGCGCGTGCTCGGGCCGTGCGCCCCGGCGTGACGTTCGACCGGGGTGACGTCGCGAGCCTGTGCCGGTCGCTCGACGGTTTGCCGCTCGCGATCGAACTCGCCGCGGCTCGGGTCCGCACCATGAGTGTCGCGGACATCGGCGCCGGTCTGACGCACCGATTCTCGTTGCTGCGCAGCAGTGATCGGACGAGGCCCGAGCGGCATCGCACGTTGCGCGCGGTGATCGACTGGAGTTGGGACCTGCTGCTCCCCGCGCACCGTGCGGTGCTCAGCCGGTTGTGCCGTTTCCCGGCGGGCTTCACGGCCGACGCTGCGGCTCGCGTCGCCGGGTTCGGCGAGATAGATGTCGCCGACGCGGTGGACGGGCTCGTCGGGCAGTCGTTGCTGACGGTCGAGGACCGGGAGGGTCGGGTTCGGTACCACATGCTCGAGACCGTGCGGGAGTTCGGCGAGGAGCATCTGTCGGACACCGATTCGGCACTCGTGACCGACCGGCTGATCGAGTGGGGTGTGCACGTTGCCGGCGTCGCCGAGGTCGACTTCCGGGCGTCGAGGCAGATAGTGGCGGCTGCTTCCATCGAGGCCGAGCACGACAACATCGTCGACGTGCTACGCATCTCGCTGCAGGAGAAGCGTTGGGCCGCAGCGTACTCGGTCTTCGCGATACTGGCGTGCTCGTGGTCCATGCGCGGCGCGCACACCGAGGTGTTGAACTGGGCGCCGCGGATGGCGGAGGCCCCGTTCGACGGTGACGGCGTGCGCGATGTCGACGACAATTCGATCGTGCTCGCCCACCTGGTGTTGCTCGCGCACGTCGGGTACAACGCAGACGTTCGCGCGTCGGCTCGAATGCGCGTGCGCCTGCGTCGA
Source organism: Rhodococcus sp. NPDC057297 (assembly GCF_042667435.1). Classification (NCBI taxonomy): domain Bacteria; kingdom Bacillati; phylum Actinomycetota; class Actinomycetes; order Mycobacteriales; family Nocardiaceae; genus Rhodococcus; species Rhodococcus sp. NPDC057297. The sequence continues at coordinate 39,287 of NZ_JBHUZE010000015.1, read as the reverse complement.
ATTATCGCGTCCAGGAAAGGTATCGACACGAGCCTGAGGTTCGTGGCCACGACGCTGCTCGGACGTGCCGACGGACGTGGGCTCGCTCGGATGCTCGCGCACGGAACGCGGTCGGCGGATCCGGCAGTGCGCAACGCAGCCTTCATGATCAGAGCGTCGCTGCACGAGAACTACGGCCACCTCCACGAGGCAGCATCCGACGCCGAGGAGGCCAAACTGCTGGCTGCCGAACGCGGAGACATGTGGAGTGTCGCGTCGTCGGCGCAGACTCTCGGCAGCATCCACGGCCAGGCCGGTGCTGCGGACGACGCGATCGAGAACTACACGCTCGCCGCGGATCTGTTGTGGGACATGCACGCCTACGACGAATCGGTCCAGACCCGGGGATTCGCCGGTGCGTCGATGATCGCGGCCGGACGTGTCGACGAGGGCCGTGCCGTGCTCTTGTCCATCACTGCGTTGGGTTCCGGATCCGGCTCGGCGTTGTCCTCGGATGCCGAGTACGCGGATCAGCGGGCAGTATCTCTCGGCGCGACGCGGGCGGAAGCCGATCTTGCAGAGGGGAAGATCGCCAGCGGGCTGTTGCTGTACCGGCGGGCGATCGACAGTGCACGGTTCGAGCAGGAACGACGCGGCGACCCGTACATCACGATGCTCGCCAGCGCGTCCGTCGCCGCCCACGCCTTGCACGGCGCCACCGCTGAGATCGACTCCCAGGCAGCCGATCTGGGTGCTGCCGCCTCGCTGAGGTCGGGGTCGGTGGGTTTTCAGGATCTGCCGCAGCTGGGTGCGGTGGCCTGTGCGCTCGGCTCGTACCTGGTGCAATCCGGGCGCGACGCCGGTGGCGGTGTCTCGCTGATCGCCCTGTCCCGCAAGCTTCGAGCGAGGCAGGACTACCCGTCCATGCGGATCGATCGGCACCTGGACGCAGCCCGAGCCACGCTCGGCGCGGACGTCGTCGATGCCGAACTGACACGAACCGAGTCGACGAGCAGAGCCGGAGCGCTCGCGGAAGTGTGCGAACTGCTCCGGCTCTGAGTCTCACGCCTTGCGCATGTAAGCCTTGACCGTCAGCGGGGCGACGATCACGACGACAGCCGCCGCGCCGACGAGCGACCACACCAGGTCCATGCCGACGGTGCCGTTGTTCGCCAGGTCACGCACCGCGGTGACCAGGTGCGAGACGGGGTTGACCTTGACGAACGCCTGCAGCCAGCCCGGCATCGTGTCCACGGGGACGAATGCGTTGGACAGGAACGTCAGCGGGAACAGGATGAGCATCGAGATGCCCTGCACCGACGACGCCTTGTTCATCAGGACACCCATCAGGGCGAAGATCCAGCTGATGGCCCAGGCGCAGAAGATCACGAGAGCCCCCGCGGCGACGAGGCCCAGTGCACCGCCTTCCGGCCGGTAACCCATCGCGAAACCCGTCGCGAACGTGATGACGGTGGCGATGAAGTACCGCACCACATCGGCGGTCAACGCACCGGCCAACGGCGAGATGCGCGCGATGGGAAGCGATTTGAAACGGTCGAACACGCCCTTGTCCATGTCTTCACGCAACTGCGTCCCGGTGACGACGGACGTGGTGATGACCGTTTGCGCGAGGATGCCGGGAATGATCAACGGGAGGTAGCTGGACACGTCGCCGCTGATCGCGCCGCCGAAGATGTAACTGAACATCAACGTGAAGATGACGGGTTGAAACACCACGTCGAACAGTTGCTCCGGGTTGTGCTTGAACTTGAGCAGTCCTCGGTACGCCATCGTGAACGAATTCGCGAAGGACTGGCGTAGCGAGATGTGACGCGTCGGATTCAGGTCCGGTTGCACCACTGCTGGTCGGTCGATTGTCGTGGTCATGCTGCCTCGTTCTCGTCGCGGCCGGTGATGGTCATGAAGACCTCGTCCAGGCTGGGTTTGGTGACGGTGATCTCGTCGACGTCGATACCGTTGTCGCGCAGACGAATCAGAATGTCCGGTGTCTGCGACGAGTCGGCCATGGGTGCGGTCAGACGACCCGATTCCGGGGTGATCTGAACCTCGACTCCCAAGTGCTGCGCGACGATGGACCGCGCCTCGGCGAACCGCGTCGGCTCACGCAACGTCAACTGCAACGACGACGATCCGATGGAGGACTTCAGTTCGTCCGCTGTGCCGTCGGCGATGACCTTGCCGTGGTCGATGACCGCGATGCGGTCGCACAACTGATCGGCCTCGTCGAGGTACTGCGTGGTGAGCAGGACCGTCGAGCCCTGCGCGACGAGACGTCGGATCGTGTCCCACATCTGGGCGCGGGTGCGGGGATCGAGCCCGGTGGTCGGTTCGTCGAGAAACAGCAGTGGAGGGGAGGAGATGAGGCTCGCCGCCAAGTCGAGGCGTCGACGCATACCGCCGGAGAAGTTCTTCAGCGGCTTGGTCGCGGCCTCGGTCAGACCGAATTCCTCCAGCAGTTCGGCTGCCTTCAGACGGCTGTCCCTACGGCTACGCCCGAGCAGCCGCGCGAAGACGATCAGATTCTCCGTCGCCGAGAGATCCTCGTCGACGGACGCGTACTGCCCGGTCACCCCGACGAGGGACCGGACGGCCGTGGATTCACGGGTGACGTCGTGGCCGAAGATGCGCGCCGAACCGCCGTCGGGACGCAGGAGAGTCGCGAGCATCCGGACAGTGGTGGTCTTGCCTGCCCCGTTGGGGCCGAGGACTCCGTACACGGAGCCGGTGGGGACGGTGAGGGACACACCGTCGACGGCGCGGTGTGCGCCGAACAATTTGACGAGGCCGTCTGCCTCGATGGCTGGGTTCATGTCGACCAGCGTGAACCCAGCCGCTTGCACGGTGCATGCACGACGCTTGCACCGTGCGCACGGTCAGAGCGGAAGTGCCGTCTCCGTCAACCCCGGGCCACCGCCGACGCGTCGGAACCACTCGCGTCCGAACACGCTCGCCAGTATCTCGGGCGGCATCTGCAGGAACGGACCGAAATCGCCGACCTGCGTCTCGTGCGCTTCCATCGCGAGTCGCTTGGCGTCCATCACCGAGCTGACGTCGACGACGGTCGTGATCTCCGACTCCGGTAGACCGAAACTCTCCACGTCCGGCGGGGTGCTGTCGTCCGACCAGTTGGGGTTGGCCTCCATCAGCCGCTTCATGTGATCGCGGTTGGTGGTCGTCTCGTAGATGTGCGTCGTGCCGGCCAACTCGCCCGCCCGGAGCCCGACGACGTGCACCTTGATGTGATCGGGGTGCCCGTAACCGCCGTGCGGGTCGTAGATGGTCAACACATCCGCCCGTTCCTCCTCCAGCACCGCCGCGAGCTTGCCTGCCGCCTCGTCGAGGTCGGCGTTGCAGAACGCCGTACCCAGATCGTTCTGCGGAGTGCCCGCCATTCCGGAATCCGCGTAGTGGAGCAGCACGATTCGGCTGACACCGAGCGCATCGGCGGACTTCTGCAACTCGGTCCGCCTGCGTTCCGCGAGCGACTCGCCGTCGGACAGAATGCCGTCCGGGAACTCGCCCAGTGCTCCGTCCGTCGCCGTCACCAGAACGACGCGGTGGCCGGCGTTCGCCGCGAGACGCATGACGCCACCGGTGGTGAAAACCTCGTCGTCGGGGTGGGCGTGGAAGCAAACCAGTGTGCTCATGACCGGAAATGCTTGCACACCGTGCGCCGGGCGGTCGACTTCACCGGCTCGGGCTCGATGCGGCCAGTATCTCGCGCAGGCGAGCGCGGTCGAGTTTGCCCGGTCCGCGGGTGGGGAGGGCATCCACGAGGTACAGCTCCCGCGGTGCGGCGGTGGGATCCAGAGTCGGGGCAACGTGCCGGCGCAGATCAAGAAGTGTCAGTGGTTCATGAGCTACTACTGCCACCACGACCTTCTGGCCGAGTCGCTCGTCCGGCAATCCGAGAACTGCGCACTCGCGTACCAGCGGATGCGTCGCGAGAGCCGCCTCGACCACCTGAGGTACGACGGTGAGTCCACCGGTGGAGATCGCCTCGTCGAGCCGCCCGGAGATGGACAACACACCGCCGGAGACCGCCCCGGCGTCGTCGGTTCGGAACCAACCGGGCTCGGCGAACGCCGGATGGTCCGGCATACCTCGATACCCCAGAGCGATCGTGCTCCCGCCCAGCACCACTCGCCCCGAGTCGATACGGAGCAGAGCGCCGTCCAAGGGAACTCCGTCGTAGACGCACCCTCCTGCGGTTTCGCTCATCCCGTACGTCCGGATCAACCGAATGCCCGCGGCAACAGCGCGCTCGCGCAACGGAATCGGTGTTGCCGCACCGCCGAGCAGTACTGCGTCGAGCGATGCCACCGCCTCGGTCGCCGCCGCATCGTCGAGAATCTTGACCAGCTGCGTCGGCACCAGCGAGGTGTACCGAGGACCGCGCATCCGCCCGATCGCGTCGGGCAGCAACGAGGTGTCGAAACCACCTGCGACATCCAGAATCACCGGATCGGTGCCCGCCAGCACACTGCGCATCAGGACCTGGAGCCCAGCAATGTGATGCGCAGGCAGCGCCAGGAGCCACGATCCGTGCCCACCGAGCCGAACCGCCGTGGCCTCACCGCTCGCCCGGAGCGCCGACGCCGACAGCATCGCTCCCTTCGGCGTGCCCGTCGTACCCGAGGTGGCGACGACAAGCGCTGCGGCATCCTCGATCTCGTTTCCGGGAGCCAGAGCGTCGCGCAGCCTGCGTGTCTCCCGTGGATCCGAAGCAGGAACCGGGAGGACCGCCGGCGCCGAGCCGCCCAGAACGTCGACGAGCCGCGGCAGGATGTCTGCCGCGGCGACGCCGGTGGGGATCTTCAGTTCTTCGAGCACGCTCACAGGCGAAATTCTAGATCGTGAACGGATCCGCCGATGGCCACCCACCCGCAGCCAGTTTCGACCGAACCCTCGAGATGTCCTCCTCGCGAGGCATCTCGTTGGTGACCTTCGTGATGACGACAGCGATACCCGCTGCGTCGGCGGGAACCTGGCCGTTCGCGATGAGCGCATCCACAACGGACTGCACCTCGTCGTCGGACAATCTTCTGTTCAGAAGAGCAAGCAGCGGCACGTAATCCGCGTCGGGCACGCCTTCGGGATATCCGACTCGAAGCCACTCGAGTATCGAACCGAGGAACGATGGCACGGTGATTCAGGTTATCGACGAAGGGTCTGCGAGTGGCCATCCACCTGCAGCGAGGCGAGCCGATACACGCGCGATGTCGTCGCTCGTCGGCTCGTGTTCGACAAGTTCGCGAACGTACTCGGTGATTTCCGCGTTGGTGATTGCCCCGTCCTCGAGTGCGCCTCCGATGGGAGAGACGAGACTCAGTACCACTTCGTGAACCTGTGCGTCGGTGAGTTCTGCCTTGCGAAGCAGTGCAACGAGCGGGAAGCGATCCTTGGGCGGAATGCCCTCCGGGTAGCCTGCGCGCAGCCATTCGAGAACGGACGCGGGAAACGTGGTGTCGCTCATGGATTGTCCCTTCCGATTCAGAAGACCGAGATGCCGAATGTGCTGTCGAGGAACGCCTTCATGATGAAGAGAATTCCTGCGATGATCGCGACCACGACGACGACGAAGCAGAGTGCGGCAGCAGCGGTGGCGACCGCCGGCCGCGCGGTGGCGACGGTGCTGCCGTCATCGCGTGCCTCACCGACCGACAGCGCCCTGAGACCGAACGCGAAGATGGCGGGAAGTCCTGCTCCGAGCAGTAGTCCGACCAGCACGACCTGCCACAGAGAATCGAGCGTGTGCATGAGGGTTTCCATGGTGTTGTCTCTCTCAGACCGTGGTGGGGGACTTTTCGTCGGCCGGGATGAGGCCGCCGTCCCACTCGTCGTTGACGTTGTCAGGGTCGATCGGCTGGCGACGCGAGCGGATGTACATGAGCGCGGACGCGGCGACGAGGATCGCGAAGACGACCAGGATGCCGGGCAGTCCGCCGATGACGTCGGCCAGGAACCAGCAGATCGCTCCGACGATTCCGGCCGAGGGGAGGGTGATCACCCAGGCGACGGCCATTCGTCCGGCGACTCCCCAGCGTACGGCTGCACCCGGCTTGCCGAGGCCGGAGCCGAGAATCGATCCGGTGGCGACCTGCGTCGTCGACAAGGGGAGGCCGAGGTGGCTGGAGGTCAGGATGATGGCTGCCGAGGACGACTCCGCGGCCATTCCCTGCGGAGACGCGATTTCGACGAGTCCCTTGCCGAGCGTACGGATGACGCGCCAGCCGCCGAGGTAGGTTCCGAGCGCGATCGCCAGAGCGCAGCTGACCTTGACCCACAGCGGCATCTCCGTATCGGGGGTCACGGTGCCATAGGCAACGAGCGCCAGGAAGATCACACCCATCGTCTTCTGCGCATCGTTGGTGCCGTGAGCGAGTGAGACGAGGGAGGCGGAACCGATTTGGCCCCATCGGAAACCACGTTCCTTGGACTTCTCGGGGACGGCGTTGGTGATGCGGTAGATGCCCCAGGTTCCGACTGTCGCCACCAAGCCTGCGACCACAGGAGCAAGCAGTGCCGGAATGACGATCTTGCTCCACACGCCGTCCCAGACGACACCGGAGGTGCCGAGGCCTGCAATGGTGGCGCCGATGAGGCCGCCGAAGAGAGCGTGCGAACTACTCGACGGGATTCCGAGCAGCCACGTTGCGAGGTTCCACAGGATGCCGCCGACGAGGCCGGCGAAGATGATGGTCAGGAGGGACTGCCCGCCGGTGTCGCCGAGGTTGACGATGCCCTTGGCGACGGTGGCAGCCACCTCGACGGACAAGAAGGCGCCGACGAGGTTCAGAACGGCGGACAGGGTCACGGCAACCTTGGGCGCGAGTGCCCCGGTCGCGATGGACGTCGCCATGGCGTTGGCGGTGTCGTGGAAACCATTGGTGAAGTCGAAGGCCAGTGCCGTCACGACCACCACGAGAAGTACGAGGAATTCTGCGCTCACGTCTTGAAAGTGTGGGGCACCGAGTGCCCGTTCGGATAATTTTGCCCACAGTGTTCTTCTTGGGTTCTTCGACGACGCCTGGGGTTCATCTTCCGTTCACTTTTTTGCACTAATTGCCCGATTCGCGAGAGGCGTGCGTCACTCGGCTCCGTGGTCGGGTCGGACCGCGCGATTGTGGGACAGTGGACGGCATGCAGATCGACGACGCCGTGGCCGCAGCCCTGTCGTATCTGGACTCGGTCGACCCTGCGTCGGCAGCGGATGCGGCGCTGGGATGGGAAGGGCTGCGCGCCGTCTCGCCTCCCAGCGGGCCCACGCAGATTTCGGTGCAGACATTTCTGTGGTCCTACCTCGGCGAGTCGGTGGGGGAGCCGGATCGCGCATGGGACGTCGCGGAAGCACTCGCGGAACTTCTGGACCGGCTGGGGCACGCCCGGTACGCGGACATCGCGCGGAGCGACCGAACACGCGAACTGTTGACGACGACCGACGAGGCCAGTCGTCAGGAACGCTTCGACCGCGCCGTGAACGCCTCGGGCGTCGCGCCCGAGGACAGTGACCTCGTCACCTGGCAGGACAATCCCGAGGGTGCCGAACGCGCCATGGTCGACCTGATCGGTGAGACCCTGGAAGTCGCTTCCGTCGCAGGCGAATTCCAATCCTCCTGTATCGACGGTCGGCCGCTGCGGGAATCTGCTGTCGCCGCGAAACGTCGGCGCATCACCGACTCGATACTTCGATCCGAGCGCGCAGGAGGTGTACTGCTCGAGCAACTGCTCGACCATCGGATCGAGCTGTGGACTCGGTACAGCCCCCCGCGCGTGGAGCTCTACCGCGACCTGAACACCGCGCTGCACGACGCGATCTCACCCGCATACGGTTGCGTCCGGCGACTCGAAGGCATGCTCGCCATCGTCGGCGACGGAATCACGTTGACCGACAAGGGGTATCTGCCCCCGCCAGTTGTCGAACACGCCCTCGGCACGCTGTGGACGCCACGAGAATGGCCGTTTCCCGTCGGCGACGAACGAGGCACCGAACCCGTGCTCCGTGTCCGACGGCTCCTGCTCCGGTTGGGTCTGGTCCGCAAACGTCACGGCCGCTTGCTGCCGACGGCACGAGCCAAGGAGATGAGCGCCGATCGGTTGTGGTCGACGCTCGTCGAACGGCTCGTCGGCGCCGAATATCACCCGGAATCGATCGCGGCCGAGGTCGTCCTGGCCGATGTCGCGCGCGGCAGTTGCTCGGACGACCCGACTCCTCTCGTGACCGAGCTGTTGGATGCCGAAGGGTGGTCGCACGTCGGAGGCCCCGACGCTGCCGATCGAGACCTCCCCCTCGGAGACGACGTGCTTCAGGATCTGGCGGCGCTCGGCGTACTCGTCTACGGCGACGATCCAGCTCCGACACCGGACGGAATGCGTCTTGCCGCCGCCGTGGTGCGGCGCAGACTGCTCCACACCCGAATTCCGTCGGTGTGATCGGCATGGTTCGGGCGGCATGACCGGATTCCGGCGCTAAGCTGACGTGCGGCCGGAACAGCGGAGGCCGGAACTGTGGGACAGGAGACGACGATGGAGCACGATCCGTCCTCGGCTGCCCGCAGGCCGCAAGCCCGTCGGCAGAGCGACTCCGCCCGCCGGTACCTCGACCTGGAAGCGACGACACCGGCGTTGCGTTCGACGGTGGAGCTTGCCGCGCGCAGTGTCGGTTTTGCCATCGCCCAGCTCAACGTTCTCGACGAAACGACTCAGTACACGCTGGTCAACATCGGCGGGCCTCCCGTGTCGGCGGTCGAACGTTCGGACACCCTCTGCGACGATGTCGTCCGCAGCGAGAAGGCCGCCGTGTTCACCCGCAATCGCGTCGACGCCACGGTGCGGCAACGCAACATTCTCGATCAGAACGGGGTCGCGTCGTACGCGTCGGTTCCGCTTCGGGGTCGCGAGGGATTGGTCATCGGGACCCTGTGTCTGCTCGACAGGATGCCCCGTGAGCTGAGCGACGGTCAGCTGCAGGAGCTGGAGCAGTACGGGTCCGTCCTGGAAGAACAACTCGACCTGCACCGCCGAGTCGGCTCCACGGCCGCGAAACTCGACAACGATCACGACCTGGCGGGTGCGCTCTACGCAGGCCAGATCGTGCCGTGGTTCCAGTCGGTCGTGGACCTGCGGACCGAGGAGATCATCGGGTTCGAGGCGCTCGCGCGCTGGCATCACCCGAGGAAGGGTCTCGTCTCGCCTGCGGACTTCGTGCCGTTCGCCGAGTCGAGCGAACTGATCATCGACATCGACCTCGAAGTGCTGCGCCTTGCCGTCAAGGAAGCGGAAGCATGGCACGAAACCCGGCCGGACCTGAGGCTGAGCGTCAACCTTTCCGGTCGCCACCTCGCGCATCCCGACGCCGTCGCCCAGCTGCAGAGTGCAGTGGCGATGTCCTCCGTCGCCCCGAGTTCTCTCTCACTGGAATTGACCGAGACGTCGTCCGTCAGCGACGGGCCGCTCATCCGCAGACACATCGACGACGTCCACGCGCTCGGTTTCAAGGTTCTCCTCGACGATTTCGGCTCCGGCTGGTCTTCTCTGGAACGCCTCGTCACGTTCGAGCCCGACGGAATCAAGATCGACGGTCACCTGACGAAGTACATCGACACCGAACGAGGACGGGCGCTGCTGCGTGCGTTGTCCACCGTCGCCCTCGATCTCGGCCTGACCATGATCATCGAAGGGGTCGAGACCAGGGCGCAGGCGGACGTCGCCCTGGAGCTGGGGTGCACGCTGGCGCAAGGGTTTCTGTGGTCACGCCCCCAATCCGCCGCAGCAGTGCGCAGAGTCGTCGCCGCGACGCGTTCCTGAGAACTCGCGCTCTCGCGGGCGTCAGCCGCGCGTGTCCCGCCGAAGGGGATGGTCCGCGGGTATCTCCACCAGAACGATCGGCACTCCGTCCGGATCACGCAGCCACAGTTCGATCAAACCCCACGACTCCTGCTTCGCGTCGCGCTCGATCGGGACGCCGCGACCGCGCAGCTCGTCGGCGGCAGCCTCGATGTCGCGGACCTGTAACCACAGTGCCCCGTCGAACATCTGCGCGGAACCGGAACTACCGTGAGCCGCGACCTCGATCAGCGACTGCCCGGCGAAGAACACCGTCCCCGCTCCGTACTCGCGATGCACTGCGAGCCCAAGGCCGTCTCGGTAGAACGCGAGAGTTTTCTCGTAGTCGACTGGACGCAGGATCGTTCGGCCGCTGAGTATCTCCACGACTCATCGATACCACAGCCCCATCGATACCACAGCCTCACCGATACCACAGCCTGCCTGCAGCATGCGGCCATCAGGGTGTTGCTTCGTGGCCCCGTTTGTCGTGTGTGCGCCGCGACTCCTTCATTTCCGCTTCGAAGACGTGTCGCTTGCCCTCCTGCAGTTCGTCCCTCGTCTGCTTCTCGTGCTGCCGAAACGCCGACCAGTAGAGATCGTCGAACTCCTCGACGATCTGGAACGACCACCTCCCGTCGATCGCGTTGCGACCGATCATCTCCTCCGACAGTCGGTCGGCTGCCGACGCGTTCCCGGCCTCTCGCAGCGCGTCGACTGCCTCGCCGAGCTGCAGGTCCGCGTGTCCCATCAGCTGGTGGAACGAGTACAGGTGGCCGCGGGCGCGCTCGATAGTCTCGAGTGCCTCGGAAACCTTGCCGACGGCAGCGACCGTGTCGTCGGACAGTCCGTCCGGTCGTCGGTGTTCGGGAGAGGGTGTCTGGCGGTCGGTCGTCATGATCGTCGTATTGCCGGTTCGTCAGGTTTCAATCAGGGCCCGGTGTCGATCTGGGCCCGGTGTCGATCTGGGCAGGCTCAGATGAGCGTGGTGACCACTCGGTTGCCTCCGGACGCCTTGGCCTCGTACATCATCGAGTCGGCCACTCTCGACGCAGTGTTCACCGTGTCGGAGCCCGTCGTCCACAGGTGGGACTCGGCGTACAGAATCGCGGCGCCGACGCTGACGGTGACCGGGACGAAATCGCCCTCACCGTGCAGGGCACGTCGGATTCCGTGGATGAGCGCGTCGATGTGCAGTCTCGACGTCACCACGGCAGCCAGATACTCTTCACCGCCCGTCCGTCCCAGCACTCCGTACCGCGACACGTGTGTGGTGAGGCGCTCGGCGACGCGGCAAATCACCGCGTCACCCTCGTCGTGGCCGTGGATGTCGTTGACCGACTTGAAGTTGTCGATGTCGACGACGATCACCGCAGCACACTGACCTTCGCGGCGTCCCCTCGGCCACAAGTCCTCGAGTGCGGCGTCGAGACCCCGGCGGTTGAGCAGGCCGGTCAGCGGATCGAGTGCGGAACTGCGCGCGTCGGCGGACAGTGTCGTCAGGAAGATGTGCGAGGTGACGGGAACACTCATGATGCCGAGCAGCACCACGTCGGTCTGAACGAGCAAGGTGATCGTGTCCATGTCGCCGCGCACGTAGATCGCCACTGCGAAGCCGATGGCGATTCCGGAGGCGAACATCAGGTGCGCCACCACCCAGCGGGGGCTGAGGAAGAACGTGACGAATGCACCGATGACGGCGTAGAGGACACAGCCGAGGAGCGCGTTGCGTAGATCCAACACCGACAGTGCAGCGGCGACGCCCAGGTCGGAGTAGATCGCGAACGACACCACGCCGAGGCGCCCAGGAAACGGCCGAAGCACCCACAGTGCAGCGATGATCAGGTTGACAATGCACAGCGTCAACGTCAGCGCAGTCGCCGCGGTGCCCGTCGGACCGCCGATCGCGAACAGCGACGTGAACGACATCGCACTGATGTTGATCATCGACAGGGCGACGATGATCCGAACGATCTTTCCCGACGGGCGTGAGTTCTGGAACTCGCGCATCCATTCGTAGTCGTGCTTCTGCAGGAACCACGACGTCACCGACGACCACGCACTGTCCGGTGCGCGGCGTCGATGCGTGAGGGGATCTCGGGAAACGGACATGAACCTTCAGAAGTACCGGGGGAACGGCGACCAGTCGGGGTCCCGCTTCTGCAGGAACGAATCGCGGCCCTCGACGGCCTCGTCGGTCATGTACGCCAGACGCGTCGCCTCACCGGCGAAGAGTTGCTGGCCGACCAATCCGTCGTCCTGAAGATTGAACGCGTATTTCAACATCCGCTGAGCCTGCGGCGACTTGGCGTTGATCTTCGCGGCCCACTCGATGGCCACGTTCTCGAGCTCGTCGTGATCGACGACGCGGTTGACTGCGCCCATTCGATGCATCTCCTCGGCTGTGTACGTGTCGCCGAGGAAGAATATCTCGCGAGCGAACTTCTGTCCCACCATCTTCGCGAGGTACGCACTGCCGTAACCGCCGTCGAAACTGCCGACGTCCGCGTCGGTCTGCTTGAATCGTGCGTGCTCGCGGCTCGCGAGGGTCAGGTCGCAGACGACGTGCAGGCTGTGCCCACCGCCCGCGGCCCAACCGTTGACCAGACAGATGACGACCTTGGGCATGAACCGGATCAGCCGCTGGACCTCGAGGATGTGCAACCGCCCGGCCCGCGCCTTGTCGACCGTGTCCGCGGTGTCTCCCTCCGCGTACTGGTAGCCGCTACGTCCACGAATGCGTTGATCTCCGCCCGAGCAGAACGCCCAGCCGCCGTCCTTCGAGCTCGGTCCGTTGCCGGTGAGGAGCACCGTGCCGACGTCCGAACTGACCCGCGCGTGTTCCAGCGCGCGGTACAGCTCGTCGACCGTGTGCGGCCGGAACGCGTTTCGGACCTCGGGACGGTCGAACGCGATCCGCACGGTGTCGTCGGTGACGTGGCGGTGATAGGTGATGTCGGTGAGGTCGTCGAACCCGGGAACCGGCTGCCAGAGCGAAGGAGTGAAGGTCACCTGGGTCACGATAGAGCCAGGGCATCGGACCGCACGATACGGTGCACAGATGAGTGACGACGCACGCCAGGACGAGTACTCCCACCACGGCGGATTCCCGAAGTTCACCCCCGCGAACGTCGGCCCCGAGTGGGGGCGCCTCGTCGAAGCGCTGCGGACACTGCAGGACCTCGCCGTCAGTACCGCTCCCACCCAGGAACTGACCGAGAAGCTCGCCGAGCAGGTCGAAGCGATGAACGCCGAGCTTGCACCGTTCCGAGTTCCCGAAGGTGAATCTCCTGCCGGGCGGGCCATCGATCTTCCGGGCCGCGGATCACTGCTGATGCTGCCGTGGCGCATCGAGAAGTTCGACGCGGAAGGTGTGCGCAGCCGAGGCGTGTTCCGTCGCTATCACCTGGGTGGGAACGGTGCCGCACACGGAGGAACACTGCCGTTGCTGTTCGACGACATGTTCGGGCTGATCCAGCACGCGTACGGACGTCCGATCAGCCGAACCGCGTACCTGCACATCAACTACCGCAAGATCACCCCACTCGACACCGAACTGGTGGTCGAGGGCAGTGTCGACCGAGTGGAGGGTCGAAAGACGTTCATCAGTGCCGTCCTGCGTGATCTCGACGGAAACGTCCTCGCGGACTCCGACGCCCTGATGGTTCAGCTCCTCGAGGGCCAGCAGTGACACCGCCTCTCGACGAACTTCTCGTGTCCTCGCACGTCCTGTCTCTCCCGATGCGAACGAAGTTCCGCGGCATCACCACCCGCGAGGTGATGCTGTTCCGCGGACCTGCCGGCTGGGGCGAGTTCGCACCCTTCGTCGAATACGACGACGCCGAATCGTCGAACTGGCTGCGCTCGGCCGTCGAAGCAGCGTGGGAGGGGCCACCCCAGCCGTATCGCGAACGTGTCCGTGTCAACGGAACAGTCCCCGCCGTCACCCCCGACGAGGTGCCCGCCATCCTGGCCCGATACCCCGGCGTCGACACCGCCAAGGTCAAGGTCGCCGAGAAAGGACAGGGCAGCTTCGAGACGAGCGTCGCCGACGACGTCGCGCGGGTTCGAGCCGTCCGGGCGCTCGTCCCACACGTCCGGGTCGACGCCAACGGCGGATGGACCGTCCCACAGGCGGTGAACGCCATCTCGGCGTTGCTGGAGGACGGCGACCTCGAGTACGTGGAACAACCCTGCGCGACGGTCGACGAGCTCGTCGAACTGCGACGTCTTCTCCCCGGAGTGCGTGTCGCGGCCGACGAGAGCATCCGGCGCGCCGAGGACCCGCTCCGTGTGGTCCGCGCAGGCGGAGCGGACGTCGCCGTCGTCAAGGTCGCTCCGCTCGGCGGCATGCGGGCCCTACTCGAACTCGCCGGTGAACTCGAGGAGTACGGAGTGCCCGTGGTGGTGTCGAGTGCACTCGACTCCGCGGTGGGGATGGCCTCGGGTCTCGCCGCTGCGGCCGCGATCCCCAGGTTGGAGTTCGCGTGCGGCCTCGGGACCGGAAGCCTGTTCACCGGCGATGTCGCGGACGGTCACGGCATCGTGGACGGAACCATCGCAGCCGTACCCGTCGAACCCGATCCGCAGAGATTGACGGCTCTCGCCGCCGCACCCGAGCGGGTGCAGTGGTGGCACGAGCGAGTTCGGCGAACATACACCGGCCTGCGGTAGTCTTCCCCGGTTCGAAGGAAGAAACTGAACCTCCGGGAGGAATTCGAAGTGGTTGCTGCACTCAGGGAATCGTTGCTCGACGAGTCGAAGCGCGATGTTCTGCTGCCCGACGTCCTGGCGCTGATCGACGCCGAGGTGTCGGACAAGAAGGGCGCCAGTGGCCTGGCGGTCAAGGGCGGCTACGGAGCTGTCAAGAAGGTCGGACCGTCGTACATCGAAAAGGCCGTCGAGACACTGTGGCCCGATTTCGTCGATCAGCTCGAGCCGTTCTGGCAGTCCTACAACGCCGCGCCCGCCGGGACGTTCTCCGATTACCTCGTCGCGAACTCGGACCAGGTGTCGAACGCGCTGCTGTCGGTGACGGACTCGCGCATCGAGGACACCGACAAGAGCGTCGTGAAGAAGTTCTACGGCAGCCTGCGCGGTTCCGCGCAGAAGAACGTCGCCGAGGCACTCCCGCGTCTGGGCGCACTGGTCACCAAGTACGCCGCCTGACCCCTACGCGAGTGGAGCGGAACCGGCGGGTCACTCCGCAGGCTCCGCTCCCAGTAGGCTCCGCTCCCGGTAGGCTCGGCTCCCGGTAGACAAGGGCCTACATTTTCACTCACAGCGCGAAGCGGCCCCGGCGAACGGCGTCGACGAGCAACGCGTGATCGGCCTCGGTCTGATCGGCGTACAGCCGGGCGAACCTGCACAGCGCGATATCGAGCGTGTCGGACTTGCCCACGTAACCGGCGATCATCGAGGCGCCACTGGTACGCGCATGCCCCTTGGCCAGTAGTCGACCGACCACTCCCGCGTAGTCGACGAGGGCCGGAGCATCGATCGAACCCAGATCGATCGTGCCCTTCATGTTCCGGAACTGCCGCACGTAGTACTGCCTGCCGTCGATGGTGGTCCACCCCAGCAGCGGATCGCTCACCGTCTGTAGATCCTGCTGGTACTCGACCACGCGCTGCCCCTGATGCGCGTGCCACGCATCCTTGCCGTGCACGTACGGCGCCAACACCGAACGCCGCGCCTGCTTGAGTTGCAGGAACACCACGTCGTCCGGGCTCGATCCCTCGAGCAGTGCCACGTACGCCCGCAGTCCGACGCTTCCGACGCCGACGACTCGATGCGCGACGTCGATGAGCGTGTACCCACCGAGCACCCGACGCCAGTGCGGGGAGAGCGTCGTCAGGTACTCGTCCAGCCCCTCGGCCAGGAGATCCTCGTCGCGGGCCGAGATGCGGGTGGTGATCGGGGGCTCCTCGACCAGCCTGCGGGTGCCTTCGTGTTCCTCGGTGAACCTAGGAAGAACGCGGTCGCTGGTGCGCCGACGAGCCTTCTTCGTGGCTCGCTTGATCTCCTTGCGCAGCGAACCCTCGGTGGCGTCGGCCTGCAATTTCTCCGCGGTGAGCCGTTGGAACGACCGCGACATCAGGGGCTCGTCGGCCAAGCGTGACACCTCGACGCGATACGCCCGCACGCATGCGGCGACGGCCTCCTCGCACTGGGCTTCGGTGCGTCCGTTCTGCCGGCCGGCCACCCAGATGCTTGCGACGAGGCGTCGGAGATCCCATTCCCACCCGCCGGGGTGCGCCTCGTCGAAATCGTTCAGATCGATCACCAGGTCACGCTCGGGAGATGCGTAGAACCCGAAATTGCCGAGATGCGAGTCGCCGCTGATCACCGGATTGATTCCGGTCGACGGCAGCAGGGCCACGTCTCTGGCCATGACGATCGCGGTGCCGCGCAGGAACCCGTACGGCGACTCCACCATCCGTTCGGCACGTACCGGAATGAGCCAGTCGATCCGGCCGTCGTGGGAGAACTCGATCTGGCGGATGGGATCGTATCGATCCGCGGGCGGCGTCCAATCGCCCATCGACTCGCGGGAGACTTTGTCACGCAACTGCCTGCCGAGTTCGTAGCGTTCGGCACGTGGCGTCGGCCGTGATCTGAGCGAGGCGTAGGCCTGACGACCGACTTCGCCGATCTCGGGGAGCACTGCATGACCTTTTCGAGCATCGGGCATGACTTGAACTCTATGACCTGTGCCTCACTCCGTGGTGTCGGGACGCCTGGGTCGATCCAACAGACGAACCTCGGGAGGGAGGCCCCATTCGTTGCGGCCGAGTCGACTCACCGGGGCTACGGCGGCGAACGACGGCAAGCCGTCGTCGGCAAGGGCGTCGGTGCGGACGGCGAGTGCGACGACGCTGCCCATGACGACGAAGGAATTGCCGACCTCGACGATTCGGTGCAGCGATGCCTCGATCGCGATGGGTGAACCGGCGACGCGAGGAGGTGCGACCTTCTCGCTTGGTTCGCTTGCGATGCCGAGCTCTTCGAGTTCGCTGACACCGTGTTCGTAGCCGGCCGAGGACGCGTTGATCTGCTCGACCATCGACTCGGTGGCCACGTTGATCACGAACTCACCTGTGGCTTCGATGTTCCGCAAACTGTCCTTGCGACCCACCGATGTGAATTGCACGACCGGCGGCGTCGACGAGGACACCGAAAAGAAGCTGTAGGGCGCGAGATTGGCCACACCGTCGGCCGACACTGTGGACACCCAGGCGATGGGACGCGGCACTACTGAGGCTGTGAGCAGGGAATAGAAGCCGCCCGGCGGCATCTCGGACGGATCGAAGACAGTTCTCACTCCTTCATCGTGTCAAACACGACACAGGCGGGCCGACTAGGGCGCCGACGCGAGAATCTGACAATCTGAAGTGGTGAACCCGTCCAGTGCTCAGGCCACAGCCGTCGTCGACGAACTCGTCCGCGGCGGTGTTCGCGACGTCGTGCTCTGCCCGGGATCACGGAACGCGCCGCTCGCGTTCGCTCTGCAGCAAGCCGACGCTGACGGACGGCTTCGCTTGCACATGCGCATCGACGAACGCACCGCAGGGTTCCTCGCGATCGGTCTGATCCTCGGCAGCGGTGCCCCGGTACCGGTGGTGATGACGTCCGGCACCGCCGTCGCCAACCTCGGCCCCGCCGTCCTCGAAGCCAACTACGCCCGCCTGCCGCTGATCGTGCTCAGCGCGAACCGCCCGTACGAAATGCTCGGAACCGGCGCCAACCAGACCGTCGAACAGCTCGGGCTCTTCGGAAGCCAGGTCCGCGCCACCATCAGCCTGGGCCTCGCCGAGACCGATGCACAGAACAGTCAGTGGCGCAGCGCCGTGTGCCGTGTCCTTGCCGCATCGCGCGGAACCAGGTCCGGAAACGCAGGCCCCGTGCACTTCGACATCCCACTGCGCGAGCCCCTCGTGCCCGATCTCGCCGACGCCACCGCCGCACCCGCCGGCCGCGCCGACGGAACCGCCTGGACGACGACCCAGCAGGCGACGCTGGACGTACCCGTCGACATCGATCTGTCGATCGACACCGTCGTCGTCTCCGGGCACGGCGCGGCGTTGCGACCGGAACTGGCGGGGTTGCCGACCGTCGCCGAACCCACAGCGCCGCTGCACGGACTGCCGCTCCATCCGCTCGCGCTGGCGCAGCTGAGACCGAAGCAGGCGATCATCACCGGCCGACCGACGCTTCATCGCCCGGTCTCCGCCCTGCTCGCGAACCCCGATGTCGACGTATTCGCGATCACGACGGGTCCGCGGTGGCCCGATGTCTCCGGCAACGTCCTGGCCACCGGAACACGGGCCGTGGTCACAGGTAGCCCGAGCGAGGGGTGGCTCGCGCGTTGCGGTGAACTGTCCGCGCGCGCCGACATCGCTGTGCGGGACCAGCTGGCGGCTCACCCGAAACCCACCGGCCTCCACGTCGCCGCGACGGTCATGTCCTCGTTGCGGGACGGTGACCAACTGCTGCTCGGAGCATCCAACCCGGTGCGCGACGCCGCACTCGTGGCGTACCCGACACCGGGAGTCCGGGTGCGGTCCAACCGCGGCGTCGCCGGTATCGACGGCACCGTGTCGACGGCCGTCGGCGCGGCACTGACGAGCCCCGGACGCACCATCGCGTTGCTCGGCGACCTGACCTTCCTGCACGACGCATCGGGCCTGCTCATCGGAACCGGTGAGCCGAGGCCGGAGGACTTGACGATCGTCGTCGCCAACGACGACGGAGGCGGCATCTTCGAACTGCTCGAACAGGGCGATCCGCAGTACGCCGGTGCATTCGAGCGTGTCTTCGGAACCCCGCACGGCATGGACCTCGCGGCCCTCTGCGCGGCCTACCGAATCCCGCACTCCCGCGTCGACGTGACCGAACTTGCCGACGCGCTCGCCGGCTCCGATCATGGTCGTTCCGCAGGCTCCACTCCTGCCGGCATCCGGGTGCTCGAAGTGACGACCGAACGCTCCGGCCTGCGTGAATTGCACGCCGGCATTCGCGCTCGGCTGTAGGAGTCCGGCTAGTCGGTGTCTCTCGCTTCGGCCCACTCGACGGTCTCGCGGGTTTCCTGGTCGACCATGTCCTTGATCATGTCGTTGATGAGCGACTCGATCTTGCCGCCGATCAGAGGGATCTTGACGGTCGAGCGGCCGCGCACCGTCAGGACCGACCCGTCACCGTCGGGTCGAAGCGCCAATGTGCCCTCGACCTTCGCGGGCAGCGACGACGAGCCGCCCGCGAGGGTGCCGTCGGCTGCATCGCCGTCGAGTGGCCCCCAATGGTCGGTGCGGGTGATCAGCAACTTGCCCTTGATGACCTTCTTGACGAACCCCGGCAGCTCGGACGTGCCGACCTCCTCGGAGATGTCGACGGTGAAAGCGCCGTCCTCGTGGCGGATCATTTCGTATCCGTCGGTCTTCTTCGCCTTCTCGAACCGCGCCAGCCACTGATCTTCACTGGTCAGTGCTTCGTGGACGTCGGCGGGAGGGTACTCGGAGACGATCGTGAACTCGAAGTCGCGAGACATGCCAGCAGACGCTACCTAAAGAGGCGAGCCGGTGGGCGCACAGTAACGTTTATCGGCGTGAGCACCCCGAAAGTCACGCATCGAGCGCGGATCTCCGTCCTGATCGTCGCTACCGGGATTTCCGTTCTGGCGTTCCTGTTGGTGGTCGCGGCGTGGCAGAACGATCGCACCATCACCTCGGACGAGGGACGCGCGACGGCGGAAGTGCTGTCGGCGGGTAAGTTGCGTTCCGCGGTCAGCTTCGTCACCCCGGACGGTGTCACCCACAATCCGCAACTGGGCGTGTTGTATCCGACGAATCTCGTTGCGGGTCAACGCATCGATGTCGAATATGCGAAGGCGGATCCCGATCTGGTCAGGGTGGCGGGGAGAAACGCAGGCGTTGCGATCATTCCTGCGGCATCGGTCGTCGTCGTCACCTGGCTCGTCGCGGGTGGAGTGTTGTTCCTTCTCCGGCGGCGGGAGAAGTCGGCTTTCTGATCGGTCGAGTGGAACGTATTGCCCGATACTCCGCCCATCGACGGAATTGCGGCAATCGATGAAAGTATCGGGCAATTCATCGCATCATGAGGGATCGTGGGTCAGGCGGTGCACGACGTGACCCGTCCGCAGTTCTATGTCGAACGACACGGGGGAATCGCATGCGCGGAGTAGTCGTCACCGGGGTTGTCGCGGTTGGCGAGGTGCCCGAAAAGATGGTGGCGCCGCACCGGCTGGTAGGGCTGCACTACGCAGACAGATTCGAAGCGGCTACATCGACGATTGCTCCCGCCGAAGCCTGGGCGCGCGCGATGTTCGGGGACAGACCCGACGCCGGTACGCGGTTCGTGTTCGCGACACTCTGCAGATTCCGGCTGACCGTGGATCCTGAGACAATTGCCGGTTGTCGAGTCTCTGTGACGGGCGAACGCGAGGTCGTTCTGGAACTGGAGGGTCCGATCCTGCGCGGCCGGTTGGTCGTGGCTGCGCACGGACCGACAGTTGTTCTCACCACTCAGATGCGCTATCTCACCGTACGGGGGCGCATCGTCTGGTCGACGCTCTCGCGGATCCATCGTCGTCTCGCGCCGGGACTCTTGCGTGACGCCGCGCAGCATTAGCGCGAACTTCGCCCGCTCGTAACGTCGGCGCTGCCGGATGGTCCGAGTCCGGCTCCACACTGAGGATCGTGCGAGTAGCCATCGTTGCGGAATCGTTCCTACCCAACATGAACGGCGTCACGAATTCGGTGCTTCGAGTTCTCGAACATCTCCGACGCACCGGCCACGACGCCATGGTCGTCGCTCCGGACAATCCAGCGGGCAAACCGCGAGCCTCGATCGAGCACGATCGCGTACCGGTCCATCGCGTCCCGGCCGTCATGGTCCCCAAGATCAGCTCGCTTCCTGTCGGCGTGCCCGGTCCGGGCCTGACGGCGACGATCCGTGAATTCGCGCCGGATGTCGTTCACCTCGCGTCTCCGTTCCTGCTCGGTGCGGGCGGACTCGCAGCGGCAAGCCGTCTCGGTGTGCCCGCGGTGGCGGTCTACCAGACCGACGTCGCAGGGTTTGCCGAAAGCTACGGCCTCGGTCTGACATCCCGTGCGGCGTGGCGGTGGACACGTCGGGTTCACCGCGGAGCGGCACGGACGTTGGCCCCGTCGAGCTCGGCCGTCGAAGCTCTCGAACTGCACGGTGTACCGCGGGTCCACCGTTGGGCCCGAGGCGTCGACGCCGTCCGTTTCGCGCCGTCGTCGCGCCGGGAGGCGCTGCGTACGCAGTGGGCGCCCGACGGCAGGCTGATCGTCGGGTTCGTCGGGCGGCTCGCACCGGAGAAGCACGTCGAACGACTCGCTGCTCTGCCCGACGACGTGCAGGTGGTGATCGTCGGCGACGGTCCGGACAGGGGCGCGCTCGAGAAGCTGATGCCGACGGCGGTCTTCACCGGCCAGCTCGGCGGCGACGAGTTGGCGCAGGCGTACGCGAGCTTCGACGTGTTCGTGCACCCCGGTGAGCACGAGACGTTCTGCCAAGCCGTCCAGGAAGCACTCGCCAGCGGGGTCCCGGTGATCGGTCCCGACGCCGGAGGCCCACGTGACCTGGTGGCGCACTGCCGCAACGGCTATCTGTTGCCCGTCGACAGATTCTGCGAGTTGCTGCCGAGCGCTGTGGCGGCGTTGGCCTCGCCTGTCATGCGTGCCCGGTTCGGTGAGGCCGCCCGCACGTCGGTGCTGCACCGCACCTGGCCCGCCATCTGCGACGAGTTGCTCGGCCACTACGGCGACGTCCTCGGGTGGCAGCGCGAGCGGTCGCTGAGAACAGCCTGATCCCGGCGGCGGTAAACTCGATCGTGTGCCTACAAGTTCACGTGCCACCCTCGAGAAGGAACCGCACGAGGTCGCCTCGATGTTCGACGGCGTCGCCCGTCGGTACGACATCACCAACACCGTTCTGTCGTTCGGTCAGGATCGCAGTTGGCGGAAGCTGACCCGCGCTGCGTTGAACCTGAAGCCGGGGGAGAAGGTCCTGGATCTCGCGGCTGGAACCGGGGTCTCCACGGTCGAACTGGCGCGTAGCGGCGCATGGTGCGTCGCAACCGATTTCTCGAAGGGGATGCTGCAGGCGGGCGCTGCGCGGCCGGTGCCGATGGTGGCCGGCGACGCCATGCACCTGCCGTACGCCGATGCCAGTTTCGACGCCGCGACCATCTCCTTCGGGCTGCGGAACGTCTCCGACTTCCAGGCGGGTCTGAGGGAAATCGCGCGTGTCACCAAGCCCGGCGGGCGCCTCGTGATCTGTGAATTCTCGACGCCGACGTTCACCCCGTTCCGCACGGTGTACATGGAATATCTGATGAAGATGCTTCCTGCCGTGGCGCGGGCCGTCTCGTCGAACCCGGACGCCTACGTCTACCTGGCGGAATCGATCCGCGCCTGGCCGACGCAGGAGCAGTTGGCCACCACCATCGCCGAGTCGGGCTGGTCCGGCGTGCAATGGCGCAATCTCACCGGCGGAATCGTCGCACTGCACCGCGCCGTGCGCTGATCGTCAGGTGAAGGGCGGCCGGCTGTCGACCTTCAGTGACGCGGTGCCCGACGCTCTCCATGCCCGGGCGACGAGGTCCGAATCTGCCTCCGTCACCAGGTTTCCCATGACGCGTACCGCGACGGTCATCAACGCACGCGAGCGCATACCGATCGGTCCCGTCGCGGGTAGGAAGCGAGGGACGGTCAGGAGCCCGGCGAGGCGTCGGGCGATGGAGAAGGCCTGTCCGTAGTGCTCACGCAGCAGCGTCGGCCATGCCAGTGTGAGGTCGTTCTCGCTCAGCATGTCGGCGACGAACCGGCCGCCTTCGAGGCCGTAGTCGATACCTTCGCCGTTGAGCGGGTTCACGCACGCGGCGGCGTCGCCGATTATTGCCCAGTTCACTCCGGCCACATTCGACACTGCGCCGCCCATGGGAAGCAGAGCCGACGCCACTGCGCGAAGGTCACCCGTCAACGACCAGTCCTGCCGACGCTGCGAGGTGTACAGATCCAGCAGTGGCCGCAACGCTCCGGGGCCGGGGCGCTTGGCCGTCGCCAATGTGCCGACGCCGATGTTCACCTGACCGGTGCCGAGCGGGAAGATCCAGCCGTAGCCGGGCTGTACCGTGCCCGCGGCGTCACGCAGTTCCAGGTGGGAACTGATCCACGGATCATCCGACCTGTCGGAGTCGATGTACGCGCGGGCAGCGACCCCGAACGTGGTGTCGCGATGCCACGTTCGGCCGAGTTTCTTGCCGAGTGTGGAACGCACACCGTCGGCGACGATCAGCTTCTCGCAGCGGATCTCGTCACCGTTCGCGAACGTCACCGAGGTGACTCTCGCGCCGTCGGTGGTTGCGTCGACAGCCTTCGCGCCCTCGATCATCGTGGCACCGGAATCGACTGCCGCGACACGGATTCGGTCGTCGAGTTCGGTTCGCGGGACTGCGCTTCCGACCGTCGGCAAGGACCCGCCCGGCCATTCCAACTGAAGTTCCTGACCGAAACCGGACAGTCGCAGGCCGCGATTCTCCGCTCGTCCCCGAACCCAGTCGCCGAGTCCCAGACGATTCAGCTCGGCGATCGCGCGCGGTGTCAGTCCGTCGCCGCACGTCTTGTCACGCGGAAAGGTCGCCGCGTCCGCGAGGACGACATCCCGGCCTGCTCTTGCCGCCCATGCCGCGGCGGACGACCCGGCAGGGCCCGCGCCGATGACGAGGACGTCGGTGCTTCGCACAGCGCTCACCCGTCCAGTAAAGCAGTGGCGCCGACGGGCCTGCTCCCGCGGGGTTTCGGCCCCCTCTCGCGTGGTGTGTGGCACCTTCCGGCGCTCGCCCGCGCCAGGTTCACTACGGTAGAGACGAAACGACGCCCCCGACGAGGACAGGACGAACAATCGTGAGCACTTTCGACGCGGCCGGATCTACGGTCGTTGCCGGGGTCGACCTCGTCGATCCGCAGCTTGCAGACACCGTCGCCGCGGGGCTGGAACGCGTCGAGAAGCTGATGATCGCCGAATTGTCCGACGGCGAGGATTTTCTCACCGAGGCCGCGCTGCACCTGGCGAAGGCCGGCGGTAAGAGATTTCGTCCGCTCTTCACCGTGCTGACGGCTCAGCTCGGACCCAACCCGACCGACGAGTCGATCGTCACCGCAGCGACCGTCGTCGAACTGGTGCACCTCGCGACCCTGTACCACGACGACGTCATGGACGAGGCGACTATGCGGCGCGGCGCCGAGTCCGCGAACTCGCGCTGGGGCAACAGCATCGCCATTCTCGCCGGCGACTACTTGTTCGCCCACGCGTCGCGGTTGGTGTCGACGCTCGGTCCCGAGGCCGTCCGCATCATCGCCGAGACGTTCGCCGAGTTGGTCACCGGCCAGATGCGCGAGACCATCGGTGTGAAGAAGGACGAGGATCCCGTCGCGCACTACCTCCGCGTCGTCTGGGAGAAGACCGGTTCGTTGATCGCGGCGTGTGGCCGCTTCGGCGGTACGTTCTCCGGCGGAGACGCCGAGCACGTCGCGTCGCTGGAACGTCTCGGTGACGCTGTCGGCACTGCGTTCCAGATCTCCGATGACATCATCGACATCTCGTCGGCCACGGAGCAATCCGGCAAGACACCGGGCACCGACCTTCGCGAAGGTGTGCACACGCTGCCTGTTCTGTTCGCGCTCCGCGAGGAGGGCGCGGACGGTGATCGACTGCGTGTGCTGCTCGACGGCCCCGTGACCGACGACGCGTCGGTCGACGAGGCGCTCGAACTGTTGGGGCGCTCACCGGGAATGGTGCGGGCCAAGGCGACACTCGGAGAGTTCGCCGCGAAAGCACACGCCGAGCTCGAGAAGCTCCCGCAGGGTGCAGCCAACGACGCACTGGGTCGGCTGGTGGACTACACCGTCGAGCGGGTCGGCTAGATCCCACTCGTCTCCGACGCGCTACCCACGGGGAACTTCGTGGGGTGCGCTGATCGTTCTTCCCGTGGGTAACGAGAGAACTCCGGGAAGAGGCGCTGCAATGGGTTTCGCGAACAACGCAAAGACGTTCGGCCTGTTGGTCGGTATGTCCGCGCTCATCGTCTTCGTGGGAGCGTTGTTCAACAGTCCGACGATTCTGTTCGTGTCGGTCGCGCTCGCGATCGGTATGAACGGCTACGCCTATTTCAACAGTGCCAAGCTCGCACTGCGAGCGATGCATGCGCAGCCGGTCACCGAGGTGGAACAACCGGCGATGTTCCGCATCGTGCGCGAGTTGGCGACGACGGCGCATCAGCCGATGCCCGCGCTGTACATCAGCCCGACGAACAACCCGAACGCGTTCGCCACCGGTCGCAATCCACGCAATGCTGCGGTGTGTTGCACCACCGGCATTCTTCAGATCCTGGACGAACGCGAGCTTCGTGCCGTTCTCGGGCACGAACTGTCCCACGTCTACAACCGCGAC
Source organism: Rhodococcus sp. NPDC057297 (assembly GCF_042667435.1). Classification (NCBI taxonomy): domain Bacteria; kingdom Bacillati; phylum Actinomycetota; class Actinomycetes; order Mycobacteriales; family Nocardiaceae; genus Rhodococcus; species Rhodococcus sp. NPDC057297. Next base: position 13,967 of record NZ_JBHUZE010000015.1, on the reverse strand, counting down.
ATCCTGATCTCCTCGGTTGCGGGAGCGATGGCAGCGGTGATCTCCGGACTGGCGAACTTCGCGATGTTCGCATCCATGTTCGGGGGGCGAGGCAACGGAGGCGCCAATCCCTTTGCGCTACTGCTCGTCTCGCTGCTAGGGCCCATCGCGGCCACCGTCGTCAAGCTGGCGGTGTCGCGTTCTCGCGAGTACCAGGCGGACCGGTCGGGAGCCGAGCTGACGGGCGATCCGCTTGCTCTGGCGTCGGCGCTGCGCAAACTGGAGCGAGGCGTTCAGGCGGCACCGCTGCCGCCTGAACCGCGCCTCGCCGCCGAGTCCCACCTGATGATCGCCAGCCCGTTCCGGGCCGGAGACAAGGTCGGCAAGCTGTTCTCCACGCACCCGCCGATGGCGGACCGTATCGATCGCCTCGAACGAATGGCCAGGGGAGAGTAGAGCTAGCGGTAGTTGACGAACTGAAGCGCGAGGCCGAAGTCCTCGGACTTGAGCAGCTGTTGTACCGCCTGCAGGTCGTCCCGCTTCTTGCTGCTGATGCGTAGCTCGTCGCCCTGGATCTGCGCCTTGACGCCCTTGGGACCGTCGTCGCGGATCTTCTTGGTCAGCTTCTTCGCATTCTCGCTCGAGATGCCCTGAACGAGCTTCCCGGTCACCTTGTAGACCTTGCCCGACGCTGCCGGATCGTTGGTCTCCAACGCTTTCAGCGACACATCGCGGCGAATCAGCTTTTCCTTGAAGACGTCGAGAGCGGCTTTCACCTTCTCTTCGCTTTCGGAGGTGATCACGATCACCTCGTTGTCGCCGCTGCCCGACCACTCGATCACGGTGCCGGAACCGCGGAAGTCGAACCGCGTCGCGAGCTCCTTCGCAGCCTGTCCCAGAGCGTTGTCGACCTCTTGACGGTCGACCTTGCTCACTACGTCGAAGGAAGAATCAGCCACGTGCAACTCCTGTACTCGAATCGGTTTCGATCGGCTTCTGTGGGCCGATCCGTGAGGCTCGTCCTGACGACGTTAGCTCGTTCGCACCCGCGCTATCCACCCGGTTTGCGTTTCCGGGGGACGTTCGTTGTATTCTTCTCTCCGCGTCGAAGAGAGCGAAAGTTCTCATCGAGCACCCGGCAGATTGCCCGAGCGGCCAATGGGAGCGGACTGTAAATCCGTCGGCTTATGCCTACGTAGGTTCGAATCCTACATCTGCCACACAGATGCCCCGGCGAGAGAAATTCTCGCTGGGGTTTCTACTGTAAGAGGATCCGCAGAAAGCGCGGCGAGCACGCAATTTGGTACTCGACGCTCGGACTGTGTAACCTCTTGAAGGCTTCGACGCACGGCTTGCCGCGCAGAGAGGCGAACGCCCCCTTAGCTCAGTCGGTAGAGCGTTTCCATGGTAAGGAAAAGGTCAACGGTTCGATTCCGTTAGGGGGCTCGCTGGATTGGATGGTTCGCGTCCACACCCTTGTTAGTGAGATGGTGTAGGGGTGAGCACCTGAGGCGGTGTAGCTCAGTTGGTAGAGCAAACGACTCATAATCGTTGCGTCGCCGGTTCAAGTCCGGTCACCGCTACACAAGAAGAATGCACAGTCCTGATTAACCGGATCAGATTTACCCGAAAGTAGGCATCCAGTGGCCTCCTCCACCGATGTGCGGCCCAAGATCACCTTGGCCTGCGAGGTTTGCAAGCACCGTAACTACATCACGAAGAAGAACCGCCGCAACGATCCCGACCGCCTCGAGCTGAAGAAGTTCTGCTCGAACTGCGGCACGCATCGCGCGCACCGCGAGTCTCGCTAGTCGCGAGCCTCATCGGCTGCTGGTTCTCGTTCGGAGTCGACGCCACGCGTTAGGCTTACTTTTCGTGCCCTAACCGCATCTGCGTCCTGGGTAGAAAAGGTTCTTTCAGCGTGACCGAGTCAGTGCAGGACCCAGAGCTGGTGCAAGATCCAGCTCTGCATGCGGCGGCGATGGTGGGCCACCATTACAAGGTGGACCACGCCTACGAGGTCGGTCGTGAGAAGGTGCGTGAGTACGCCCGTGCCGTCCAGGACTGGCACCCCGCCCATCACGACGAGGATGCAGCCAAAGGCCTCGGATACGACGGCCTCCTTGCCCCGCTGACGTTCATCTCGTTGGTCGGAATCATCGCGCAGTCGCGGATGTTCAAGGAATTCATCACCGGGTACGACCCGAGTCAGATTCTGCAGACCGATCAGAGACTGCAATTCCACAAGGCCATTCAGGTCGGTGACGAGTTGTCCTGCGAGGTCTACCTGGAATCGTTCCGCCAGATGAGCGGTAGTGACATCATCACCACCAAGAACATCGTGACCGATCAGAACGGCGAGCTGGTCCAGACGACCTGGACGACGCTGGTCGCCCGAACCGGTGGCGAAGTCGACGAGAACATCGCCCACGCAGTCAAGGAAGTGATCATGCATGGCGCTTCGTAGTTTTGCGGATGTGGCGGTCGGCGACGAGCTGCCCGAGCGCGTGGTCAAGCTGACCCGCGGAGACCTGGTCAACTACGCCGGCGTGTCCGGTGATCCCAATCCGATCCACTGGAGCGACGAGGTCGTCAAGCTAGCGGGATTGGACAACGTCATCGCCCACGGCATGTTGACGATGGGCCTCGGCGCGGGGTTCGTGACGTCGTGGCTCGGCGACCCGGGTGCGGTCACCGAATACAACGTTCGGTTCACCAGCTCCGTGTACGTGCCCGCGGATTCGGCCGCGTCGGTCGAGTACACCGGCAAGGTGAAGTCGGTCGACCCCGAATCCAAGTCCGCTGTCATCGCGATCACGGCGAAGTCCGAGGGCAAGAAGATCTTCGGTAGGGCGACGGCAACCGTCCGTCTGGCCTGACCTGCCTGATTTCAAACTTCCATAGCCTGTGCAGTACACTGAGATTTCTGGGGTTGTTCAGCGCTGCGCGCTGCCGAGACTCTCTTTCGAGGGTGTGAGGTAGCGCGTACGTCGTGTGTGATTCCAGAACGGTCCGACTCCAATCGGGTTGGACCGAAGGGGCGTAGCTCAATTGGTAGAGCAACGGTCTCCAAAACCGTAGGTTGCAGGTTCAAGTCCTGTCGCCCCTGCCCATGTGGCTCCCTCACCGCATTTCCGGTGAGGAGAGCGACGGTGTCAGCTACTGAGAGGAACGACGGGTGAGCGAGGAGCGCGGCAAGCGCGAAGACGAGTCCGGGGATTCGTCAACGCCCGATTCGTCGACGCCGGATGCCTCTGTATCCCAGAACGACACTTCCTCCGCCGCTGTCGCCAAGCCCTCCGGCAAGCGCACCGCGCGACGGTCACGGACCGCAGGCGCTGCGTCCGAGCCCGTGTCGATCTCCAAGTCGTCGATCGCCAAGTCGTCGGACGGCAAGTCCACCGCGCCGTCGGGCAAGGCATCCGTTGCCACCCGCCCGCCGAAGTCCCGCGAGGCGAAGCGCCCGAACATCTTCAAGCGTCTGATCCAGTTCCTGCGCGAGGTCGTCGCAGAGCTGCGCAAGGTCATCTGGCCGAACCGCAAGCAAATGGTCACCTACACCAGCGTCGTGCTCGTGTTCGTGGCGTTCATGGTCGCGTACATCAGCGGTCTGGACCTGGCATTCACGCAAGGCGTCGAGTGGCTGTTCGGTTGACACCGATCCGCTGGCCGAGTCCGATGAGTAGTACGACATGCATGAAACGACAGAAAGGGTGCCTGCTGTGAGCACGCCGCACAACGACGCCACCGAAGTGGCCGCATTCGACGCCGATGTCGAGGCGACCAAACAGGGCCTCGAAGCGGAGCAGGCCGCTCAGGACCGCGAGACCGACGAGGCCATCGCCGCCGACGTCGCCGCTGCCGCGGGTGACGACGCGGTAGCCGACGAGACGGCAGAGGCCGAGCCCGCCGAGGTCGAGGATCCGGTTGCCGAGTTCAAAGCAGCTCTCCGACGCGCACCCGGCGACTGGTACGTCATCCACTCGTACGCGGGCTACGAGAACAAGGTCAAGACCAACCTCGAGACTCGTGTGCAGAACCTCGACGTCGGCGACTACATCTTCCAGGTCGAGGTTCCGATCGAAGAGGTCACCGAGATCAAGAACGGCCAGCGCAAGCAGGTCAACCGCAAGGTTCTGCCCGGCTACATCCTGGTCCGGATGGAACTCAACGACGAGTCGTGGGGCGCAGTCCGCAACACCCCCGGTGTCACCGGATTCGTCGGCGCCACGTCGCGTCCGTCCCCGCTGACCATCAACGAGGTCGTCAAGTTCCTCATGCCGCAGGACGGGCAGAAGAAGGACGCGAAGGCCACGGCTGCTGCAGCCGAAGGCGCCACCACCGAGACCACGTCGAAGCCGGCCATCGAGGTCGACTTCGAGGTCGGAGAGTCCGTCACCGTCATGGACGGCCCGTTCGCGACACTCCCGGCCAGCATCAGCGAAGTCAATGCCGAGCAGCAGAAGCTCAAGGTGCTGGTATCCATCTTCGGCCGTGAGACTCCGGTCGAACTGGGCTTCACGCAGGTCGCCAAGATCTAGTCGGCGCCGCGTGGGCGAGCCCACACAGAACTTGCAGTAGTTACCGCAAGAAACCCGAGCGAATACAAGGAAAAAGAAATGCCCCCGAAGAAGAAGAAGCTAGCCGGGATCATCAAGCTTCAGATCCAGGCAGGACAGGCCAACCCTGCTCCTCCCGTCGGCCCCGCACTGGGTCAGCACGGCGTCAACATCATGGAGTTCTGCAAGGCGTACAACGCAGCGACCGAGTCGCAGCGCGGAAACGTCGTGCCGGTCGAGATCTCGGTCTACGAAGACCGTACGTTCGACTTCAAGCTCAAGACTCCTCCGGCCGCCAAGCTGCTGCTCAAGGCCGCAGGCGTCGCCAAGGGTTCGGGCGAGCCGCACAAGACCAAGGTCGCCAAGGTGACCATGGACCAGGTGCGCGAAATCGCCAAGACCAAGGCAGAAGACCTCAACGCCAACGACATCGACCAGGCCGCGAAGATCATCGCCGGTACTGCTCGTTCGATGGGCATCACGGTCGAAGGCTGATCTCGGCCTCGTCACACACGAAGCGTCACGTGGGAGGGCCTGCCAGGCCTGTCAACCACACTGAACTCATGATTGGACAGTAAGAAATGGCAAAGCGCAGCAAGGCCTACCTCGAGCAGGCCGCAAAGGTGAATGCAGACAACCTGTACTCGCCGCTTCAGGCAGCACAGTTGGCCAAGGACACGGCGTCGAGCAAGTTCGACGCCACCGTCGAGGTCGCCGTTCGTCTCGGCGTCGACCCTCGTAAGGCCGACCAGATGGTGCGCGGCACCGTCAACCTTCCCCACGGCACCGGCAAGACCGCTCGGGTCATCGTTTTCGCCGCTGGTGAGAAGGCTGCAGAAGCAGAGGCAGCAGGAGCCGACGTCGTCGGCGCAGAGGATCTGATCGAGCGCATCCAGGGCGGCTTCCTGGACTTCGACGCCGCGATCGCCACCCCGGACCAGATGGCCAAGGTCGGCCGCATCGCCCGCGTCCTCGGACCGCGTGGCCTCATGCCGAACCCGAAGACGGGCACCGTCACGAACGACGTGACCAAGGCCGTCAACGACATCAAGGGCGGAAAGATCAACTTCCGCGTCGACAAGCAGGCCAACCTGCACTTCGTCATCGGCAAGGCATCGTTCGACAACGCCAAGCTGGTGGAGAACTACGGTGCAGCACTCGACGAGATCCTCCGTGCGAAGCCGTCCTCCGCAAAGGGCCGCTACGTCAAGAAGATCACGGTCTCGACGACAACCGGACCGGGAATCCCCGTGGACCCGAACCGCACGCGTAACCTCCTCGAGGACGACGCAGAAGCGTAAGCAGTAGTACTGGAAGAGGGCCGACCCCACCGGGGTCGGCCCTCTTTCGTGTTTCGTGCGTCCCGGGAGCCGACCTGTCGCGGGGCGAACAAGGGGTGTGGGGGAACAAAAAAAACAACCAACCCCAAAACGACCCCGAAAGGGTGGGGGGGGGGCGGAAAGAAACCCCCCGATTGA
>NZ_JBHUZE010000015.1:0-7942 GCF_042667435.1 Rhodococcus sp. NPDC057297 | reverse complement strand
GGTGTTCGGTCAGTCAGACTGACCGAACACCACGTTCGCTCCGGAAAAGGGGGGCGGGAGCCGATCAGACTCGCGCGAAGTTGGACGACAGTTCGCCGAGGATTTCGTCCCACAGTGGACGGGGGAGGTCGTGGCCCATTCCGCCGATGAGGTGGAGCGAGGAACCGGTGACTGCTCGGGCGACGGCTTTGCCACCGGAGGGGCGCATGAGGCGGTCGGCGCGGCCGTGGACGACGACGGTGGGTGCGGAGATCCGAGCGGCGATTCGACGGAGACTGCCCGTTCCGGTCACGGCGGCCATCTGGCGGAGTGCGCCGGCGGGGTTGTAGTTGCGGTCGTACATCTCGCCGGCGGTGACGAGGAGTTCTTCCATGGGCGTGGGATACGCGGGGCTGCCGATGAGCCGACGGGTGTTGGCGGAGTGGGCGACGATCTGTTCGCGGCTGGCACCCGGGCCTGGGCCTTTCATGAGGGGGAGGAGTGCACGCGGGTCGGGCGGTGGCAGGAAGGCCTCGTTGGTGCTGGAGAAGATGATCGCGGCACTGAGTACGCGTTCCGGGTACAGACCGGCGAAGACCTGCGCGATCATTCCTCCCATGGATGCGCCGACGACATGGACCTGTTGGATCTCGAGGTGGTCGAGTAGGCCTTTGGCGTCGAGGGCCATGTCCTTCAGGGTGTACGGGACGGTGCTCGACGCTCCGAGGCCCGTGCGGATCAGCCGAAGCAGCGCGGAGCCTTCGATGCGGAGCCCGTCCATCTTGGTGGACAGTCCGATGTCGCGGTTGTCGAATCGGATCACCCGGAATCCGAGTTCGACGATTCGCTCGCAGAATTCTCTGGGCCACAACGTCATCTGGGCACTGAGCCCCATGATCATCAGGACTACTGGGTCGTCGGGGTTGCCCATGTCCTCGTAGGCGAGTTCGATGCCGTTCGACGGTGCGAAGCCGGTGCGGGTCTGCATTGGTTCTCCTTCACCAACCTGGGTCGTCGAGCATGGGCACGACGAGGAAGCTGGGGTTCTCGGGATCGATGACGATGTCTTGGCTGCGGGCTCGGGTTCGAAGCAGGTCGGGGAGGATGGGCATGAATCGGGGCGGGTCGGCGGCGAAGACGTCGACTCTCAGGCGGTGTCCCACGGAGATCGCGGCTTCGGTGGTGAGCAAGTCGATGTCGAGGGTCAACGGTTCACCGACGGGTACCGGAAGCATCGAGGCTTCGGTCAATGGGTGGTGCGGGCGTGTGTAATCACCGTTGGGGGCGAACAACGATTTCTCGTCGTCGACGGCTCGGCGCGATGCCAGCAGGGCCCCGTTGGTCACGACGGTGGATGTGCCGTCGGGGGCGACGTCGCACACCATGATGGCCCAGAGTGCCTCTCGTGCACGGCATACGACGCGTAGATGCAGATTCATCGGACCCGAGATCACCGTGTCGATCGAGGCCGGCATCGTCGTGAAGCTGACTGCAGCGCCCTCGGCGAATCGATTGTCGTAGGTGAATCCGCCACCGAGGACGGCGGTGACTCCGGCGAGCACCTGCGTCGTGTCCCGTGAGACGACGGCTCGAAGCGAGGGACGGACGGTGAATGTTCCACTGCTGCCGTCGGATCGGCCGCTGAGGGTGCCGTCGGCTGCTGCGTGCCGCGCCGTTCCCGACGTGGCGGCGGACAGGTAGAGCCGTTGCGGTACGGCGTGGGGTGCGGGGAAGCGGCCGTGGGCCGTCCACGATCCGCCCTGGCTACGGAGCGTGACGGGCCCGAATCGCTCGATACCGTTGTCCTCGTCGCGTAACCAGCGGTCGAACCATGCTCGTTCCAGTACGTCCAGCCGTGGCGGGAAACCTGGTCTGCCGAAGCCGATTCCGGGATTGCCGTGATACCCGTCCCCGACGAGCAGTTGTTTGCGGCCGCGTTCGAGGGCCAGTCGATTGTAGATGTCGGGTGCCGATCCACCGAAGATGTCGTGCCAGCATCCGTACACGAACGTAGGGACGTCGATCTCTTCGATGTCCGCGTCGATGTTGTCGTAGTACGGGTCGTCGTAGATCCGGGTGTCCCCGCCGGTCAGAAAACCTTTGGCGAGATCGAACATGTGGGTCGCGGGCGAGGCCGCTCGGTCGCGAAACCATGCCAGGGCGTCGATGCCGCGGAGCGTCGGAAACCATTTGAGGCCGTTCACCGCCGTCAGCCACAACGGGATGAACAGCGACGGTGCACCTCCCGTCGCGAAGATCTCACGGACGATGTCGACGGAACCCTCCACCGCGAAGACGGCGTGCAGGCCGTCGGGCCGCTTGGATGCTGCTTGGAGCGCGTTGATGGCGGAGTAGGAGATACCGGTCATACCGACGCGACCGTTGCACCAGGGCTGGGAGGTGATCCAGTCGATGATCTCGACGGAGTCGAGCTGCTCGCGATCCCCGAGGATGTCCCACGTGCCGTTCGACGAGCCGGTACCACGTGCGTCGACGATGACCTGGACGTAGCCGCTTCGAATGAGATGCCGGTTGACCGACAGCAGATCGGCGGCACCGCCGTCGACGATGCGCGTGATCTCGGTGATTCCGTCGAACGCGGTGTTGCTCAGGTCGAATCGACGCGACGCACCGCGGATGGCACGTCCCAGGACGGGCGCCCCGAGGAGTGCGTCGATGCCGGTGATCAGCCGCTTGTTGTACGGGGTGATGTTGAGGACCGCGGGCAGCGCGGTCGCCACGGCCTGCCCCGACGCATCGGCGGGGCGCATGACGTCCGCGCGCACTACCGTGCCGTCGCTCATGGTCACCGCGACGTTCCGTGCGCGCGCGATTCGCGGGTACAGCGGTGGTGATTCGACGAGGGTGCGCCAGGCAGCAGCTGCGTCGCCGCCGCTCGGGTCACGCTCCGGGCTCGATCCGGCGGAGTCCGGTACGAGCAGTGGGCGTGGCTGCGCTGCCGTCATGTTCTCGATTCAACAGCCCCGAGTACCGTCTTGTCCTGCGTGATGCGAATGTTGTTTGCGCGAACAACCTGCGTGGTTCGAGATCACAGGGCGGCGACGGCGTTTTGGACTTTGCAGCGCAGCGCTGTAGTCTGGTCGACGGTCCTGAACACGAACCCGGCTCACACCCGGGAATGTGCCGGGGCTGCCCAATCAAGTTCTACCCAAGACCGTTGGTCACCGCCTTCTCGAGGGATTTCTTTCACGAGATTGCGGTTGAAGGTCCGAGTCACTCGGACGGCCCACGCAGGAGAACGAGGTAAGGGACCTGTTCGACGGCTCGGATCACTCCACGCCGCCATCATGTCTACGCCCCGTGTGCCTCCTGCACCGGGGCGTTCGTCGTTTCTGCAGGACCTCTCGCGATCGACATAACTTCCACGAGAGGAGGCGAAGTATGGCAAAGCCCGAAAAGGTCTCAGCGGTTTCCGAGATCACCGAGCAGTTCAAGGGTTCGACGGCTGCCGTCGTCACGGAATACCGTGGCCTGTCGGTATCCGGACTGACCCAGCTGCGGCGTGCGCTCGGCGACAGTGCCACCTACTCCGTCGCCAAGAACACCCTGGTCAAGCGCGCTGCTGCCGAAGCCGGCATCACCGGGCTGGACGAGTTGTTCGTCGGACCGACCGCCATTGCGTTCATCAAGGGCGAGCCGGTCGACGCTGCGAAGGCCATCAAGGCATTCGCGAAGGACAACAAGGCCTTGGTCGTCAAGGGCGGCTACATGGACGGCGCAACGCTGTCCGTGGACGAGATCAACAAGATCGCGGACCTCGAGTCCCGCGAGATCTTGCTTGCAAAGCTCGCAGGTGCCATGAAGGGCAACCTGTCGAAGGCTGCAGGACTGTTCAATGCGCCTGCTTCGCAGGTTGCACGTCTGGCTCAGGCATTGGCAGACAAGAAGGCCACCGAAGGTTCTGCAGCTCCCGCAGCTGCTGCAGCCGAGGCACCGGCAGAAGCAGAAGCTCCCGCCGAAAGCTGATCCGCACTCACAGCGACAGCTACACAACCAACCTGTGTCGCGGATCAGCGACTCGGTACTAAAGGAAGGACCGCCACCATGGCGAAGCTCAGCACCGAAGAATTGCTCGACCAGTTCAAGGAGCTCACCCTCCTCGAGCTCAGCGAGTTCGTGAAGGCATTCGAGGAGACCTTCGAGGTCACCGCAGCTGCTCCCGTCGCCGTCGCCGCTGCTGGCGCACCGGCTGCCGGTGGCGCTGACGCTGCCGAGGAGCAGGACGAGTTCGACGTCGTCCTCGAGTCGGCCGGCGACAAGAAGATCCAGGTCATCAAGGTCGTCCGTGAGGTCGTCTCCGGCCTCGGCCTGAAGGAAGCCAAGGACCTCGTCGAGAGCGCTCCGAAGGCAATCCTGGAGAAGGTCGCCAAGGATGCAGCAGAGGCTGCCAAGGAGAAGCTGGAAGCAGCCGGCGCAAAGATCTCCGTCAAGTAATTCTGGCGTAGCTCGCACACACGAAGGGCCATCCCCACTCGGGGGTGGCCCTTCGTCGTGTCGTGTTCGTGGCCGATGCCCGTGAATTCAGCTCGGTTCTGTCTGTTCTCACAACGTTGATGCGTTGGGTTTCATCACAAATCGGGCGAGTCGCACGCGTGTCGTGGTGAGATGAGCCACACTGATGCCAGGACCGCAGCCCGACTCGGGGAAGTTATTACTGGGCAGTAAGCTCCGGTGTCGGTGTGGACACTCGTGTGCGATAGAGTGACCCAACCCACATCCGGGTCGATGTGTACGAACTGTGGAGGTCAGCGTGGGAGTCGAGGTTTCGGTCGAGGGATTGACCAAGTCTTTCGGTGTCCAGAAGATTTGGCAGGACGTCACTTTGACGTTGCCGTCGGGCGAGGTCAGTGCACTGCTGGGACCGTCGGGAACCGGTAAGTCGGTGTTCCTGAAGTCGCTGATCGGTCTCCTCCGTCCCGAGCAGGGCAAAATTTTCATCGACGGAACCGACATCCTTCAGTGCAGTTCGAGGGAGCTGTACGAGATCCGGAAGCTGTTCGGAGTTCTGTTTCAGGACGGTGCCCTGTTCGGATCGATGAACTTGTACGACAACGTGGCATTTCCGTTGCGCGAGCACACCAAGAAGTCCGAGTCCGACATCCGCAAGATCGTCATGGAGAAGCTCGAACTGACGGGTCTGATCGGCGCGGAGGACAAGCTGCCCGGTGAGATCTCCGGAGGTATGCGCAAACGCGCCGGCTTGGCCCGTGCGTTGGTGTTGGACCCGGAGATCATCCTGGTCGACGAGCCGGACTCGGGCCTGGATCCGGTGCGTACGACGTACATTTCGCAGACGCTGATCGACATCAACGCCGAGATCGATGCGACCATTCTGATCGTGTCGCACAACATCAACCTGGCGCGGACGGTGCCGGACAACATCGGTATGTTGTTCCGCCGCCAGTTGGTGATGTTCGGTCCTCGTGAGGTGCTTCTCACCTCCGACGAGCCTGTGGTCAAGCAGTTCTTGAACGGCACGATGATCGGGCCGATCGGTATGTCGGAGGAGAAGGACGAGGCGCAGATGGCGCACGAGCAGGCCCTCGTCGACGCCGGGCATCATGCTGGTGGTGTCGACGATGTGGAAGGTATCGTGCCGCAGATGAAAGCGACTCCCGGTACGCCGGTTCGGCAGGCCGTCGGTCGCCGTCAGGAGCGTGTGCGTCAGATCATGCACACCCTTCCTCAGAGCGCGCAGGTCGCCATTCAGGAAAGCCTCGACACCACGGACCCCGGCAGTCAGACACCCGCGTACGCGGGCAGCCAGACGTACGAGAACGACGGCCACGCCGGCTACGACAACTCCGGCTACGACAACACCGCGTACGACAACTCCGGTTACGACAACGCCGCGTACGACAACACCGGTTACGACCAATCCGGGTACGACAGTTCCAGCTATGACACTTCAGGACGTAGCGATCAGGGCCACGGTCCTGCGCAGGGGCGGGGACAATAAGCACCATGGGGGGATCGAAGAAGTCCGCTCTTGCTCCGGCGGGCGCAGCACTTGCTCAAGCCGGAAACATCGTAGATCTACTGGTCGACGTCGTTCGAAACACATTCAGACGGCCCTTCCAGTTTCGCGAGTTCATCGAACAGGCCTGGTTCATCGCCAGCGTCACGATTCTGCCGACGGCGCTCGTCGCCATTCCGTTCGGCGCGGTCGTCTCGCTGCAGACGGGCTCGCTGATCAAACAGCTCGGTGCCGAGTCGTTCACCGGCGCAGCGAGCGTGCTGGCGGTGATCCAGCAGGGAAGCCCGATCGTGACGGCGCTGTTGATCGCCGGTGCTGCTGGGTCGGCCGTGACCGCCGACCTCGGTTCGCGAACCATTCGTGAAGAGATCGACGCGATGCGAGTGCTCGGAATCGACCCGATTCACCGTCTCGTCGTACCGCGCGTGCTCGCCATGATCCTCGTCGCGCTGCTCTTGAACGGACTGGTGTCCGTCGTCGGAATCGCGGGCGGCTACTTCTTCAACGTCGTGTTGCAGGGCGGCACCCCAGGCGCTTACCTCGCGTCGTTCTCGGCGCTGGCGCAGCTGCCGGATCTGTATGTGGCCGAACTGAAAGCAGCGATCTTCGGTCTGATCGCGGGCATCATCGCCTCGTACAAGGGACTCAATCCCAACCCCGGCCCCAAAGGCGTCGGCGAGGCAGTGAACCAGACTGTGGTCATCACCTTCCTGCTGCTGTTCTTCGCCAACCTCATTCTCACCCTGGTGTACCTCCAGGTCGTGCCGGCGAAGGGAAGCTGACTCGCAATGACCATCGCCAAAGGTCGCGGCGACCGTACTCTCATGCGCGCGAAGCGCATCGCCGGTGCTCCGCTCACCGTGTTGGACAACGCGGGCGAGCAGATGTCCTTCTACGTGCGTGCCATCGGATGGATTCCGCGCACGCTCATCCACTACAAGAAAGAAGTACTGCGACTTCTCGCCGAGGTCACCTTCGGCTCGGGAGCTCTCGCGGTCATCGGCGGAACAATCGGTGTCATCGTCATGATGTCCGGCGCCACCGGTGTGGTCGTGGGTCTGCAGGGGTACGCAGCACTCGAGCAACTCGGAAGCTCGGTCCTCACCGGCTTCCTCTCCGCGTACGTCAATACCCGTGAAATCGCGCCCGTCGTTGCAGGTCTAGCCCTGTCGGCCACGGTCGGGGCCGGCTTCACGGCACAGCTCGGTGCAATGAGAATCTCCGAGGAGATCGATGCGCTCGAGGTGATGGCGGTGCCCAGCGTTCCGTTCCTCGTCACCACACGCATGATCGCCGGATTCGTCGCCGTCATCCCGCTCTACATCGTGGGACTCCTGGCGTCGTACATCGCATCACGCGGAATCAGCACGATATTCAACGGGCAGTCCGGTGGGTCGTACGACCACTACTTCAATCTGTTCCTACCGCCCGAGGATGTTCTCTATTCGTTCCTCAAGGTGTTGATCTTCGCCTTCGTGCTGATCATGATCCACTGCTATTACGGATTCCATGCATCGGGCGGACCTGCAGGCGTCGGCGTCGCAGTGGGCCGGGCCGTGCGAACGGCCATCGTGACGGTGGCGGTACTGGACTTCTTCCTCAGCCTCGCAATCTGGGGAACCACGACGACAGTGAGGGTTGCAGGATGATCGACTCGCCGTCGCGGCTGAAGCGACTTCTGCTCGGCCTCGCATTCTTTCTGGTGTTGATCCTCTTCCTCGGATGGTCGGTCACCTCGTACAACAAGACCTTCAAGAAGGTCGTCAGTATCGATCTGGTGACCGATTCGGTGGGTAATGCGTTGCCTACCAATGCGGATGTGAAGGTTCGCGGGTTGATCGTCGGTGAAGTGCGGTCGGCGTCGTCGGTCGACGGTGTGGTGACGGCGAAGTTGGCGATCGATCCGGACAAGGCCGATCTGATTCCGTCGAACGCGACGGCGCGGTTGCTGCCCAAGACGTTGTT
>NZ_JBHUZE010000014.1:0-55215 GCF_042667435.1 Rhodococcus sp. NPDC057297 | reverse complement strand
GTGGGGCGGGCGGGGCTCGAACCCGCGACCAATGGATTATGAGATCGAACCGGGGTGCAGGTCAGAGACCGAAACCCGTTGCGAGCAGGCACTTTATCAACCAGTGTCACCTGCTGAAATTCGGTATTAACTCGTTCGCGTGGGCAAAACGTGGGCAAGAATCAGGCATCATTGACGACCCGGAGCGTCACGACATCAGCCGTTCGCGGCCCCTCGATCCGGTCGGCGACATCGTTCAGATCATCCTCGAACAATCCCGCGTACAGATCGAGCGTCATCGCCGCCGACGCATGACCGAGCATCCGCTGCACCGCTTTCACGTTCGCGCCGACCGAGATTGCGATCGACGCTGCCGTGTGCCGCAGATCGTGCGGAGTGATCCTCGGTAGCTTCGCGTCGACGACGGCCTGATCGAACCAGTCTCGGCGAGCATTCTTGTTGCGCAGTACACCGCCGGACCGCGTCGAGAACAGCAGATCGTCCGGCCCTTTACCTTCGATGCTCTCCGAGATCCGTTCGCTGAGCCACGCCGGCACAGGAACGGTTCGGCTGGCATGAGTCTTCGGTGTGCCCCACGTCAGATTCCCGTTGATCTCGGTCACCGACTCCGCGACGGTCAGCCTACGCCGAGCCGCGTCCCAGCGGCGGACCTTCATCGCCGCCATCTCACCCCACCGCAAACCGGTGAACCCGAGCGTCAGAACGACGAGCTCGCCCGGGCCAGCATTGGCGGCGAGCGTGAACAGTTGGTCCCGTGTCAGGAATGTCGGATCGTCGTGCCGAGCACGTGGCAGGTTCAGCTTCTCGGCCGGGTTCGTCGGTATGCGGTTATCCCGCACCGCTACCGCCAGGATCATCGACATCGCGTGATGCGCCTTCTTCACCGTCGACGGCGCCCGGTCCCGAGAGAGTTCGTTGATCCACGCCTGCAGTGCAGGGCGCGTCACCTTCGAGACGTTCACGTGGTCCCAGCGCGGCAGCACTTGTTGCTCGAGCGTCTGCCGGTACCGCTCACGCGATGACGGTTTCACGTCGATCTTGCTCTCGAACCACTGCTCCGCTAGCTGACCGACCGTGACGAGTCCTGCGGCGGGGGAGACGTAGCGGTTCTGCATCTTGTCGACTTCGACAAGATTGCCCCACTTCTCGGCATCGTCCTTCGAGTGGAACCCGCGTTTGTCGGTCGATCGACCGTCCGGCGTGCGGAACCGGACACGCCACCGCTCACCCTTCACGGTGGTGTATCGGCTGACCGTCGCCATCATCCAGCCCTTCGTAGTTTCGCTCGGCTGTCACGGATCCTGCGGAGTCGTTTGACGAGCACCGGCTCGGCTGCGAGGGCGGCCGGGTCGTCGAGCAGAGCGTTCAAGGATTGGTAGTAGCGTACCGCCGACATGCCGAGTTCTTCGGCGATGTCGTTCTCCTTGCCGGATTGTGTTGTGTAGAAGCGTTTCTCGAAAGCCAGTATCGCTTCCTGTTGTGGTGTCACGGTTGCCTCCGTGTTAGTTCTCGGTCGATGAATCCGCGTTCGTCGTCGGTGAGATTCCGGACGCGGGTGAGCAGTGTGGGCAGGTCGACCCACAGTTCTTCGGCGGCCTCGTCGTCGACGCGGTACCGATTCCATGCGAGGACGTCGACGAGACGATCGAGCTCGATGAGCCGTTCTGCGGTGATGCGGTCGACGATCTCTTCCTCGCGCAGGGCGAGTCGAAGATCGGCGGGTACCGGGCCACGTTCGACGTGCACGATTTCATGGGTGAGGGTGCATCGTCGTTCGCGCTGATTGGATCGGCGGTTGATCTCGATGCCGTCCTCGGTCCACTTCCCGAGACACCCGGTGTCGCCGTCTGGGTACGCGACGTGCACATGAGGGTGGTGGTCTCGTAGGTGTCTCCACGGGTGCCAACTCATGAAACACACCTTGCGGTACGACACCGACAAACTACGCAGATGTAATTAGCCGACCTGCGGAAACGTCGACGAATGTCATCCGAATGGATGACTAATCGTAGGGAATGCCGAACTTCTCGCGAATCTCGTCTTCAGTCAGGCCCTCTCGGCGAGCCAGTGCAAGGTCAGCCTGTGTGACTTGACTCGGCGAGATCAAGGCGTCGTCCTTGTCGCCATGATGTAGCTCGCGTGCATCTTGCATCATTTCGTCAGCAGTTTCGCCGTCGCGCACCACGTTGGAGATGCGTTTGCCGAGCTCCGCCGCGGCCTTCCTGAACTCTGATGGATCGGCAGCTATGGGGGCTCCTGAGTCGCGCGCCGTGCCGCCTGCGCCGATGTGCTCCGTGCTGCCCTCTTGCGTCCCCTGTTGCGTGACTTGTTCATCGTCTTCCCTTTGCGTCGCGGCGAAGCTGCGGATCAGCTCGTCCAGTGCGCGGCGCTGACGATCGTTGAGTAGCCGAACTTCAGGCGGTGGGGTCCAATCTTCGGCCGGGGCCGTTTTGTTCCATGCCGCTTTTTGAAGTTGAGCCAGTGGGATCGTCAGAACCTCGGCGAGCCGCTCCAGCGTGCGGGCGGATGGCCGCCCATGTCTGCCGGACCAGTACGCCGCGATTGTCCCGTAGGGCAGGGAGATGCCGCGCTTGTCGGCTACCTCCGCTGCCTGTCGGGCAGTCACCGGCTGACTGTTCAGCAGGTCGCTTAGCTTGCTCACGGTTTCAGACGCTCCCACGATTTTCGAGTGTTCGAATAATCCTGCTGTAACCAGGGTGGTTACAAATTACCCCAAAGAAATTTCTGAACCGGCTGGTCGCGCCCGGTTACATCTATTGCGCGGTGTAACCAAGTGTGGTTACATTCTGCTTGTTGATTGACCAAGCAGAAAGCGAGGGGTTACAGTGGCGAAGCACTTTCCAACCGATCCAGGGAGGCTCTGGGTGCGACTCATCAGCAAGACAGCGTTTCGCGATTACATGAAGCACCGCGGGATGAGCAATGCCTCCCTCGCGGAAGCGGCCAAATGCTCGCGTGCATCGATCGCGTTCCTTCGCTCGAAGGGCAAAGCGGGCCGCGACACGGTCGGGCCTGACACCGCCCGCCGCATAGAGGAGGCACTCAATGCCCCTCCCGGCTCACTTTTCTCGGCAACCGTGCTTGTTGCTTCGGCAAGTGCAAAGCAGGTGGCATGAGCGACGTGTATTTCCTTTTCGCGCCCCGCGCCAACGCCATCAAGATCGGCGTTGCCTCGGACCCTCGTAAAAGGATTCGGAACCTGCAGACTCCCGAACCGTGTCGACTCGTGGGAGTGATGCCAGGGGTCGGCGTTGAGGGCGAACAAGCGCTACACGGAGACTTCAAGTCCATTCGCGTGCACGGTGAATGGTTCAAGGCGACACCGGAACTACGGTCCTACGTCGAGAGCCACGCGTCAGAGTTCCCCGTGGAAGCTTGGACTCCAGTGCCACGTAGGCGCCAGCAAAGGCGCGGTACGTCGCATCCTCAAGCCGGGCAGAAACGACGCAACCGCGCCATCGAAGCGGCCGCGAATGACCGCATGTTCTACGTATACGAGTGCTACGGGCCGAATGGCGAGTTTCTGTTCGTGGCCCGCTCGATCAAGCCACAGGCGCACTGGACCGAGCAGACCAAATACGCACGGCGCGAGTGGGCTACGAATGTGGCCAAGTTCCGGGTGCGCGGCCCTTACACGAGAGCTAAGGCAGCCGAGCTGTACGCCGAGGCCGTCGAGCGCGACCCGATTCACGTCAGTTCCGCTCCGACAGCCAAGGCCGCAGAACAGGCCCGTCGACTCTATGTCCAGTCGGCACTGCGTGTGCGCATGGAACGCGGCGAGACCTGGGATCAAGCGATTGCCCCAGCGCTGGAAGAAGCAGACGAGATCGACTTTCGCGCTCTCGTTTCGAAATAGGAAAAGCCGCCACCTGGGCGAACAGGTGACGGCCACGACACAGATTGGAGTTCCAATGTCAGACCTGACTCTACCAATGGAGTCGACGTTCGATGCGATGCAGCGTCCAGACGGAACGTGGTCCGCTCGCGACCTAATGTCGCACCTCGGCTATGACCGGTGGGAAAACTTCGAGTCGGCGATTGACCGCGCCCGATTGACGGCCGAGAACCAAGGCTACGTGTTCGACGACCTTTTCCGCGGCGTCACGGAAAAGTCCGGAGGCCGTCCACGTTTCGACTACAGGATGGTTCGCTTCGCTTGCTACCTCGTCGCCATGAACGGCGACCCGCGCAAGCCGCAGATCGCGGCGGCTCAGTCCTACTTTGCAATCAAGACTCGCCAGGCAGAGATTGCCAGCGCACCTGCGCTCACCCCGGCTGAGGAGATGGCACGCGGACTGATGGCCGCACAGCAGATGCTCGCTGCCAAGGATGACCGGATCGCGGAGCTCGAACCCAAGGCGGAGCTCGCGGATGCCTACCTCACTGCTCAGGGTGGGGCGCGTCTGGTCCGTGAGGTGGCGAAGACGCTCGGCATGAAGCAGGTCGAACTTCGCCGTTTTCTCCTCGACGAGGATCTGATCTTCGTGAAGCACGCACCGTGCGGCGACGTGATGTACGACTTCCGTGCGCAGTACGCCCACCATTTCTTGACCCGGGAGACCGTCGTCAATCACACGTGGGGATCGTGCTCGCACTACACGCTGCAGGTGTTGCCGCGCGGTATCGAGTTGATCGTCAAGCGACTACGCGCGGCTGGAAACCTCGGCGGTGCCGCATGACCCAGTCGCCGATTCTCACGGTCAAAGAGGCAGCCGCCTACGCACGTTGCGGGACGAATCACCTGTACCGCGCCCTTCGCACGGGGGAGATCGTCGCCACGCAGGGTGGCCGGCCTGCTCCGTACCGCAAGGGCACGTGGCGGATTCACCGCGACGACCTCGATGCGTGGCTGCGCGGAACCAATCCCCAGCAAACCCAGACCAAGCTCGGCCGGGTCACGCCCGCGCCTCGCAAGTTGCGGAGGACCGCATGAACATCAATGAGAACAGGCAGCTCCTGATGCCGATCATTGCTGAGGCGTTGTGGAACTCAGAAGCCGAAGAGGAGCAGGGTCGCCGCGAGTCGTCCAGCTTCGGCGTCGATGACAGCGTCCGATCCTGGGATGACCTCGAAGATTTCGAGCGTCGATCGCTGACCAATCGGCAATCGTCCGCTGCTATCGGGGTAGCCCGCGCGGGGTGGCGACCACCGCCCCGCGTTCTCACCGGCGACCCGGGGGAGATCGAGGCGGCTCTCGATGCGCTGCCCGTTGGTTCGATCGTGGAGTCCAGCGCCGAGGCTGTTGCGGATGGTGAATGCCGGGCGTGGTCTCGCGAGAGCAATGGGATGGGCCAGATTCTTTGGCGGGGAACGGGTGACCATCACGCCACTCAGTCCGGCTATCTCGCTCGCCGGTGTGCGCCGCTGGTGGTGATCTCGCAATGAGCGACGTGGAGCAGTACGCGGCAGACGTTCGTGACCATGCTGCGATGCAGGCGTCTGGCAAGGGGCCGCACATCGGCGGGTTTTGCGAGGACTGCGGCCATATAGCGATGCGTCACTTCGGGCGTGAATGCGGTTTCGGTCAACTTCGCGAGGACAAGTCGCCTTGCGAATGCGCGGGGATGCTCTGGAACGGCGAGCGTTTCGAGATGGACCCGAGGGCTGGCGCTATCCGAACGTTCACGCTGGATGGTGCCTCATGATCCGTCGTATCAGCCCGCATCTCGCCTTGTCCGTCGCGCTGCTGGTGACGTTCGTGGTCGCCCCGTCATGCGGAATGTGGTTGGCGCCATGACGTTCATCGCGCGTGGCGAGGTGTACGACGGCTACCCGATGGGCGCCGACTGCGATCTCGACGCGCTGATTCTCGGTGTCGCTGTTCCGAACATGGTCGTTGACTCACTTGTCGCACTCGCGCACATGCTCGGTGTACCCGTGCTGCGTTCCGATGTTGAACGCCAAATTCTTCCTGCTGCCGCCGGGCTGGGCGGCGCGGGTTCCCTGGCGCCGGTGAGCGGACTTCCTACCGCTCCCGGCGCCCCAAACGAAACGAGAAAACCATGATCGAAGTACGGATCCGCACCGAGTACGAGGCGCAGTCGGAAGGCAAGCGGCTGACTTTCGTGCCGTTCGACAAGTTGGACACCGTCATCCCGACGATCGAAAAGTGGGGCGGCGTGACAACGAACGGCGAGACTTTCGACGGCGATTTCTATGGCCAGTTCGTGGTTGCTGACGGCGCCGCATTCTTCGAGGTCGTGTTCGATCCATCGGACGATGCCGAATGAGCGCCGACATCCTCATCACCAAGCGTCGTACCGGCGGTAATCAGATGATCCGAGCAGACCTCAAAGGCCGCACAGGGCACGACACGTGGATCAACGTGTCGACCCTCGGCATCGACGAAGCGATCCAGGTCGCGCGTGACTACGAGACGAAGTACGCGGCTATCGCTGACGAGCTTGAGAAGGTCCGTGCGCAGGGGGTGGACTGGTGAAGCTCACGATCCCAACGCAATCCGACCGCGAGATCATCACGCTCTCGCGTTGCGACGATCCCGGCCCGATCTCTGCGCGTGCACGTCGACCGCGCGGGGGACTGTTCCGACTCACCCTCGCCGGCGGGTTGAAGGCATGGGCGTACGGCGACGAAATCCGCATCGAAAAGGAGGTGGCGTGATGGTCGCAGCGAATTCGGCAGAGGCGTTTACGTACCCGGACGATGTCGAGTACGGCATCGACGGCGGGTACGAGGGAATCTACGACGGCGTCATCATTTGGGTGCTGAAGGACGGCAGGAGCATCAACCGATTCCGCGGCGAGGGCAGTCGCCGTGAGGCACGCATCGACGCCCTCATCGAGCGCATGGCCGACCCTGCCGAGGTGCAGCCATGAGCGATCTCGACCACCTCACCATCCATCGCGGCTCCGTCGTCGAACCCCGCCACCTGTCCCTCGTCGTGTCGAACACCTGGCCCGACGAGAACGACACCGACCAGCACTACGACGAGCCGATCCGGCAGGCAGGAAAACAGCCGGTCGACGTGTGGTCCGCGCTCACCTTGATCGGGCTGGGCGCGTTCATCGTGGCGTGCATCTGGTTCAAGGTCGGGGGCGTGTGATGGACGTACACCAACAGCGCGCCATCGTCGACAAGGTCCACGCCGATCCTGTCGACCATCCCGCCCACTACCGCAGCCATCCCAGCGGCGTCGAATGCATCACCGTCACCGAGCATTTCAATTTCAACCGCGGCAACGCCATCAAGTATGTCTGGCGTGCGGGGGAGAAGGGCAGCGAGCTCGAGGATCTGAAGAAGGCCCGCTGGTACCTGGACCGCGAGATCAAACGGCTGGGCGGTGGGTCATGAGCGCCATTCTGCCTCGCACTGCTGTGGTGTTCGACGAGCGTGTCCTGTGGCATCTCGCATCGGGCACCGTCGTGCGGGAGTTGGGTGTTCAGGGCCGCACGTTCGTAGCAGATGACCGCACCCCAGGTCGACTGTGGAACGGCATCCACCAATGCCCCGTCCACGCAATCGAAATGCCCGTCGAGGTGAGCCGCCGTGAGACATGACCCCTACCGCGATCCCGCAGAACTGTGGGATCTGCACGACGAAGACGACACCGCAGGAGACCGCGCCTACGACGCGTGGATCGAAGAGAAGCTCGGAGTAACACTATGAAACACGACAGGACCTGGGAAGCCGAGGCGGCCTGCAAAGGCATCGACCCCGACATCCTCTTCCCGGAAGGCTCAACAGCAGGCTGGGACGCCAACCACGCGAAGAAGCTGTGCGCGACATGCCCCGTCGCCGCTGTCGTCGGCTGCGCACGGACCGCCCTCGAAGTGAACGAGGACTACGTGGTGACCGGTGTGTGGGCGGGGGAGTACCTCGGCTATGCAACCCGCACACGACAGAAGGCACTCGAAGCATTGCGTGCGATCGCCGGTGCCACGACGCCGAAACCGGTGCGCAAGGGCGGCAGGCAGTTGCGTAGCCCTGCCGAGTGCACAGGCATCTGCGGGCGGATGGTTCGACCAGTCGGCCGCACGCTGGAGGAGTTCCCGGACACTCTCTCGGCGAAGCGGAAAGGTATGTGCGTGAGCTGCTTCCGCAAGTACCTGGCCGGGGAACTGCATGAGTCGGTGGCGTCATGACGCGCCGCATCGACCCCACATCAGGCAGGAGATAGCAGTATGACCACCACAGAAGCACACACGACCCATCTCCAGGACGGCCACAGTGCCGTCGACCTCAGTGCCGAACCGGGCGGCCGAGTCCGACTGACAGTGAGCGTCGACGGGGAAGCCAAAGCGGCACCGACCTTCCGAGCCGCCGACCTACTCG
The DNA here is from genome assembly GCF_042667435.1 of Rhodococcus sp. NPDC057297. Lineage (NCBI taxonomy): Bacteria > Bacillati > Actinomycetota > Actinomycetes > Mycobacteriales > Nocardiaceae > Rhodococcus > Rhodococcus sp. NPDC057297. Next base: position 46,902 of record NZ_JBHUZE010000014.1, on the reverse strand, counting down.
AAGCCGCACGCGTCGCCAACGGAGGACTACCCACCTCCGACGACACCCGCGACACCGCCATCCAGTCGATCGCGAAAGCCCTCGGATGGAAACCCGAGCAGCGCCCGCAATGGCCCGAACTCGTACTCCGCCAACTCGAAGCGGACGGCCTCACCATCACACACATCACCGACCCTGGAGTCCGACCATGACCGACACGATCACCCTCCCACGTAGGACCACCATCGACGACCTGGACCAAGGTTCAGAAGAATGGCTAGCCGCACGCAGGGGCATAGTCACAGCCTCGATCGTCGGCAACCTCATCACGACCCGCAAGCTGAAGCCCGCCGAATACGACTGCCCCGCATGCCATGCACCCGCGAACGAGCCGTGCGTCAGCAAGACGAAAACGGGAGGCTCGATCAAGACGTTGCACCCCGAACGCGGCGACGTCGCACGCAAGGCCGGCGACGAAGCGACGATCTTCGAGACGGCGGACACCGACATCTCCAACAGTCTGACACTGGCATTGACCGCCGAACGTATCACCGGCTGGACCGAAGACATGTACGTCAGCGACGACATGCTGCGCGGGCAACTCGACGAGCCGAAAGCTCGCGACAAGTACAGCGAATGCTACGCGCCGGTCACCGAGGTCGGGTTCATGACGTTCGAGCTCCCCGGCGTGAAGCTGGGGTATTCACCGGATGGGCTGGTCGGTGAGGACGGCTTGATTGAAATCAAAAGCCGCCGCCCGAAGAAGCACCTGAAAACCATTCTGTCCGGGCAGCCGCCGATCGAGAACATCCCACAGTTGCAATGCGGGCTTCTCGTATCCGGTCGCGCATGGCTCGATTATGTGAGCTGGTGTGGGGGAATGCCAATGTGGCGTGTCCGTGTCTACCCGGACCCGCGTTGGTTCGACGCCATCATCGCCGCCGCGGACACCTTCGAGACCAATGCCGCCACCATGATCGACGCCTACAACGCAGGTGTCGACGGATTCCCCGTGACCGCCCGCGAACTCACCGAAATCAGGTTCTGACCATGAACATCACCGAAGCGGCAGCACCCCGCTCAGATCAGATCAACGCCGACGACCTCATGTCCGGGCCGCGCGTCGTCACCATCACCGAGACACGGAAGGGAAGCGCCGAGCAGCCCGTCGAGATCGTCACGGCGGAGTTCGGACCGCGCCGCCCCTACCGCCCCGGGAAGTCGATGATCCGCGTCCTCATCAACGCGTGGGGTGCCGAAGCCAGCGCCTACGCAGGGCGCCGAATGATGATCTACCGCGACCCCGAAATCTCCTTCGGCAGCGACAAGGTCGGCGGCATCCGCATCTCGCACATGTCCGACATCGACAAGAAGCTAACCCTCGCGCTCACTGTCACCCGAGGTAAACGTAAGCCGTACACCGTCGAACCGCTGCCGGATGCACTGCCGGTCATCACTCCGGAGCAGGCCGACGACATCATCGCCAGCATCGAGGCGGCTACTGATCGTGCAGCACTCGATGCTGTCAGCAAGGAGTTGAAGTCGTTCAATCTTGGTGGTCAGCGTGACCGTATCGGTGCCGCCGGCAAAGCGAAGGCCGCCGAGTTCGCCAAGGCATCCGAGCCAGTCGAGAGCGGTGAGCCAGCATGAAAGATCAGAACCGACGAGCATCACTGACCACAAAGCTTGAGCTCGATGCGCGGGATCACATCACCCTTGCCGACCTCGACGAGATCATGAATCAGACCGCTAACTGGGATCGCAACACCATCGTGTCGATCAAGTCCAGTTCGTACGATCAGCGCGGCGAGATGTCGATGTACACCATCTCGCTTATCAAGGGCCGGGTGGCCAAGTGAGCGCCGTCGACGATCAACTTCTCCTATCCGAGGATGCAGCTACCGATGCCGTGCACGCGCTGAAGGTGGAGCGTGACGGTACGACGGCGATCGTGTACTCCGCGATCGCGCAACGCAACGCGATGCATGCGCTGACTCTTGCCCTCGTCGAGCACGGGACTGCCACGAAGGTGCCCGCTGTCAGTGTCTCGAAGCTCGCCGGCGCGATCCGTGACGGCTACCGTGCCGCCCCGTCGCCCGTCGATCACGAGGAGTACATCGCACGGTTCGTGCTGAACACGCTGGGGATCGAGGCGATCGCATGAAGGTCACCGTCTACAGCAAGCCCCGCTGCATGCCGTGCGCCGGGACCAAGCGAGCGCTGACACGCAACCACATCCCGTTCGAAGAAATCGACGTCACCAAGACACCGGATGCTGCGGACCCGATCCTCGAACTCGGCTACCGGGGTGTCCCCGTCGTCATCGTCGAAGGACTCCCGGACGGCACCGACCACTGGGGCGACTACCGGCCCGAGAAGATCGAGGCGCTCGCGTACCTCATGGGCGAGGGGAGAGGCGCATGAAGTACTTCTACGACACCGAATTTCTCGACGACGGACGGACGATCGAGTTGATCTCGATCGGCATTGTCTCTAGTGACGGCCGCGAGTACTACGCCGTCAACTCGGAGATGCCCGAGGACCGCATCAAGAACGACCGCTGGTTGTGCGAGAACGTCATTCCGTCGCTGCCATTGAATGGACGTGAGCCCAAGGTCAACAAGCACACATCCGGCAACGGTTACTACTGGAGCCTTGATCGTAGGTCGACGATCGTCAAGCCGAAGTGGGTCATCGCGAACGAGGTCCGTGAATTTCTCCTCGACGGCGAAGGGGAGCCTGAGCTGTGGGCTTGGTACGCGGCGTACGACCACGTCGTTCTCGCGCAACTTTTCGGGAAGATGATTCACCTCCCCAAGGGCCTGCCGATGTACACGAACGATTTGAAGCAGGAGGCGCACCGACTAGGCGACCCCGAACTGCCCGAGCAAGAGGTGGGCGAGCACAACGCACTCGCGGACGCACGACACCTAAAACGCCGGTATGAAGCTCTGCTGGGAGGCCGACCATGAGAAGCATCTTCACCGTCCGCGGCACAGGGAACGAGCGCGGTGTCTTCAAGGGCATGACGGGTGCGGTCGCGAAGAAACTGGACCCCAACGCATTCGAGTTCGGGGAGTGCATCTACCCGGCAACGATCGGCCGCATCGGATCAGGACAGGGTAACCCGCCTGTGGACTTGGACCGGTGCGTCGAGATCGGGGTGCAGGATCTCGCGCGGCAGGTGAAAGCATCGAAGTATCCGGCTGGGCTGATCTCGTACAGTCTCGGCGGGATCGTCGTCTCCCGTTTCCTCGAACGTGTCGAGGCAGGGGAGTGGTTGAACGACAACGGTTCGAAGCTGCAAGTCGACTTCGTGGTCAACATCGCCAACCCTGCTCGAGCTCCGGGTGACTCGGTCATCCCAGTGATGAACGGGTACGGCCTGCATTCGTCGCATGGACGCTGGCCCGCGAACACTGTGGTGCTCGAGCTCGCCAACCCGAACGACATCATCTGCTCGGCGGCACGATTCTCACCGGCCCGGAAGATTGCCGGCGCACTGTCCCCGTTCTCGGCGTTGGAGCAACGCAAGTCCGATCCGTTCGCTGATCTCCGCAAGATCCAGTCCGAGGATTGGTGGGCGCGGTTGACGCCTGGCCGGTATGTGGAGGCTGCGATCGGGTTGGGCGGCTACCTGCTGCCCAACCCTCGCACCGGGACGACCGAGCACACGCTCTACTCGACAGCTCCCATTCCCGGGTCGCACCTGACGTGGACCGACTGGGCCGCCGCAGAGATCAATAGGCGGTGGGCGAGATGAGCACCTTGGATCTCGACGCCATCGAAGCGCGCGCAGCTTCCGTGACGGTCATGTCAATGGCGGGGGCTGCGGAGCTGATCAAGTGCGACGTTCCTGCGTTGGTGGCTGCTCTGCGGGAACGGGACAACACCATCACCCGAGTACGGGAAGTCCTGGAACGCAACGAGAACTCGGCACCAGATGACTGGGGTCTGACGTACGTCTACACATCACAGCTCCGCGCTGCCCTCGACCCACAGGAGACACCGTGACCACCGAACGCGAGATGCTCGACCTGGTCCACAAGCGCTACGCGCACGCATTCAACGGCACATCGCCGCGGTACGTCGTTGCCGAGCATGTCCAGTTCAATCCGACATGGTCAACACGCTGCCTCGACGCGGTGGTCGCGGACATGTGGCCGTCCAACGGATTCGCGATGCACGGCATCGAGATCAAGTGCTCGCGCAGCGATCTTAAGCGCGAGCTGGACCACCCCGAGAAGGCCGAGACGTTCTCCGAGCATCTCGACTTCTTCTGGCTCGCGGTGTCCGACGAGAAGGTCTTGAGCAACCTGATGCCGCCCGCCAACTGGGGAATCCTCACCGTCCGGTCGGGGCGGCTACAGGTGAAACGTCAGGCACCGAGGCTGCGGCCGAAGCTTGTCGGTTATACGCAGCGCGACCCGTTGCCGCGAAACGTTCAGGTGGCTTTGCTGCGGGCGACGCGTAAGACGTACGAGGCGCAGGGTGCGCGGGCCGCCGTGGTGGTGTCATGAGCACTCTGATTCCCGTGGAGGTCATCGCAGAGGCGCTGGCGAAGCATCGCGACCTTGGGTATGTCTACCCGGTCTGTCAATGCGGATGGAGACCCACGAACCTCACGCCAGGAACGCACGCTGCCCATCAGGCGTCTGTTATTGCATCCCTCCCCGACATCGCAATCGTGCCCGTGATCCGGGGCGACTGGGCGCCAGGCCGATGGTGGCGCGTGATCGCCCCGGACGGCTCCCTATGGTGCGAGACAAGCGACGAGCTAGGAGCGCGGTTAGCTGTCCGCGACGGCGACGTTCTCGAACGGCTGTGGGATGGTCCGCATCTTCGCGAGTGGCGTGCTGCTCGAGGTGAGTCGTGAGCAAGGGGCGGATACGCGCAGTCCCGGACGTCGAACCGGAACCACTCTCGATCGATGAGATGCAAGCGAGCGGCAACAAGATCGCGAAGGAGCTACGCGGCGTGGCGATCCTCGCCGCACAGGCTGGCATGTCGGAGCGCGTCTTCAAGGACCGCTGGACGGTCAATGATGTGCGCAGTCTCCGTCAGCAGGCGCGTCTCGCGGCATTGAGGTGGAACGAAGCCGACGCTCTCGCAACGGAAATCCTCGACCAGGTCGAGCGCGCACGGAAAGGGGCACAGTCGTGAGCAAGGAACTCATTGCGGTTCTGATGCAGCACACCCGTGTTGACAACTACGAGTGCCGGTGTGGGTGGACTGCTCCGGCGCGGACGTCTGAAGAGGCGCGTGAGATGTCCGCTGCTCATGTGGTGTCCCGGTTGTCGGACGCCGGATACAGCATCGTGCCTCGCGATCCCGCCCTCGACGCCGCAATGAATGGTGGGCACTACCGAGAGGATCGGCCATGAGCCTGTTCAAGCCTGCGGAAAACGTATTCGACTCGCTGGAACAAATGTGCGCATTCAGCAGTAAGGACTGGTCAACCGAGAAGGAAGCCGCGTGGCTGTACGGCATTGTCTCAGGTTGGGATTCAGATGATCCCGATGATGACCCGGCGATGCCCGAGCTACAAGCCCGGTTCGGGTGGAACGACGAAGCAGTTGCGCGGTTACGACGCCTCCGAGAGCAATGGGTAACCCTCGCCGCTGCTGCTGCCGCTGAGGAGGACACCAATGACCGACTATCCGCTGCCGACTAGGACTTGCTCCCGTTGTGGGCGTGTACGGCTTTCAAAGTGCATCACAACAGTTGGACCAGGCAACGATCCGGTCTGCATGGGTTTCACAGAATGCAAGATGTTCGCGGCGCACCCACCTGAAACGAGGGCCATCGTGACTAGCGAAAACCCTAACCCCCACGGCGTGTACGGAGACCCTGATCGAGTTGCAAGCGGCCGATCAACGTCGAACGAAGCCGCGAGCTATTCGATCGCCGAATGGGCCCTTGGTGAGCACAGCTCCGCTGTCGGCACGCTCTCGGCTGTCGAAAAGCTCGCAGATGCATGGGCGGAGTCGACTGGATCGTTGTACTTCGTCGACGCCGCCGACGCTCTTCGGAAGGCGCTCTACGGGCCAGTTATTGCTGCCGAGTATCGAAACCCCTCGGGGGACGGCACCAATGGCTGAAACCTGCGCATGCGGCCACGAGGACTGGTGGCATTGGGGCAACGTCGGCCCGTGCCACGACACACCGTGCGAGTGTCGCAACTTCACCGCAGCCTCTACCGCTGAAGAGGAGAAGCCATGAGCGCGCATGATCTCGTGCTGCCGCGGCTCTGCGGCACACGCTGGTCCGCACGAAACCTTATCCAGGAACAACTGATAGCCCACTCATCACTGCACGAGGATGACGGGCCGCGCGCCTACTGCGTGGTCACGATCCACGGCGACGACTTACTCGCCTGTGCTGGCGGTTACGTCGACGAACTCATCCGCGAACTGTGCCAGGAACGCGAATACGTGCTCCGACTCAGCGGTTTCGATGCCGTGAAGAACGCTGACTTCCTGAAATTCTTCGAGCGGCAGATCGAAGCACGCGGCATGGAAAGCATGGTGGTCCGATGAGCGCAGAGACCGACCTCACCGCGCTACTGGCTGAACACGCTGTGCGGTCCACGGCTACCGAAGACGTAGTTGTATGCACATGCGGTCGTCTGTTTCATAGCGACACCGCGGAGTACACACAACTCGACGAGGACCGAGGCATTGTGCGGCACGCCGCTCATGTTGCTGGTGTGGTGACTGCTTCGTTTGCCGTCACCCCTCTCCGGGATGCAATCGTCGAAGTCCTAAGCGAGACCTACCTTCCCGGTGGCATCGATCTCTATCTCAACTCCCCGAACCATCACCTGGGCGGCCGCCGACCTGTCGATGTAATCACGGCAGGGGAAGGGCAACTAGTGCTCGGGGTTGCCCGCCGAATCGAGGGGGGACTGTGACCATCTACCTGATCGCCGGCGTCGTCATCCCACTCGCCCTCTGCGGCATCACCTACGCCATCCGCGACAGGCCCCGCGACCGGGCCGAGACATACCCGCTCGGGAGTTCCGAGCGCAGAAGTTTGGAAGGCGGGCTGTGATGCCAATTCGCACGCACTCGGGTTTCGCAGAGAGGGCAAGTATTTGTCACTCCAAGTCTTTAAAATCGAATACGGGTTCGACCCCGGCGTTGCAGCGCCGGAACCGAACCCTTGCGCCCACCTTGCAACGGAAGGAGGGGCCGCGATGAGTGTATCGCCGGTCACCGACATGTCCACTTCGGACGACAAACGACAAGCCCTCGAACTGCTGGCAATCCTACGTCAACGACAGGAAGCCACACGTCTGCATCGAATCCACTGCATGCGCCTTGCGCGTCAGCACGGCGCAACGCACTTCGAGATCGGTGCCGAACTCGGAGTGAGCGAGGCGGCTGTTCGCGGCATGCTGAAAAGGGCGGGCAGCGAGAATGTCTGACGATCAACCGCGACCACCCCAGGCGGTGGCATGAGGATTCGATCCATCAAGCCGGAGTTCTGGCGTTCCGATGACATCACCGACCTCGACATCGAGGATCGCCTCCTCTTCATAGGCCTCTGGTCATACGTCGACGACAACGGTGTCGGCAAGGACAAGCTCGCCGATATCTGCGCGGACCTCTTCGCAGCAGATTTGGAGCGAGACCCTCGCGAGACATTCGCGAGAGTCTCGCGAGGCATCCTGAACCTGACTGAAAGAGGTTTGCTGCACCGCTATTCGGTGGATTCGAGGCCATTTCTCGAGATTGTCTCGTGGAAGAACCACCAACGCATAGACAAGCCAGGCAAGGCCAGATACCCCGACTCCACCAGCGAGAACGCCGAATTCGCGAGACCCTCGCGAGACCCTCGCGAGACTCTCGCGCCTGGAGCAGTGGAACAGAGGAACAGGGGAGCAGAGGAAAAAGAGTCTTCGTCGGCAAAGCCGCCGAGGAAGGACGTCGATGAACTCTGCTTCCATCTCCACGCCCGCATCATCGCCAACGGCGGCAAAGCGACCATCGGCGAAAAATGGCGAACCGAGGCTCGACTACTGATCGACAACGACGGTGTCGACCCCCAGCAAGCCCACCGACTCATCGACTGGTGCCAAAACGACACCTTTTGGCATTCGAACATCCTGTCCATGCCGAAGTTCCGACAGCAGTACGGCCAACTCCTCATGAAAGCCCGTGCCGCCGAACGACCACCCGGGCGAGGCCCAGCCGGACTGACGCCTCGCGAAATGGAACTCGCTCAAGCCGAACTGCACAAAGAGCACCCCGATCAGGAGCTGTTGCGACGTGCCGGACTTACACCCCCGAATCACCTACGAGCCATCGAAGGCGGCTACTGATGAACCACGACGAGATCGTCACCATGCTGCAGATCATGTCCGCCTACGACTCCCGCAAGATCGATGGCCCGTCCATAGCTGCATGGAAGGAGGCTGCGGCGCGTGCCCGCTGGGATTCCCGAGATGCTTTGAACGCCATCCACGAGCACTACGCGAAATCGACGGCCTGGCTGATGCCCGGACACGTCACCGAATCGATCCGAGCCAGCAAGCGACACCCCGCACCAGCAAGCGAAGTGCTCGCCCTGCCGAAAGCGCCACCGGCATCACCCGAGACACGCGCACGCCTCATGGCCGAGATCCAAGCACTCGCCGACTCGAAGCGGGTGGACCAATGACCGAGCCAACCCGATTCCACGTCGAAGGAATCCCAGCACCCCAAGGCTCGAAACGCCACATCGGCAGGGGAGTGCTCATCGAATCCTCGAAAGCCCTCAAGCCGTGGCGTGAACGAGTCGCCTGGACCGCCCGCGAACACCACGTGCCACTCAGGGCCGGCGCTGTCGCCGTCCAACTCGCGTTCGTCATGCCGCGGCCGACCTCGACACCGAAACGCCGCACACCGCCCGCCATGCGCAAACCAGACCTCGACAAGTTGGTCCGAGGAGTCTTCGACGCACTCTCGGGATTGTGCTTCGAAGACGATGCGCGAGTGGTCGACCTCCGCGCCACCAAACGACTCGCAGCGATCGGCGAGAAACCCGGCCTGACAGTGACCATCTCTGATTTGCCCCAGGAGCTATCCGCATGACCATTCCGCTACAGGGTGACCGAAACCCCGAAAACGACGCTCAGATTTCCACGGGCAAGGCAGGAATGGCTATCTGCCCGCGCTGCCAGAAGCGCTGGGGCGGCATGAACACCTGCCACTGCACCGGCTGCCACACCACGTTCTCCGGCATCACAGCATTCGATGCACACCGCAGAGGCGGCATCTGCAGCCCGCCCATGATCGTCGGACTCCGCCTCACAGACCGCGCCTACGAGTGCTACGGCCACCCCGCCGACCCCGACAAGCCCAACCACTGGGGGCAGAGGAGCGAACCATGACCGACGACATCATCGACCGGATCGACGCCCTCGTAGACGAGCAGTTGGCAAATTACGACAACCGATCCGGCTACGACCACAACATCAACCAGGACCGCTGCCGATGCGGCCGCGACTGGCACGGACTCCCGATCACGAAACACATCGACCGCATGCGCGCACTCGGCCGGTTCGATTCTCAGTACAGCTACGACACCGACGAGTCGACCGTCATGTGCGTCGGATCAAACACCCCGGGGCCGTGGCGTGAAAGCCTCGTCTACGACGGCATTTGGCAGTTGCCAGACGACCCATTCGATATGACCGGATGGGAAACATTGCGCGCCACACTGACCGAAGCGCGCTCCACTGAACGATTCCGGATCGCCGATGGCCGCCCGTACATGGTCGGTGAAGACTTTCGATTGGCGGAAGGCGAGCGGGTTGGCTGGGACAACGGCGCCGGCGTCGTACATGTCGGCCGAGTCCAATCCCGCGAGCCGGACGGCAGAGGCGGCTGGACGATCACAATCGGCGAGGATCCACACACAGCCATGCCGTCCGTTCGAGAGGCAATCCACACCGCGATCACCATGTTCGGCGACCTGGCGCAAGCAGTGGCCACCGGAATGGAATCCGTCAGGGCAGGACTCGCTAACCTCGGAGCACAACTAGACGATCCCGACACTCGCACACCCCAGCAGCGCGCACTTCCGCAACCATCCACCACGCCGCCGTTCTGGGCCGCCGACGTCAACCGAACCCGCCGACCCAGACGACACCACAACCAACCGAACAAGCAGGGAACGAGATGAGCCAACAAAAGAACAACCTCGTATGGGCTGCGTTCGCCTCAGGTGCATGGCTCACCTTTCTGCTGACACTGGCGGCAATCAACCACTTCTTCGACGCGCGCTGGACCGTCCTGGAACTCATGGGCGGCGCGCTCTTGGCGGCAGTCCCAAACCTTCTTCTGTTCGCATTTCAGTGGCGAATGAGCCGCCGTCGCATCACTGCCGTTCTTGCTTTACAGCGGCAGGCTCAGGCAACCAACAGGCAGGGGACGAGATGAGCAAGCAGAAGTTCCGAACCCTACTCCTCGCGGAACTCCGCGAACTCAACGCCACCCTGCGACGAATCGCCGCCATGATGGAGCGGACAGTGACAGTGCACGACATCAACAAGGAGGAACGGCGTGGGTGATTACCGGCACGCCCGCGATATCCCCGACATCGACTTTCTTGCCGCTGTCGAAGAGGCCATCCGCCGGCGTCCGAATATCCCTGCCACTCGTTGGGATGTGGAGCGCGTGTTGGGCGGGTTGGAGAGTGATCCAACGTTCACGGTGGTTGGGGATGTCCCAGGGGTGCCGTCGAAGGTGGTGCTGGCGAAAGCGAGGCGATTGATTCGGCGGGGATTGCTGGACGGCTGCGAGTGTGGGTGCCGTGGTGATTTTCTCGTGACAGCCAGGGGTGTGGAGTTGCTGCGGCCGAGTGCTGAAATCGTTATCTGATGTGGGTGGGTTGACGTGCGCCACGGCTCGAGATATAGGCGCCAATCCTGTACAATGACAGTCGAGATGGATTGCCGCACAACGGGAGTCGAATAAACATGGCAAGTACCACGAACTGCGTACTACCGCACAGAAGAGTCCCGGACGAGGGCGAGGACTTCACCGACTCCAACGGGCGCGCAGGCGTAGGAGATGGCGAGAAAGCCATCTGGGACTACGCCAAAGACGGAGGGCGCCCGGTCTCCGGCTCGCACGAAGGCTCACTGCTCTGTGTCGGCCACCTGTCGAAGCTGACAGAGCTGATCGCGTTCACCCCAACGATGGTGTCGTGGCTACGCTCGAACATCTCCCCATCCGGCTCCCAGAAGGATTCTGACGGCTCCAAGAAGCCCAAGGGACCATCGACTCCGCTACCCCTCTCCGACGCGGCCGTGGACGCAGCAGACGCCGAACTCGCATGCCTTGCGTCATGGACACGCATGGTCGCCGAAGAACGCGGCGAGAACGGCCCTGATCTCTCGGGCGCGTGGTGGAACGCACACGATGATCGTGTGGCAGGCATCCGCGCAGGAAACACCTCGATCGTCGACGAAGTCACCCGCTACCTACTGCGGCGAATCGAGTGGATAGCAGAGCAAGACTGGATCGAAGAGTTCCTCGACGAGGTCGCACGACCACGCCAGACACACCTTGCACGGTGGCCGCACGCAATCAAGCCTCGCCCACTCAAGGGCTACCTTTGCCGGGAATGCGACCGAGACACGATGGTCGTGTTCCCGCCATCGAACGGGCCGATCTACAACACCGCCGGCCAGTTCATCCACTCATGGCCTGTTGCGGTCACATGCACCGACCTCAGGTGTGGATGGAAAGTCCCCGAGTCCGAATGGCCGATGCTCGAGCGCCTATGGCAGCAACTGGAGACAGAGCGAAAAGGGAAGCGGACGGCATGATCAACATCCTCGACATCGACACCCCCGAGTATGTGACTCTCGCTCAGGCAGTGGAGATCACCGGCCGCAAGCAACCAACGATCACGTCATGGATCTCATCGGGAAAGCTGCAGAACATTCATAGACTGGGGCGTCGTGTGCTGATCGAGTTAGGGGAGTTGCGGGACGTGGAGAGGGCGACACGACACCGAAGCATGTGCAGCGAACCGGCTATCTGATATTCTTTTGCGCAGGGCCGACCTGTATCCACACACAGGTTGGCCATTCTGATTCTTGGGGTGGTTGTGTGCTTCCCCGCCACAATGGTCCGCACCTTTCGGCACGCGGGCGTACTACCACCCCAACCCTCGTAGGCGAGGAGCACCCGATGGTCGCTGACTGGTGGTTCGAGTGCATCGCCCAAGTCATCCGCTGGGCTGTACGGAGAGCACGGTGAACACCGTCGCAAACCTCCTCCACCGGCTCGCATACCGCATCGCACCAGCGCAATACACCATCTCCGAATCCGACCACCACGGCGTACACAGACTCACCATCAACGCCCTCGGCAACCGATACGTCGTCAACTACGGACCCCAACACCCCGACACCTGCGACTGCGAGTAGGTGACCGTAATGCCCACACTCGAAGACCTCCTCACCGACACACTCGCCGAACTCCGCAGAGAACGCGCCGTCCTCACAGTCGGCGAATGGGAAGAACTCCGACACACCGAACGCCTCACAGTGTTGGAAGCGCGGCTGGACCGGCAACTGCTGTCGTACCGCCGCATCCACACCACACCCAAGGTCACACATGGCTGACACGAAGCCAGGCGACGGAAGCGCAGAACAGCTCCGCAAGTACTGGACAACAGGCAAAGGCGGACTCGCCATCAGATGGGGCACCAGCGGTGACTTCACCCGCTGCGTCCGCAAACTCGACGAGCACATGCCAGGCCGCGCAGAAGGATACTGCGCCAACCTCCACAAACGCATGACGGGCGTATGGCCAGGATCGAAGGCCAACACCTGATGTGGACAGGCGAACGATCCCAAGACCTCCCACCCCAACGCGAATGGCAGAAAATCAAACGCGCCGTTCACGCCCGAGACCACTACCGATGCCAAACCTGCGGCTACAAAGGCACATACGAAACCCTCGACTGCGACCACACAGGCAACCGCGCAGACCATAGACTCGAAGTCCTCCAAACACTCTGCCGGCCATGCCACAAAAAGAAAACCGGGCAGCAATCACACGAGAGCGCCCGCAACAACCGAACCAAACTCACCCACCCAGGGACACGGCAACGCCACCCAGGGATGAACTGAGACCCACCAATGACCCCCCAGGGGTCCACCCCTCCCCCCGGCTAGGAGGGAAGAGCGCAACGCTCTGTGGCTCAGGATGGCTACGGGTCTGGTGATCGAACTTTCCGGCTGCATCCCCGTCATGGGGTTGGCTGCCCTTTTCCCGACATGGGAGGTAATGATGGCTGGTCGTGGACCTGCTCCGAAGCCGGCGTCTCGTCGGGCTCGGACGAACAAGGATCCGGTGGGGTCGACTGTTCTGCGGTTCGTGAAGGCGGATGCGCCGGAGCTTCCGGATGACATCGAGTGGCATGCGCGGACTGTGGAGTGGTGGGGTATCTGGCAGCGTTCGGCGCAGGCCGATACGTTCACCGAATCCGACTGGAGCTTCCTCCTGGACACGGCGTTGATGCATCACGCGATGTGGTCGAAGGGGCAGTGGACGTTGGCGGCTGAGGTTCGGTTGCGGGTCGCGAAGTACGGAGCGACACCGGAGGATCGGGCTCGGCTGCGGATGGTGTTCGCGGATGCTGATGCGAAGGATGAGAAGCGTTCGTCGAAGGCTCCGTCGTCGCGTCAGACGTTCGGGCCGTTGAAGGCTGTCGATGGTGCCTGATGCCGTGGAGGCCATCCACCCCCGGTGAGGTTCCGACGCTGGGGTATTACGCGATCGATTGGATTCAGGACCATCTTGCTGCGCCTGATCGGGTGGAGTACGAACCGTATCTGTTGACGCGGGAGATGTCGGAGTTCATTCTTCGGTTCTACGAGTTACATCCGTTGTCGGGTGAGCGGATTTACCGTCGCGGAGTGTTGTCTAGAGCTCGCGGGTGGGGTAAGTCGCCGTTCCTGTCGTCGATTGCGATCCTGGAGGGTTTGGCGGACATCGTCCCGGATGGTTGGGATGCTGACGGTCAGCCTGTGGGGAAGCCTTGGTCGGCCGTACGGACGCCGTTGATTCAGGTTTCGGCGGTGTCGGAGAAGCAGACTCAGAACTCGTGGACTCCGTTGTTGGAGATGCTGCATGCGGACGCTCCGGTGTACGACGAGTATCCGGGGTTGGAGGCGTTGGCGGGGTTCGTGAATCTTCCTCACGGGAAGATCGAGCCGATTACGTCGTCGAGTTCGTCGGTGAAGGGCAACAAGGCGTGCTTCGCGATCATGGATCAGACGGAGGAGTGGAAGCCGTCGAACGGTGGCGTGAAGATGTACGAGACGATGAAGTCGAATGCCGCGAAGATCGGTGGTTCGTTCATCGAGACTCCGAATGCTTTCACTCCGGGTGATGAGTCGGTTGCTGAGCGGACTGCGAATGCGTGGGCTGCGATGGAAGAGGGCCGCGCGAAGAAGGACCGCGGCATCTTGTATGACCATCGTGAGGCGCCGCCGGAGACTGATCTTGCTGACGAGGTGTCGTTGACTGCGGGTTTGCGGTATGCGTATGGGGATTCGTCGGATCATCCTGACGGGTGTGTGCTGCATGATCCTCCGTGTGCTCCTGGCTGGTCTCCGTTGGAGTCGTTGAAGGCGACGATTTGGGACCCGGACACGCTTGTGCAGAAGGCGCTGTCGGATTTTCTGAATCAGATCACGCATGCGACGAATGCGTGGTTGTCGCAGCCTGAATGGTCGGCGTGTGCTGATCCAGGGAAGGTTGTCTCGGACAGGGAAGTCATCACCCTCGGGTTCGATGGTTCCCGTGGCCGGTTCAAGGGTAAACCCGATGCGACGGCACTGATCGCATGCCGGGTCAGCGATGGACATGTGTTTTCGGTGTTCGTTGATGAGGCTGACGACAATCCGAAGAAGTGGCCGGATTGGCAACCGAACATTGCCGCGTTGGAGGCTGCCATCACGCAGGCATTCCGGACGTACCAGGTGGCGGCGTTCTACGCGGACCCCGGTAAGGATTGGCGTTCTCACGTGAATCAGTGGGAAGCGAAGTGGGGTTCGAAGGTGTCGATCAAGTCGAATGCGAATCATCCGTTCGAGTGGTGGATGACCGGTGGCCGTTCGGGGTTGGTGCAGCGGGCGATCGAGCAGTTGGAAGGCGCTGTCCGGAATGTGGATATGACGCATGACGGTTCGTTCGCGTTGACGCGGCATGTGTTGAATGCTCGGCGGCGTTTGTCGGCGGGGAAGCTCGCGTTGGGTAAAGAGTCCGATTATTCGGCGAAGAAGATCGATGCGGCGGTGGCCGCGGTGTTGGCGTGGCAGGCCCGTTTGGATGCTGTCGCGAGGGGTGTTGGCCGCCGGCCGAGAAGAACTGCATACCGAGTGCGTTAGAAAGAAGGGGTGAGTCGTGCAGCGTAACCCCGAGAATGGCAGCCCTGAGTGGTGGTTGCAGTTTCTGATGCGTCGTTTCAATGAGCGGATCCCTGATTCGTTGCGGGATTCGTATTCTCGGGATGGTCGCCCGGTGACTCGCCGGGAACGGTTGGAGTTGCTGTGGGATTACCAGTCTGGACGTCCGCCGTTGCCGCAGGTGGCTGAGCAGTACAAGCCTGCGTTCGAGAAGGTGATGCGTAAAGCGCGCGCCAACTACGGCACGATGTGTGTCGGTGCGATGACGGACCGGTCGACGCTCAATGGTGTGTCGACGGCTGTCGATGACACACCGGATGGCGATGATGTGGCTCGCCGTATCCAGGAGGCGTCGAACTTCGCTGCTTTGCACAAGGATTTGCAGGCGTACTTGTTTTCGATGTCGGAAGCGTACGTGATGGTGATTCCGTCTGATGATCAGTCGGCGTTGCCGATCATGACGGCGGAGGACCCTCGATGGTGTATCGGCCAGCCGGATCCTCTGCGGCCGGGTAGGTTACAGGCGGCGTTGAAGTTCTACCGCGATGAGATCGCGGATCAGGATGTCGCGCTGCTGTTTCTGCCGGGGCGGAAGTACACGGCGCGTCGTGCGCCGGGTAAGACAGCGTTGAAGAACTTCGATATCTCCCAGTGGGAGTGGTCGGGGAACCCTGAGATGCTGCCGGAGATCAAGGATCTCGGCGGTATCCCGGTGGTGATGTTCGAGAACAAGATGGGGATGGGCGAGTTCGAGCCGCATCTTGATCTGCTGGATCGGATCATGGACACGATCCTGCAGCGCATTGTCATCACCTGGTATCAGAGTTTCCGTCAGCGCGCTGTGATTGGCGACTTCGACGATGCCGGCCCTGGTGCCGAGGTGGAGACCGGGTCGTTGATCGAGGAACTTCCCGATGATGCTGACCTGAGTGACATTTTGCAGGCGGACCCGGGCGCGTTGTGGAAACTTCCTGAGGGGTTCACGTTCTGGGAGTCCGGTCAGGCTGACTTGACGCCGGTGCTCAATTCTGTGCGTGACGATGTGAAGGAATTCGCGGCGGTCACATCGACTCCGCTGCACTTGATCACACCGGATGCTGCGAACGGTTCCGCTGAAGGTGCATCGTTGATGCGCGAATCATTGGAGGACAAGGTCGATGACCGTCAGGCTCGGATGACGCCGGGTTGGCTGAACGTGTTCCGATTGGCGTTCGCGTTCGCTGGTGAAGCTGACCGTATCGAGGGTCTGAAGCTGTTGTGGGCTCCTGTTCGCCGGCATTCTTTGGAAGCGCAGGCTTCTGCTGTGTCGCAGACGACTGGTGTGTTGTCGCGGCGCCGGCAGTTGATGCACATCATGGGTCTCTCGCCGACCGAGGTTGAGGAGAACCTGCAGGAATTGGTGGCGGACTCACTGTTGGATCTTGGCAATGACCAGTCCCGAACAGCGAATAGCTGACGCTCGCGCCTCCGCGGCTGCGATTTACGCTGCATCTCAGTTACGTCCTAGCCCGTTGGCGACTGTCGCTGGCCGGGTTACGAGTGCTGCGCAGTTGACGCAGGTTGTGGTGGATCGGGCGACGACGAGGGTCACGAGGCTGTGGCGTGAGGTGGACCCGTATGACGGGGTCCAGGTCGAGGCGTTCACGAAAGCTGCGGCGCAGGTGACTGTCGCGGCGCAGCAGCGGGTGGCGTTGATTCATACGGAGTCGCAGGTGCAGCAGTTGGCGTCGATGGGTATCGATGTTCAGGTTGCACCGGAGATACCGGTGGATGTGCGGCTCGCATCGCGGGTTGAAGTGCTCGAGGACATTGATTCTGCGCCTAGTGTGACGGTGGAGTATGCGGATTCGTCGGATGCGGGCTCGGTGTCGGTGACGGTCGATGCTGAGGATTCGACGACCGAGCAGGTGTTCAACCGCCCCGCCCGTGCCTATCGGTATCAACGTTCCGTCGATGTCGATGAGGAAACCGCCAACGACATAGCGGAGAAACGCATTGTCCGGATCATCGACGGTAACGCGATTCTGGCGCAGCGGATGGCAGAGGAACAGGTGTTGCAGGCTGCTGTCGATCTGGATGCGCCGATCATCGGGTGGCGTCGGATCATTCATCCGGAGATCGTCACGAAGACTGGCGTGTGTGGGTTATGTATTGCCGCTGCGACGCGCATGTACAGCATCGACGATCTGAAGCCGTTGCACGACAACTGCAATTGCACTGTTGCCGCTGTGACCGAGGATGAAGATCCGGGTCTCGAACTCAACGAAGAGGACCTCGCTGCACTGTACGAGGCTGCGGGGGCGGCTTCCGGTAAGGACCGGTCGACGTGGGCTGCGGATCTGAAGAAGACCCGCTACCGCACTGACGAGCACGGCGAACTTGGGCTGGTATTGAAGCCTGAGGCGGGCGAAGCAGTGAAACACTTCGCTGCGGATCTAGGCGGGGGCCGCACTCCAACTCGCGACGAGGCTGCATCTGGCGCTCGGCGTGACCAGGTTGCCGATCTCAAGTCATGGTTGGATGCCGAGGAATCCTACAATCAAGGCAAGCCAGCCGTGACGTTGTCAGAGGACGATGGCCGCGAACTCGGCGCAGCCGTATGGTTCGACTACGCGGACAAGCTGCCAGATCGGGAGCGTGCAGCCGTTCAGTTCTACACAGGCAACGGTTATGAGGACATCAACGAGCCGTTGCGTGATGGCAGCATTGGTGCCGATAGCGGAATCCTCGCAAAGGCGGCGCTCATTGATGAGGCTATCGAAAGCGCCCCACGCGTGCCCGGCAAAGTCATCGTTGGCCGTTCCGTCGCCGAGAAAGTCTTCGGGATCCCGCCGCGCGCTGGATACAAATTGGAAGAGAGCAACTGGCAGGACAGGCTCGATCACGCTGTAGCTCAAATCGGTAGGCCACTCCGCGACGACGGCTTCATGTCGACGGCGTTTCAATCGGAGGGTTTCCGAGTCGACTACAACGAGGCGCGGCTTCTCATCGAGGTGCCAGCCGGGGCGAAGGGCCTGTATGTGTCTGCGCACCCCAATGTGGGCGCTGAGCCGGATCCGCGGGGTCTCGCCAGTTACGGTCCAGAAGAGAACGAGTTGCTTCTAGGGCGCGGGGTAGAGTACGAAATTGTCGATGTATCCATGGATCCTGGAAACGGCGATCTTACGATCGCTTTGACTATCACTGGACAGTCACCGAAGAGCCTGGAGGAATACGATGGGTAGCCTCCGAGATTCCGCAGATTTCGGCGCATCCGACACCTCCAGTCAAAGCTATTACGGTTCGACTGCCGTGGGCGCGGGTAGGTGGATGCGGATCGACAGGATCGGGACGTTGTGGACCGATGACGGCAATGCTGTGCAGCTAGCGTTGGTGCCGGCAGCCGACCGTGATCGCGCGAACGCTGTCCGGAAAGAGCTGCATAGATTCGCCGCTGAGGGTGTCACCGCATCTACCGCATTCGACGCTCTCGTCTCCCGGTATGGGGCGTCGGTAACTGCCGGCGACTTGAGAGACATCCCCCGCATCTGATCTGCCCCCACAACCCCGCATGCCTAGCGCTGCGGGGTTTTTTGATGCCGAAAACTTCCCACAACGAGTGGGTTTGCCCGACATGGGCACCAAATTGATCCCGACAGGGGAGAAATCCACATGACTGACACATCCACATCCGAAGAGCAGACCACCGACACGGCGGTCGACGGATTCCCACCGAACACTCCGGTCGCCGATATGGATCCGGAGCAGCAGGTCGCGTACTGGAAGACCCACGCTCGCCGTCACGAGGACACAGTGAAATCACTCAAGGGTGGTCTCACTGCTACCGAGGCGCAGGAGCTGCGGGACAAACTGTCCGCGTTCGAGCAGGAGAAGCTGACCGAGCAGGAGAAGGCGGTCAACAAGGCCACCGAAGAAGCGAAGGCAGCAGCCCGAGCCGAAGCGGAAGCCGATCTCCTCCCGAAGCTCCGCGAAATGCAGGTCCGTTCCTACGCGGCGAGCGTCCTGTCCAAGGACCAACTCGCTGCATGGCTCCCGACCACCAATCTCGCGTACTTCGTCGGCGATACGGGCGATGTGGATGAAGAGAAGGTCATGGGTGCGCTGACCGCGATGTTCGGCGCACCCGACACCCAGCGCCAGCGGGACTGGGGACAGTACCGCACCGGTGACCGGAAAGAGGTTCCCGGCGAGTCCGGGCGTGCGGAAGCCGAACGCCGTTTCGGCACCAAGTAACCCAAACAACTCCCTGAAAGGGATCTCACATGACTGATATTTCGGTGACAAGCACCGGGTACCAGGTCGAGAACCGGTCGTGGCTCATCAGCGCGCACGGAACCGACCCGGGTGCCAACCCGTCCGTGACACTCGACATCACGAAGTTCACTGCGGGCACGCACTTCCCGAACGGCTACATCCCCTCGGGGATCGCCCTCGGGAAGGTGACTGCAACCGGCCTGTACGGGCCTTACGACAACGCCGCTACCGATGGCCGCGAGACCGCAGCAGGTTTCCTGTTCTCCACCCTCGGAGTCCGTACCGGGCAGACGAAGGTCGGCGGCGCGCTCGTCGTCCACGGATTCGTCCGAGAGTCGAAGCTGCCGTTCACCATCGACGCGGCCGGCAAGACCGACCTCAAATCCATCACCCTTTCCTGACTAGGAGCTGAACATGGCTATATTCTTCGACGCTCCGGTCAGCCCGGAAGATGTCACCACTTTCACACGGAACGTGCCTCTGCCTGCGGGCAACAAGCTGTCGGCATTGTTCCCTCGGGTCGAGAAAGACTCGAACACCTACGATTTCGCGGAGATCATCCGCACGAACCGGACTGCGAAGTACCGGTCGTTCGACGGACGCATCCATGTGTCCGAGCGCGACGTCGGTTCGGAGAAGCGAGTGAAGCTCGCTCCGCTGTCGTCGTCCATCGGGATGGGCGAGTACGAGCGCCTGCAGGTCGAATTCGCGAAGACCGGTGGCACGAACCAGCGCGCGCTGGTCGCATCGATCTACAACGATGCCGAAAACCTCACCAACGAGGTGCTGAACCGTATGGAGTTGGCTTGGGGTGACGTCCTGACGGACGGCAAGCTCACCATCTCCGAGGGCGGTCTGGTCACTGAAGCCGACTACGGCCTGCCGGCGAATCACAGCGTGTCTGCGGCTACGTCGTGGGCGACTGTCGCGACGGCGCAGGCATTGTCGGAAATCGTGTCGTGGGTCGATACCTACGTCGACACGAACGGCACCAAGCCGGGGTCGATCCTCACGTCGCTGAAGGTGCAGCGTTTGCTGCTGAAGAACAAGGAAATCATCGACGCGGTCTACGGTTCCACGCAGGGTCGCACCCATGTGACCCTCCCGGATCTGAACACGCTTCTCTCGTCCGAGGGTCTGCCGACGATCTTGGACACCTACGACACCAAACTGGATGTCGACGGAACCTCCACCCGCGTCATTGCAGACGACAAGGTGCTGTTCCTCCCTGACAATCTCGGGGATCTTGGTGAAACCGTCTACGGTCTCACCGCGACAGCGCTCGAGCTCGTCAATTCGGCGCAGGCCGACCTGTCGTTCGAGAATGCACCGGGCATCGTCGGTGTCGTCGTGAAGGACGGTCCTCCGTTCCGCCAGTGGACGTACGTCGATGCGGTCGGGCAGCCAGTCCTGAAGGACGCGAAGAAGCTGTTCGTCGCGGACGTCATCGCCTGATGGCTCTCATCGCGTTCGTTCACGTCGCTGACGAGAACGGGACTGCGCATGTCTTCGGCCCTGGCGATTCCGTCCCTGAGTGGGCGCGGAAGAAGATCACCAATCCGACCGTGTGGGACGGTGAATCCACCAAGGTGGAAGTGCCTCCGCAGGCAGGGCCGAAGGGTGGCCGCGACAAGTGGGCAGCTTACGCCGCCGCCAACGGTGTCGCAGCCGATGCTGAGTGGAAGCGCGACGACATCATCGAGGCGTTGGAAGCTCGCGGGATCCCGGTGGTCTGATGGGCTTCTTCGCGGTGTTCGAGGATGTCGAGAACAGCTTCGAAGGCACCGTTCCGGATTCACTGCGGTCGTACGTGGAGACGAAGATAGATGAGGCGGAGACGCTTCTGAAGACACTGGTCCCGGGGTTGCGGGACATCATGGTGGTCACGGAGTTGCAGAAGGCGAATGCTCGCCGTTTGATCTGCGCTGCTGTACTCCGCGTGTTCCGTAACCCGACTGGTGTGCAGTCGCAAACGTCCGGTCCGTGGTCGATGACATTGTCGGTGGACAATGCCACCGGCAGTCTGGGTTTCACGGATGAGGAGTTGTCGATCTTCCGATCCCGTTCGAGGAAGCGCATCGGAATGGTGGGCGTTCGTCGCCCGTGGTACACGTGATGCCATTCGGGGAGACAGTGACGGTGCTACGTCGACCCCCTCGCAACAAGGTCGGCGACGCTGCATTCGACGTCCACCACAGTATCGCAGGCGTCGGTATCGACTGGTCCGCTACGGATGAACCGAACTCTGGGAACTCGAACGCGGACAACAACCGTGAAGCAGTCGTCACCGATGTGATTCTGTACTGCGCGCGCGGTGTCGACGTCCTGTCGTCGGATCGTATCGAGCTCCCGGACGGTGACGTGTATCGAGTCGTCGGTAAACCGCTCCCCGGCGATTCCCCCCTGACGGGGTGGAAGCCGGGTGTCCGAGTCAAGTTGCAGCGAATCGAGGGGTAATGCCTGGCTCTCCTCGCGACTGGCACTACGAGCCGAATCATTCGATCGTCAACGGTATGGGTGCGTATCTTCGTGGCCCGGACTTGCGGTCGATGATGCGGGAGTACGGCGAGATCGGGTTGGCGATGTACCGCGAGAACGCGATCAAGCGTTCAGGTTTGAATGCCCGGTCGTCTCGTAGTTACACGGAGATCGGTGGGGCGAAGAACGATCGCTGGACGGCTGTGGTGTTGGCGTATGGCCCGTATGCCGCGGCCCGTGAATTCGGTAACTCGCGGAATGGTCCGGAGTCGAACTTGCGGTCGATCATCCCGAAGTTGGAGGAGCTCGAATGGTGAGTTTCCCCGACGTGGAATTGGTGCTGCTGTCACTGCTCGACGAGTTCGGATACACCTGCACGTTCCTTCCTGATGACAAGGACCCGGTGTCGGGTCTGCCGATGTGGAAGACCTTGCTGCCGGTGATCGCGGTCAACCGGGTCGGCGGTGGGACGGATGGCATCACCGACCGGCCGTTGGTGCAGGTCGGGGTATTCGCTGATACCCGCCAGCAGGCGTGGTCTGTCTCCGGTCAGTGCAGGAACAAGATCCTGGCGTCCGGTGGCACACGAGTCGATGGGGTGTTGGTCGACTCTGCGCGTGAATCTCAAGGTGTCCAACAGTTCCCGGATCTGAATCCGGACAACAAGTTCGTGGCATCGACTTTTCAGTTGTCGTTCAGGCGTGTGTTCGCCTGAGCGTTTTCAACCGCTCCCCAAGTGGGCGGTCATTTGTTCTGCCCACATGAAACGGAGAAATCATGGCAACATTCGATACAACTGCGGACTACCGCGACGAGCTCGTTCGGAAGGTCCTCGCTGGCGCGGTCATCGTCGCCGACTCCAGCGTCTCCCTCCCCGCGACACTCACCTCGGGGGCATCGTCGGAACTCGTCGCTTTCACGGACTTCGAGTCCCTCGGCCGCATCTCCGACGCCGGCCTCACCGCCTCTGCTGACACAGAGTCCTCGGGTGTCCCCGGGTGGGGTGCGTTGGAGGACGTTCGTACCGACATCATCCGCCGCACTTCGACGTTCTCGTTCACCTGCCTCGAAACCCGCAAGTCCGTGATGCAGTTGTACTACAACGTCGACCTCGACTCCGTGACCGCTGACTCGACCACGGGCGAGTTCTCGTTCACCGAGTCGACGAAGCCCGACACCCGCTACCAGCGGATGGTCCTCCTCGGTATCGACGGGGAGGGCGCAGATCAGAAGATCATCGCCCGGTTCCTACCGCGGGCCACGGTGTCGGAGGTGTCCGAGCAGACGTGGTCGACGGAGGATGCTCTCGCGTACCAGATGACGGTGACCGCGAAGATCGACTCGGTCCTGGGTTACTCGGTGAAGCACCTGTACGGCGGCGCCGGCATCAAGGCTCTCGGTACCCGGATGGGCTTCGCTTCCTGATACGTCGGCCGGCGCCTGGTCCTCCCCGGCGGGCGTCGGCCGACTCACCACCGGGGAGCAGCAGAAGGAGTACGTCATGTCGTTCAAAGCAGTCACATTGGTGGCGCCTGATGGCCGCGAGTACACCACCGATTCCGCCGTCGAGTTCAACAACCTGACGAACAAGGGTTACCGGCCGAAGGCAAATATCAAGCCCGAAACCGTCTTGGCGCGCGCCGCGGAAACCAAGTCCGACAGCAAGTAACACCACTACCGGGGAGTAAAACTCATGGTTACGAAGAACAATTTCAAGAAGTCTCGATTCGCGACGATGCGCGACGAAGCATTGAAGGGCTACAAGGACCCCGAGCCGTATGTGATCGACGAGGTCGATCCGCCAATCGTCATCAACATCCCTGCCACGTACGAGGATCTGAAGAAGATGGCGGCCATCCAGGACGACGTCGAGGACGAAAAAGATCCGGACGCGGTACCGATGGCCGTACTGAAACATCTCTGCGCCGATGGCGATTTCGATCGACTGACGCAGGTCATCGACAAATGGCCACCGCGTCTGGTGAAGGCGACGTTCGACGACATCTTCGACTACTTCTCCGAGGTCCACAACTGGGATGGCTCGGTCGATGTCGAGGGAAAAGACTAGGTCTCGTCCAACTGATCGAGAAGTACGGTGAGGAAATCGAGTGTGATCTGCAGACCTTCCGGAATGTGGACTTGCTCGATTTCTTTCGTGGGCGTCGGCCGTGGGGGCAGTTCTACCGTTTCGTGAAGCATCTTCCGCAGGACGGGAAGTTCAAGGCCGCGCAGGCCGCAGACCCTGAATTGGCGCGGGCGATAGCTGACAGTCCGAAAAAGGATAGGCCACCGTTGCCGACCACCGAGGGATACGACCTTCCTACTCGAGTGCAGATCGCGACGTTCAACATGCTGAAGGTTCTCGACTGGCATCTGTTGCGGGTCAACGGAAATAAGACCCCCAGACCGCAGCTATGGACGGTGCCGGCGACTGCTTTGGATCGCGAATTGTCATTCCGCTCGAAGACGACAGTTGACCGTGTTCTGGCCGAACTGGGTGTGAAGAACTGAAGAAGTGAGGTGCCGTGGCTACCACGTACAACGCCGGATCGGCATCCATCCGTATTGCTCCGGACCTCTCGAATTTCCACAAGAGGGTCAAGCAGCAGCTCCGCGCTGAACGGTTCGAAGCACCGGTTGTTGTGGTGCCTGACATGTCGAAGTTCGCGCAAAAGCTGGAAGCGGATCTCGGTCGTGTTCGGGCGACGCTCGGCGTAAGGATTCGACCGGATTTTACGGGTTTTCGTACTGCGCTGCGTTCGCATCTGCAGGCCGAAGGCGGCGGGAATGTCGAAGTTCCCCTCAAGCTCGACTTGACGCAGGCTCGTGCTCAGCTAGACGCGTTTCGTATCGAAGCCCGAGTGCCGATCACGACCCGCTTGAACTTGGACGTGACCGGCGCTCTCGCGCAATTGGCTGCGGTGCGTGCTGCAGCGGAGGGTATTGGTGACACGACCCGCGGCTTGAACGGATCGGGGAGTGGGCGTAACAATCTGCCTGGGTTGCGTGGCGGCCCAATCCGCCGCATCCGTCTGCAGTTGGAGTTGGATCGGGCGAGTGTTGTTCGGGCGCAGGCCGAGTTGGACGCTGCGACAGAGCAGTTGGCTCGGTCCCGTCGCGCGGGTGTGGATGCGGCTGACCGGGTGCGGATCGCAGAGGAACGCCTCCGGGAAATCCAGCAGTCTTCGTCTGCTTCGTCGTCGAGGTTGACGCAGGCGCAGGTCAATCTGACGCGCGCGCAGCGGACACTAGCGGATGAGACTGCCCGTAGTTCGAGGCTGTTCGATCAGCAGCGTGACGCGCACAACCGGTTGACGCGTGCGCAACGTGATCAGGGTGCAGCATCAAATCTGATACGCGCTGGCCTGGGCGGCATCGCTGAGATGGCAATGAATCTCGGGAGCAGCCTGACGCGAGTGGTGTCGCCGGCGTCGGCTGTGACGGTCGCGTTGTTGGCATTGGCCGCTGTGAACATTGTTCCGTTGATTGGGCAGTTGTCGCAGGCGTTGGGTGTGATCTCCCTTCTTCCGGCTGTGGCGGCGTCGGCGGCCGCGGCGATCGCAACGATCGTCATCGGCTCCACCGGTGTCATCGACGCGTTCAAAGCGGGCACCAAAGCTGCGGAGGATGCGGACAAGGATGCTGCTGCGGCCTCGAAAGCTGCGACGCAGGAAGCGAAAGCCCGTGCTGCCGCAGCCAAGGGTGTCGAGTCGGCGCAGCGCGGTGTCGAATCTGCGGTGAAGGGTGTGGAGCGCGCCGAGCAGGGCGTGGTCAAGGCTGAGCGTAGCGTCCAGGACGCGCAGAAGGCTTCTCTGCGGGCTCAGCAGTCGTTGACTGATGCCCGGAAGGATGCGCAGGAGCAGATCGAGGATCTGAATCTCGCGTTGAAGGGCTCGAGCCTGGACGAGCGTGACGCGGAGTTGTCTCTGCGTCGGGCGCAGCAGCGTCTCGCGGAGCTCGGCAAGGACGGGCAGCCGGTCACGGCCCTCGATTTCGAGGAAGCGTATCTCGGGGTCGATCAGGCGAAGCAGCGCATCGATGAGGTGCGTGAGCGTAACGCGGACTTGCGGGAGGAAACCGACAAAGCCAACCGGGCTGGTGTCGAGGGTTCCGCGCAGGTCATCGATGCGCAGGATGCTGTCGCTGATGCTGGTTTGCGGGTCATCGACTCGAAGCAGGCTGTGGTGGAGGCGAACGATGGTGTCGCTGAGGCGCAGCGGAACCTGGTCGACTCCCATGAGCGTTTGGTCGAAGCGCAAGCTGTGGTCGTCGAGACGCAGAATGCGGCGACTACATCGGCGGATAAGTACCGTGAGGCATTGGCGAATCTGTCGCCGAACGCGCGGCAGTTCGTTGAGGACACCCGCGATCTCGGTGGGGCGTGGAGTGATCTTCGGCTGCAGGTGCAGGACAACCTGTTCGAGGGTATGGGGTCGTCGATCACCGACCTCGCGAACAACTACTTCCCGATCCTGAAGGACGGTTTGGGTGGTATCGCTACCGAACTGAATGGTGGCCTCAGGCGCGCCATCGAAGACTTGAACACCGAGTCGGTGAAGCTGGATTGGTCGAACATTCTCGACAATACGCGGCTGGCGATCGGCCCGTTCATGGATGGTTTGTCGTCTCTGACGGGTGCGTTGACGAACATCGCGTCGATCGGTTCGGATTTCCTTCCGGGTGGCGCTGAGTCGTTCGCAGAGACGATGCAGGGCTTCGAGGATTGGACGGAGTCCGAGGAGGGGCAGCAGCGGATCCGGACGTTCATGCAGGATTCGATCACCGCGCTGAAGGAGATCAAGGATCTTTTCCTGGCGATCGGTGATGTGATCGGCGGGCTGTTCTCGACGTCGGAGGACAACGGTAAGTCGATGATTCAGTCAATGACGGACTCGTTGAACGAGTTCGCGGACTGGATGGACACCGAAGAGGGCAAGCAGAGGATGGAGCAGTTCTGGGATGACGCCCAGCAGACTGCGAAGGATCTTCTGAAGCTCACCGGTGAGGCGATCAAACTCGCCGACAAAGTCGCTGGATTGACGGGCAGCACCTTCGGTCTCCGTCAGCCGGGCACTGCGGATGCCCCGAAGGTTGACGCCGCCGGTGAAGACATCGGTTCCGGTGGTCAGCAGATCAAGTTCCGCGCGGGGATCTTCCCTGGCGTCGAGGAAGGGTCCATCGGCGACAAGACGTTCAGTTTCTTCGGGCGTCTCGACGACTTCTTCGCAGGCGACTCATGGGGGTTCCTCAACGCCGAAGCAGGCGAGTCCCCGTTCCAGGCGTCTGTTCGGCAGGCTGGTGAAGCGTTCGACGGGCTGAAGCAGAAGGCTGCGGAGCTCGCAGGCGGGTTCGTCACGAACATTTCCGAGACCGCGTACGACGCCTGGAATGGACTGTCGAGCACGATCTCCGACAAGTGGAACAACAACATTTCCCCCGCCATCGAGGCGTTCAAGACCGGTGGCCTCGGCGGGTTGGCGGACTACTTCACCGACAAGATCACCAATGGTGCGATCCCGACGTTCGGTGAACTCCCCGGCGCTATCGGCGGTGTCATCGGCGATATCGTCTCGAACGTTTTCCCGGGCTTGACGACCGCGCTGGCGGGGGTGCAGTCGTTCTTCGGGACTGTGGTCGACGGTATCGGCAGCAAGTGGAACCAGTTGAAGGAACTCGCCGCTGCGCCGATCAACTGGATCATCGACACTGTCATCAACGGCGGCTTGAAGTCGGCGTGGAATGCGCTCGAAGGTGTCATCCCCGGCCTGCCGAAATGGGAAGCGAACATCCCGCGCATCGAATTCGGTGGCGCAGGCATGGGACCGGCAGGCAACAAGGAAGCTGTTCAACGCTTCGCGACCGGTGGTCATGTCCGCGGCGCTGGCGGGCCGACCGATGATCGTGTCCCGGCGATGCTGTCGAACGGCGAGTATGTCGTCAAAGCGTCCGCGGTGAAGAAGATCGGCGTCGAGAACCTCGACAGGTTGAACAACAACCCGTTGGTGGCGAAGGGCAAAGTCCTCGCTGAGGGAATGTTCTCCGGGTTGCGGATGGCGACCGGTGGTTCCGTCGACGAAGCTATCGACCGGGCGAAGAAGTTCATGTCCGGTGAGCACGGTAAGCCGTATCAGTACGGCGGTGTCGGTGATCCGTCATGGGACTGCTCCGGTTTGTGGTCGGGCATCGTCCATGAATTGTCGGGTCGTAGTGCCCGTTCGGGGAGATTGTTCAACACCGAGTCGGATTTCGAGTCGATGGGTTGGAAGCCTGGTCTCGATGGCCGGGTGACGATCGGTATCGCTCGTGGTGGTGGCGGCCCGAATTCGCACATGGCGGGCACGATCGATGGGACGAACGCGGAGTCGTCGGGCACCAATGGTGTTCAGTGGGGTGGCGCGGCGATCGGCTCCGATCATTCATCGTTCGGGCTGCAGTACACGTTGCAGGAGTTGGCGGGCGAGTTCGTCTCCGGTGGCATGGGATCCGGCGGTGGCGGTGGGGGAGGTTCACTGCGTTCGTTCCTGGCGGACAAGGTGGCTGATCTGCTGCAGAAGCCGATGGATGCGATCGGGTCATCGATTCCGAACTTCGGGTCGTCGATGATCGGGCAGCTCCCGCGGGCGGCGTTCAATGCGATCTCGAAGGCTGCGGTCGACTTCGTGAAGTCGAAGATCGGCGGTTCCGTTTCCGGTCGCGCTACGGCTGCTGAGTTCCCGTACGACGCATCTGCGGGTGTCGAGCAGTGGGATGCGAACATCCGTGCCGCTCTGGCTCGTGAGGGCTTCGAGGTCAACGACCGGAACGTGAATCTGACGAAAGCTCAGATCATGACAGAGTCGTCAGGCAACCCGAATGCTGTTCAGCAGGTCCAGGATGTGAACTCGGGCGGCAACGAGGCTGTCGGGTTGATGCAGGTCATCCCGACGACATTCGATGCCTACCGGAACCCGGACCTGCCGAATGACCGGACGAACCCTGATGCGTCACTGTCTGCCGCGCTGCGGTGGTACAGGTCGCGGTACGGCAACGATCTCGGGCAGATGTGGGGCCAAGGCCACGGGTACGCGAACGGTGGCATCATCCCCGGATACACCCCCGGCAGGGACAAGTTCCAGGTCGGAGTGTCCGGCGGCGAGGCGATCATGCGCCCGGAGTGGACGCGTGCAGTCGGCCCGAACTACGTCAACAGCATGAACGCGTTGGCGAAGAAGGGCGGCGTCGACAGTATCCGGAACGCAATGTTCCAGGGATTCGCGGCCGGCGGCATCGTCGACCCGAACGAATACCTCCGGAACCGTCTCACGCAGTACGGCTCCGAGGTCGCGGGGATCGCGAAGTCCGCTATCCCCGAGATCCTCGGCATCTCCGGCACGCCATTGGATTTGACGAACAATCGGTATGTCGATGCTGCGATGCAGATCGGGTCCGCGGTGCAGGGCGGAATCACTGCAGCAACTGCACCCAACTACGGATCACCCACCGCCCCGAACATGTCGAGAAGTGTCGACTCGGTGCTCGAGGACGGCGCCCGGGTGATCCAGCAACACACTCATTTCCACGTCTCGAACATCGACGAGGCGTTCCGCAGGCACACCGTCGAGCAGCAACGGCAGGCCCTGACATTCAAGTAGGTGACTGTGGGAAACATTCCGGCGATTGTCGAGCTCGAAGGTGTGAACGGGGATTGGTTCGTCTGGTCCGGCCAGGGGTTCGGTGAGCAAGGAAGCCACCTCGGAACTGGCGTGAAGGGGATTTATGACGCCCCGGTGAAGCCGATTTACCACGAGCATGCGTTCCAGGAAGGCGCCACCTACGGCGGGAAGCGTTACCTGAAACGCGATCTCGTGTTCGGGGTGTGGGTCACAGACGACAACGGTGACTCGTGGGCGGAGAACGATTCACGGTTGCGGAAGGCGTTGTCGTATGACGACGAGTTCAAGCTGTGGATCACCGATCCGGTCAGCGGGTCTCGACGGTATCTGAAGCTGAGGTTGGCGCAGGAGCCGGACGTGCAGATGGAGGACAACGATCCCCGTCTACTGGGTCGTGCGCAAGTGATTCTGACGTGCACGGCTGCGGATCCGTGGTGGTACGACGAGGACGACTACACCGATGAGTGGGAGTCCACTCGGGTGACGGCGGCTGGTGATTTCGAGGTGGGTTCGGTGATCATCTCGAATCCGTGTGATCACGAGGTGTATCCGGAGTGGCTATTGGAGGCGCCGGGAGTTCCTCGTCTGCCTGATTATTCGTGGGGCGACAAGCGGCACAACGGGTACGGCACGAACGGGTATTTCGATGCGGCGAAGGTGTATGCCTCGCGGCGCATCGTGATGGCGGAGTTGCTGCCGGGTGGGCCTCCGGGGATTCCGGGTGCCGATTATTCGGTGCGTGTCGAGACTCGGCCGGATGCCCGCCTCGGCGGCTATCAGTCGCACGATCAGACGTACAAGCAGCGGATGAAGATGGTCCGTTTCCTGTATCCGATACCGCCGTACACGGAACCCACTGAGGTTGCGGTGTCGATGTCGAAAGCACCTGCCGGGACTCGTATTCAGCTTCGCATGCCGCGGCCGTGGTCGCGGCCTTGGGGACTCGAAAACTAGAGGGGACGGTACATGACTGCTCCCGTAGTCGACAGGCTCGATTTCGACAAGTTCAACCGTGACATCGAGAACATGCTGAAGGAGGAGGCGGACCGGCGTCGTTTGCCTCCGGAAGTCGAACTGTACGACGGTGACTGGAATTCGGTTGGCATCGTCGGTCGCGTCGACCGGGCGGATTTCCAGTTCATCCAGAACGAGACGGGTACGGCGTCGTTGGAGATGCCGCTGCACTATTACCTGTCCGAGTGGGTCATCAACGTCGACGGTCGCGCTACGTCGGATGTGCATGTCCGGATGGAGAAGGACGGCGCCCGCTGGACCGGCAAGCTGGATGAACTGCGGATCATCAAGGACGACTCGGGGCGCCGGTTCGTGCGGTTGCTGTTCAAGCATGATTTCGAGCAGCTCAAAAAGATGGTCGTCTATCCGAATCCGTTTCTGCCGCCGGAGATCCAGTTCCCGCGGTTGTGGCTGTGCTTCGGTAAGGCGAAGTGGGCACTGAAGACGACGCTGCTGTGCACGATCATGCGGCTCGAATCCTCACTGTGGACGCTGCCGGACAATCCGCTCGACAAGTCGCAGTGGAACAACTTCAACCAGTCAACGTGGTGGAACGTCGTCAAGCCGACCATGCAGGGCGACGTCGACAATTCGCTGCCCGCGATTGTGCATTCGCGGATGAAGACGATGTTCGACACGAGCAAGAAGATCGCCGCGGACTCACAGTTGTTGTGGGTGTGCAGGCGGTATCTGCCTGGTGATCCGCTGCCGTGGGAGGGCGCGAACCTTCGTTACGGCTGCTTGGTGTGGGATCTCGTCGACAAGTCCGGCTTCAACACCGGTACCGCATTCCGCGGCAACCTGTTCGCAGGCATCATCAAAGAGTTCCTGAACATTCATGGCGACGGCATTACCGAGACGGTGGAGCAGGTCGACGACCCGAACGTCCCGGGTGTCTACCCGACGCCTGAGGTGCGGGGTACGACGCCGGCGAATCCGGGTGTTGTGTTCTGGGAGTCGGAGATGTCCGGCATTCAGTCGTCGGAGTTCTTTCAGAAGCCTGCCGGTGCGGTCGGTTCGGTGGCGGGTGGGCATTCGATGCCCGGTGTCAACGAGTTGATCTCGGCGACGGTGCAGATGATCGGCGATCTGACGGCGATGATCCCGTTCGTACCACCCCTCGGCGGTATCGCGGATGCTCTACTGAAACCCCTGTATACGGATGTTTTCCTGGCGTTCGGGAAGATCAAGAGCTCCTCGCGGGCCCGACGATCCGGTGGCGCTCACTATCACGAGGAGTTCGCGGAGGGCGCCGACAAGGCGTACACCCTCGGGTATCTGTTGGCGCAGCGTGCGCAGATGTGGAAGACCCGCGAGGTCCGTTCCTGCACTCTGAAGGTCGCTGATTCGGCGCCGTGGACGGTCGGCGATTTCGGTGGCGGGGATTTCTTCCTCGGCGACCGAGTCGGTTTCAACATCATCGGAATGCCCACCGGTGTGGTGTATGTCGAGCAGGTCTCCGAGCTCAACATTTCGTGGGATCGGGACACGGCGCCGGTGTGGGACATCACCATTGGGCAGCGGGTAGCGAAGGACCCGGTAATCGAGGCTTACGAAGCGATCCAAGAGATCTTCTCCCTGGTTCAAGAACTAGGGGTCGCATGATGGCAGGGGAGTTGTAATGCCGCGCATACCAACCCAGGAATGGTGTCTCGCCCAGGAGGATCCGAAAGTTCGGCATCAATGGGCGTTCCCGCAGTGCATTCCGTTCGGCCCGAAGTCGTTGGTGTCGCCTGACGGTGACATGTTCCAGGTGTTGTCGGAGCGAGTGGAGGAGACGGGGTACATGCATGTCTCCGAACTCGCAGCGCTCGCTGATGAGGACGGCAACATTCATGTGTCGAAGCTGCGGGGGCAGACGAAGAAGTTCATTCTCCCCGCGATGGGCCAGCATCACACGCTGAACAATTCGGGGCGCTGGGCTGACATGGACGAGCCGGACACGGTTGCGATGGTTTCGCAGGACATGGACATGTACACGACGGAGCAGAACGAAAACCACTTTCAGCAGTTGCTGGAGAAGGGTTTCCGTCCGCCAGAATCGGAGGAGGGTCCCGGTGAGGCGTCTGTGGAGGTTCCGAAGACCTTCAATCCCAGCGATTGGACGCCGTCCGAAGTGAAGGGCTACCTCCTCGGCCAGGACGACACCGAACGCCGCAGAGTGCTGGCGTTGGAGATGCGGCACAAGCGCCGCGACAAGATCCTCAATTACCCGGATTGGAAGGGTCTGTGACTTTCCCGGTTGGTAATCCTCCGTCTTCGGCGTATGTGGAGGGGACGGTTGCTGACGCGCAGGGGCAGTCCGAGGAGTCGATCCGCAACGGGCTGAAGAATCAGATCAAAGGGTTCGGTGTCGCGCAGGGCGGGTTCGGGTCACTGTTCGCTGGTATCGCTGAGTGGATCGCGAACTTCAACGCGGTGTTGGATGAGCAGGTCACGCAAGCGGGTGAGATCACCGAAGATCTGACGGATCTGACCAACCGTGTCGAACTTCTCGAAGGTGGCGCGGTCACTGTCCGGACGTACGCGTTCAACAGTGTTTGGACGAAACC
Organism: Rhodococcus sp. NPDC057297; assembly: GCF_042667435.1. Lineage (NCBI taxonomy): Bacteria > Bacillati > Actinomycetota > Actinomycetes > Mycobacteriales > Nocardiaceae > Rhodococcus > Rhodococcus sp. NPDC057297. The sequence goes on along the minus strand of NZ_JBHUZE010000014.1, from coordinate 13,555 downwards.
ACCGGGGCTGATCCGGTTGGGTGTTGCGGTCGAGGGCGGCGGGCATGCGGGCCGGTCGGGGTCGACGATCACTGCCCGTATCGGCGGCCTGGGTGGTTTGGGTGGCGGCTACCGCTTCCAATGGTTCGAGCTCGCGGCGATCCAACACGACATCGGCGCCACCGAGGAAGTGGTGATCGGTGGGGGCGGTGAGGTTCCATCGCAGTTGGGTGGCGTGTCACGGTTCGGTAATCACGTGCAGTCGGTACCTGGCATCGGCGCTGTCCTCTCGGTCGAGGGCGCGGTGGTGTCGAACTCTGCGACCGAACGCGGCGGCAACGGAGGTTACGGCTCCGACCCGATCACCGGAGACCCTCCGGGTGGCGGCGAAGCAGGTGGATCTTCCGCGTTCGCTGCAGGTGGTGCTGGCGGTTCAACCGCTGGGACACGTGCGGGTGCGAATGGTCAGGACGCTGTCATCAGCCCTGTCGCCCGCGGCAATGGCGGCGGCGGCGGTGGTGGTGGTGGCACGCAGAATGCGGGGACAGTAGGCGGAAAAGGCGGCGATGGTGGTTATCCGTCCGGTCCTGGCGGTGGTGGTGGTGGCCGCGGTCATGGTGTCGGATCAACCGATGGCCCTGGCGGTTTGGGTGCGGACGGCCGCGTCACGCTCATCGAATACACGAAACTCGAGGACTGACACATGCCCACAGCAACACGCATCACCGATCGAATCCCCGGGAAGGCCGGCGAAGCCTACGGATACGAGTTGTCCGAGCCGTACAACGGTGTCGACTACCTGATCGTGTCGCGAATCGATATGGCGGCGTTCGGATTGCGAGAAACCCGAATACTGCCCGGACAGTTGTTCGACGGCAGGGTGATCGCGCAGACCAACGTGGACAACACGTTGGCGTTGTCGATTCCGTTGGAGTTGTGCTCGCACGAAGAGGCGTTGGCGTCGATCGGCTACGAAGCAGTCGAGCCGCCACCCGTTGTGGAAGCGCCACCCGGTGATCCGGACGAGAAGATCGAGCCCACCCCGGAGGCGTCGTGAGTTTCATTCGCACGAAGGAATCTGCCTCCCCATTCAAAGCGACCCAGACGGTGACGAAGGTCGCCGAGATATGCGGGCGCACGGTTCCGGAGGTGGTGGCGGTGATGGCTGCACGATCGAAACCTGGTGCTACAGCATCGACGACAGTGGATTTCACTACCGCGGAAACCATCCTCCGAGTGTTCCAAGAGGAGGCCTGATGGCCTCCGATAAGCAACTCGGCTACGCCCGAGCTGTCGTCGATGAGGGCCGCCGCCTCGGAATCACCGAACGGGGTTTGCTCATCGCCCTCGCAACCGTCCTGGTCGAGTGCGATCTCATCATGTACGCGAACGCGAAAGTGCCGGCCTCGCTCAAACTCCCACACGAACGAATCGGCAACGATGGCTACTCGGTCGGCCTGTTCCAGCAGCAAGTCGTCTGGGGCAATGGGGGTTGGTGGTGGGGGGATGCCGCAACCTGCATGGACCCGACGCTCAGCGCCCGCCTGTTCTTCCAGCGGCTCGCGAAGCTCGACTACAACAACACGAACCGTTCCCCAGGGAAGTTCGCGCAGGACGTTCAGGGATCCGCGTACCCCGACCGCTACGACAAGCGCATGGCCGAAGCAACCGAACTATACAAGGCGCTCGGCGGAACCAAGGAGACAGTAATGGGATGGTCCGGTGACCCTGTGTGGCTCGCTGAAGTACTGAAAGCGGAAGGCCTCGACTGTGCAGTGTTCGATGGCGCATTCGACCGAGGGCAGGGCGACTTCGGTGGGATCTGGGGGATCGTGGCGCACCACACCGGGTCGAACCCGCCGAGCAACAATCCCGGCTACATCGCCAAACATCCCACCCTCGGTCTCGCATCGCAACTCCATCTCGCGCGCGACGGCAAGTGGACGCTCTGCGGCGTCGGCATCGCCTATCACGCCGGCTCGGGCTCGTGGCCAGGCATCGCCAAGAACAACGCCAACGCGGTAACCATCGGCATCGAGGCCGAGAACAACGGCACCGAAGGATGGTCCGACGCACAGTACAAGTCCTACGTCCGCGGAGTCGCGGCGATCCTGCGCAGGCTCGGTCACCAGTCCGATCGGGTTATCGGCCACAAGGAATGGGGTGCGATCCAGGGGAAGTGGGATCCCGGCGGAATCGATATGAACGCGTTCCGCCGTGACGTACAGGCCGCCATCGACAGGAAGGCGGAGGCGCCGATCGTAAACGAGATCAACGAGGCAGCCAAGCGCGCGCCGTGGGTCGGAGCTCGCGTTCGTCCCGAGGAGATCGCGGTCGGGTCGGACGGCAAAGGCCGCCTCGGCGTCTACGAGAATGCGCACATCTACTTCTACCCGGGGATCGGCGCATTCCCCATTCCCGGCGGCGGACTCTTCGAGGCCTACGCAGCGCTCGACTACGAACGCGGGCAGCTCGGCTACCCGGTCCGTGAGTTTGCGCTACTCGACGGGGTTACCGGCAAGGGCGGTGTGCAGGCGTTCCAAGGCGGGGTGCTGTACCGCAAGGAAGGCGCCGGGACCGGCTACATCGTGCACGGTGAGATCGGAAAGCGTTGGGCGGCCGAGGGCTACGAGCTCGGCGCGCTGGGCTGGCCGACATCGAACGAAGGCGTCGACGCCAACGGCAACCGCTACCAACTGTTCGAGCACGGCTCCCTGTACTGGCACTCGACAGGTGTCACCAAACTATCGAAAGTGGGATAACCCATGTTCACGCTGTCCTTCTGGAAGTCCACTGCAGAACGCGTAGTGGCAACCTTCGTGCAGGCACTGTTGCCGCTGCTGCTTGGCGCCAACCTGTTCGACGTCGATTGGAAGGTCGCGCTCGGCGCGGCAGGGTCCGCCGCGGCATTGTCGCTACTGAAGTGCCTCGCCGCGGCATACGTCGGCCCCACCGATTCGGCGGCCGGAGCCACTCCGTCGCTGGTGCCGTCTCTCATCGAGACGCTCACCAAGACATACAACGGGTACTTCACCCGAGGCTCCCACCGCAAGGCTGACTGATGTTGGACATCCACCGCGGCTTCTGGAAAGTCGGCACCTTCCCGCGGTGGGTCATGGTCTCCATCCAGGCATTCGTCATCTACCAAGCCCTGGCACGCGGACTCGACTACATCGGAGCGCAACCAACCAACCCGAACTCCGGGCTGGTCCGCGCTGAATCCGCCGCGCCTTTCGGGCTGGGCCTGTCGTTCTGGGGGTTCGTGTTCGTCGGCGCCACCGCGATCTTCCTGATCGGGTTCACGTTCCGGTGGTGGTCATGGATCACCGCAGCACACGTCATCATCGCCGTCTCCTACTTCGCCGTCACCTACGGCTTGTTCCTGACGGCGTTCGAGAACGTGAGCTGGCAGGGCATCCGCACCCCCTCCGGACTGTTCGTGGCGATGCTGATTCACGGGGTGATGGCAGCAGGCACAGCAGCGTTGGCTCGGCAGTCCTCCATTAGGCGGGGGGAATTGCGTGGAGATATCTGAAATCCTCGAGCACGTAAACCCCACCTGGGGCGCACTCTTCCTGATCGTCGCAGCGATCCTCACGTTCTCGAAGACCATCGCCGAACTGGACGGCAAGTTCAAATGGATCGGTGTCATCGCCCGGGCATGGTCCGAACGACAGGTCCGGAAAGTTCAACGGGAGAACGAACTCGAACGCGAACGCCGCAAAGGCCGCGACGAAGCCTACGCAGGTCTGCAGGATCAAGTCACCGACCTGAACACCGAACTCATCGAACTGCGTGAGGTGGTGCGCAAGCAACGCACCGACCACGACGACGAGCTCGAAGCCGCCCGTCTGGAGCACCGCGAGGAAATCCGGAAGACCCGCGAGGAACACCACCACGAGATGGCCGCTATCCGGCGGGAGCTGGACGGGAAGAACGCATACATCGTGCTCCTGCTGCAGTGGGGTCACACGTCCCGGGTAAACGCCGCCGCCAAGGGATTCGAATTGGATCCGATGCCTGAGGAGGATTCGTGAGCGGTTACGAACCGATCCAAGAAGACATGACCCTGTCTCGTGCAGCGGACTGGACGCACCGCTACGAGAAAGCGAAAACCGACCCCGTCTTCCCCGCGGGAACGACAGCGCGGGTGGAGATCACACGCGACGACAAGATGACTTCCCCGGTGTTGGAGACATGGGATGCGGAATCCGTCACCGGCACCTACATCGAATTCTGGGTGCAGTCCAACGACACCGATCAGATCCCTGCGCGCTACCACTACCGGCTGATGGTGCGGTATCCACCGGCCGCGCCGATCACTGACACCTACGACTTCTGCTGGTACCGAGGCAACGTGAAAAGGAAAGACTGATGGCAGCTTTGACAGGGACGAATGCGTTCCGGGAAACAACAGCGTTGGGTGCCACGTCGCAGGGCAGTTCACTGTCCCTACATGCCGGTAATCCGGGGACGACGGGCGCGAATGAACTGTCCGGTGGTTCACCGGCGTATGCCCGGGTGTCGACGACGTGGACTGGTGGCACAGCGGATGGTGTGGTGACCGGCTCGGAAGTCGAGTTCAATATTCCACCCGCGGTGTCCCCGGCGACGACGGTGACGCCGACGCATATGGGGTGCTGGTCGGGGTCGACGTTCCTGTGGGCTGTGCCGATCGCGAACATTTCGTATCCGGGTCAGGCGAAGGTGCGGATCACTCCGACGTTGACTGTGCCGCAGGGCTGATGGATGTTTCGGTTGCGCCGCGGCCTGTAGTTCCGGTGTCGGTTGCTGCGAGACCGGCGGTGCAGGTGTCGGTGGGTGCGCGGCCTCGTGTCTGGGTGTCGGTGGCCCCTGCTGGGTCGGTGCCGCCGCAGCCGAAGAAGGCGTTGCGGATGGATGCGCCGATCGAGTTCGGTGTGGATGTGGTGGTGCGGCAGTTGCCGATCGTGGTGATGCCCGCCGCGGCGACTGTGGTGCCTGATGTCAGTGTGATCGTGAAGCCTGAGGGTGGAACGTACATCATGACCGCCGACGCAGACATGACTGTCACGGTCACCCCGGCCGTCGTTCCTGCGGTGGCCGCCGCGGCGGAACCTTTGATCGATGCGGCTGCTGCGGCGAAACCCGTCGTCACTGCAGCCGCGGACCTGGCACCCGCCGTGACGGTGCAGATGTACATGCTCGCCAACCAAGGCATCGACAAGTCCGGCAACCAGTCCCTCACCGCGACGAACGTGTGGACACGGCTTTCACCGTGGGTGGTCCGCGCTGGCTACCCGGCCACAAACATCGTCGACGGTGATGGCATCCAAGTCCCCGCCGGCTTGGTGGCGTCGTTCGAGTATCGCCTCGCTGTCGGAACTAGCGCCGGAACCGGCAACACGCAATCGATGCGGCTAGTGAACGGATCCGCCGTCGTCGACTCCGTGACCATTGCGAACACATCGACGTCCGCAACCAGGTCGGGAACGTTCACCGGCACCGGTGAAGTCGTCCGCCTCGAAGCCAACGTCACGAGCACCGGCGGCCGCGGCACCATCACCTCCTCCACCTACCTCGTCATCAACGTCCTCTGATTGGAGTCCTGCTATGGCTTTACCTCCAGGTGTCACCACGTGTGTGGTGACGTTCGGTTCTCCGGCGTCGGGATTCGGTGGTGAGGATGTGTCGACTACGTTGACGATCACCCCATCGCATTCCGTGTACCACGCTGCGACGGGTGCGCCACTGTTGGCGTTCACGTTGCGGGCGGAAGCAGGGGAGGGACTACCGGGTTCGGTGACTCTCCCGCACACCGACCAGGCGGGGTTCCTCGACGCTGCCGGGAATGCGTTCTCGAACTGGGCGTACACCGCAGAGGGGTCGTGGCGATCCGGCGGCAACTCCATCGCCTTCAAGAAGAACTTCCAACTGCCTACGGGGCAGACGGTCATCGATTTGGATTTGGTTCCGAACGGCACCATCGATCTTCCGGTGACAGCTCCGACTGCAACGGTCACTTCGTTTCTGGGTAAGACCGGGCCGATCGAGGAGGAAGACCTAGCCGATCTGGAGCTGGGTGGTGGTGTCGCTGACGAGGGTGTGACGACGGAGAAGTTGGCGCCCACTGCCGTGACGGGCCCGAAGATCGCGTCGGATGCTGTGTCGCGGTCGAAGTTGGCGCCGGCGGTGCGGACGGAGCTCGATGGGCTCCTGACGAAAACGGACGCTGCAAATAGTTATGCGTCGACTTCGATCGTCTCCCCACCCGCGCCTTCGCCCCGCTTCTGGCCGCGCACCACCATCATCAGTCCGTTCCAGGCCGCAGCCCACGGCTGGGGCGGAGTGGGCGCGCAGACCCCCACACCATCGGACACCACAGACTTCGCAATCGGAACTCGCTGCATCTCCACGGTCACCCTCGGAGACGGGGCCACCGCTGGATTGAAGAACGTCAGCCTGAACCTGGACATGAACGGCCGCGGCCTCGTGCTCTGGGTCAAAGCCGTCAACATGCAAAACCTGTCGACCTTCGACGTCTACCTCGCGACGACGTCGGCCATGACCGATTCGTGGCGCGCGACCGTCTCGGTACCCTCGGGCGGCAAGTCGTCCCTCCGCGAGAACGAGTGGGTACCGCTCATCATCCCCTGGGCGAACTTCTCCGTCAGCTCAGGAGCGCCCCTCCGCGTCGGTCTGACCACCGCCCAGGTGAGCGTCCGAGACATCGGATCCGGCAATACAGTCGGGCTCAAGCTGGGCGGGGTCGCGACCTACGTCGAGGGGGACTCACGATTCCCGAACGGCGTGGTCAGCATCGACTTCGACGACAGTTACGTCGAAGCGTGGACGGTCGCCCGTCAGGTTCTCGGAAAGTACGGCTACCGCGCCACCCTGTACCCGGTGGTCTCACGTGTGGGATCGGGTTCGAGTTACCTCACCGAGGCGCAGGTGCGGACGCTCCATGACGCTCACGGATGGGACGTCGGCGGACACTGCATGACAGCCGGTGAACACGCGTCCCGAGTCGGCATACCCGAGGCTGAGGTCCGTACGATGCTCACGCAGTTGCGGCAGTGGCAGCGCAGCCTCGGTGTGGAGTCGTCCGCGTTCGCCTACCCGGTAGGCAACTTCGACGCACCGTTGCAACGCCTGGTCTCGCAGTACTACGGATTCGCCCGCACCAACGACGGACGACACTCGCAGCTACCTGCCGCTGCACGCTGGGCGGTACCCGCGGCCGCGTTGGGAAGTAGCCGTGACCTCGCCTCGGCGAAAGCGCTCGTCGACTCCGCGACCACCGAAAAGTGCTGGATCAACCTCGTCTTCCACACCCTCGACAGCACCGGCAGTGTCAACTCCTGGTCTGTAGCCGACTTCACGGCTCTCATCGACTACATCGCGTCGAAGGGAATCGCTGTCGCGACGTCCTCCGAGATCATGTCCGGGCCGATCGACGTCGACTCGAAGCTGACGACTCCCGCGGGCGGTGCGACTGGGCAGGTACTCGCCAAGACCGGCACCGGTGTCGCATGGCAGACCCCCGCAGTGTCCGTCGATGCCAACCGTTTCATCGTCAGGCGGGACGGGTCGACCCTCTACGCGACCAACTTCGCCAACGGTGCAGCGGAAAAGCAGATCGCCACCGGCCTCGACATCACCGACACCCCCGCAGTAATCGGCGATTTCGCGCTGTTTCACAACACGGCCGGGACATGGCTGTGCATCGACCTCGCGACTGGGTACGTCTCGCCGGTGCAACCTGCCCCTGGTGTCGCGGTGTGGGGTTCGTCGAGCGCTCAGCGTCTCGTGTCTCAGGGTGCACTGCAGTCGGTACTCGGCATCCCGGTCTACTCGCAGGGCATCGGCGGCGAGGAGATCCAACACTCGGCAGCCAAGGCCAACGCGGTCCCCGTCCTCGTGCAGCCGGTCGGTGGATCGATTCCCGCGTCGGGGTCGGTAGCGGTCACCATCGCCAACAGTTTTCCGGTGTACTCCACCGTCACCATCGACGGCACCCTGGCAGGTATCGCGGGAACCCTGGCGTACACCGCCACCCCGACGCCGGGGTACACCTTCACCCGCACGACGTCGGGGAGCGCTGTCGCGGTCGCAGCACCGGCTCCGTTCCTCTCGTCGGTCGGAGTCACTCGCCGCGACAATGCGGCCCTGCTGTGGGTCGGTAAGAACAACCTCGGAACGCTCAGCGCCGAGGAGGAGAAGAGGGTCGTCGACTACACCGCGAAGCATTGGAAGCAGGTCGGCGCTTTCGCCAAACGCCGGCTGGTCCTGGGTCACTTCTGCAATCAGAACTGGGCAGCCGATCGTGTCGCGCAGACTGCCCGCGTGAACGAGGTGTACCGGCAGACGTACGGGGATAAGTACCTCGACGTCGGCGCGTACATCACCGGATCGAAGGTGTGGACCGACACCGGTATCACGCCCACGTCCGCGGACCTCGCCGCTCAGGCCAACGGCGTCATGCCCCCGTCGTTGGCGGACGACGATGCGCACCTGTCGTACACCGGGTACAACGCAGTCGCCAAGCTCGTCGGTGCGAAGCTGCTCGAACTCGGATGGGTCGACGTGCTCGGCAATCCGGCCGTAGGCACCACGGTGCTCAGCGATGGATTCTCCGGTACGGGAGAACTCAACGGTCGATCGACGGACTCGAACGCAGGCGGCACCGCGGCCTCGTGGACGGCCACACCCCTCAGCCGATACACCGTCAACGGTGCGCTCACGCTGTCACTGGTGGCAGGGGAGGCCCCGTCCGCCACAGCGCCGATGCCGTCTTCGGACGTCGAAGCATCGGTCAAGGTCGTCACCCGCCCCGCTTCGACTGGAACGTCGGTGTACCTCGATGTCAGGCGGCAGGCCGGGAACTCCACCTCCATCCGCCTTCGGATCGGGTCGGCTGCGTTCGATCTACGCAAGCGGGTCGGGTCCACGACCACGACCTTCTCGGGATCGTCTTTCCCGTTGGCGGACGGCGACACGGTAGGTGTGCGGGTGGTTGGGTCTGCGCTGCAACTGCTGAAGAACGGGACCGTTGTCTACTCCGCCACAGACACCGACGTGCTCACTGGCGCACTCGTCGGAATCGCGGGATTCAACTCGGCGTCTTCCGACTCCCTTGTGCTCGATGATCTGAAGGTCGTAGTGGCCGCGTAGCACCGTGCGCCTGGTCGGTTCGCTCGGCTCGTCGAAGCTCGGCGGCGGATTCTTCGAGGTCGGTGTGCGAGATGGTTCGCCCAAGCCAGTACACCGCGATCACGGCGATGACGACCCAAACGGCGACACCGCCGAGAATCCAGTAGAGCATCCGGTCAGCATGACAGAGAACGTGACAGTTAACAGGCGATTGTCACGTTTCTGTCAGGCGATCGAAGCGGCACATAACACCAAACCGATGCTCGGATAATAGTCGGACCAACACGGTAAGATGTTGGGAGACTTAGAAACAAGTCGACCCCAGCCAGGTGCTACGAACACCGAAAGCTGGGGCCTCGCCACAACCAGAATGGACCTGGACATGACTGCCGATTACGGTACCCGCCTGCCCGCGAACGTCACCATCCCCAGTGACGAAGAGTTCGAGATGCTCATCGACGCGTTCCTGTCCCGCTACCGGGACGCCAGCCGAGTCGAGTACGGCCGGGATATACGACTGTTTCGTGAATGGTGCGCAGAACACGCCAACGGACTTCATCCCTTCCACGCGAGGCGGATGACGATCGAGGCGTACGTCCGGTACATGGCAGACGTACGCGGCAACAATGCCCGCAGCGTAAACCGCCGGATCATCTCACTCCGCCAGTTCTTCGAGTACGCCCTCGACGACGACTACGTGATGAAGAACCCATGCCGGAACGTGCGGATGGCACGGCCGAAGCTGGACTTGTCGAAGAAGGTCCATCTGAACCGTGAGGAGACGCAGCGATTCCTCCGGGCCGCGTACGACTCGAAGCCGTCCGAGTATGCAATGTGCGTGCTGATGGCGTACCTCGGCATGCGGGTCAGTGAAGTGTGCGGCCTGAACGTCCCCGACGTCCTGCACTACTCGAAGGGCCACCGCGTGGTGGCGTTCGTCGGCAAAAACGGCGACCCAGCCACGCTGCCACAGGCCCCTGTCATCATGCGGGCACTCGACACTGTGATCGAAGGTCTCGAGGACAAGCAGGGCCCGCTGTTTCTTCGCCGCAATGGGACGCGGATGACACGAACCTCGGCGGACCGGGTTGTGAAGCGCATCGCGAAGAAGGCCGCAATCAACGACATGGTGGTCTCGCCGCACACGCTGCGGCATGGCGCCATCGCAAACGCCATCGATGCAGGTATTCCGCTCCGTGAGGTCCAGCTCGCGGCACGACACCGCGACATATCGACGACAATCCGAATCTACGACCGCGGGCGTCTCAACCTGGACACGCACGCGTCACATGGTCTTGCCGCTTACTTGGGCTCGGTCGCCTGATCCGCTTCGGGCTGTTTCATGATGATGACGTCGTCGGAGTTCTCGTAGCGGAATCCGTAGCGGCCGTCCGGGAGTAGGACCATTCCTGCTTGGCCTTCGTCGGGCTGGGGTGGAAACGACATGGGCGGGTCCTTGCTTTGAGTGAGAGGATGAGGGCATGGCTATCGACTGGGAATCGGGTCGTGTGAACGCGGCGGATATGACGGATCAGGATTGGGCTGAGGTCCGGGACTGGATCCAGGCTACTGGCGCCACCGTGGTAAACCATGTGCCCGACCCTGCATGTCGTGCTGGACAGCATCTCTCGGTGGGGACTGGCGCCGGGTCGTCTACGTCATCCATGTGAAGGTGGAGCGTCCTCCGTCGTTGCGTGTGCATTCTCGGGTGAGTGCGGGGGTGTAGGTGACGTCGTCGCAGTGCCGGCATCGGTGGGTGCGGTGGTGTCCGCAGGGGCCGTTGCAGACGTAGGAGCCGACGAGGACGTTGCCGGGTGTGAGTGGGTGTCCTTCGGTGCAGGTGTTGGGGGCGAGTTCGATCCATCGGTCACCGCGTCGGTACAGGGGTTCCACGTCCGCCCTCCGAAAGTAGGTCAGCGGAGAGTGTCGGGCTTCCCTCCCGAGCTCTCCGCTGAACCACCAAACTAGCAGACTTCGAACACCCGTGCGAACAGTGCGGGTGTTTTCTCATGCCCGGAATCGGGCTCACAAATCCCCACGAAGAGATCGGGGGTGCCCCATGTGGCACGTAATCGAGGTGGCCCTGTTCGGGGTCGTCCTCTTCTGGATCGAGAAAACAAGGAGGGCCATCATGGCTGTAGGACCGGAAACTCAGGCTGCGCTGAACGAGCTCGGCGAGAAGATTCAGGCCGAGGCGGATCAGCGTGCGGCTGAGGTGATCGAGGCTGTCGGTGCGGACGCGGAGACTGCGGCTGCGATTCGTGAGAAGTTCGCTGCTGTTGCGGCGATCGTCCCGGATGCTGTCGTGGAGGAGCCGGTGAACCCGGAGCCGACCGAACCTGCCTGACCTTTCACTGCTCCATCGAAGAAATCCCCCACCTGGGCCTTGCGGCTCGGGTGGGGGGATTCTTTTGCGTCTAGGTGACGACGTAGGCCATGAAGGCGTTGGGGCGGATGTAGTCGACCTTGTGCGTCGGGGAGGTCATGTTCTCCAGGCAGTCGGTGACGATCGCCTTGATGTCGGCTTCGGTGGCGTCGACGTATTCGGCGATCTGGGAGAAGCGGACCCAGCCGTCGAAGTTGGTGCCGCGGGCGTTGGCGTCGGAGTGGGCGATCATGTCGTGGGTGCGGAGGATGTCGGCGAGGAGGTGGGTGTTGCGGGCGGGGGCTGCGGTGTTTGTCATGCTGTGAGCCTAACCCCCAAAAGGGAATAAGGTCAACCCCCTACCCAAAAGGGGTAGCCTAGGCCGCATGACCATCCGCTACCTCTCACGCGGCGAGATCGCCGAACGCCTCGGCGTATCACTCGACGCGATCAAGGGCTACCAAAAGCAGGGCTACCTACCCGAGCCCGACGCCCTAGTCGGACGCAACCAAGGCTGGCTCGAAACAACCATCGAGCACTGGCACGCCAACCGACCGGGCGCAGGAGCACGCACCGACCTCAAGAAGGAAGCACCTCCACAATCGCCGCCGTGAACTCAGGCACCGTCGTTCGACCACCGATCTGCGTGTCATACGAGATCGCACCATCGACGACCACGAACAGCTTCACCATGTCCCCAGACACCACCGGCCGCAACAACTCCGCATCCCGCACATTCACCACAACGTTGTCGCCGAACCCGCCAGCATCAGGGGTCGCCACCGCATCCACCCGCATCGTCCTGTCCCCGGTCGCAGCATCCAACTGCGACACCTCCCCGTAGATGATGTGCTTTGCACCCGCCGCGGCGTCAGGATTCTTGATCAACACCTGCAGCGCCCGGTCGTCGAGGGGAAGGTAAGTGGCAGGGTTGTTGAAGTCCGGGTCGACGGCTTCGACTGCTGCGGGCGAATTGCTGTTGCGCTCAGTGTTGTCGGACGGCGCGAAGAAGCTGACAGCCACAACAATCACCAGGATGACGCCGGCGATGGTGAGGATCGTCCGGAAGGGGTCGCGACGTTTCTTAGCGGGTGTCACTGCTGCGGCGGGCCGCGTGTACGGACCCCACACGGATCCGTCCCAGTGCCGTTCCTGCCCGGTGTTGTAGGGGTCGGGGTACCAGCCAGCGGGGTGCGTCATGTCGATGTTCCTACCAGTTCGGTTTGATGGTGCGTCGAGGATGTCTCCCGGCTGGTCTGTTTCGTTACCTCGTCTCGCCAGCGTCTGACGTTCCGGTCGTCGGTGCCGACTCTCCGTGCGATCTCCCGCATCGACAGGCCACCCTCGGCGAGGAGCTCGAGCACCCGTGCGCGCGGGTCTACGTCGGCGACGGGCAACTCATCGGAACTGTCGATATGTTGGTCGCCCTCCACGCGCCCCAGCCTCACCGTCAGATGCGTCACCCACAGCAAGAACACAGGCGGCGTGAGTGCGACCCCGACTGCGATCCACGTTCCCTGCGTGACCCATGCGTGGATGCCGTTGCCGACGACGGACACGAGCGCGGCCCCGGCGAGCATCGACCACGAGTGCCAGTCCGGGGACGCGAGAACGGCTACGGTGCCGACGACGATCGCGCCGTCGATCATGACCGGCCAGAGGTACGCCTGTGGTCCGAGGCCGGCGATGTGTGCGAGGTCGGCGAGGGCGATGTAGGACAGGATGAAACTCACGAGCGACAGGAACACGGTGCCGCGGCGGGCTGTGAGTAGGGCTGCGGATTTGGACATGGGTTCTCCTGGGAACCGGACGCCGGTCTGTGGCGTCTGAATGGGTATGGATGCTGAAGAGCGAGCGGCGATCATCGACGAGGGGTACGACCCGGACGACCCGAATGTGGTCGCTGCGATGGCAAGAGTGCGAAGAATTCTTGCCCACGAAGGTACCTGTTACCGTGGGCAAAATGTGGGCAGAAGCGAGAGCCTGCGAACTAGCCTGAGGCGCTTTGAATGCTCTGAGCTGGGGCGTAAGGGGTGGGGCGGGCGGGGCTCGAACCCGCGACCAATGGATTATGAG
>NZ_JBHUZE010000013.1:0-59121 GCF_042667435.1 Rhodococcus sp. NPDC057297 | reverse complement strand
CCGGGCATCGTCGAACAGACGCCGGTGTCCTACGCGGGCTCGGATTTCGAACGTGACACTCTCGCCGTGATCTACGGCGGGGCAACGGGAACCGCCCCCGAGGACGTTCCTCCCTGGGTCACATCAGCGACAGCACCTGCCCTCCGAGGCGCCGAAGTCCGGATGAGTGCAGCCGGAAACTCACCGCGGTGACACCTCACCCCGCTCGGTGGGGTCGGGTCCGGCCGAGGACTTCCACGCGCGCGAACTGCTGGCGTCGACCATCGGCACGACCCGCGTCGTGATCGCCGAGTTGTACATGTCGGCGGCCTGACGCGGATTGGCGTGGCCGGTACCCGGCATTCGGACCACGCGAAGGTTTCCGTCGGGCCCTCCCGATCGCTCGAACAGAATGCGTTGGGAATAGTCGACGTCGACCACGGTGTCCGCCGCCCCGTCCGGCGGACGCAAGAACACGATCGCCGGTGCGGTCTTGCCGTCGACTTCGTCCGACAACGCGTCGAGGTTGTCCAGAGCACCCGAGGCGACAATTGTCTTGAACTGCGATTCGATGAAACCGTTGCTGGCCGCCGACGGATTCAACACCTTGTCGCGCATCACTTCGTCGAACGCCGAAGCAGCCTCCCCCCACTCGATATGCGGGAGCCACGACGACTGCCTGTCCACGAACCTGTTCTGTCGCGCAGCCATCTCGACGATCGTCCGTAGCGATCGGCTCTCACGCGCCCCCGGTAACCATCCGATCCACCGCAGCAAGTCCTCGCCCGCGTCTCGACTGGCCTCTCGAACAGCGTGCAAGTCGACCGGTGTGCAATCGAGCACGACACCCCCCACGGTCTTGTCGGAGTCCTCGTACAGATGCTGCGCAGCCTCGAGTGCGACGACTCCACCCATGCTGTGTCCGACGAGAACGATGTTGCTCACTCCCACAGCAGTTGCGCGTCTGTCGATGAGGTCGCTGATCACCCGCGTGTCGAGGCCACGATTGTCGTACCGAACGGACCAGACCCGGCCGAGGTCCGCCAACGCAGGCAGAGTCGCCGCCGTGGGCGCCGCATCGAGATTACCCAAGCCGACCAGGTCCACGACAGCCGTCGTGGCGTCCGCAGGATCACGTGGCCCGTAGATCTCGTCGATGCTCGGGCGGGTGTCGGCGAGGCGCCGTTGCTCCGGCGCGACATCGACACGCCAGTACACACCGAACAGGAGGAGCAATGGAATCGACGCGAGCGACACGCGAAGCAGGCACCGACGCGTTCTCCCCAGTACTCGCCACTCGCGTCCCCATCGAGTCTCGATCAACCGCGCCTTCCGGCGCTCGTCGTCCCAGTCCACGGGAAGAATCTCCGGTTCGTTTCTCGACCGACGCCCCCACGTCGAGTCCTGATCAGATACATCGTCCACCGTACGCGCCGATGTCCCGACCGCACCCGGTCCAAGAACGCGGTCGACTCGATACCCGATGCGCTGCAGAGTGATTCGACTGTCGACGCGGTGTGCTGCTACGACGGAATCCTAACTAGGCAGGAACGGATCCCTCGTGGGGTCGACCCCGACGGGCGCTCGATGAACGAACCACTCGGTACCGAGCGCTTCCCGACGAGTCGCAACGTCCATGTTCGCGAACTGCGACGCACCACCACCGCGTTCGATCTCGGAACGGTGTTGGCTGAACGCCGACCACTTGGTGTCGAACCAGGCGCTGACGTCGATCGCCAGGTCGACGTCACTGTCGGCAATGCCGGGGACTCCTGGCCCGGGGGCCGGGGCCGCCGTCCCGAACAGGGTCTGCCACTTCGACTCGATGGCGGTTCGAGGAAAAGTCGCGAAGCACAGATGGGCCGGACGCCACGGCTCGCCGGCCTCGGGAAACAGCTGCTCGTAACCGGACGCCTCGAACGCAGCCAGTGTCACCCTGTGCGCGTGAACATGATCCGGATGCCCGTAAGACCCGAATCCGTCGTAGGTGACCACGATGTCGGGCCGAAACGATCGTATGTGCGCAACCAGTTTGCCGACCGCCTCGTCGAACGGCGCAGCGCAGAAGAGAACACCGCCTGACAGGGCGTTGTCGGTGTAGCCGAGCAAGCGAGGTTCACCAGCACCCAGAATCTCGAGAGAACGGCGCAGTTCCTCGACACGTTCCTCGCCGTCACGCCACGTACACGTCACCACGGCTGTGCGTGCACCCGCCGCAGCGCTTCGCGCCAGAATCCCGCCGGTGAACAGTGCCTCGTCGTCGGGATGAGCGTGAACGCACAGGACACTGGGAACGCTGGGCACATCCGAAGAATATCCCCACCCGTCCGGTGCGCGTCCCCGACCGAGAATGTCGGCCGACAGATCACAACACCGCGAAGCGCCGCTTGTGCACGATCCAGTCCGCAGGGTATCCCCGCATGCGTCGATGCGCACGTTCGCACACGAGAAACGCCAGCACACGGGTGGGACAGCACGCCTACGCCGGTCATATAGTGAACGAATGGCATTCCAGATACTTCTGTCGAAGGCACTGACCACCGTCGTCACGGGAGCAGTCGGCGTCGCGGCGTACAACGGCGCAAGAACCTTGATCGCGAAAGCACCCATCAGGGGAGCGGCTGTGACCGCAACCGAGTGGGGCCTTCGCGGTGTGCGCAAGGCCGAGGAGGGTGCCGAGTCGGCACGTCTGCAGGTATCGGACGTCGTCGCCGAGGCCAAGGAACGACTCGGGGAAGAAGTTCCGCCGCCCGCTGTCGGCGAGACCGGTCACGGACACAGCCACTGACCGTGGCGACCGAATCCGACGTCATCGACTTCGCCCCGAACCGGGCGGGCAACAGCACATCGGCAGCAACGTCGTCGGCTGACATTCGTGTGCTGTCCGACGCGGCAGGACGAATCAGATTGGACGTTCCCTGGCTCCGTTCGAGCCCGGGCCGGGCAGTGGCAATCGAGAACGCCCTCGACAAAGTGGTCGGTGTCCGTGCAGCGCATGCATATCCGCGTACCGGCTCCGTCGTGGTGTGGGTGTCTCGTACTCGGGTCGACCGCTATGCCGTGATCGCCGCGGTCCAGGAGGGCAAGTCGACGGCTCGGTCCGCCGTGCCGGACCGCACACCACGGTCCGCCGACATCGCCAGCGCCGAAGTTCTCCGCATGGCCGTCGGCGGCGCCGCGCTGGTTCTGCTGGGCATCCGTCGCTACGGACTCGGACGTCCACCGATTCTGGGTCCCACCAGTCGGCTCGTGGCCACGGGAGCCACCGTCTTCACCGGATACCCGTTCCTGAAGGGTGCCCTCCGGTCGATCACGGGGAACAAGGGCGCAGGCACCGACGCTCTGGTGTCGGCCGCGACCGTAGCCAGCTTGGTTCTGCGCGAGAACGTCGTCGCACTGACCGTCCTCTGGTTGCTCAACATCGGTGAGTATCTGCAGGAGTTGACCCTTCGGCGGACCAGACGCGCCATTGCCGACCTCCTCGGCGGGACTCAGGACACCGCATGGATACGGTTGGCCGACGGCAGTGAGATCTCCGTCGACACCGAGTCCTTGACCGTCGGCGACGAGGTCGTCGTGTACGACCACGTGGCATCCCCGGTCGACGGCATCGTCGTCGACGGTGAATCCATCGTCGATCAATCGGCCATCACCGGAGAAACGCTGCCCGTGTCCGTCGTTCCGGGCGCACGCATTCACGCCGGATCGGTCGTCGTACGCGGACGCCTCGTCGTACGCGCCACTGCCGTCGGCAAGGACACCGCAATCGGCCGCATCATCTCGCGGGTGGAAGAAGCTCAGGAAGATCGAGCACCGATTCAGACCGTCGGCGAGAACTTCTCGCGGCGCTTCGTGCCGACGTCCTTCCTGCTCTCGGCTCTCACGCTGATCGTCACACGGGATGTGCGGCGCGCCATGACAATGCTGCTCGTTGCGTGTCCCTGTGCAGTCGGTCTGTCCACACCCACCGCTATCAGTGCGGCCATCGGAAACGGTGCCCGCCGCGGCATCCTCATCAAGGGCGGGTCGCACCTCGAACTTGCCGGCCGCGTCGACGCTGTCGTGTTCGACAAGACCGGCACGCTCACAGTCGGCCGACCGGTTGTGACCAATGTAGTTGCCTTCGCCGACGATTGGCTCCCGGAACAGGTCCTGGCGTACGCCGCGAGCTCCGAGATCCACTCACGACATCCTCTGGCCGAAGCCGTCATTCGCTCCACCGAAGAGCGTCACATCGAAATTCCTCCACACGAAGAATGCGAGGTGCTCGTCGGACTGGGAATGAGGACATGGGCCGACGGACGGACCTTGCTTCTCGGAAGTCCGTCCCTGCTCAGGAGCGAGAACGTCGAGGTGTCCGAAGACGCCGCATCGTGGGTGAAGAAACTGCAGCGCCAAGCCGAAACGCCGCTTCTGCTCGCGGTCGACGGAACCCTCGTCGGGCTTATCAGTCTGCGCGACGAAGTCCGCCCCGAAGCGCTGAACGTGCTGACTCGGCTGCGCGCAGACGGCGTCGAACGCATCATCATGCTGACCGGCGACCACCAGGACACCGCAGCTGCAGTCGCTGCGGAACTCGGTATCACCGAGTGGCGAGCAGAGGTCATGCCGGAGGACAAACTGACGGTCGTTCACGATCTTCAGCAGCAAGGTCACATCGTGGCAATGGTGGGAGACGGGACCAACGATGCGCCTGCACTGGCGGCCGCCGACATCGGCATCGCGATGGGTCTCGCCGGAACCGACGTCGCCGTGGAAACTGCCGATGTTGCACTGGCCAGCGACGATCTGAATCGCCTCCTGGACGTTCGTGACCTCGGCGGACACGCAGTCGACGTGATCCAGCAGAACTACGGCATGTCCATCGCGGTGAACGCGGTCGGATTGCTCGTCAGTGCTGCCGGCGGATTGTCACCGGTCCTGGCCGCGATACTGCACAACGCATCGTCCGTCGCCGTCGTGGCCAACAGCTCCAGGCTGATCACCTACCGGATGGATCCCCCGGGGTCGACGGGCCGGGTAGCGCGCCCGGCCACCTGAACCTCACCGGCTGCCCGAACTGAGACAATCAGGGTGTCCGACCCTCGCGCAGCGTGCGTTGCGCGAGGGTGCGGAGCGCCCCGGTGATCGACGAATCACCCAGACGGCACGTCGTGTCGTCCACCGACACAGTCCATTCGAACGCGTCCCGACGCCTCGACGCGCTCCCGGATCGGTCTTCGGTGGACGTGAGCATCGGCCGTGCCTGTTCGACGAGTTCCTGCCACTCGCGCACCGATGCGTCGTCGTCCAGCACATCGGTGTCGATCTGTGCTCGGCGAGTGAGGCCGGCCACGCCACCTACACGAACGACTTCGATGAACATGCCACCGTCCTCACGTCTCAGACTCGACGCGTGGACGACTCCGCCGGTTCCTGCGCGTCCACGACCACTCCCACGGTAGCCCAACCTGCGGCAACGGCCCGGTGAACATCGGACTCGGCGCCGTAACGCGTGACTGCCGCAGACACCGTGGCTGCTGCGAACCCTTCGAAATCGACGGTCGACGGCAACGACGAATCGGTGGCGACGTCGAACCACACCTGCCCCGCCCTGTCCCACGCCGGTCCGCCGAGCGCCCTGGCTGCAGACGCGAATGCGCGGTTGGGGATGGACGAGTTGATGTGGACACCTCCGTTGTCTGCCGTGGTCTCGACGTACCCGTCCATGTCCTTCGGTTGAGGGTCTCGCCCGAGGATGTCGTCGTCGTAGGCCGTGCCAGGGTCGATCATCGACCGAAGCGCCCGTCCCTCGACCGCAGGGAGAAACAGACCCTCTCCCACGAGCCACGATGCAGTCTTCGCGTCCTGCTTCGACGAATACTGTTCCACGAGAACGCCGAACACGTCCGACAGAGACTCGTTGAGCGCGCCCGCTTGTCCGACGTACTCGAGCGCGGAAGTGTACTGAGTGAAACCGTGCGTCAGTTCATGGGCGATGACGCTGAGCGAGGCAGTGAACCGGCCGAACACTTCGCCGTCCCCGTCTCCGAACACCATTCGCTCGCCATCCCAGAACGCGTTGTCGTAGTCGCGGTCGAAATGCACGGTGGCGGAGAGGGGGAGGCCCTTTCCATCGAGACTTTCGTAGCCGTACACCTCCCGAAAGAAGGCGAACGTGGTGCCGAGGCCGTCGTAGGCCTCGTCGACCGAGACGTCCCCGGAGGCGGGCTCACCCTCGGACCTGACGAGGCGGCCGGGTAGCGCGTCACGGTTCTGCGCATCGTGGATCGACCGAACCGGACCCTCGGCAGCTGCGGCCGAGGAGGCGCGAACGGGGGACCGCAGGGGAGAACGTCCACGCGCGAGCTGACGGTCGATGGCGAGGGTGCGTGCCGCGCTCGACGACGCATGGTCTGCCACCACTCCCTGGCCGCGGCCGGACGACGCGCTCTCCGCGATCCGCTCCAGCAGGAACGGCGGTACGACCGTTCGCAGCTGCGAGGACGGGAAAGTGCCTGAGCCGAAGACGTTTCGGTTGAAGGGTGAACCAGAACCGGATTCCGAGGACGAGTTGGATTCGATTGCCACACGAGCACCTTCCAGTCGAGTTCCGTAGACACTAGACGACGGCTACGACATCGTGTGGTCGCGCGATCCGACGGCCGGGTTAGAGTCGAGGCCGACATCGAAGTGATCGCCGACACAGGTGAGCATCCAGGACTCGGGGGCAACAGTGGTGAACGGAACCGCCAAATCGACACGCACCGCCGATGCGATAGTCGTCGGGGGTGGACTGGCAGGCCTCGTTGCCGCAGCCGAACTGGTCGACAAAGGAAAACGCGTGATCCTGGTCGATCAGGAAAACGAAGCCAACCTGGGCGGACAGGCTTACTGGTCCTTCGGCGGCCTGTTCTTCGTCGACAGTCCCGAGCAGCGGCGGCTCGGAATCAAGGACTCCTACGACCTCGCTCTCCAGGACTGGATGGGTACTGCGGGCTTCGACAGGGAAGAGGATGCGTGGCCGCGGCGGTGGGCTCAGGCGTACGTGGAGTTCGCCGCAGGCGAAAAGCGTAGCTGGCTGCGACAGCGAGGGTTGAAGATATTCCCGCTCGTCGGCTGGGCCGAACGAGGTGGCTACGGGCCGGAAGGCCACGGCAATTCCGTACCGAGATTCCACATCACGTGGGGGACCGGGCCCGCTCTCGTCGACATGTTCGCCGCCACAGTGCGCGAGGGTGCCGGTCGAGGATTGGTCGACTTCGCGTTCCGACACCGCGTCGACGAGATTCTCGTGAGCGACGGTGTGGCGACGGGAGTCCGAGGATCGGTGTTGGAGCCGTCGGACGTCGCTCGAGGCGTTCCGTCGTCGCGGCTCTCGGTCGGCGAGTTCGAGTTCACTGCCGGTGCAATCGTCGTGACCTCCGGTGGGATAGGCGCGAACTGGGATCTGGTCAAAAAGAACTGGCCGGCGCGCCTCGGCAACCCACCGCAGCACATGTTGACGGGCGTTCCCGCGCACGTGGACGGTCGGATGCTCGAGATCAGCCGTCGTGCGGGAGCCAGCCTCATCAACTCCGACCGGATGTGGCACTACACGGAAGGAATCACCAACTACGACTCGGTGTGGCCGAACCACGGAATCAGGATCCTGCCCGGGCCGTCGTCGTTGTGGCTCGACGCGACCGGCAAGCAGCTCCCCGCGCCGCTATTTCCCGGGTTCGACACGCTCGGCACCCTCGAACACATCGTCCGTACCGGATGCGACTACTCGTGGTTCGTGCTCGATCAGAAGATCATCGAGAAGGAGTTCGGGCTCTCGGGCCAGGAACAGAATCCCGACCTGACGGGCCGGAGCGTGCGCAAGCTGCTCGAGCGCGTTCGGCCCGGTGCGCCCGGTCCCGTGGAAGCGTTCAAGCGTCGCGGAGTGGACTTCGTGGTCGCGGACTCCGTGCGTGAGCTGGTCGCGGGCATGAACAAGATCGGATCGGTCGATCTGGACGCGGACGCCATCGAGGCCACATTGATCGCCCGAGACAGAGAGATGGTCAACGGTTTCAGCAAGGACCTGTCGGTGTCGGTCATTCATGCTGCACGCAAGTACAAAGGCGACAAGGTCGCCCGCATAGCAAGTCCGCATCGACTCCTGGATCCGGCGTCGGGCCCGTTGATCGCGGTCAAGCTGCACTTGCTCACGAGGAAAACCCTCGGCGGACTCGAAACCGATCTCGATTCACGGGTGTTGCGCACCGACGGAACGCCGTTCGACGGATTGTTCGCGGCCGGCGAGGTCGCCGGCTTCGGCGGCGGCGGTGTCCACGGATACCGTTCGCTGGAAGGCACATTCCTCGGCGGCTGCATCTTCTCGGGCCGCGCGGCCGGACGCGCCGCTGCACGGTGACGTCGACCGTCCGCCCCGCGGTAGGACTGTGCGAACGGAGTTTCCGGCATCGACTCCGGCGGTAGGGTAGTCACACTGGACAGCGGACGCGGTGGCGGCGGATCACCGTGGACGACAGCAGCGACGTCAGGAGAACCGATGCCGGATTTCAACGATCAGGTCGTTGCGGAGTTCCGTGCCAATCACGGTAAGGTCGGTGGCCCCTTCGAGGGCGCGCCGCTGCTGTTGCTACATACCGTCGGCGCGAAAATCGGTGCGGACAGGCTCAGCCCTCTCATGTACCTTCCCGACGGTGATCGGTACGTCATCTTCGCCTCCAAGGCAGGGGCGGACACCAACCCGGCGTGGTACCACAACATTCTCGCCAACCCGGCCGCACGAATCGAGGTGGGAGACGACACGTTCGATGTCGTGGCCCAGGAAATCCGAGGCGACGAACGCGACACCCTGTACCGGAAGCAGGCGGAGCTGTACTCGGGATTCGCCGATTACGAGAAGAAGACCACGCGCGTCATACCGGTGGTTGCGCTTTCGGCATCGTGATCGCACGTTCACCTGCACACGCGGTCGACAGCGGGAACGGAAGTAACCGGTGAGCACCGACAACGAGGGCGGAGTCCTGAGCGACCGCGTGCTCACGCTCCCCAACGCCCTGAGCGTGATCCGGCTGTTGCTGATTCCGCTGTTCCTTTATCTTCTGTTGGGTCCGCAATCCGACGGATGGGCTCTCGCCGTGCTGTTGGCCAGCGGTGCCACCGACTGGCTCGACGGCAAACTAGCCCGTGTTCTGGACCAATCGTCACGGCTCGGCGCGATGCTCGACCCGCTCGTCGACCGTCTCTCGGTCGTCACGGCCCTGGCTGCCTTCGTCGTGCGCGGGATCATTCCGTGGTGGGTCGCGGTGATTCTCGTCGGCCGGGATCTGGTGCTCGCAGGCACCATGTTCATCTATCGCCGACGAGGTCTGCCGCCACCCGAGGTGATCTATCTGGGCAAAGCCGCCACCTTCGTCATCATGATCACCCTGCCGGTGCTGCTCGCGTCGACAGGGGAGTCCCCAGTCGCGGACCTGCTGTGGCCTGTCGGCGCGGCACTGCTCGTCTGGGGGACCGCGCTGTACGTGTGGACTGGCGGCCTGTACGTGTACAAAGCCGCATTGGTCGCGAGGCACACGGCGCCACCCACACGTGAGGAAACACGCAGTGCGTGAACCGGTTTCTCGAAACCCAGTTCCGTCACTGCTCCGCTCGCTGATGTCCGAGCACCTCGACCCCGGTTACGCCGCAGCGGCGGCGTCCCGGCGCGAATCGACCCGCGACGGCAAAGACATCGCGATGCTGGTGCTCGGTGCCGTACTGGTCGGTTGCGTGTTCGGCATCGCGCTGTCCCAAGTTCTCGACACCTCCGGTGGCGAGTCTCGGCAGGACACCCTCCACCGTGTCCGGGACGCCGAATCGCGCGCAGCGGACCTCGATTCCATCCGACAGGACCTCAGCGCGCAGGTGGACCGCGCACGCGCCGACGCACTCAGGAACGACGATCGCGGCGCAGCAGTCCTCACCGATCTGCGCGCGCTCGAAGTAGCCGCAGGCGCCGACAGTGCGACGGGACCCGGAATAGTGGTGACCGTCGCCGAACCGCCCGCACCGTCGGACCTGTCCGACGTGTCCGTTCCCGTTCGAGGTTCATCGGATTCAGCCGTGCTGGACCGAGATCTCCAGACAGTGGTGAATTCGCTGTGGGTCAGCGGAGCCGAAGCAATCGCCGTCGACGACGTTCGGATCGGTCCGGGAGTCACGATCCGCCAAGCAGGTGGTGCCATGCTCGTGGACAACCGGCCGGTGTTCTCGCCTTACACGGTCACTGCGATCGGGTCGCCGACGCGCCTGGAGGCACAGTTCTCGGTCAGTGATGCATACCTACGTATGGCCGGTCTCGCCCAGCTCTATCGAATCGGTTTCGAGATACGCTCCTCGGACTCTCTGAGCGTGCCCCCCGCAGTCGTGCGTGCAGTCGGCACATCCGGACAGGAAGCAGGACGTTGAGCGACCACGAGCAGGCCGCGAATCATCGCGCGGACAAAAAGGACACAGGCAATTCGACCACCGTCGAAGACCGTGATCGGCGGCGTTCTCCGAGCCGAGGGTCCGGACTGCTGGTGTTGGCGGCGGTAGCGATGGTCGTGGGAATCGTCATCGGGTCGGTGTCCGGCCCGGAGGTCCCCGTCGGCGTCGCACCGTACCTTCCGATCGCTGTCGTTGCCGCACTCGATGCGGTGTTCGGCGGCGTACGTGCGTTTCTCGACGGAATCTTCGACGCCAAGGTCTTCGTCGTGTCCTTCGTGTTCAACGTCCTCGTCGCGGGGCTGATCGTCTGGCTCGGTGACCAACTGGGCGTGGGTACGCAACTGTCGACTGCCATCGTCGTCGTACTGGGCATCAGAATCTTCGGCAACGCCGCAGCTCTCCGTCGACGACTGTTCGGCGCGTGAGCGAGCGAATGAACAGCCGGTCCGCACAGGCTTCCGACGGACGGCACAGATTCCGACGGAAGGGCTCGTCCCGCGCGTTCGGCGCCCTCGCCGTCCTGTTGATGGCGGTTCTGGGAATAGGGATCGTGGTGCAGGTCAGGGAGACGGACAGCGGTGATGCACTCGATGCTGCCCGACCGGCGGACCTCCTGGTCGTCCTCGACAACGTCGGTAGGCGAGAGGCCGCGCTGCGCAGCGAAATCGCCGAGTTGCAGACCACACTGTCTGCGCTGCAGCAGTCCGACGGCGGATCGGGCGCTGCCCTCGCCGAGGCGCAGGACCGGCTTGCGTCGTTGTCCATTCAGGTCGGCACCGTTGCGGCCACCGGTCCGGGAGTCACCGTCACCGTGACAGATCCGGACACGGGGGTCGGATCCGAAGTTCTGCTCGACGCGCTGCAGGAACTGCGGGCGGCGGGAGCGGAAGCTGTGCAGCTCTCCGGCGGTGGACAGCCGCCCATCCGCATCGGCGTCGATTCGTGGATCGCGGGCAAACCGGGTGGTGTGATCGTCGACGGTCGACCCACGACCGCGCCCTTCGTGTTCTCCGCAATCGGTGACCCGGCGACACTGGCCGCAGCGCTCGACATCCCCGGCGGTGTCGTGGACACGGTGTCTCGCTTCGGCGGACGGTGCGACATAGCTCAGTCTCCGCAGGTGAGTGTCTCCGCCTTGCGGGATCTGCGGTCACCTCAATACTCTCAGCCCGGAAACCAGCCGGGAAACTAGTGTGGACGTCGGTGCGCCAGCACCTGCCCTCCTCGAAAGGACAGCCGAACAGTGACCGACACCGAGCCCTCGGGCGACTTGCTCTACACCCCGGAACACGAATGGGTTCAGCGGATCAGCCCCACCGCCGTACGAATCGGAATCACCGATTACGCACAGGAACAGCTCGGTGACGTGGTGTTCGTTCAGCTGCCGTCGATCGGGGACGACGTGACGGCCGGATCGTCGCTCGGTGAGGTCGAGTCGACCAAGAGTGTCTCCGACGTCTTCTCGCCCCTCACCGCGAAAGTCATTGCAGTCAACGCAGATCTGGATACGTCCCCGGAAAAGGTCAACTCGGGGCCGTACTCGGACGGGTGGCTCGTGGAGCTCGAGACAGAGACATCGGAGGCATTGGACGCGTCGCTGTCTCAGATGCTCGATGCCGCCGGATATGCTGGAATTACGGCTGAGTAACCACACGCGAACGCAGCGTGAGCAACCGTATGCGTCCGCGCGGGCGGGCAAGGTACGGTTTGTGTAGCTGCACGCGTGGTTGCCGTGGCGAGTCGGCTGCGCCGTGGTGGCCTGTAGTCCCTTCCGGGGCAACCGTGGGTTGCCAATCGGCTGAGGCGACGTAGGTCCGCAAGAAGTACAGAACGTGCAATTTGGTTACTGCGTAACTCGGGTGCAATCGACCCGGGCGATCGGACTGAGAAGGAGAAACGGTGAGCGAGAACGACAACGACGGCATCTACGGAGAGTCGCCGGCGGAAACCACTTCGGTTTTTCGTGCAGACTTCCTCCAGGAGCTGGACAACTCGGCGACCAGCCAGAGCTCCGAGGCTCCGGTGTCGGGCGTGGAAGGCTTGCCGGTCGGTTCGGCTCTTCTCGTCGTCAAGCGTGGACCCAATGCCGGGTCGAGGTTCCTGCTCGATCAGCCGACGACCTCGGCGGGACGCCATCCCGACAGCGACATCTTCCTCGACGATGTCACCGTGTCTCGTCGCCACGCCGAGTTCCGCCAGGAAGAGGACTCCTTCCAGGTCGTCGACGTCGGCAGTCTGAACGGCACCTACGTCAACCGCGAGCCTGTCGATTCGGCAGTCCTTGCCAACGGTGACGAGGTCCAGATCGGCAAGTTCCGTCTCGTGTTCCTCACCGGCCCACGCGCGGGTGCCGATGCACCTGCAGGCGATTCGTCGGCGGGTGCAGGCAGCCAGTGACCGCCGTCGGGCAGCAGTCTCCCGGGGGGATGTCGATAGGCTCCGTCCTGGATCGACTTCGGCCCGACTTTCCCGACGTCACGATCTCCAAGATCAGGTTCCTCGAGGCAGAGGGCCTGATCTCCCCGGAGCGCACGCCGTCGGGATACCGGAGATTCTCCGTTGCGGATTGCGAGCGTCTTCGGTATGTCCTCACTGCTCAACGAGATCAGTATCTGCCGCTCAAGGTGATCAAGGAGCAGTTGGAGGCGATCGACAGTGGGGTGGCACGCGTCGAGAGCGCTGAGCCCGCACCGCGAAAGCCGCGCGCTCTGTCGATCGCTCCGGGTGAGGTGTCTCCCGAGGAGTTCCTCGTCGACCGGGAAGTGCGTGTGTCCAAGGTGGACCTGCTCGAACGTGCGGGAATCGACGACACCTTTCTGACGGAGTTACTGCGCGCAGGGCTCGTGGTTCCCGGCCAAGCCGGGTTCTACGACGAGGGCTCCGTGATTCTGGCTCGAACAGCACATGCGATGTCGCGCTTCGGCCTGGAAGTGCGGCATCTGCGGGCGTTCAAGTTGGCAGCCGACCGCGAGGCGGGTCTGGTTGCTCAGATCGCGGGTCCCGTCGCAAAGGGCCGAGATGCCGGTGCACGCGACCGCGCGGAAGAAATGATTCGCGAATTGGCTGCGTTGTCGTTGACCCTGCATACCTGTCTGGTCAAAGCAGCGGTGCGCGGCGCGCTGGACAAATGACCTGACGCAGAACCGTGGGTGGCGCCGCATGGTCATCGATTCCAATAGAATCGGCTGTAGTCGGGTCGAGCCACAGCCGGGGCCGAATCTTCAAGCGCATGTGGGAGGCAATCGCCATGAGTGAAATGCGTGTAGTCGGTATTCGCGTGGAACAGCCGCAGAACCAACCTGTGCTTCTGCTCCGCGAGTCCGACGGTGAGCGTTACCTGCCCATCTGGATCGGGCAGACAGAGGCTGCGGCGATCGCGCTGGAACAGCAGGGTGTGCAGCCTGCTCGTCCCTTGACGCACGACCTGATCAAGGAGCTGATCGGTGCCCTGGGACACCGCCTGAAGGAAGTGAGAATCGTCGACCTGCAAGAGGGCACCTTCTACGCGGATCTGGTGTTCGACAAGGACATCCGCGTGTCGGCACGTCCGTCGGATTCGGTCGCGATCGCCCTCCGAGTCGGCGTGCCGATCATCGCCGAAGAACCCGTTCTGGCAGAAGCCGGTCTGCTCATGCCGGACGAGCGTGAGGACGAGGTGGAGAAGTTCAAGGAGTTTCTCGAGTCCGTCTCGCCCGATGATTTCAAAGCGACGGACGGCTGACACCCCGCGTTGGTAACGGAAGAGTCTCAACCTCAACTTTAGGTTCAGGTTTACGGCGCGTTGCGTTGACCTTGCCTCGGTGGACCCATAGCGTTCCCGTCGTGAGGTAAGCAGTCCTCGATCGTGTGTCGCGCGTCCCTACCTGGGCGTAGTCTGGCTCTCGAACGCGGAGTGGAACTTCACGCGAGAACACCGCCGGGATTCGTCCCGGTCGACCTGGGCCAACCGGGACGTACGCAGTGTCGAGACATCCGAAGAGGGAGCAGTCAGTGGGAGATCAGCCGCAGGATCGCCTCGTGCGAGATCAGCCGCAGGATCGTCAGGTGTCGGAGTCCGCTGTGTCGGAAACGGCAGCGCCGGAGCACGACACCACGCCAGACGAGTCCGTGACCGCCACCCCTTCCGAATCGACTCGACCTGAACCGTCCGGCCCGCCCGCCCGCGAATTCCAGCCAGGGCTGTTCCCGGACGATTCGGTACCGGACGAGCTGGTCGGATACCGAGTGCCGAGCGCATGCCAGATCGCGGGCATCACCTACCGGCAACTCGATTACTGGGCACGTACCGGACTGGTCGTACCCTCGATCCGAAGTGCTGCCGGATCTGGCAGCCAACGGCTGTACTCCTTCAAGGACATGTTGGTCCTGAAAATCGTCAAGCGCCTCCTCGACACCGGAATCTCCCTTCAGAACATCCGAGTCGCCGTCGACCACCTGCGTCAACGCGGTGTGGGCGATCTGGCCAACATCACCCTGTTCTCGGACGGCACCACCGTCTACGAATGCACGTCCGCCGAAGAAGTCGTCGACCTTCTTCAAGGCGGTCAGGGTGTATTCGGTATCGCAGTCAACGGCGCGATGCGTGAATTGACCGGCCTGATAGCCGACTTCCCCGCAGAACGCGCCGACGGCGGAGAATCCGAGCCCAGTCCCGAAGACGAGTTGGCGTCACGCCGCAAGAGTCGCGCAAATCGAAAGACCGGCTAGGATCGAGAGCGTCGCGCTCGCGCGGGAGAGTTCCGGGGCAGCCAGCTCCGGACGCCGAAGGAGCAATACCTCCCCGTCAATCTCTCAGGCACACGGACCGTGTGAGCTTGGACGTCTCTGGAAAGTGGTGGGATCACCCACCCGCCCAAGGGGAAAGCACCTCCGAGCGTCGCGTGCGCGGAGTGCGAATCTCTCAGGCGCTCGCCCGGGTGAGCATGCGACAGAGGGGGAGGATCGACCGCGCAGTTCGCGTGGTCATTCCACCCGTCAGCATGCATCCACCGGAGCGTCCCATGACCGAACAGAGTCCTCGCCCGTCGTTTTCCGACCGACATATCGGACCGGACAGCGCAGCGCTGTCCCACATACTCGATGTCGTCGCCGCTGGATCGCTCGACGAACTCGCACAGCGCGCGGTGCCTGCCTCGATCCTCGATGGGACCGTCGACGGCATTGCCGACGGTCTCGCAGGACTCCCGCTTCCACTCGGAGAACATGAAGCGCTGGCCGAACTCGCGGCCCTCGCTGCAAAGAACGTGGTCGCGACATCGATGATCGGGCTCGGCTACTACGACACCCTGACACCGCCTGTCCTGACTCGGAACATCCTCGAGAACCCCGCGTGGTACACGGCGTACACCCCGTATCAACCGGAGATCAGCCAAGGCCGACTCGAGGCGCTCCTCAACTTTCAGACCATGGTGTCCGACCTGACCGGGTTGGACGTAGCCGGTGCGTCGATGCTCGACGAGGCCACGGCGGCCGCCGAGGCCATGACGTTGCTCAGGCGGGCCAACCGTGGCTCGACGTCCCCGCGATTCGTGGTGGACGACGACGTCTTCCCGCAAACCTGGGCAGTCCTCCAGACGCGTGCGGAGCCCCTCGGAATCGAGCTAGCACGGCACGACGTCACCGGCGGACTTCCCGATGGAGAGTTCTTCGGCGTTCTCCTTCAGTTCCCAGGCGCATCGGGGGCCGTCGTCGACCACTCCGCCGTGATCGACGACGCGCACGCCCGTGGTGCTCTGGTGGCCATCGGAGCCGATTTGTTGGCGCTCACCCTCCTCACGTCTCCGGGCGAGATGGGAGCGGACGCATGCTTCGGCACCACCCAACGATTCGGTGTTCCGATGGGATTCGGTGGCCCGCACGCCGGTTACCTCGCCGTGCGGAACGGCCACGCGCGTCAGCTTCCGGGACGGCTGGTCGGCGTGTCGGTGGATGCAGACGGCAACCTCGCCTATCGACTGGCGTTGCAGACCCGCGAGCAGCACATTCGTCGTGAGAAGGCGACCAGCAACATCTGCACCGCGCAGGTCCTTCTCGCGATCGTGGCCGCCATGTACGCCGCCTATCACGGAAGTTCGGGACTCCGCGACATCGCTCGCCGAATCAACTCCCACGCTGTCGCGCTGGCCGACGGGCTCGCAGCGTCGAACATCTCCGTCGAATCCACGTCGTTCTTCGACACGATCACCGCACTCGTGCCGGGGCGAGCTCGTGGCGTCGTCGAGGCAGCACAACGCTCCGGTATCAACCTGCGCTTGGTCGACGACGACCGTGTTTCGATCGCGTGCGACGAAGCGACCACCACCGACATCGTCGAGCAGGTGCTCGCCGCGTTCGACGCTGGGCCGAGCACGAAGTCCGCCCGTTCGTCGCTACCCGACTCACTGATTCGAACGTCCGAGTTCCTCACTCATCCTGCGTTCACCCGGCACCGCACCGAGACGTCGATGCTTCGCTACCTTCGGATGTTGGCAGACAAGGACATCGCTCTCGACCGCAGCATGATTCCACTCGGGTCGTGCACGATGAAGCTCAACGCGACCGCCGAGATGGAATCCATCACCTGGCCCGGATTCGCCCGGCTGCATCCATTCGCGCCCGACAGCGATACCGAAGGAATCCGCGCCGTCATCGCCGACGTCGAGAAATGGCTGGTCGACATCACCGGATACGACGCGGTGAGCCTGCAGCCGAATGCGGGAAGCCAGGGCGAATACGCAGGCCTTCATGCAATTCGCGACTATCACCTCGGTCGCGGTGATTCTCACCGCGACATCTGCCTCATCCCGTCGAGTGCGCACGGCACCAACGCGGCATCGGCGGTCATGGCAGGTATGAAGGTCGTCGTCGTGACGTGCCGCGCCAACGGTGACGTGGATGTGGACGACCTGCGGGCCAAGATCGGCACGCACGCGGATTCCCTCGCTGCGATCATGATCACCTACCCGTCGACTCACGGCGTGTACGAACACGACATAGACGAGATATGCGCTGCTGTGCACGACGCGGGCGGTCAGGTGTACGTCGACGGCGCGAACCTGAACGCATTAGTCGGACTCGCACGTCCTGGGCGCTTCGGTGGCGACGTCAGCCACCTCAACCTGCACAAGACCTTTTGCATCCCACACGGCGGAGGAGGACCGGGAGTCGGTCCGGTCGCCGTGCGATCGCATCTTGCGCCGTACCTGCCGGGGCACCCGCTCCGACCGGAACTGGGCAGTGGAGCGACCATCTCGGCTGCTCCGTTCGGAAGCGCGTCCATTCTGTCGATCACGTGGGCGTACGTACGGATGATGGGCGCCGAGGGTCTGCGACGCGCAACCCTCACTGCGATCGCGTCGGCCAACTACATCGCCCGACGCCTCGACGAGTACTTCCCCGTGCTGTACACGGGGGAGAACGGGATGGTTGCGCACGAGTGCATTCTCGACCTACGCGGACTGACGAAGGCGACAGGCGTGACCGTGGACGATGTTGCGAAAAGGCTGGCGGACTACGGATTCCATGCTCCGACCATGAGCTTCCCGGTGGCGGGAACATTGATGGTCGAGCCGACGGAAAGTGAGGATCTGGACGAGATCGACGCATTCTGCGATGCCATGATCGCGATTCGCGGCGAGATCGATCGAGTCGGTTCGGGGGAGTGGCCGTCGACGGACAACCCGTTGCGCGGTGCTCCCCACACGGCTCGGTGCCTGGTCGGGGAATGGACCCACCCGTACACACGCGAAGAAGCCGCCTATCCGTGGGAAGCCAACGCGAAGAGAGGATCGATCTCCGCGGCGCGGGCGAAAGTGTGGCCTGCAGTACGCCGGATCGACGGTGCCCACGGCGATCGGAACCTGGTGTGCTCGTGCCCGCCGGTCGCGGACCTCGAGTGGAGCCCGCAGAGCGACTCGGCGTCTCCTCGAGGCTAGCTGGACGTCAGGTGCAGCATCGCGATCTCGGGCGGTGCTGCAACCCTGACGGGCGGACCCCAAGCGCCGGCCCCACGCGTGGTGTACAGCGTGGTGTCACCGACACGATCGAGGCCTTCGACGCTCGGTTGCTGCAACGGCACGAGATACCGTAGTGGCCAGATCTGTCCGGCATGCGTGTGACCGGAGACCTGGAAGTCCACTCCCATGTCCGACGCCTCGAACGCCTGCAGCGGCTGGTGTGCCAACAGCAACACGAACCGAGACGCATCCCTCCCGTCGAGCGCAGCACCGAGATCGGGTTCGTACGGCGCCGGTGCGGTGGCGTCGTTGATACCGGCGATGTCGATGGAGGCACCCGACTTGCTGATCGTCTCGTGTTCGTTCCTGAGAACGGTCACACCGAGCGTCTCCCACAGGTCCAACCATTTCCCGCCGTCGTCCGCATAGAACTCGTGATTACCGCTTACGGCGAACACTCCGAGGGGAGCCTCGAGCTGCTGCAGCGGAGCGAGGTCTGTTCCGACGAGTTCGACGGTGCCGTCGATCAGATCGCCGTCCAGGATCACGACGTCGGGCGACTGCGCGTTGACGTCGTCCACCACGCGTTGAACGAAGCCGGCTCCACGAGCCGGTCCGACGTGCAGGTCGGATACCAAGGCCACGCGCGTTCCATCGAATTCGGAGGGCAACCGATCGAGTGCAACGCGAGTGTCGGTCACCTTCGGCAGTGCCGCTTCGACGAGGCCGTACCCGACGGCCACCACAGCGACGGATGCCGCGATCGCGGAGCCGATTCTGTGAATGCGCAGCCGAAGTGAGTGCGACTCACGACGGCGTGCCGCCGACACGATCCGCACGACGAGGGTGACGGCGCCGACCAGCACTGTGCCCAGCACCAGGTACAGCACCACGGCGAGCCAACTGAGACCGACGAACGCCGGAACCCGCGCCCATGCCGGATCGAAGACCTCACCCGATCCGATGCCGATCAGGGCCAGGAGCCACATGAAGACCAGCACAGTGTCCGCGGCAGTGGAGTACGGACGGCGAAGCTTCGTGGCCCGCACGTAGCGAAAATGGAGCACAAGACCGATGACGGCAAGGAACGTGCCGAAGGCAAGAAGGCGAATCATGTTTCAGTACAGCAACTTTCGAAGAAGGTTGGGGAGTTCTTCACCGTCCGACGACGCAACGGTGTTGAAGGAGCCGCCCGTGGCATCGGACACTGATTGCAACGTCGAACTGTCCGGATTGGTTCCTAGCGCGACGACATCGACTGCCACCGGACGCTCCGGATCGATCAGGTCCGACACCATCTCGAGGAATCGACTCGCCGAGATGCTCGGATCGTCGTTCGGACCGTCGGTGACCAGGACGACGCTGTTCGGCTTGCCGGGGGCGTAGGTGGACAGAGCGTCGAGATAGGCCGCGAGGACCGACTCGTACGTCGACGTCGCAGTCGCGGGTCGAACCCCGGCGGCCTCGGCCACCAAACGTTCTCGACGAGTCTCGTTGCCCATGACGTCCGCGACCGGGCCGGTGGGGACGAGAGTTCGGAACGCGCGTGTGCCGTCCAGATCCTTGCTGTAGATCCACAACCCCAGTTCGGTGGCGTCCACGACCGAGTCGAACTGGCGATCCAATGCTGCAACTGTGTTCTGCAACCGAGTCCCTGGACCCTCCGAAGTGTCCATCGACCCGGATGCGTCGAGAAGTGTCGTCACCCGCCGAGGTGTAGCAGGGTCGAGAACTGCGTCGACGAGTGTTCGACCGAACTCGGAGTTCTGCGGCGGCAGCGACGCCGGCGACCGAGCGGCAGCGTCGAACCCTGAGTCGGAGAAGAGCGATGTGTTGTCCGGCCCGGACATGAAATCGACGAACTGTGCTGCGGCGCGGCTCGCCGTGTCGTCCGTCCACGCTCCGGACAGCACGACGGCCGGGTGGTCGAACACGGGCCCGTCACCTCGCGGAGTGAATCCCGTGACACCACTCTGGGACGACGCGGCGAGTTGTCTGGCAGACACCGGAACGGTGTGCGCGACGGCTGTCGGTGAAGTGTCGGCGCTCAGCCGGGCAAGTGCCGAATCGGTCGAATCGTTCGTCGTGGAGGGCGTTCCGAGATCAGTCGTCGCGAGCGCGGACATCGCGGAGACAGTGGGCCCGCTTCGGGCGACGTCCGCACTGGCAGAGCCCGATTCGTCGTACACGGAGGAGTCGTACGTGGTTGCCGCTACCGCTCGCAGCGCCGCCGTCGACGCATCGGATTCCGGCCCGAGCGGAAGCAGAAGGCGAAGCCCGCCCCACCCGGGTAGACCGATAGCGTCGAGCCCGTCGGGTGCCGCCTGCAGGCGAGGAATGTCGGCCCACCCGATGTCGGCGGCCTCGAGTGCATCGGCGACGGCGATGGGGGCAGCCAGGACCACCGGTGACGACGCGACCGAACGAGGCGTGCCGTTGACTGCGCCGGCGGGTAGATCGGCAACGAAATCCGACGATCGCGGGATCCACAACGCCGGCGGCGGACCCAAGACGGCAGCGTCCCACGCGCTTTCGCCCGCAGCCAGGGCAGGCCCCACCAGAGCGGAATCGTGAGTGGACACCTCGAGCGACACGCAATGATCGCGTACCACCGGAGAACTGTCGGTGAACGCCGCAGCCAACTCTGTCACCTGCGACGAGATGTCCGGGTCGACGACGATCGGCACCACCGCCGGACCTTCGACACAGGTATCGGCCGCTTCCGTGCCTTGATCGGCAATGCGGTCGCGAAGTTGGAACCAACCGAACACAGCGAGCACCATCACAAGGATGGTGCCCGCTGCGATGACCGGTCCCTTGCTCACTCCACGGGATCCGCCGGAGGTTCGATGTTCGCCCACGACAAGAGGTTACTTGTCGCGCGCCAAGTGAACGAACAGTGCTGTCCGGTCACTCCGCAGGCTCCGCTCCTGTGCTGTCCGGTCACTCCGCAGGCTCCGCTCCTGTGCTGTCCGGTCACTCCGCAGGCTCCGCTCCTGTGCTGTCCGGTCACTCCGAGCTCGTCAGCGTGTTGCGGCTTTGTACTCGCGGCGGCGGCGGTGCAGGATCGGTTCGGTGTAGCCGTTGGGCTGGCTGGTGCCCTGGAAGATCAGGTCACTGGCTGCTTGGAAGGCGATGTTCGACTCGAAATCCGGCGCGAGGTTCTCGTACATCGGGTCCGATGCGTTCTGTCGGTCCACCACCGGCGCCATCCGCTCGAGCGAGGCACGCACCTGATCTTCGGTGACGATGCCGTGCCGCAACCAGTTCGCCAGGAACTGACTCGAGATACGCAGCGTAGCCCGATCTTCCATCAACGCGATGTCATTGATGTCGGGAACCTTCGAACACCCCACACCGTGATCGATCCACCGCACCACATACCCGAGGATCGACTGAGCATTGTTGTCGAGCTCGCGTTGCTTCTGCTCCTCGGACCAGTCGGTCGCCGGTGCCAACGGAATCTCGAGGATCTCCTCGACAGTGGCACGCTTGGACTTCGCGATCTCTTCCTGACGAGCGAACACATCGACTTTGTGATAGTGCAAGGCGTGCAGCGTCGCTGCCGTCGGCGAGGGCACCCACGCAGTGTTGGCACCGGACTGCGGATGCCCGATCTTCTGCTCGAGCATGTCGTGCATCAGATCCGGCATCGCCCACATGCCCTTGCCGATCTGCGCTTTGCCTTCCAGCCCGGCAGCCAACCCGGTGTCGACATTGAAGTCCTCGTACGCCTTGATCCAGCCCTGGGCCTTCATCTCACCCTTCGGCACGACCGGTCCGGCCTCCATCGAGGTGTGGATCTCATCGCCCGTCCGGTCGAGGAAGCCGGTGTTGATGAACACCACGCGTTCCTTCGCAGCCTCGATCGCAGCCTTCAAGTTGACCGTGGTGCGGCGTTCCTCGTCCATGATGCCGACCTTGAGGGTGTTGACCGGCAACCCGAGAACCTGCTCGACCCGGCCGAACAGTTCCGCAGTGAACGCGACCTCGTCGGGACCGTGCATCTTCGGCTTGACGATGTACAACGACCCGGTGCGGCTGTTCTTCAGGACATTGTCCGCACCGAGGGAATGCAGACCCGCGAGCGAGGTGAACAGGGCATCGAGGATGCCCTCGGGGACCTCGTTGCCGTCGGCGTCGAGGATCGCATCGGAGGTCATCAGATGCCCGACGTTGCGGACGAACAGCAGCGACCGACCGTGCAGGGTCAGCTCGGACCCGTCGACCGCGGTGTAACTGCGGTCCTGATTCAAGCTGCGGGTGAAGGTCTTGCCGCCCTTGGAGACCTCTTCGGTGAGATCACCGCGCATCAAACCGAGCCAGTTGCGGTAGCCGAGAACCTTGTCGTCGGCATCGACCGCCGCGACCGAATCCTCGAAGTCCATGATCGTGGTCACCGCAGATTCGAGGAGGACATCCTTGACGCCGGCGGCGTCGGTCGCCCCGATCGGAGACTGCGGGTCGATCTGGATCTCGAAGTGCAACCCGTTGTGCACGAGAAGAATCGCCGTCGGCGCATCCGGGGCGCCCTGGTATCCGAGCAGCTGCGCCGGGTCTGCCAAACCGACGGTGGAACCGTCGGCGAGAGTGACCGTCAACGATGCGGCCCCGGTAGCGGAGGTGTCGACAACGTACTTGGTGGTACCGACATGCGAACCGGAGGACAGGGGAGCAGCCTCGTCGAGGAACTCCCGGGCGAAGGCGATGACTTTGTCGCCGCGGACCTTGTTGTAGCTGGTGCCCTTCTCCGCACCGCCGTCCTCGGCAATGGCGTCGGTGCCGTACAAGGCGTCGTAGAGCGATCCCCAGCGTGCGTTGGATGCGTTGATCGCGAAGCGGGCGTTGAGAACCGGGACCACGAGCTGCGGGCCCGCGGTGGAGGTGATCTCGGTGTCGACACCGGAGGTGGTGATGTGGAAGTCCGCGGGCTCGTCGACCAGGTACCCGATTTCCTTCAGGAACGCCGTGTACGCGCTCCTGTCGTAATTCGGTCCGGCGTGCTCACCGTGCCACGCATCGACCTTGCCTTGGATTTCGTCACGAACACCCAGCAGGGCCTTGTTCTTCGGGGCCAGATCCGTGATCACGGCCTCCACGCCGCTCCAGAACTTCTCCGAATCCACACCGGTGCCCGGAAGCGCTTCGTTCTGCACGAAGTCGTACAAAACCTGGGCAACCTGAAGACCACCAACAGAAACACGATCGGTCATGAATCCCTCGCTCTTTCCGGTCAAACGCGCACAAGGCGCCTCGGCGACAACTCCGCCTATGTTACTCGGCGGTAGCTCGGGCGGTGGCACCGCCGCTCACCAGTAGATTCTGGCATCGGCGGATAAGTTCCGAGCGGAGAGGGGCAGCCCTGTCCATCAGTCGAGTCTGGGCACGCACGTATTCCGCGCGTCCTGACGGGGTTTCGATCTCGATGGCGGCGAAACCGTAATCCGACAGGTCGTAGGGACTGGCACGCATATCGACGGTTCGTGCATCCAGTGCGAGCTCGAAACAGTCTGTCACCAGGGCCGAGTCCACGAGAGGTGACAGCTTGTAGCTCCATTTGTACAGATCCATGCTGGCGTGGACGCACCCCGGTTGTTCACGGTTAATTCTCCCGCTCGGTTCGAGACGCAGTGTGTTGCGAGGTACCGCGTCGTCGGTGAAGAAGCGAAAAGCGTCGTAATGCGTGCACCGAAGGTTCATCTTCTCCACGACGCTGTCGGTGCCGGTGTGCCCGAGGCGTAGCGGAACCGTTCCGTGCCGGAGGGCGGCTGCCCCGCCCCGGTAGACCATCGCCCACTCGTGCAGGCCGAAACACCCCAGGTTCGGTGGGCGAGTAGTCGTCGCGGACAGCAGGCCGTGCGTGAACTCGACGGCGGACAGCCTGCGCTCGAGCAGGGACTCGCGCACCCGATAGCCTCCGCCGGGCGCCGGTTCGTATGCCGCGAACTGGGCGTACTCCTCGGCTCTCGGCCCCGTCAGCGTGACGCCGTAGCCGGGACTCCATCGCTTCAGGTGTCCCGGCTTGAAGCTGTAGTACGTGAACAGAAAGTCCAGGACCGGGTGGTATGCACCCTGCGCGCGCTGCACCAGATAGTCGCCGATCAGGTGCTCGACCCGCGCGGAATGCATCGCCCTCGACGCCGTCCACTCCGCCTCGCACAACTCCGATGTCATGGTCGCCGAAGAACTCCGCCGGGGGCAGGACCCGCGATCCGGTGAGTGCCGTCTCGAACGGTACCGACGAACTCCTCGACCAAATCCTCCAGCGCGACGATCCCGATGGTCGAGCCAGTCGAATCGTGTACGACACCCAGGTGGCTACGCGTCCGCCGCAGACGCGTCAGTGCGTCGTCGAGCGTCGTATCGGACAAGACCACAGGCAGGGGTCGCACCTCCGAGCGCGGAATCACCGACTCGGGGCCGGCCGCGTCGTCGACCATGTACTCCAGAACATCCTTCAAGTGCAGGTATCCCACCAACGAACCGTCGGACGCCTGGACCGGATACCGCGAGAATCCTGTTGCGGTCACCGCTTCCTCCACGGAACCGAGCGTCGGCCCGGCAGCATTGTCCGATACCGCGAGACGCACAGTACGCACCTGCGAAGACGGAATGAGAACATCCGCGACGGTCCGGCCCGACGTGTCCAAAGCCTGCGTCAGACGCCGATGCTCTTCTTCGTCGATGAGACCTTCCGATCGCGACTCACCGATCATCTGTGACAGCTCGTCCGCGGAGACCGAGGAATCGAGTTCGTCCTTGGGCTCGATCCTCAGCGCACGCAGCGTCAGGTTGGCGCACACGTTGTAGAACGAGATCAGCGGCTTGGCCAACTTGATGAACATGAGATGGATCGGCACCAGAATCATGGCAGTCCGCTCCGGACCGGCAATGGCGATGTTCTTCGGAACCATCTCACCGATCAGGATGTGCAACACCACCACGAGACCGAGCGCGATGGCGAACGAGATGGGATGAAGAAAGGCATCGGGAATGCCGACCCACTCCATCGGTTTCTCGAACAGATGCGCCACCGCCGGCTCGCCGACCCTACCGAGCAGAATCGAGCAGATGGTGATGCCGAGCTGAGCGGCCGCCAACATCAGCGACAGGTTCTGACCGGCTTCGATGACCGACTTCGCCCGATTCTTGCCCTGCGCAAGAAGAGATTCCAGACGATCACGACGCGCCGAGATCAGCGAGAACTCGGCGCCGACGAAGAAGGCGTTGCCGGCGAGTAGAAAGACGGCGAGCAGAACAGCGAATATGTCACCCACGGATTCTCGCCTCCTTACCCACCGTCGCGATGCGTTCGGCATCGACCGGCTGAAGCAGAATTCGGTCGATTCGTCGGCCGTCCATGCGCGTGACCTTCGCAATCCAACCACCGTCCGACTCCGACGGCTCGTCGAACGGACCAGCAGGAAGGACAGTGGTGTCCCCCTCGGTGGGAATCCGACCGAGTCGGGTCAGGACGAGTCCGCCGATGGTCTCGTACTCGCCATCGGGGGCGCGATACCCGGTAGCCGTCGCCACCTCGTCGATGCGGAGCAGCCCGGAACAGATCCAGCTGTCACCCACCCGTTGCACGTCGACTTCCGGTTCGTCGTGCTCGTCGCGGACGTCTCCGACGATTTCTTCGATGAGGTCTTCCATCGTCACCATCCCGGCGGTACCGCCGTATTCGTCGACGACCAGGGCCACCTGCATTCCGTCCGCCCGCACCCGCTCCATCACCGTGTCCCCGTCGAGACTCGAGGGCACGACCGGTACGTCCTGCGCCAGATCGGCCAGTCGGGTGGAGCGGCGGTGTGCGCTCCCGACAGCGAATGCGTGCTTGATGTGCACCACTCCGACCGTGTCGTCCAAGTCTCCGTCGACGACGGGAAAGCGCGAAAAACCGGTACGCGCGGCAGTTTCGATCAGGTCGAACGCCGTGTCCGACACCGACAGCGACTCCACCTTCACCCGGGGAGTCATCAATTCCTCGGCCGTACGTTCACCGAACTGCAACGACCTGTCCACCAGACGGGCCGTTCCCTCGTCCAGCGCTCCGAGCTGCGCCGACGTGCGCACGAGCGATCCGAGCTCCCGCGGTGAACGCGCGGACCTCAGCTCCTCGGCAGGTTCGATACCAAGCCGCCGAACCAGCCAGTTCGCCGAACCGTTCAAACCCTTGATTGCCCATCGGAAGACTGCCGAGAAACCCGACATGGCTCCGGCAGTGGCACGGGCAGTTGCCATCGGCATCGCAATGGCGATGTTCTTCGGTACCAGCTCACCGAAGATCATCGAGAACGACGTGGCGATCAACAAGGCTGCGGCCAGAGACACCGCAGCGGCGACGGTGTCGGAGGCACCGACCGCCGTCGCCAACGGTACGAAGAATCCGGCGAGGATCGGCTCGGCCAGGTAACCGGTGATCAGGGTCGTGATCGTGATTCCCAATTGTGCACCGGACAGCTGGAACGACAAGGTCTTGTGCGCTCGCTGGACCTGCCGAGCGCGTGTGTCACCGAGATCGACGGCCGCCGAATCCACTGCACTTCGCTCGAGCGCGGTCAGCGAGAATTCGGCTGCCACGAAGAGTGCAGTGCCGGCGGTCAAAGCTACGAAGCCGAGGAGGCCGAGGATGCTGATCACAATTTCCACCGGTCACCGCCGCCGGAGTTGCGAGAGGCGCATCGCGCCGTGTGTTTCGCCGGGTCGTTCACCCGGCTCGATAGAGGAGCCCTCCGAAGTGGAGCCCTCGTCGTTGGACTCGCCCTGAGCGGTCACAACATCGCTGATAACGGGTGCCTCGGGCACCTTGGTCCTTTCTCTCGCTTCCCCCAGCCCGCCTCGAGCGGACACTGCGCGGAGGAAGTCCGCGGTATTGCCGAAGCCCTGATCTTAACGGTTTCCCGCAGAGAACACGGCTCGGGCAACGCCCACGGACAGACCAGCCACTCGGTCCACTCACCAACCTGTCGGTAAGGGCCTACCCTCGGCGAAACCTGCGGCCGACTGCACCCCGAGCACGGCGCGGTCGTGCAACTCGGAAAGAGTACGAGCGCCCGCGTATGTGCAGGTACTGCGCACACCGGCGCAGATGTGGTCGATCAGATCCTCGACGCCGGGACGGTCCGGATCCAAGCGCATCCTCGAACTGGAGATTCCCTCCTCGAACAAGCCCTTTCGAGCACGATCGAACGCACTGTCGGTCGCCGTACGCGCAGCAACCGCACGCTTGGACGCCATTCCGAAACTCTCCTTGTAGGCGCGGCCCGACGAATCGGTACGCAGATCACCGGGAGACTCGTACGTCCCGGCGAACCACGACCCGATCATGACGTTCGCAGCACCTGCAGCCAGCGCAAGAGCCACGTCCCGTGGATGCCGAACTCCGCCGTCGGCCCAGACCGACCCACCGAGATCGGCCGCGGCAGCGGAGCATTCCGCGACGGCGGAGAACTGTGGACGACCCACACCCGTCATCATTCGTGTGGTGCACATCGCGCCAGGTCCGACACCGACCTTCACGATGTCTGCTCCGGCTCCGATCAGATCGCGAGTGCCCTCTGCGGACACGACGTTGCCGGCAGCCAGAGGAACTCCGAGGTCGAGCGCGGAAATCGCCGCCAGCGCGTCCAGCATCTTCTCCTGATGGCCATGGGCAGTGTCGATGACCAGAACGTCCGCTCCGGCCTCGACGAGAGCCCGGGCCTTCGCGGTGACGTCACCGTTGATGCCGACCGCGGCGGCGATACGCAGTTGACGGTTCTTGTCGACAGCCGGTGCGTAGATCCCTGCGCGCACCGCGCCCGTCTTGGTGAGCACCCCGGCGAGTGTGCCGTCCGCATTCACCAGCACGGCAAGGTTTTCGTGGGCGGCTTCGAGTGCGTCGAACACCTCGCGCGGCGATGCATCTGCCGGTGCTGTCACGAAATCCGTCGCAGCGACCGACTGCACGCGCGCGAAACGGTCCACATCGGTGCAGGACGCTTCGGTGACGACACCGACCGGACGCCCCTCCGATGTGATGACGACGGCGCCGTGAGCACGCTTGTGCACGAGAGCAAGTGCATCGGACACCGAGGCGTCGGGTGCCAGCACCACCGGGGTGTCCGCGACGAGATCCCGGCTCTTGACGAAGGCAACCGTGTCCGCGACTGCCTCGATGGGCAAATCCTGCGGAAGGACGGTGATTCCACCCCGTCGCGCAACGGTCTCCGCCATCCTCCGGCCGGATACTGCAGTCATGTTCGACACGACGATCGGAATGGTCGTGCCCGTGCCGTCGGAGGTCGAAAGATCGACGTCGAAACGGGAGGTGACATCCGTTCGATTCGGGACGAAGAACACGTCGTCGTACGTCAGGTCGTATGGGGGCCGGTGGCCATCGAGAAACTGCACGTTGCGCCAGCTTACCTGTCAGGCACCGGTTACGCTCTCGGTCAGTTGGGC
Source organism: Rhodococcus sp. NPDC057297 (assembly GCF_042667435.1). NCBI lineage: Bacteria > Bacillati > Actinomycetota > Actinomycetes > Mycobacteriales > Nocardiaceae > Rhodococcus > Rhodococcus sp. NPDC057297. Next base: position 30,316 of record NZ_JBHUZE010000013.1, on the reverse strand, counting down.
CTGTGACCGAGACAGCGCGATCGTTGCGACGATCATGACCACGACCGAGCAGCCGATGATCACCAAAGCTCCTGGGTCGTCCCGCACCCGCTCGTCGAGCACAGTGATTCCCAGGAACGCCGCTCCGAACGGTTCTCCTATGGTCACGGCGGGGAGTGACGCGGAGAGCGGACCGGCCTGGAACGCAACCTGCTGCAAGTAGAAACCTAGGACGCCGCACCCGACGAGTGCGTAGGTCTGCCACGCGGTGAGCGCAGAAACCAGATCTTTCTCCACGAGATCGGTCACGAACTTGGTGAACGCCACCGCCACTCCGAACAGAAGCCCGCCTGCGGCGCCGAGCAGCAGCGCACGGTGCCCGGGGTTGTGCAGGACGAGCCCGGCGACTGCGAACACGGATATCACGACGGTCGTCACCAGCAGCGGAACCAGCCAGTCGGCGAACGGTGCACTGGGGTGACCTTCGGTCGGGTCGCCGACGACGATGAAGACCGCAAGGGCCAGAGCCAGAGAAATCGCCAGCAGCCACGTGGATCCGGTCATCTTGAAGCCGGAGAACTTCGCGGACAGCGGGAGTGCGAAGAGGAGCATGGACACAACCAATGGTTGGACGATCAGCACGCTTCCCACCCACAATGCTGCGACCTGAACGGCATAGCCGCCTGCGTCGCCGACAACCCCTGCCCACCACCGAGGGCTTCGGAGCAGCGTCGACATCAACGACTTGCCTTCCGGGACCGCGGCCGCGGCACTCTGTTGCGCCACCGAAGCGCACGCGAACAGCATCGCCGCGACGAGCGCGAGAACAACGGTCAACACCGGAAACCCGCTCATCGGCGCCCGCTGCGACGGCCGGTCGCGCGTCGGCGCGGCGAACGTGAAGAACCGGGTGCTCGGCCGGGACGCGACCCGCTGGTTGCAGCGGCGCTCGTTCCGGTCGCACTCGCCGGAAAATGTTCGGCGACCGGTCGGCCGGGAGGACGCCGCGCGCCGATGACGGACACGAGAACCGGATCGTCTTCGGTCACAGCGACGAAGTGCGCGTCGATGCCCGCCGCGGTAGCAACCTCCATGGCGGCGGGCATCTGCGAATCGGTCGCCAACGTCACCACAACACCGGAGGCACCGGCTCGTGCTGTTCTACCGGCGCGGTGGGTGTACTCCTTCGCATCGGCGGGTGGATCGACGTGCACGACGACCGATACGGAGCCGACGTGGATCCCCCGTGCCATCACATCCGTTGCAACCAGAACCGGGACACGTCCATCCTCGAACGACGCCAGCGTTCGGGTGCGATTGGCCTGGGATTTGTCTCCGTGAAGCGAGGCTGCGTTCACGCCGACCGATCGCAGTGAATCGGTCAGGCGATCGACCGCGAACTTCGTTCGGAGGAACAAGATGGTCCGTCCGTCCCGCGCAGCGATGGACGCCACCACGGAATCCTTTTCCGGTCCCGCAACGCGGAAAAAGTAGTGATCCGCTGTGCGCTCCGCGATCGGAGCCACGTCGACGGTGTGCGTGACGGGGGAACGTAGGTAACGACGAATCAGCTCGTCGACGTCGTGGTCGAGGGTGGCCGAGAACAACATTCGCTGGCCGTCGGCGTCGGTACGATCCAGCACCGAGACGACTTGAGGCAGGAATCCCAGATCCGCCATCCTGTCGGCCTCGTCGACCACGGAGATCGTGACCGAACTCAGATCGACGGAGCCTCGCGCGGCCAGATCTTCCAGACGCCCGGGTGTCGCCACCACGACGTCCACACCTCTCGCGAGGCGGTCCACCTGACGCCGGACAGGAACGCCACCGACGACAGCCGCGACTCGTACCCCCAGTGCCAGAGCAGGCTCGTCGAGGGCCTGCTCGATCTGGAGCGCCAGCTCTCGGGTCGGAGCCAATATCACCGACCGTGGACGTGAAGGTCGGCTACTGCCCCCGCTCAGCCGCTGGAGCAGTGGCAACCCGAACGCCAAGGTCTTGCCCGACCCGGTCGGGGCACGCCCGAGAATGTCCGAGCCGGCCAACGCATCCTGCACCACCGCGGTCTGAATCGGAAACGGTGACTCGACACCGACCCGTCGGAGAGCGTGCACAACGACAGGTTTCAGCCCCAGGTCCGCAAATGTCGAGTGGTGGTCGGGCATAGCGGAACAGTACCGCTCCGAATCGATCCCGCTGAGGGTCGTTCCCATCCGTTTTCGCCTCGGCCGAACTTCGTCCCTGTCGGCGTTTCTGTCGGACCCGTGCGTCATCATCTACGAACTCGAACATACATTCGAGTAAAACCCGATTACAGGACTACAGGGGGCAGCATGTGCGGGATGTGCAACGGTCAGTCGATCGACGACTACGTCGACTCGGTGGAGACCTTGATCGGACGATACGGGTGGGCGCTGCAGTACGTGTCGTCCAACGCGGCCACCGCCCTGGACGACGAATTCGAAGGGGGTGACTTCACGGATGACGATTACGCCGGTGACGGGATGGTCGATCCCGCGTTCTGCTACACGGTGGGACTTGCCGGTCTCGGCCACCCCGAGATCGTGATGACGGGTCGGTCACCGGGGGAGTCGGCAGCAGTGCTGAACGTACTCGCTCGTCGAATTCAGTTCGGCGGGCAGCACTTCGAGGCAGGCCAGTACTGCACCGCCGGCGGGTTCGAGGTGTCGTTCGTCGACGTCGCGTATCCGGAGGAGTGGCTGTCGATGTGCCGACGTCTTTATCCCGACGGAGCGCTCCGAGCCGTACAGGCTGTCTGGCGTGATCGAGACGGCAATCTGCCGTGGGAGGGGGAGTACCCGTCGACGATCGTGCAACCGGTACTCGGTCCGCCCCCGGGATGGTAGTAGCGCTCGAGCTGAAAACATCGCCGGTCACGGCGGTGAAGATCGTGGTGCACCGAACCGTACACGGTTCGGTGCACCACGATTGGAACGCGGCGTGTCCCGACAGTTTCGGCGGCTCGTCGTCGGCGCACGCCTACGCGTCAGGCTTGGACTTCGCTGCGGTCACCGCTCCAGAGAGTGTGGAACTTGCCCTCTGCGTCGACGCGCTCATACGTGTGGGCGCCGAAGAAGTCACGCTGGCCCTGCGTCAGGGCAGCGGGCAGACGCTCGGCACGAAGCGCGTCGTAGTACGCGAGCGAGGAAGCGAACGCCGGGACCGGAATTCCGAGCGAGGCTGCCGTGACGACAACGCGTCGCCAACTGTCGATGGCGTTCTCGATCGCTTCACGGAAGTACGGCGCGAGGATCAGACTCGGCAGCTCGGCGTTGTCGTCGTACGCGTCCTTGATCCGATTGAGGAAACGAGCGCGAATGATGCAACCGCCGCGCCAGATGGTTGCGAGGTCACCCGGGTGAAGGTTCCAGTCGTACTCGGTGCTTCCGGCTGCGATCTGGTCGAAGCCCTGCGCGTACGCGACGATCTTGGATGCGTAGAGAGCACGGGAGATGTCGTGGGTGAACTGCTCGACGTCGGTGGGCTTGGCCGCCAGTTCACCTGACGCGAGACCGACGGCTGCTTTGCGCTGCCCACGCGATCCCGAGAGCGCGCGTGCGAACACAGCCTCGGCAATGCCGGTCACGGGAACGCCGAGATCCAGGGCGGCCTTGACAGTCCAGCGACCGGTGCCCTTCTGCTCGGCTGCGTCGACGATGACGTCGACGAGCGGCTTGCCCGTCTTGGCGTCGACCTGGTTCAGCACCTCGGCCGTGATCTCGACAAGGTAGCTCTCGAGGTCGCCCTTGTTCCATTCGGTGAAGACGTCCGCGATCTGCTGCGGCGTGTAGTCGAGCGCATCGCGGAACAAGTTGTAGGCCTCGCCGATCAACTGCATGTCGGCGTACTCGATGCCGTTGTGCACCATCTTGACGAAGTGACCCGAACCATCGGGGCCGATGTGCGTGCAGCACGGCGTTCCATCGACCTGAGCGGCAATCGACTCCAACAACGGACCGAGTGCCTTGTACGAGTCCACGGGTCCGCCGGGCATGATCGACGGTCCGTTGAGTGCACCTTCTTCACCGCCGGAGATTCCCGCTCCGACGAACAGGAGGCCGCGCTTCTTCAGCGCAGCTTCGCGGCGAATCGTGTCCGTGTACAGAGCGTTTCCACCATCGATGATGATGTCGCCCTCTTCCATCGCTCCGGCGAGCTCCTCGATCACAGCGTCGGTTGCGTCACCGGCTTTGACCATGATGAGAACCCGACGCGGCTTCTGCAAGGCCGCGACGAACTCCTCGATGGTCTCGGTGCGAACGAAGTTGCCGTCGCCGCCGTGCTCGGCAAGAAGAGCATCGGTCTTGGCGATGCTGCGGTTGTGAAGGGCAACGGTATGACCGTTGCGCGCGAAGTTGCGGGCGATGTTCGAACCCATGACGGCAAGTCCGGTGACACCGATCTGGGCGAGGTCTGACGATTCCACTCCTGAAGTCATGGGTACAGCTTTCCCTGCGACGCCCGGCAATGGAAGTTGGGGGCGATATCCGTGGTGCGAGTGTCGTCACCCCGGACAAGTTTCCGGCTGAAACGCCGGAGGGCGCCGCCACGAGAATCGTGACAGCGCCCTTCAGTGTCGAAATGCGTTACCCGTCAGTAACTTCGAGACCGATCAGCGATTGCGAGCCGGCCCGTCGAAACCTTCGTACTCACGGCGATCAGTGCGACTCCGGAAACCACCGGACCGCGGAGCGTCCTGCATTGCGCTGGTGCGGGGGCGGTCACCCTGGTAGCCGCCGGTGCGGGGGCGGTCGCCCTGGTAGCCGCCGGTGCGGGGGCGGTCACCTTGGTAGCCGCCGGTGCGGGGGCGGTCGCCCTGGTAGCCGCCGGTGCGGGGGCGGTCACCTTGGTAGCCGCCGGTGCGGGGGCGGTCACCCTGGTAGCCGCCGGTGCGGGGGCGGTCACCCTGGTAGCCGCCGGTGCGGGGGCGGTCGCCCTGGTAGCCGCCGGTGCGGGGGCGGTCGCCCTGGTAGCCGCCGGTGCGGGGGCGGTCGCCCTGGTAGCCGCCGGTGCGGGGACGGCTGTCACGGCGGTCACGGGGAGCGGAGCTCACCGCGCGCAGTGGCTCGCCGGATGGCTTCTGCGCTCCCGTGATCCGAGCGAGTTCGTCGGATCCCGGTGACACGTTCACCGACGTCGACTTCACGCCTGCCATGCCGGTCAGGCGCTGAATCTGGCGACGCTGGTTGGGAAGGACGATTGCAACGACCGTGCCCTTCTCGCCTGCGCGAGCGGTACGCCCGGCGCGATGGAGGTAGTCCTTGTGGTCGGCGGGCGGGTCCACGTGAACGACGAGGTCGATTCCGTCCACGTGAATTCCACGTGCAGCGACATCGGTAGCGACGAGCACAGGCGTACGCCCGCTCTTGAAGCGTTCGAGGACCCGCGTGCGCTGATTCTGCGCCTTGCCACCGTGCAGGGACTCGGCTGCGATGCCGAGTGCTCGGAGGCGGTCGGTGATGCCGTCGCAACCGAGCTTGGTGCGAGCGAACATGATGGTGCGACCTTCGCGTGCACCGATCTCCGAGAGGACGATGTCCTTCTGGCCGCGGTCGACCATGAGCATGTAGTGCTCCATGGTGCGGACGCTGGCCTTGCCGTCCTGAGTGGAGTGCTCGACGTGGTCGGGCAGGAACTGACGGACGAGTGATTGCACTTCGCGATCGAGTGTGGCGGAGAACAGCAGGCGCTGGCCGTCCGACGGAGTGTCGGCGAGAACTGCGCGCACCTCGGGCAGGAAGCCCATGTCGGCCATCTGGTCTGCTTCGTCGAGGGCGGTGATCTCGATGGAATCGAGGATGCACGTGCTCTGACGGAGGTGATCGGCGAGGCGCCCCGGGGTCGCGACGAGTACGTCGACACCACGGCGAAGCTGTTCTACCTGCTTGTTGAACGGCATACCGCCGACGGCTGCACGCACCGTGAGGCCCAGTGCGCCTGCGTAGGGAGTCATGGACTCGACAACCTGGAAAGCGAGTTCGCGCGTCGGGACGAGAACGAGCGAACGGGGACGCTTGGCTGCGGGCCTGTCGGTGTGGCGAGCGAGCCTGGCCAGGATGGGTAGGCCGAAGGCGAGTGTTTTGCCCGAGCCGGTCTGAGCCCGACCGAGGACGTTCTTGCCTGCGATCGCGTCCGGGAGTGCCATTGCCTGGATGGGCGAGGGCACGGTGATGGAATTGCGCGCCAAGGCGGCTACCACAGGTTCGGGTAGTCCGAGTTCGGCGAAGGTGACCACGGCGGGATCGCTCGTGGCGTCCGACGTGGCGGGGGTGGATGTACTAGTCGAAACAGCGTGAGTCACGCAGTTGAACCTCTCCGGTTTACGGGCGCGCCAAGAAGCACAAGCTGGGAGAACGCCCACGGAAGAGGGCACAAACAACAGCTGGAACAAATATCTGACGAGCCAGGGCACTGTCACCTGGCCATCCGTGCGCTGAATCGAATGCGCAGAGTGGGGCTGTTTGTGCCTTTTCGAGTTGCTCGGCCGCAATGGCGACCGATTATCGAGTCTACAAGACGAGTGTTCGATTCGCCGATTCGAACGACTGTGAGCTGGCCGACCCTTCAGGAATGGCGCATGAGGCGGCTGAGTTCTTCCAGCCAGGGCATGGCGACAAAGATCGTGGGTACGACCAGGATCACCGCAGCGGCGGCATACGCAGCCACCGACGTTCTGACGTCCGTTCTGGGCCCGTTCAGGCGCTTCACCCTGATGAGAGTGCTCGGCCCACCGGCGGCCATTGCGCCGCGCGGTGCGGTGGAGCCTGCACACGTGACGAGTGCTCGGGCGAGCGGAGTGGGTCCGGTTACTTTCACGGCCGAATCGTCCGCGAGAAGTTCGACGAGCAGCTGTACGCTGCCCAGAGCGGACTTACTACGCACGATCCGCGGAAACGCCTCGTTGACTGCGGTGAACGCTTCGAGTACCAGATCGTGCCGTGACCGGAGATGCGATCGCTCGTGGCTGAGAATCGCCTTCACCTCGGACCGGGTCAGGTTCGTCAACACACCCTCACTGAGGACGACTCTCTGCCTGAGTCCGGGAAGGCAGTATGCGATGGGCTCGACGGCGTCGAGGACACGAACATCGGCGTCTCGGATTCCGGGGAACGGCCGCTCGTCGTCGCTGCCACGGTCGAGCAAGTCGACGAGCATGCGGTGACGGGCACGGCGCCGCCTGGTCTTCACCGCAACCTGGACGATGGAGAACATCAATTTCGCGCCGATTCCGAGTGTGATGGCCAGCACCACCACGTACAGAATCCACAGCGGGAGACCCAGCGCTTCTATTTCGTCGGTGGGCGCCGTCGTCGGCCGCCCGTCCGGGCCTGGAACCAACAACAGTCCACCGATGGCGAGGCCGGAGCTGAATGCGGAGAACACCGCGGCCACGGCGATTGCTTGCCACAGCACAAGTGCAGCCCGCGGAGCGCGATACGGCCACGTGGCTTTACTCAGGAATGCGGGAATCGGACCCGTCAGCAACAGGGCGAGAACCGCGAAGACCAGTGCTGTGGTGGAGTTCATTTCCTCACTAACCGAGGGCAGGAATCAATTCGTTCGGCGATCTTCGATCGTGGGCGATTCCGATTGTGCCACTTCCAGTGCGGCAAGTGCTTCGCGGAGGGCTGCGGCCTCGTCTGCGCCTACCTGCCCGACGAAATGAACGAGGGCGGCCGCGCGGCCACCGGACTCGGGGGCCTGCGCCAAGGCGTCGACCATGAGGCTTGCGACCAGTTCATCCCGCCCGTGCAGAGGAATGTAGCGGTGCGCGCGGTCGTCTCGCTGCTGCACGACGAGCTGCTTCTTCGCCAGACGCTGGAGAACCGTCATCACGGTGGTGTAGGCAAGTTCACGATGAGTCGCGAGCGCCTCGTGGACCTGCCGCACCGTTTGCGGTTCCGATGAATCCCACAGGTGATCCATCACTGCACGCTCGAGTTCGCCTAGACCTGCCATTCGTCCGAGTCTACGGCTAGTCCGACACAAATGCGTACTACTGCCGGTAGTAAGGTCGCCCTGGGCATGTGGGATGCGTCATATCCGACGTTCCGCCCACCCGGAGGATGACTTTCCGGGGAAGTTCGATCGCGTTCACCGAACCGCATCGACTCTGTGCCTATTCTGCATTCATGAACTGGTTCGTGTCAGCTTCGCTTGTCGATGACACGACGTCGTGGATCACCCTCGGCCTGGGTGTACTCGGCGCGCTGTGGCTGATCGTCAGCAGCACGACGTGGTACGTCCGCCGAGCTCTTCCGCTCTGCCTCCTCGTCGCGGCACTCGTCGCAGTGGTGCTCTACTACGTCGTGGAGAAGGTGTGGCGCCCGTTCCCCGATCCGATCGAGATCCTCATCTACGTATGGATCGGCGTGGGACTCGCGGCTGTGTTCGCGGTGGTCCCCCGCGCCGTCGCATCCAGTGGGCTCATCGGCAGGATCGTGTCGGTGGTTGCTGCCGTTCTGGTGGTGGTGGCGGCCGCCGCCCAGGTGAATCTGGTGTTCGCGGCCTACCCGACGGTGGGAACACTGCTCGGTGTAGAGGACTCGGATCGAGTAGATCTGAGCACTGTGCCAGGAATGCAATCGAATCCGGTGACCGGCGATCCACTCGACACTTCGTGGGCCGCGCCCGCGTCCATGCCGTCGCAGGGCCGGTTGACGTCGGCAACTATCCCCGGGACGGTGTCCGGTTTCTCGGCGAGACCCGCACAGATCTACCTGCCCCCGGCCTACTTCGCCGATCCACGCCCCCTGCTGCCCACCCTGGTGCTGATGGCAGGCCAGCCAGGGGAGCCGGAGGATTGGCTGAACGGCGGCCAGCTCGCGAGCACGATGGACGCATTCGCTGCCGATCACTCCGGTCTTGCGCCGGTGGTCGTCGTCGCCGACGCCACGGGCTCGACGCTGGCCAATCCGTTGTGCGTCGACTCTCCTCTCGGAAACGTCGACACGTATCTCGCGACGGACGTTCCGAACTGGATCGGATCGACGCTCCAGGTGAATCCGGATCCGAAGACTCGCATCATCGGAGGCCTGTCCTACGGCGGCACATGTTCCATTCAGATGGCGACCAACCACCCCGACGTCTACCCGACCTTCCTCGATCTCTCCGGGCAGGCCGAGCCGACGCTCGGTGACCGCGGCCGCACCGTCGCCGAGGCTTTCGGCGGGAACGAGGCCGCATTCGTTGCCGTGAATCCGATGGACCTTCTGAAGACCCGGCAGTTCTCCCAGTCGGGTGGGGCATTTGTCGTCGGTGCCGACGACAACGACTACAAACCCGGACAGAAGGCCATGTACGAGGCCGCGAAAGCCGCAGGCATGGACGTGGTGTATCTCGAAGTGCCGGGAGGACACAGTTTCGCCGTGTGGTCCGAAGGACTGAAGCAGGAACTGCCCTGGCTGATGCAGAGAGTAGGACTCATCTCGTGAACGACATCATCGACGCCGCGCAGGCGACCGAACCGTCGGGGCCGTCCGGACAGTCGTGGACGGCGAAACGTCGAGAGCGACTGTCCGCGGCGTGGCGCGGATTCAGCCGGCAGGCCGTTCGGCTGGCTTCCCTGATCGGCTTCGGAATCAAGGGGGCACCGGTCAGTCTGGGTTTGCTCGTCGTGGTGCTCGCGCTCGGTGTGGTCGCGGGGGCTGTCGGCGGAAACACGGTCCACCACGCCGTGGCCCTGGGGATCATGCCGGTCGAGGAACTGAAACTGTGGACGGTCCTGACCGCCGGTCTGCTCGCCCCGGGAGTCTTCGGCTATGCGGTGTTCGTGGTTGCGGTCTTCGTCGCGGCCGCACCGATCGAGCGGCGGATCGGCTCGGCGAAGTTCGCCGTCGCAGCCGTGTGCACCCAGGTCCTCGGTGCCGTGTTCGGCCTCGGGATCGCAGCGCTGGCGAAAACGTTCGACGCGGACTGGGGTTTCCGGTTGCACGTAGGGACGGCAGTGGGCCCGACGACGTGGATCGTCGGAGTTCTGATGGTGGCCAGCGCCCGCATGGACACGTTGTGGCGCAGGCGGATACGCGTCGGGCTTCTGGCTCTGTTGATCACGTCCGCACTCTTCAGCGGACACCTTCAGGATGTGGTTCGACTTGCCGCGGCGGTCGTCGGACTCGTGCTCGGACCGGCGATCGTCGGGCGGTCGGCTCGTGGACCGCGCCTGGCAGGCACCCAGCGGGAGGGCCGCGTCCTGGTGGCGCTGGTCGTTGCCGCCAGCGCGCTCGGTCCCGTACTCGCTGCACTGAGCCCGGACGCGGTCGGGCCGTTCGCAGTGCTGCGGGACGTGGTCAGCGGTGTGCCGTACACGCCGGCAGAGGTCCGTGAAATCTGTGCCGATTCGGCAACCGACCCCGAATGCCGAACCGGCCTCCTCGAGCTGAGACTCGGTGGTGTCGGTCCGACGATCCTGTCGTTGATGCCCTCGATTTTCCTGCTGTTCCTCGCCGACGGACTCCGCCGGGGCCGTAGGTTCGCATGGGGTGCGGCGGTGGTGGCACAAGTGGTGTTGCTGATCGTGTCCGTCGCGAACTACGCCATCAGGTTCATCGACGCAGGTGACGACGAATCGGTGTTCTACGGGCTGGAGTCGCCGACCGCGTATCGCACCATCGTGCCGTTTCTGCTTCCGTTGGCAATTCTCGTCGTTCTGGCGCTCACGAGAAGATATTTCGACGTCCGTGCACCGCGCGGGACCTATCGAAAGTTCACGATCTCGGTACTGGGTACTGCGGTGATTCTGTGGGTTCTGTACGTGCTGTTGGGGTTCCTCGGACGCGGTGGTTTCGATCAGAAGGCGTCCCTCCTCGGCTTGATCGAGGACTTCCCGCAACGTCTGGTGCCGCCGGTGTATCTGCAATGGCTCGAACCGAGGCTGCTTCCGGACAGCATCTTCACCACGTTGCTGTTCGAATGGACCGGGGTCATCTTCTGGGTGTCGTTGTGCGTGTTCGTGCTCTCGACGTTCCTGACTCCCGTCTCACGAGCGGACAGCGCCGCTGCCGAACGTGCACGCGCCCTGCTGACCAGCAGTTCCGGGAGCGCGCTGTCGTGGATGACGCTGTGGAAGGGAAATTCCTACTGGTTCTCCGCCGACGGGTCCAGTTTCGTTGCGTACCGCGTGATCTCGGGGGTGGCGCTGACGACGGGTGATCCGGTGGGACCACGGGGGGAACTGCGGTCGGCAGTCGTCGACTTCGCGGAGTTCGCATCGAAGAACGGGTGGATCCCGTGCTTCTACTCGGTGACACCGGACGTTCGTGCCATCACGGACAGCATCGGCTGGGGCGGGATCCAGGTAGGGGAGGAGACTGTTCTCGATCTCGAGGACCTGGCCTTCACCGGCAAGCGATTCCAAGACGTCCGCACCGCGCTGAACCGGGCGAAGAAGGTGGGAATCGAGGCCGAGTGGATCAGTTTCCCCGACGCACCGCTTGCCATCACGGATCAGATCACGGCGATCTCCGAGGAATGGGTGGCGGACAAGGGAATGCCCGAGATGGGATTCACGCTCGGGGGCCTCGAGGAGGTGGACGATCGACAGGTACGCTGCCTCGTCGCAATCGACGAACACCGCACCGTTCACGGAATCACGTCGTGGATGCCCGTGTACGAGGACGGCGTCGTCGTCGGCTGGACTCTCGACTTCATGCGGCGCCGGTCCGAGGGTTTCAGACCGACCATGGAGTTCTTGATCGCGTCCGCTGCAATCCTGTTGAAGGAGGAGGGCGTTCGGTTCCTCAGCCTGTCCGGTGCGCCGCTTGCGAAGGTGAGCGACGGGAACTCGTCCGATGCACCCTCCGATGAGGAAGTCACCTTCTACACGCTGCTCGATCGACTGCTCGACGTGCTGGGCAAGACACTCGAACCCGTCTACGGTTTCAGGTCGTTGCTGGCCTTCAAGTCCAAGTTTCAGCCGCGGTACGAACCGATGCACATGACGTTCGCCGACCCGGCCGCATTACCGAGCATCGGCAACGCGATCGGACGGGCCTACCTTCCCGATGTGTCCCTCGGCCAGGGCTACCGGTTGGTGCGGACGATGATCGAACGTTAGGCGTCCGGCTCGGCGGGTGCGGCCGCCGACTTGGTCGGACCTCCGACCGCTCCGTACACGTGGCGCGTTCCTATCGGGACGATCAGGGGACGGTCGGAGACCGGGTCCTCGATGACGCTGGCTTCGAGACCGAACACGTCCATCAGAAGTTTCTCGGAGATGATGTCCTGAGGCTTTCCGGACTCGACGATCTTGCCCTGCGACATGACGATCAACTGGTCGCTGTAACGCACGGCGAGGTTGAGATCGTGCAGCACCATGATGACGGTGCGGCCCATCTCCTCGTGCAGACGATCCACCAGGTCGAGAACCTCGACGGAATGCGCGAGGTCGAGGTAGGTCGTGGGCTCGTCGAGCAGCAGGATATCGGTGCCTTGTGCGAGCGCCATCGAGATCCATGCTCGCTGGCGTTGACCGCCGGACAACTCGTCGACCGGCCGGTCCGCCAGGTCTCCGACGCCGGTCAGTTCGAGCGCGTTGGCGACCTCGGACTCGTCGTCGGACGACCACTGCCGTACCCAGGACTGGTGCGGGTGCCGGCCGCGGGACACCAGGTCGCCGACGGTCAGTCCTTCAGGCGCAGTCGGTGCTTGCGGCAGCATGCCGAGGACACGGGCGACGTCCTTCGTGCGCATCGACGAGATCGCTTTGCCGTCGAGTACGACTTTGCCCGCTTTGGGCTTCAGCAGTCGTCCGAGGGATCGGAGGAGGGTGCTCTTGCCGCAGCCGTTGGGTCCGATGACCGTGGTGATCAGGCCGGTGTGCACGTTGAGATCGAGGTTCTCGACGATGATCCGGTCTCCGTAGCCGAGCGTGAGATCTTCGGCAACGAGGCGGGACGGTTCGGTTGTGGTCATGCGGAGACCTTTCGGTTACTGCGGACGAGCAGGTAGAGGAGGAACGGACCGCCGAGCGCGGAGGTCACGATTCCGACAGGCAACTCGACCGGAAGGATCGTGCGGGCGATCAGATCGCTGCCGACGACGAGCAAGCCGCCCATCAACCCGGACGCGATGATCGGTGGGCCGGGAGTGCGCAGAATGCGCAGCGCGATCTGCGGTGCCGCCAACGCCACGAATCCGATGGGACCGGCAGCGGCGGTAGCAATGGCCGCGAGCGCCACCGACGCCAGAAGTAGCGTGGCCTGACCTGACTGGAGGCGCACCCCGAGCGAACGGGCGTTGTCGTCGCCGAGCCGGAGGGCGCCGAGGGTGAACGTGGAGATGATGGTGATGCCGCCGATCAGCACCAGTGCACAGAGAACCGGCCAGACCTTGCTCCAGTCGGCACCGTTCAGGGATCCGTTGAGCCACAACTGAGCACGGGAGACGTCGTTGATGTCCGCACTGATCAGCAGCCAGCCGATGGCCGCAGTGAGCATCGCATTGATGGCGATGCCGACGAGGATGAGCCGGAACCCTTCGACGCCGCGCTTCCATGCCAGCGTGTAGATGAGCACGGCGGTCAGGACACCACCGACGAGCGCTGCCAGCGGAAGGCCGACGGTGGCCAGGATCCCGACGAACGTGCCGCCGCCACCGAGAACGATGAGCGCAACTGCGGCCGCGCTCGCACCGGCTGTGATGCCGAGAATGTCGGGGCTGGCCAGCGAGTTGCGAGAGATCGACTGGGTCACGGCGCCGGATATGCCCAGAGCCATTCCCACCAGGAGTCCGGTGAGTGAACGAGGCAGCCGAAGGTCCATCACGATGAACCTGTCGATGCGAGATCCGCCTCCGAACAGCACTTCGGTCACCTGAGGTATGGACAGCGGGAAGTCGCCGCGGCCGATGTTGATGCAGACAACCAGGAACAGCGCCGCGAGCATCACGAGGTTGACGAGAACCATGAGCGGACGCCGAACCAGAGACAGCGGCCCGACCCGGAACGGCGGACGTGACGGGACCGTACGGACGGCGTCGGGTGCGGCAGCGCGGTTCGCCGACGCGTTCTCGGTCGAGGACGGGGTCACAGGCTTGCCAACTTCCGACGACGAACGAGAGCGATGAAGAACGGAGCGCCGAAGAGGGCGAGCACGATACCGACCTGCAGTTCTCCGGGGCGAACGACGACGCGGCCGATGACGTCGGCGATCATCAGCATGACGCCTCCCATGAGTCCCGCGTACGGAACCAGCCATCGATAGTCCGGGCCGGTGACCACCCGCGCGACGTGCGGCACGACCAGACCGATGAAGGCGATCGGACCGCAGGCAGCAGTGGCAGCACCGGTCAGCAGGGTGATGGCGATGATGCCGACGGTGCGGGTGAGCGCGATGTTGGTTCCCAGCGAGCGTGCAACGTCCTCACCGAGACTCATCACGTTGAGGCCTGGGGTGCTGGCGAGTGCGATGAGTACTCCGACGACGAGGAACGGCAGCACCTGCCAGAGGACGTCGAGCCCACGCCCGGCGACCGAACCCACCGACCAGAATCGGTAGCCGTCGAGGCTTGTCTGGTCCAACAGGACGATGGCATTGGTCATGGCGGACAGGAAGAACGCGACGCCTGCACCGGCGAGCGCGAGGTTGAGTGGGCTCGCTTTGCCGTTTCCGGCCGAGGACAGTCCGAACACGACGACGCTGGCGATTGCCGAGCCTGCGAACGCGAACCAGAGGTACTGGCTGGGCGAGTTGAAGCGGAACAGGTAGATCGACAGCACCACGAGGAACGCAGCGCCGGCATTGAGTCCGAGCAGACCTGCGTCGGCGAGTGGGTTTCGGGTGTGGCCCTGGATGAGAGCGCCTGCGATGCCGAGTGCAATTCCCACCACGAGCGCAAGAAGCGTGCGGGGGATACGCAGGCTGCGCACGATGATGTCGGTGTCGGTTCCCGTCGAACTCCACAGTGCGTGGCCGATCTCGGCGAACGTCAGCGGCCGAGCTCCGATCGCAATGCTCGCGAGGATCGCGGCGGCGAGAGCAACGGCCAGAATCACCAGGCCGAGAATGCGCCGTTTACGAATGCCTGCAACGGAGTTGTCACGTGCTATCGGCTCGAACAGTTCGTCGGCGGCCGTCTTCTCGCGTACGACCTCGGTCTCGCGTCGCCCGATGCCGAATTGGCGAAGCATCGCCCGACGCACGCCGAGTGCGTTGCCACTGCGCTCGTCACGAACGATCAGGTTCGTCCACCGCTTGCCGGTGCTCTGTCCGTCCTTACCTTCTCGGTATCCCTGATTCCACAGGAAAAGACCGACCGCAACCGCGACGGCGATGCCACCGAACACGAACCGGTCCGCTTGCCCTCCGCCGTTGTCGTCACGGAGCGAGTCGACGATCGACCACCCGATACCCAGTGGTAGCAGCACGATCGCGAGGTCCACTACGGTCGCGGCGATGCGCGGAGACCACGGAGCTGGTCCGCGGGGTATGTCTTCCTTGGCGTAGTCGTCGTCCGGATTGGGGTGAAGGTTTCCCGAACCCAGCAATGGTGCCGTCGTCACTGTGTCCGTGACTCCTCACTGTGGTTTATGGATCAATCGTTAGGTTACGGAACCCTTCTTCATTCTGCGCGGCCAGGTAAGGCAAGCCAAGCCGAATGGGTGACGCGTCGTACATTGCGCGGCCTTCTCGCCGGATCGGAACATGGTTAGGCTAGCCTATCTAAAGCAATGCAACGAAGATCGACCGTCATGAAAGGAGTGTTCCGGTGTCACTTGCAACAGCTGCGTCCGATGCCTGGGCCGATGTGCACCGTTCGTACGAACACAACGGAGAGGGCAGCCCCCTGGCGCGCTCGTGCACGCGCCTTAGGGCGCTCAATCCCGACTACCCGCGCATGTATGCAGTTGCCGCGATGGCCAACGAAGGCAAGCGACGGTGGTGGCACCTCGAGACCGGACTCGAGGACGGCCGGATCGACTCGATGCTCGGTAGATCACTGGAAGATCTCGGCTCGATGGAGGCGGCCGCCCATCAGGTCGCGACGGCGCTGGTGCACGCGGTCGTCGGCCGCGTGGCCGCGCTGGTGATGCTCGAAGGGCGCGCGTGGGATCCGGGAATCGACAACCTCTGGATTCACATGGACAGCGACGGAGGTATCGACTGGGCGGGCGTGGGGTCGCCGATTCTGCGCGTGCTGCCGGACGACTCGCTCGAGTCGACGCCCGGCACGGTGACGCTACCGTGCGAAGAGGCACTGCTCGTATGGACCGCGCACCGTTGCATCACCTCGCTGACCGCCGTCTTGCGGTCCGTCTCCGCCCGCGCACCGTTCGACGCGTCCACGTTCTGGAGCCTCGTCGGCGACTCCATCCTCGGTGCCTCGACGTACATTCCTGTACTTGCGAACACCTTTGCCTCCGACAGTGCGCGGCGTGGGCAGGCATTGCTCGATGCGTTCGTCGCCGCGGGCGCGCCGGTCCGCGCCCGGCCCTGGCCGCGTACGCGACTGCGCGCCTCCTAGCCCTTGCCAAATCAGGTAAGGCTAGCCTACTGTTCAGAGTGAACCACCGGACCGCGCCGGAGTCCTGAGGGCTGCAGAGACTCCCGGTCCTTGCCACGGCGGGCCTCACATTCTTCGAATGTGAGGCCCGCCGATCTTTGTCTCGGCGTTCTGGTGTAGTCCTGATCTGCGCGTCGAACGCGACGACGCCAGCCGAATCAGGAGAGTCGATGAGCGAATCAACGAGCCCAGTTCCCCCGACCGTCGATCCCGCCGAAATGACGGAACTCTGCGCTCAGGGTTTCGACGGCGCAATCGGACTCGTCTACACCGAAGTGTCCGCAGATCGTGTACGCGCCACATGGGACGTGTCACCGAAACTGCATCAGCCAGCCGGAATCATGCACGGTGGCGTCCTGTGCTCGGTCGTGGAATCCATGGCCAGTATCGGAGCGAGTGTCTGGCTCGGGTCTCGCGGACACGTCGTCGGCGTGAACAACAACACCGACTTTCTACGGGCATCGAGAGAGGGAACTCTCGTCGCCGAAGCGCGTCCCATCCATCGCGGTCGCACCCAGCAGCTGTGGCAGGTCGACATCACGAACGAGGCCGGAAAAGCCGTCGCGCAGGGCAAGGTTCGATTGGCCAACATCGCCGACACCGCCTCGCTCGGTAACGCCGGAAGCTAGCCAGGGCAGCTCGAGGCGCGCGGTTCTGGGACACTGGCCCGGTGAGCAACGCACCCAGATCCGTGTCCCCGTCACAGCATGAACGCTTGTCCGAGGCTGCGCTCGACCGCATCGAGTCGATTCTCGGTCCCGTCGACGAGGCTCTCGCCGCAGATTTCCCCGGTGACCGGATCGGTGGGCAGCCGATCCACACGATCTACGTAGCCGCGTCTGCTGCCGGGGTTGACCTCCCCGCGAGGTGGGGGCAGCAGGCGCTGAGCTTGATCGACGAGAACCAGGACGTGTTCGATTCGATCGACTCGGTCGGTGTGCTTCCACGCGTTCGAGAAGCACTGGCTACGCGGCCGATTCAAGATCTGCGCATCGACTTCGAAGACGGCTACGGCTGGCGTGCGGACGAGACCGAGGACGCGCACGCCCGCGAGGCGGGACGAACGCTCGCCTCCCTGGCTGTGGATCCGTCGGGCCCTCGATGGTGCGGCATCCGACCCAAGGGGCTGGCGCCGCACGAACGTCGCCGGGGTATCCGAACGCTCGAGCTGGTTCTCGACGGAGCCGGGGGAGTGCCGCCGGGTTTCGTGTTCACGGTGCCCAAACTCCGAGCTGCCGAGCAGGTCGATGGGGTGGTCGCCCTGTGCGAGGAGATCGAGCGCGCACATGGCCTGCCTGAGCGAGCGCTTCGCTTCGAGCTTCAGATCGAGAGTCCTCAGGCCGTCATCGGTAGTGACGGCACCGCAACGCTGGCGCGTGCCCTGGGACGCGCGGACGGGCGGTGCACCTCACTCCACTACGGCACGTACGACTACAGCGCGGCATGCGGAATCACGTCCGCTCAGCAATCCCTCGAGCATCCGGTGGCGGATCACGCGAAGGCGGTGATGCTGGCAGCCACGGCGCAGACGGGGATCTGGGTGAGCGACGGCTCGACGCAGGTGGTTCCGAGTGGGACTCCGGCCGAAGTGGACAGCGCCATCCGGCGCCACGCCGGCCTGGTGACGCGCTCCCTCCAACGCGGCTTCTATCAGGGGTGGGACATGCACCCGGCCCACCTCGCGACTCGGTGGACTGCAACGTTGTCGTTCTTCCGGTCGGCAATGCCGACGGCTGCGTCCCGGGTCGCGGCGTATCTCGACACCACGTCGAACGGCATGATGGACGAGCCTGCGACTGCTCAGGCCCTGGCCGCCGTTCTCGTCCGCGGTCTGGATTGCGGGGCGGTCGATGCCGCGGAGCTCGAGTCACTGTCGCCTCTCGTCACTCGGGACGTTCTGCACGGACTCCTGGCTCGTACCGTGGGCGGCCCGTCGGCTCAGTCGTAGCGATCAGCGGCCGTACCCTGCCGCAGACGGGCACACGTGCCAGAATGTCCGGTACTGCCTGCGTCGGGCAGGACGGGTTACGGATGGAGATCGAATGCGGCTGACTCCGCACGAGCAGGACCGGCTGCTCCTCAGTTACGCAGCCGAATTGGCACGTAGGCGTCGTAGTCGAGGTCGGCTCCTCAATCACCCGGAAGCCGTCGCGCTCATCACCGATCACCTTCTCGAGGGCGCACGCGACGGAAAGTCCGTCGCCGAGCTCATGGCGTCGGGACGCGAGGTCCTGTCGGCCGACGACGTCATCAGCGGAGTTCCCGAACTACTTCCCGAGGTCCAGGTCGAAGCAACGTTCCCCGACGGCACCAAACTGATCACTGTCCATGAACCCATTTCTCCGAAACGAGGTGACGGGCACCTGATTCCAGGTGAAGTCCTCACCGAGGACGGCGTCATCGAACTGAACGAGGGTGCCGACGTCGTGACGATCGAGGTGGTCAACACCGGTGATCGCCCGGTGCAGGTGGGAAGTCACGTTCATTTCCCCCAGGCGAACGCGGCGCTGTCGTACGATCGCGCGCTGGCGCACGGACGTCGGCTGGACATTCCCGCCGGCACTGCGGTGCGGTTCGAGCCCGGCATCACCATGACAGTCTCACTCGTCCCTCTCGGCGGAACCCGAGAAGTGTACGGACTGAGTTCGAATCCTCCCGGAAAGCTCGATGTCTGATGGCGCAGCTCAGTCGTTCTCGATACGCGCAGTTGTTCGGCCCCACCACCGGTGATCGAATCCGGTTGGCGGACACGGACCTTCTGATCGAAGTGACCGAGGACCGAAGTGGTGGCCCAGGACTGGCCGGGGAAGAAGCAGTCTTCGGAGGCGGAAAGGTGATCCGCGAATCGATGGGGCAGTCGCGTGCAACGCGCGCCGACGGAGCCCCCGATACCGTCATCACAGGGGTCGTCGTCGTCGACTACTGGGGAATCATCAAGGCGGATATCGGCATTCGCGATGGGCGCATCGTCGCTCTCGGCAAAGCCGGTAACCCCGACACGATGACCGGTGTCCATCCGGACCTCGTCATCGGTCCGTCGACCGAGATCATCGCAGGCAACGGCAAGATCGTCACGGCCGGTGGAATCGACTGCCACGTGCATTTCATCTGCCCGCAGATCATGGACGAAGCGTTGGCGGGCGGAATCACCACCGTGATCGGCGGAGGAACCGGACCTGCCGAGGGCAGCAAGGCCACGACCGTCACCCCGGGTGCCTGGCACCTGTCGAGAATGCTGGAAGCACTCGACGGTTGGCCGATGAACGTCGTCTTGCTGGGCAAGGGCAATACCGTCAGCAAAGACGCAATGTGGGAGCAGCTGCGCGCCGGCGCATCGGGTTTCAAGCTTCACGAGGACTGGGGCTCCACTCCCGCCGCCATCGACGCGTGCCTACGCGTGTGCGAAGACGCAGGCGTGCAGGCCGCTCTGCACTCGGACACACTCAACGAGGCCGGGTTCGTCGAGACCACCCTGGATGCGATCGCGGGTCGCGGTATCCACGCCTACCACACCGAAGGCGCGGGAGGTGGCCACGCACCCGACATCATCACTGTCGCATCGTACGGACACGTGCTGCCGAGTTCGACCAACCCCACTCGGCCGCACACGGTCAACACGCTCGACGAGCATCTCGACATGCTGATGGTGTGTCATCACCTCAGTCCTTCCATTCCGGAGGATCTTGCCTTCGCCGAGAGCCGAATTCGGCCGTCCACCATCGCCGCCGAGGACTTGCTGCACGACATCGGTGCGATATCCATGATCGGCAGCGACGCACAGGCCATGGGCAGGATCGGAGAGGTCGTGTTGCGCACCTGGCAGACGGCACACGTGATGAAGAAGCGACGGGGGTTCCTCCCCGGGGACACCCGCGCGGACAACAATCGCGTGCAGCGTTACATCGCGAAATACACGATCTGCCCTGCCGTCGCGCACGGTCTCGACGCCGAGGTCGGTTCCATCGAACCAGGCAAGCTGGCGGACCTCGTACTGTGGGATCCGGCGTTCTTCGGTGTCCGGCCGCACGCGGTGATCAAGGGCGGGATGATCGCGTGGGCGCAGATGGGGGACGCGAACGCGTCGATCCCTACCCCTCAGCCGGAGCTGCCCAGGCCGATGTTCGGCGCATCGCCCAAGGCCGCTGCAGCCACATCGGTGCATTTCGTCGCCCCGCAGGCGATCGAGGACGGTTTGGCGGATCGACTCGACTGCGACAGACGCCTGGTTGCGGTCGGGAACGTTCGGGCGGTGGGTAAGGCCGACATGCCGCTCAACGACGCGCAGCCCCGTATCGAGGTCGATCCCGATTCGTTCACCGTGAAGATCGACGGCGACGTCTGGACCGAGCAGCCTGCGACCGAACTCCCGATGGCGCAGAGGTACTTCCTCTTTTGAGCGCGGTCGTGAACGAAATCTCCACGATCATGTCGTTGGCGGACTCGCGGTTGCCTACAGGTGGCCATGTCCACTCGGGCGGTATCGAAGAAGCCATCGAACAGGGGCTCGTGCGGGACATCGGCTCCGTTGAAGCCTTCCTGATCCGTCGACTCAGGACGAGCGGTGCCGTGACGGCGTCCATCGCCGCCGCGGTGTGCGAGGCACTCCTCGATGTGGACGTCGCCGAGGACGAGTGCGACGCACGGATCCCGTCGCCTGCTGCTCGGGCCGCGTCTCGGGCGCAGGGGAGAGGGCTGCTCAGGCTCGCCCGTGCGAGCTGGCCGCACCAGCAGTGGGAGACGGTACCGCGTCGGCCTCATCTCGCCGTCGTCGCCGGTCTCGTCGGTCGCGCTGCGACCCTGCCCGGCCAGGCCATCGCGTCTGTGCAGGTGTACACCACGATGACCGGGTCCGCGATCGCAGCACAGCGACTGCTCGCCCTCGATCCGTCGGACGTCGCGGCATGCACGTTGCGGCTCGCTCGCACCTGCGACGAGGTGGCGGACGAGGTGTGCGCCTTGCTGCCCACCCTGGTGGATCTGTCCGATCCGCTGCTCGACGTGCTGGCGGAGAACCACGCGGCGCGCGAGCGGCCGCTGTTCGTATCCTGAAGACCGACCCGTTCATTCGAACGACATCCTCCCTGTCACCGATTCACGAAAGGCCGAAATACAATGCCTCCGCATCTCATCGACGGCGAGCCGCACGACCACAGCCTCGACCGACCGAAGCGCACTCGAGTCCCCGGTGAGGCACTCCGCATCGGTATCGGCGGTCCGGTGGGATCCGGCAAGACCGCTCTGGTCGCTGCGCTGTGCCGGGAACTGCGCGACGAACTGTCGCTCGGAGTGTTGACGAACGACATCTACACGACCGAGGATGCGGACTTCCTCCGTCGGCACGCCGTCCTACCCGACGAGAGAATCACTGCAGTTCAGACCGGCGGATGCCCGCACACCGCAATTCGCGACGACATCACGGCGAACCTCGATGCAATCGACGACCTCGTCGACGAGAACCCGCCACTCGATCTGATTCTGGTCGAGTCCGGCGGTGACAACCTGACGGCGACCTTCTCGTCGGGCCTCATCGACGTCCAGATCTTCGTCGTCGACGTCGCCGGTGGCGACAAGGTTCCGCGTAAAGGTGGTCCCGGTGTTACCTTCTCGGACCTCCTGGTGATCAACAAGACCGACTTGGCTCCGTACGTGGGTGCCGATCTGGAGGTCATGCGAGGCGATGCGGAGAAAGTACGCGAAGGCCGACCGACTGCGATGATTTCCCTGACGGACGACCCGTCGGCGTCGAAAGTGCTCGAGTGGGTACGGGCGCGGCTGAAGGAGACGGCCACGGCCGATGCGCACTGAGCTCCTCATCGTCGCGAGTGCCGAGCGCAGTCCGCGGATCATTTCGTCCGGCGGACTGTCCGGGCGCTTGACCGGTCCGGACACAGTACACATGATCGGCACGGCCGCAACACCTCTGGGCGGCGACGAGATGCGAATCCGCGTCGAGGTGGGTAAAGGTGCCAGCCTGACAGTCCACAGCGTCGCGGCGACCCTGGCGTTGCCGAGCGCCACGACTCCCGAGTCGCACTCGTGGTGGTCGTTCCACGTCGACGACGGTGGCACGCTGCTCTTCGACCCGGAACCGATGATCGTCGCCGCCGACGCACGGCACCACTCGCGCACCGATGTTCGATTCTCGGACTCGGGGTCGATCCACATCCGTGAGCGAATACAGATCGGCCGGGCCGGGGAGCGTGCAGGTTCCTGGTGCGGCACAGTCGTTTCGGATGTGGACTGTGGCGGGGGCCGAATCCGCCCACACTTGCGGCACCGTGTCGAACTCGGCGCTGGAACATCGGGACACGACGTGATTTCCGCACCGATGGCGATGTCGAGCACCATTCGTTTCCCAGACGATCGCAGTCCCGAAGCCGGACGATCATGGGTTCGGATGCCTCTCGCGGCCGGGGGAACTCTGTCGACCGCAACCGGCAGCAGAATCGACACGCTAGCGTTGCCCACATGACGGACGGAGATGTGCGCAACGCGCAGTCGCCCGGCACCGCCCCGTTCGAACCCGAGCACGTGGAGCAAGCACGCGCAGCGGTGGACGCCGTGCACAATCTGGACGATTGGGTACAGCGGTTCGATCTACTGGGCGATCCGACGCGGTTGCGCATTCTGCTCTGCATGCACCGCGCGCCAGGAATATGTGTCACCGACCTGGCGCTTGCCTTGTCCATGACGTCGACCTCGGTCTCGCACGCGCTGCGACTGCTCAGGAACGAGGGGTGGGTTGCAGTGCAGCGGGACGGCAAGAAGATGACGTACCGGCTCGACGACGACACCGTTCATCGCATGCTTCACGAACTCGGCGCCACCCATGCACATCATGTGCACGAGTGACGCCGAGGGGGAGTGAGGTCGGGAAGCAGTCAGGTCGGGAAGCAGTCAGGTCGGGAAGCAGTGAGGTCGGGCGGGACTCAGCCGGCCGCTTTCTCCTCTTGTTCGGTTCGAGCCTTGCGCCCGGAGTCGCTGTCACCCGGACTTTCCGACGCTTCGATCGAGTTGAGTTGTTCGATGGCCAACCTGGCGAAGACCTGCTGTTCGGTCGACGCCATCTGTGCGCGTCCGCGGCCGAGGAAGGTCACGAACCACGAGATGACGGTGGTGATGCGACTGCGATACCCGACGAGGTAGTACAGGTGCAGTGCGAGCCACATGACCCACGCGATGAAACCGCCGAACTCGAGTTTGCCGACTTTGGCGACCGCATTGAAGCGCGAGACGGTTGCCATCGATCCCTTGTCGAAGTACTTGAACGGCTGACGCTGACTCGCATCCTCGCCCTTGAGCGACGCCTTGATCTGCTTGGCTGCGTAGTTTGCACCCTGGATCGCACCCTGTGCCATTCCGGGAACATCCTTGACCGACATCAGGTCACCGACGACGAACACGTTCGGGTGACCCTTGACCGTGAGGTCCGGCTCCACGATGACGCGGCCGGCGCGGTCGGTTTCGGATTCCGACTGATCGGCGAGCTGCTTGCCCAGCGCGCTTCCCTGGACACCCGCGGACCACACCTTGCACTGTGCTTCGATGCGGCGCGTCGTGCCGTCCTTTTCCTTGACGGTGAGTCCGTCGTTGTCGACGTCGGTGACCATGGCGTTGAGCTGAATCTCCACGCCGAGCTTCTCGAGCCGGTCTGCGGCCTTCTTGCCCAGTTTCTCGCCCATCGGTGGGAGCACGGCGGGCGCTGCGTCCAAGAGGATGACACGAGCATCCCGGGGGTCGATGTTGCGGAACGCCCCGTCGAGGGTGCGATCTGCGAGCTCGGCGATCTGGCCCGCCAGTTCGACTCCGGTCGGTCCGGCACCGACGACGACGAACGTCATCAGGCGGTCACGCTCTTCTTGATCGTCCGACAATTCGGCCTGCTCGAATGCGCCCAGGATGCGGCCGCGGAGCTCGAGGGCGTCGTCGATGGTCTTCATGCCCGGCGCGAACTCGGCGAAGTGATCGTTGCCGAAGTAGGACTGCTGCGCACCCGCTGCGACGATCAGGCTGTCGAAGTGCGTCACCGTCACGCGCTCGAGGAGCTTGGACGTCACCGTCTTCGCCGTCAGATCGATGTCGAGCACTTCGCCCATGAGAACTTCGGCGTTCTTCTGCTTGCGCAGGATGACTCGGGTCGTGGGGGCGATCTCTCCGACCGAGAGAATGCCCGTCGCAACCTGATAGAGCAGTGGCTGGAAGAGGTGGTGCGTGGTCTTGGCCACGAGGGTGATGTCGACGTCGGCCTTCTTGAGTGCCTTGACGCCGAAGAGACCGCCGAACCCGGAACCGATGACAACGACGTGATGGCGCTTCGATTCGACCGGTTGGATGCTCATTACCTGCTCCCTTGAAGATTAGATGTAGCTGCAACGGTAGTCGCCGCCGATCAGGGCGTCTCGGCAAGGTTCCCATGTGACGGCTCGTCACGCCCGGCAGTTCGGCTCGTACGTGCGGTGACCTGCGATGCATCGGCAGGCGATGGCTGCGGGAGTGACGGGATATGTGGTGAACCCGTTCTTGATCGCTTCAGTAACGGCACCGATTCTGTGGCGGAACACAAGGTGTCGACGTGATCGGCCGAAAGTCTGGTTTTTCGGTTCGCTTGGGTTCATACTCTGACCATGTTCGAGATAAGTGTTACCCAGAGTAACCTCAACACGTCGGTCATCACCGTCGCGCAGGGGAGCGGCGGCCAGGGCGGGGGAGCCGCACTCGACCAGGTCTTCGGTATGAGCGCCGCGGCGGGAGTTATCTCACTCGGTCTGCTCTACCTCGCCTTTCTGCACCGTACTCGCCGCATCACCTGGTTGGGCCGACTTGCGGACTATGCCGGTGCGAAGACAAACCTCCCCGGGTGGGCTGCCCTCCCACTGGTGATGTTCATTTCCACGATTCTGACTGCGTTCCTGGGGTTCATCTGGGACGTCAGCCTGCACATCGGACGTGGACGTGACGAGGGGCCGCTCGCCAACCCGGCGCACTACTTCATCCTGGTCGGACTGTTCTTCCTGTTCATCGCCGGTGCGCTCGCCATGATTCTGCCCCTCGACGAGAAGCCCGGTCGGGCCGCGATCAAGCTGACCCGCACGTGGTACGTCCCGACCGGTGGAGTGCTCATCATGGGGGCCGGACTGTACGCCCTCATCGGATTTCCGCTCGACGACATCTGGCACCGCATCTTCGGTCAGGACGTGACGCTCTGGGGACCGACTCACCTCATGTTGATCGGAGGTGCCGGACTGTCCTTGATCGGCGTGATCCTGCTGGAGCACGAGGGCAGGATTTCCATGGGTTCCGACGCCGACGGCCCGGACCCGCGGTGGCACCGAAGTCCGGTTCTGACGTGGCTGATCCGCAGCTCGGCGTTCGGTGGGCTACTCATCGGGCTGTCGGTGTTCCAGATCGAGTTCGACTTCGGCGTCGAGCAGTTTCAGCTGATATTCCAACCGATGCTCATCGCCGGTGCGGGGGCGTTCGCGTTGATCGCTGCCCGGTTGATGGTCGGTCCTGGCGCCGCTGTGTTCGCCGTAGCCTTCGCCGCCGTCGTTCGAGAGATCACCGCTCTGCTCGTCGGTCCTGTCTTCGGTGAGCCCCACAATGTGTTCGCGCTGTATCTGGGGGCTGCGATCGTCGTCGAGATCGTGGCGTTGACCCCATTGGTGAAGCGCCGCCTGCTCTTCGGTGCCGTCGGAGGGCTCGGAGTGGCAACGCTCGGAATCTGGGGTGAATCACTCTGGGTCGACGCCGTTCATCTGTTCCCGTGGACATCGAGCATGTGGCTGGACACGCTGATGATGACGGTTCCGGTCGGTGTCACGACGGGCCTCGCCGCAGGCCTGTTCGCGCAGGCGCTGAGCGGCGACGGACTGCCCGGGCCGGCCGTTCGCCGAACCGTCGTATTCGCAATGATTCTTGCTCTCGGTGGCACCGTGGCGAACGGCCTTTCTTTCGAGGTGCCGACGGACGCGACTGCGACAGTGCGGTTGACGGACGCGGAACCTGTCGACGGTTTCCGCATGGTGACCGCCGAGGTCGAGATCGATCCGGTCGATCTCGTCAGCGACGACCCCGAATGGGTGTCGATTCTCGCGTGGCAGGGCGGGGGAGACACGTTGCGCGGCCTGGTGGTCGACCAGCTGGAGGCCACCGGACCCGGCACCTTCCGGTCGACGAAGCCGGTCCCGGTCGACGGCACATGGAAGACAGTCCTCCGCATTCACGACGGTCGCACACTGGCGGCGGCACCGGTGTTCATGGCGGCCGACGAGGGCATCGGAGCGGAGGAGGTATCCGCCGACGCCTCGTTCACTCGTGACTTGGTTTCCGAGATCACCCTGTTGCAGCGCGAACGCAACTTCGACCACCCGACGTGGTTGTTCGCCGCAGCGTCGCTCGTCGTTCTGGTGTGCACACTCCTGTTGGTCTGGGCTCTGTCCTGGGGAACGGTGCGCATCAGCTCGGTGACGCCTCGAAACTCGCTGCGCACCTCGAGTGAACACAGAACGCACAGCCGCACATGACAGTTCATCTTTCGAGCGCAGAAGACGTCGTCTATCTCGCAGATCACTCGGTCGTGCTGGCGTTGCCGGCTCTGATACCGGCATTCATCATCGTCGCGGTCGTTCTGTACATCGTCGCCAAGGACCGACGTGCGGAGAAAAACGAGAACGCCGAGAGCGAATCAGCCGATGTACCCGACCGAGCCATGGACGACCTGCCCGGTGACCACGACGATGGGAAGAAGAAATGAAGTACGGCCGCTGCGCTGCCGTGACGGGCGCTGCGATGTTGTTCCTCGCTGTCGGATGCTCGTCCTCTTCGGACACCGGCAACACCACCGCGGGTAGCGGTGTCGCCGACAGCAGTACCGCGGCGACGTCCACGGCTGCCGAGGACTCCTCGGCGGCCGAGGCACGGCCTGTCGGCACGGTCATCGACGTCGCCATCACCGGCGGTGACATCACACCTACGAACGAGCGGCTGGACGCAGTCGTAGGTGAGCCCATCACGCTGCGGGTGGACAGCGACACCGCCGACGAGCTGCACATTCACTCCGTGCCGGACCACACGTTCGAGGTGCAGGCGACAGCCGGTCAGACGTTCGAGTTCACGGTGGACGTGCCGGGTTCGGTTGCGATCGAGCTGCATCACGCCGATCGCACGGTCGCGACGCTCGCTGTCAGGCCGTGATCCTCGCCCACGGATTGGGTGGCTCCACCGATCTTCCCTTACCGGTCACGTTCGTCCTGATCGGTGGAGCCTGGGCATTGTCCATTTCGTTCGCCGTTGTGATC
Organism: Rhodococcus sp. NPDC057297; assembly: GCF_042667435.1. Taxonomy (NCBI): domain Bacteria; kingdom Bacillati; phylum Actinomycetota; class Actinomycetes; order Mycobacteriales; family Nocardiaceae; genus Rhodococcus; species Rhodococcus sp. NPDC057297. The sequence continues at coordinate 2,519 of NZ_JBHUZE010000013.1, read as the reverse complement.
TTCGCGTGGCGCTCTCCACGACTGGATCCGCGCAGGCGGTGGGCTACCGTCCCTCGCGCGGCGCAGCGCGCCGTCGATGCACCCGCCTCTCGGTGGGCGCTACGTATTGTGACGCTTGCCTTCTCGGTATACGCCGGGTGGGCGGCGTACGCAGGGCCGGACGATGCGACGAACGCGCTTCCCGGGGTGTTCTACGTTCTACTGTGGGTCGGCCTGCCGATCGCGTCGGCGCTTCTCGGCCCGGTGTGGCGCATCGTCTCGCCGGTTCGGACGATTCACGCGGTCACGTGCAGAGTGCTACGCCGTCCCACGGGCACCGCGTTGATCGAGTATCCCGCCAGGTTGGGTGCATGGCCGAGTGTCGTAGGGCTGTTCGCATTCGTCTGGCTCGAGCTCGCGTACTCCGATCCTGGTTCCGTCGACGCCATCCGGACGTGGTGTACGGCGTACGTAATTCTGATGCTCGTCGGCGCACTGCTGTTCGGAGACGCGTGGTTCGAGAACGGTGATCCGTTCGAGAAGTACAGCGACACGATCGCGCGCCTGGCCCCGCTCGCCAGATCACCCGAAGGCTCGCTCGTGCTGCGAAGTCCGCTCGACGGCCTGCCGACGTTTCCGATTCTTCCGGGTTCGGTAGGGGCGGTTGCCGTTCTTCTCGGATCGACTGCGTTCGACAGCGCCTCGCAATTGCCGGCCTGGCGCAATTTCGTCGACGACGTGTCGGGATCGAGCGACGGGGCGGTCGCGCTCCGCACAGCCGGGTTGTTCGCGCTGGTGTCGATCGTGGGGGTCGCCTTCTGGCTCTGTTGCCAGGCGACCGGCGGAGTGTCCCGAACCGAACGGCGAGCTCTCCCTGGTGCGTTGGCGCATTCGTTGATCCCGATCGCGTTCGGCTACGTGCTGGCTCACTACCTGACCTACTTCGTCGAGAAAGGCCAGAGCACCGTTCTGCTGTTGACCGATCCGCTCGGTGACGGGTGGGATCTGCTCGGGCAGCAGGGGTGGGAAGTGTCCTACGTGTTGTCCGAGCATCCCGGCGTCGTGTCCTCGATCAAAGTTCTGTGTGTTCTGCTCGGCCACATCCTCGGAGTCGCCGCCGCCCACGACGCATCGTTGCGAATACTGCCGCGCGCGCACCGATTGACCGGTCAGTTGGCGCTGATGGTGCTGATGGTCTTCTTCACCTTCGGCGGCCTGTTTCTGCTTTTCGGCGGCTGAATTACGAGCCGGTTCGTCTTACTCGGGCAACGAGTTAAATGAGTGAACTTTCTAATGTCAGGACAAATGCTTGACATTGGCGTGTGATGCGGATTACATATTGAACGCAACATCGATTGGTTCACCCGTTCCATGGCGGAACGGCGTCGAGAAAGAGAATTGATGAAACTTCACACGAGTCACGGCACAGGCCGATCAGGTTCACTCCGCGTGCTCCGCTCCGGCGCCGTTCTCGGGTTGGCGCTGTGCGCCACAGTGGCGGGATGCTCCAGCACCGGCGGTGCTCCCGAGAGCTCCGGCGGAGGCTCCAATGCAGGCACGGCCGACACACCCCGCGCGACCATCGCGATGATCACGCACGAGGTTCCCGGCGACACGTTCTGGGATCTGATCCGCAAGGGCGCAGAAGCCGCAGCTGCGAAGGACAACATCGAGCTGCGCTACTCCGCGGACCCGGAAGCTCCCAATCAGGCCAACCTCGTGCAGAGCGCCATCGACTCCGACGTCGACGGTATCGCCGTCACGTTGGCCAAGCCCGACGCCATGGCGCCCGCCGTCGAAGCAGCCACCGCAGCAGGCATCCCCGTCGTCGCCTTCAATTCCGGCTACGACACCTGGAAGGACCAGGGAGTCCAGCAGTACTTCGGCCAGGACGAGACCATCGCTGGTGAAGCCGCAGGCGCCCGTCTGACCGCAGACGGCGCCAAGAAGACGCTGTGCATCATTCAGGAGCAAGGGCAGGTCGCGCTCGAGTCCCGCTGTGCGGGCGTCACCCAGGGATTCACCGGAGGCAGCACCGAGATCCTGAACGTCAACAGTAAGGACATGCCGTCGGTCGAGGCGACGATCACGGCGAAGCTGCAGCAGGATCCCAGCATCGATCACATCGTCGCCCTCGGTGCACCGATTGCGCTGACCGCCGTGCAGTCGAAGGCAAACGCCGGGAGCGACGCAACCATCGTCACGTTCGACACGAACTCCGCGCTCGTCGACGCCATCAAGGCCGGCGACGTGGCGTGGGCCATCGACCAGCAGCCGTACCTGCAGGGATACCTCGCAGTCGACTCGCTGTGGCTGTACCTGAACAACGGCAACACCATCGGTGGCGGCACCCCGGTTCTCACCGGTCCCGCGTTCATCGACTCGTCCAACATCGACGCCATAGCCGAGTACGCCAAGAACGGAACTCGCTAGGCGCGCGCCCGACGCGGCCACCCCTCGGCCGCGTCGGGCGCCACCAGCACGGAAGGATTTGTCATGAGCACACAGGCCGATTTGGATCTGTCGAAGCATACTGTTGT
>NZ_JBHUZE010000012.1:0-119818 GCF_042667435.1 Rhodococcus sp. NPDC057297 | reverse complement strand
CCCATTCCGAACCCGGAAGCTAAGCCCTCCAGCGCCGATGGTACTGCACCCGACAGGGTGTGGGAGAGTAGGACACCGCCGAACACATTTTCCAGGACACCCCCGAACCACACGGTTCGGGGGTGTTCTGCATTCCCGAACAAAAACACTCCACCGTGCATCCCCCTCGGACACCCGTCGAGCACACCAACGAATCGAACGCTCGCCTCCGAGCCACACGCTCACCCAGGTGCCAGCACCTGGCCGTGCATCCGAGACAACGGCGAGCATCGTCACCGAACCCCGACCACCCACGAAAACACCCCCCGAATGTGCGCTCACACCACCACCCCACGCACAACACGAGGGTGAATCCACCCCCTCTGGCCAGTCAGAGACACAGACGCACACCCATGTGTCAGACGCTCACCAATGCGCTGAAGGCTCACCCAGGTGCTAGCACTTGGCCGTGCACCTGACACAACGGCGAGCGTCCGTCACCGAGCAACGGACCACACCCACCGAAAAACATCCCGAATGTGCGCTCACACCCCCACGCGTACAAGACGAGGCCACCCCTTCCGGTCGCAGGTACACAGCCGCTCACGCACGTGTCAGATGCTCGCTGACATCGTTGTCGTCGGCACTCGGATCTGCCCGCGACCGGAGGACAACCGGCCGCGATGTTCGGTGCAATTTAATTCGGTGGCGCCTGTGAGGGTTGTGCAGCATGATGGTGCACGGAACACGGCGAGTACATGGACCGAAAGGGGTGCGACTTGGTAAGAAACCTGAGAATCATTGCCGGGCATCCGTTTACGGTGTCCCGTGCCGCACTCTCGTTCGGGTAGCGACGTCCATTCCGCTATTCGTATTCGCAGGGCATTCGGCGTCTTCGCCTGCCCTGATCATGCTGGGCTGCAAAGCTATTCGAGGAGTTTCCATGTATTTGTACGAGAACGTTATCCGTGAACATGAACTGCGCGTTGCGAAGTCGTTGGAACGGTATCGGAAGAAGAAGGGTAAGGCCGGCGGGAATGCGGACAACTATCCGTTGTTCGCTACCGCTCGTCGGGAGATTCGGGAGAAGTGAGCAAGTCTCCGAATTCGTCGGGATTGGTCTCGATGAATTCGCGAACGAACCAGCAGGACGGCTGAACCAACAGTCGCCGCGAGCGGGTGTCGTTCAAGGCGTATTCCGTCAGTGCCGCGGCGTATCCCCTGCCGCGGTACTGGGGGAGCGTCACGGTGTGGAAGAAATTGCGGGTATCGCCCACGTCGAAGTACTCGGATACTGCGGCTAGCTCGGTGTCCGAGTACAACACGAATCGGCTTCGTTCGGCGTCGTGCTCGGCCCGTGCGTCCATGTGTCGATTGTGCACGGTATCCACGGGGGGTGTTGGACCACTAGGCTGGGGTCAGATCCCCGAGTCGTGCGCGTGCTACCCGTCGTAGGCACCTCTCTTCATCTGCACGGGTAGGCAGAACAGAGGTAGCACCGTGGAAGACGTTTCGGAGCAGGGTATACGCGCATTCATCGAAGCGGTAGTGATGCACGGGGGTCGCGCTGAGCGCCTCACCACGTCGCGTCGTAATCCGGTCCAGGTCTGGGCTGTCGACGGTTCCAGCTGTGTAGTCCGGGTCCGGTCCAAGGCGGAAGGTGACTGGAAGGCGCGCAGGCAGGACGAGTCGCTGGCCACCGATGACACAGGCTCGACATACTGGGTGTTCGTGGATCTGAGCAAGTCCAATCCGTCGTTCTTCATGGTGTCGTCCGAAGAAATGGCAGCTGACATCAAAGGCGAGGTCGATCTGTGGGTGCAGGATTCCCCGTTGCGCTCCCGCACAGGACACCACGCAATCGCTGTCGGCCGGGTTCAGCACGGTCACGACCGGTGGAGTCTTCTCGGGTTGAACGTCGACGCGGACCTGACGCTGGCAGACGCTGCGCATTCTGCTGCGTCTCATCGCGTCGGCAAACAGACCCGGCGCACGAATGCGAAGCGGTCCGCGTCGGTCGAAGAGGTGATCGACCTGCGCGTTCGAGTCGTCGCTGATTTCGATGGCTACCGTCTCAGTGCGCGGTACGACCCGGACAATTCGCGCCTGGAAATCGTACGCGGACCGATGGAGGGCCGGAGATTCGAGGATCCGACCGAGGCCGCCAGTGCTGTCGCGACGCATATCAGCGGTGATGAGCAGGTCTGCGACGGTTGGAAGTTCTGGGAGCTCGATACTCCCGAACGCGCACCGCTCGGGTCACTCCTGTAGGTCACAAGTGGACCGATCGTTCTGTTGTGAACGGTCATAGCAATCCCGAAAACAGCGGATCCATCAGGTTCTACTCCCTATCGTGGGTGAAGTTCCTGTTTTACATCGAGATATTCGACACCCCTCGCACGGCAGGCTCCCTGACGGGTCCGCTGCCCAGCCACGTCGGTGTCTCGGTCCGTTGAGTTCGATGGCGACGACGAGTGGCGTTGTCGACCAAGGAGGCAAAGGTTCCGTGGAGCATTCGTTTCGATCCCCATCGCTGCACGCATCGCGTTTCGTCATCCTTGTTGCGCAATTCGTGGATCGTCGGATATCGGCAGACCACTTCTCCGCTCAATTCCGGGCGCTCGAGAGCAGCGACTCCGGTTACCTCGACCGTGACATTTCCATGATCGTTCGGAAACTGTCCGTCGATGTCGGCGCTTACCGTGGAGACGTCAACTTGCTCGGTGTCGACTTCATAGACAGTGAACAGCTGTGGCGTGCATCAGGAGAAGCGTTCCGAGACCTGCTGACTCTTCAGTCCGAGCTGCTCGGCCGTGAAGCAGGCTGATCTTTCTTGAACGTCTCCCGAAGCCGGACAAGATCTTCCAGGCGAAACCTGCGGTGAGTGCCACGCATTTCGATCGCGAGGTTGCCCGCGTCGGCGAGTTTCCTGACGTACGTATCGGACACACCGAGGACTTCGGCAGCCTGCGACGTCGTCAGTAGTTCGCTCACCGGGCCCACCGTCACCGACGTACCCCCGGCGAGAAGTCGGAGGAGCTCCACGACAGCGCGCCGGCCCGACTCGTCGATGTCGAGCTCTACGCCATCGAACGAAACAGTGGGTACACGGTCGCTCGACTCCGCGATACGAGCGGAAACCAACTGCGCGTCACGGTGCGACAACGCCGATGCAATGTACCGATGATCCATACCTCGAGCCTATCTGCCGGCTCCACTCCCATGCTGGGCATATTCTCTAGTTACAGCTACTAGAAGGAGTGTCCGTGCCGCAGTTGTTGCATCTAGATACGTCCGCTGATCCTGTTTCGTCCGTCAGTCGAGCGGTGACCGCACACTTTTCGGACACCTGGCATTCGCTCGGTGCCGATCATTCGGTGATCTATCGGGACTTGCACCGAAATCCGCCGCCACATCTGCCGACGTCCGCGTTGCACTGGGCGCCGCATCTGAGAACTTCGGACGAGGTTGCGCCGCCGGAAGCCGAGGCGTTGCAGAAAGAACTGATCGACGAGTTGGTCTCGGCTGACGTGCTTCTCGTCGGTGCACCGATGTACAACTGGTCCGTTCCGTCGACACTCAAAGCGTGGATCGATTACATCCACGTTCCCGGAATCACCGTGCCGTTCGATGCGCCGACTCGACCTCTCGAAGGTAAGCCGGTTGTGGTGGTGTCGTCGCGAGGCGACCAGTACGGGCCGGGGACTCCGGAGTTCGGCGCGGACCACACCGTGCCACAGCTGCAGCAGGTGCTCGGTAAGGCGTTGGGGATGGAAGTCTTCATCGTCACGGTCGACCTGACTCTCGCATCCCGAGTTCCGGCGATGGCGGCGCTGACTCCGCAGGCCGAGGCGAGCCTCGCGGACGCACGATCCGCAGTGTCGGATCTAGCGACCCGATTGGGTTCGTGACCGACGTGCGCTGACGAGCACGTCGATCAGTTCCGATTCGACGGCAGCGAATTCGGGTGTCGTGACGACCATCGGCTCACGTGGTCTCGGCAGGGGCACGGCGACCTGGCGTCGGACATGGGCCGGTTTGTCGGAGAGCACCACCACGCGATCCGAGAGGTACACGGCCTCTCGGATGTCGTGCGTGATCATCAGTACCGTCCAGCGGTAGCGAAGCCAGACGTCTTGCAACCATTGCTGCATGTCTGTTCGGGTCAGCGAGTCCAAGGCGCCGAACGGCTCGTCGAGCAGGAGTAGGTCGTGGCCTTGGACGACGGTCCGGAGGAGTGCGGCGCGCTGGCGCATTCCCCCGGACATCTCCGAGGGCCGAGCGTTCTCGTAGCCGGCGAGCCCGAACACGTCGAACAGCTCTTGAGCCCGGGTACGCGCCTCTTTCTTCGGGACGCCCTGCACCTCGAGGCCGAGGGTCGTGTTGTCCAGCACCGACCGCCAGGGGAAAAGCAGGTCTTTCTGCGGCATGTAGGCACTGCGAGATGCCTCCACGACACCCCCGTCCGGCGAGTCGAGGCCGGCCACCATGTTGAAGATGGTGCTCTTGCCGGATCCGCTCGGGCCGATCACGGACACGAATTCACCGGGTTCGACGTCGAAGTCGATGCCGTCCAGGATCGTGCGGTTCCCGTAGGACTTCGTCAGGCCTGCCACGTGCACTCTGCTCATCGCGGCTGTTCCTCTCGTCCCCGTTCGTCTCGAGCCCAGGGTATGAACAGTCTTTCGATCAAGTACGTCAGCACGAAGAGCAGCACGCTGATGACGGCGGTGACGAGCACGGCAGCGAGCACCAGATCGGTACGGAACGAGTTCTTCTGCTGGCTCATGTAGATGCCGAGCCCCGCGCTCGCACCTGCATATTCCGCGAAGATCGCACCGACGACGGCGTAGGTGATGCCGATTCGAAGCGAGGTGAAGAACCGCGGCATCGCCGACGGTAGACGCACGTATCTGAACTGCTGCCAGCGGCTGGCGCCCATGCTCGACAGAAGCGCGCGGGCGTCGCGATCGGCCGAGGCGAAACCCTCGATCAGGCCGATTGCCATGGGGAAGAACGTAGCCAATGCGATGACGAGGATCTTCGGAAGCAGTCCGAAGCCGAACCAGATGATGAGAAGTGGCGCAATCGCGATGATCGGCAACGTCTGAGAGACCACGAACAATGGGACGACGGCACGACGCAGCCACGGAGAGAAATCAACGGCGACAGCAAGAGTCCAGGCGACGATGCAGGACACGGTGAAACCGATGATCGTGACCTGCAGTGTCGCTGCAGCATTGGTGGCGATCGCGTCTCGATGCGCCCATCCCTGGCTCAGGATTCGCGTGGGTGAGGGAAGTACCTGAGGTCGAATTCCACTGGTGGTGACGTAGGTCTGCCACACCGCGACGAGGACGACGACGATGGTTGCCGACGGCAGAGCCCAGCGAACGAGCGCCGGCCCGTCCGCCCTGACAACCGGCCATCGCCGGACACCGCGAGCGGCGGGAGGCGCTCCGGAGGATGCATCACCGATCGCCGAGGTTGTCATTCGCCGAGGTAGTCGTCGGTGAAGTACGTGGACCAGTCGGGCTCGGACGTGAGCGGCGCACCGTTCTCGTCCACCAGAACCCCGTTGTCGTACAGGAACTTCGAGTACTCGGTCCATTTGTCGATGTTCTGCGTGCCGACCTCGCCGTCGCCGTCGCGCATGTACTTGTCCGCCAACATCCGTTGGCTCTCGAACACCAACGATTCGTCGGTGAAGGTTCCCGGGTTGGCGTCGATGACGTCCTGGGCGGCGCGATCGGGGTCGTCGGCCGCGAGCTGGTACCCGCGTTGCAGTGCCTGGACGAATTTCCCGGCTTCGTCGGGGTTGTCGGCCAGCCAGTTCTCGTTGCCGCTGATGGTGATCGCGTACGCGTCGGGGAATTCGTAGTCGGTGTTCTCGAAGTATTTCATCGGAGTCCCGCTGTGCTCTGCTTCGATGCCTTCCCATGCGAGATAGGAGACGGTGAAGTCCGCGGTACCGGAGTACACGGCTTCGTACGCCGACGTCCCCAGAACCACGGTCTCGTATTCGCCTCTACCGCCGTCGTTCTGGATGACCTGTCGGAGCCCTGCTTTCTCACCGGTGTCACCGAAGCCCGCGTACACCTTGCCGTCCAATGCCTTGGGGCTCGGAATGTCGTCACGGTCTGCGCGTACACCGATTGCCGTTGCCCAGTGCTGGAGGGGGGCGAGCACCGAAACGATCTGCGCACCCGCAGCTTTCGCGAAAACGGTGGAGCTCTGCGTGCTGATCCCGAACTCCGCGTTACCGGAATCGACGAGGGTGTCCGACGAAGTGTTGTTGTACGGCAACACCTCCACGTCCAGTCCGGCGTCCGCGAAGTAGCCCTCCTGGAGGGCTACGTACAAGCCGGTGTGATTGGTGTTGGGTGTCCAGTCGAGTGCGAATCTGATCGTGTCCGAATCGTTCGACTGCGCGCACGAGGTCAGGCCCGCGACGGAGATCGCGGCGCATGCAAGGGCGAGTAATCGTTTCATCGTGCCACCGGCCACGGCGTCGGGTGAAGTGCTGTGTCCCAGAACATCAGTTCGTATCTTGTCGCGACGCGAAACGCCTGCGCCATGGCGTCGCGCTGGGCGTCCGTGGCTGCAGCGGCCGCATCGTCGACGAGGACGCGGGCGCCGTCGACGAGCGTACGGAACTCGTCGGAATCGTACGTGGACACCCACCGTGCATAGGGGTGTTCGGGGTTGCGTTGCAACACTTCCCGCGCCGCGAGCGACAACCGAACTGCCACATCGGCGTAGATCCAGTAGCAGGGAAGAACAGCCGCGGCCGCAACGGCGTAGGGTTCCGTCGCTGCAGTGGCGACGAGGTACGAGACGTAGCCCAGGCACGCCGGTGAATGTTCGATCACCGACCCGGGGCTCGGTAGCGCGTCGCTGGACAGCAGTGACGCGTGAAGTGACGCTTCTGCGACGGCACCTGCCGCAGACGACGCCCAGAACGCCGCCGTCTGCGTGTCCGGCGCTTTCGACGCCAGGATGGACAGGGCCTTGGCGTATCCGGCCAGGTAGAGCTCGTCCTGTGCGATGTACGTGCGGAACGCGTCCAGCGGCAGCGTGCCGTCACCGAGGAGCCCGAGGAACTCGAGATCATCGATGGCGGCGCGCAGATCCGCCGTCGCGTCCCACAGGTTGTTCGTGAAGCGACCGGAATCGCCGGGTCTTTCGGAGTGCACCGAGTGCACAGGCGTAGTCATCGCCTTGACATCCCTTCGTCAGCATTACCTGCATCAGGTTCGACGGGTGTGATCTCAGCATCCGCATGTACGGACGCACCCCGTGTCAGAACATCGCCGACCATAGCACCCTCGTCGGCGATCCGTTACTGCATGTCTTCGAGTTCCATGCCGTTGGTCTCGGGAATCTTCGATTTCACGAAGAAGAACGAGACTGCAGCCATGATGGCGAAGAACCCGTAGATCACCCACAGGCCGACGGCCTGGGTGAGTGGCGGGAATGCAAGGGTGACAGCGAAATTGGCGAGCCAGTTGGCGGCGGTGCCGATTCCGAGGGCCACGGCGCGCATGCGGTTGGGGAACATCTCGCCCAGAAGAACCCACATGATGGGTCCCCAGGTGGCGGCGAAGAAGATCACGAACAGGTTCGCTCCGATCAGCGCGACGGCACCCCAGGGGCTCGGGAGGGAGACGTCGTCGCCGCTGCCGATCTGCTGGGAGAACGAGACCGCGGCCATCAGCAGGCCGACGAACATACCTACCGAACCACCCAGGAGCAGTTTGCGCCGGCCGATCCGGTCGACGAACAGAATGGCCACGAAGGTCATCGTCACGTTGATGATGGAGGTGATGACCGAGGTCGTGAAGGACTGGTCCTCGGTGAAGCCGACGGACTTCCACAGCGTCGTCGAGTAGTAGAAGATCGCGTTGATGCCGACGAACTGTTGCAGGACGGCCATGACGATGCCGACCCACACGATCGGCTGGAGCCCGAACTTCGGTCCGCGGATGTCGGCGAACGAGGCCTTCTCCTCCTTGCGGAGTGTGAGACGGATTTCGTGGACTCGCTCGTCGGGATGCAGTTCGCCGGTGATGTTGGCGAGGATGTCGGCAGCTTCCTGATCGAGATGCTTGCCGACGAGGTAGCGAGGTGACTCGGGGATGGTGACCGCGAGCAGGCCGTAGATCAGGGCGGGTACGACGCCGACGAGGAACATCCAGCGCCAGGCTTCCTGGCCGAGCCAGAGGTCGTTGGATGCGCCGTCCGCGGCGCCCTGCAGCAGAGCGTCGGACAGGAGGGCGGCGAAGATGCCGAGAGTGATCGCGAGCTGCTGCAGCGACGCCAGGCTTCCGCGCCATTTCGCAGGAGCGATCTCTGCAATGTAGGCAGGCGCGATGACGGAGGCGATACCGATACCGAGGCCGCCGAGGATGCGCCACAGGATCAGGTCGGGGACGCTGAAGGCGAGGCCCGATCCCAGCGAGGAGATGGTGAACAGGGCCGAGCCCAGCACCATCACTTTCTTGCGACCCCATCGGTCTGCGAGGGAGCCGGCGAACCAGGCGCCGACGGCGCAGCCGATCAGCGCGATGGCGACGACGAAACCGGTGGTGAACGAACCCAGCGAGAAACGGCCCTCGATGGCGTCGACGGCCCCGTTGATCACGGAGCTGTCGAAACCGAACAGGAAGCCGCCGACCGCGGCGGCGACGCTGACGCCTATGACTTTGGCGTTGCGTCGAGTCGGCGTGGTGGACATCGGGAAAACTCCTCCCCGGTCGGAGAGCTCAGTGCTCTCGGCCGCGACAGATGATCGTGCGGCGGTCTCGCCGCACGGCTGTCAGCTTATGCCCGGTCGTTCGCACTGCGAAACACACCGGTCACTTCAACTCGAACGCCGTGTCGGACACGGTGAAACCATGCCCTACCTGGTCGACGCAGGAGACCCCGGCGAGCTCGTCGACCCTGCACGTGATGCCGTTCGACGTACCCGACCCGGGTATCGAGAGCGTTTCACCGTAGGGGAGCGGAGTGGCGATGGCGTCGAACCGATGGAACCTAGGATCGCCGGAGCTCAGGAATCGCGCCGCGGTGCCTGCCGTGAGCTCGACCGTGTTGGGCGCTACCAGCGAATCCGGGGCGCCGCTGCCCTCCACCCGAGGAGCATTCGACGGGAACTCGCCGTGGCAGCCGGCGACCGACGCATCGGTGATGAACACCGCGCATTCGAATTTGCCGGTAGGAGAGATGAAGTAGTAGAAGCCGCTGAGCCCCTCGTAACGAGAGGGGTCGGCGATCGCGGGCGCGGCGGTCGAGATCGTCGTCGACGGCAGCGTGGTCGTCGGCACGGGAGTCGTCGGCACGGGAGTCGACGGCGGAGTTGTCGCGGCTGAAGGTGTGGTTGTTCTGACCACCGACGGCGGATCGGTGTTCACCGTCGCCAGCGGTGCCGTTGCGTTCCCCGACGACTGCGTGCTGCACCCGGACATGACCACGGCGGCAAGCCCGCATGCTGCACCGGCATAGATCCGGACTCGCGTCATACGCCCAGCATAAAGAACGTTGCGCAGAGATGAACGACGATCCGCGCCGACGCTGAGTTGGTACGTTGGCGAACGCCGGTAGATCGTAGGAGGGGCCATGAGCGAGACGACATGCCAGGTGCGCACGCCCGACGGCGACGTGATCGGCCATCAGGACGGGTCGGTCCACGCGTGGAAAGGCATTCCCTACGCGGCGCCGACGGACGGTGAACATCGATTCCGATCCCCGCGGCCCGTCGAACCGTGGACGCAGCCACGGGACTGCCGGCACTTCGGGTCCGTCGCTCCGCAGGGCCTGGACAACCCGGTACCCATCGATCCCGACATTCCGATGTCGGAGGATTGCCTGTCGCTCAACGTGTGGGCGCCGGAGCCCGACGGAACCCCGCGGCCGGTCATGGTGTGGATCCACGGCGGCGCCTACTCGCTCGGTTCCTCGTCTCAAGCGGTGTACGACGGTCGGCGTCTCGCGGAAGTCGGCGACCTGGTGATCGTGACGATCAACTATCGGATCGGTGCGTTCGGATTCCTCGACCTGTCCTCGTTTTCCACCGACGACACGGTGTTCGAATCGAATCTGGGTTTGCGGGACATGATCGCGGCGCTCGAGTGGGTGCGCCGATCGATCGGCGCGTTCGGCGGTGACCCGTCCAACGTGACGCTCTTCGGGGAATCGTCGGGTGGCGCGTCGGTGACGACGCTGATGACGTCACCGAAAGCCGAGGGGCTGTTTCACCGCGCGATAGTGCAGAGCGCACCAGCGACGTCGGTGTACGGTCCCGACCGAGCTGCGCAGGTCGCGGGACGATTCCTCGAACTCGTCGACATCACGCCGGACCGAATCCACGAGCTGAAGACCATCGAGTTCATGCGGCTCGTGGAGGAGGGCGACACGCTCTGTTACGAGATCCCGACGAAGGTGCCCGGCACACTGGGGTTGGCCCCGGTCGTCGACGGCGACATCGTGCCTCGGTATCCGGTCGCCGCGTTCCAGAAAGGGTTCGCCCACCGAATTCCGTTGATCATCGGAACCAACAACGACGAGGCGTCGATCTTCCGGTTGATGAAGTCGCCGCTGATGCCGGTCACCTCGGACACCGTGTCCGAGATGTTCCGGGCGATCGCGAACGACCACGCGGAACTGCCTGCCTTCCGCGTCGCCGAGATCATGTCGGCGTACCCGGAACGATCGAAGACCTCCGGGGCACTCGCGATGTCGACCGACGCGGGATTCAAGATGCCCAGCCTGTGGATCGCCGATGCGCACAGCAGGCACTCGCCGGTCTGGATGTACCGGTTCGACCACGCGACGCCGATGCTGAAAGCCGCTCGAATCGGAGCCGGGCACGCGACGGAACTGCCCTACGTCTTCGGCAACTTCGGCACCCTGAACCGGGACCCGACGTTCTGGCTCGGTGGCCGCAAAGCTGCGACGGCCGTCTCGGCTCGTGTCATGAAGCGGTGGACGGCGTTCGCGCGTCACGGAGTTCCCGCGACGCTGGACGGCGCGAAACACTGGCCGCTGTACACCGAGCCGACCCGTGCCACGTTGGTGATCGACGGCCAGGACAACGTCGTCGACGACCCGGACGGGGAGACCCGGGTGGCATGGGGTGACCGGGTGCTCGGCTTCAGCTGACGTACGTCGACCGAGCGCGCTCGCGCCGCGGAAGGATTGAGTGTCCGACCTTCCGGTTACGTTCGGTACGTGCTGTTCACTCGAATCATCGACACCTCCTCGGCCGTCGGTGCCACGCGCTCCCGCAAGGCGAAGACCGAGGCTCTGCGCCTGCTGCTCGCCGACCTGCAGTCCGCGGACGTGAGCGTCGTCGTGTCCTGGCTGTCCGGGGAGCTGCCGCAGGGCCGTATCGGCGTCGGGTGGCGAACTCTGGCAGACATCGACGTCCCGGCCGCGCCGGACGGTGTGCTGACGGTGAGTGAGGTCGACGACGCCGTCACGGCCGTCGCGTCGACGTCGGGACCGGGCTCGGCTGCGCGTCGGCGTGAACTGCTGGTCGACCTCTGGGCGTCGGCGACCGTGCAGGAACGGAAGTTTCTCGTCGGCCTGATGACCGGCGAGCTTCGTCAGGGTGCGCTCGAAGGAGTGATGACCGATGCGATCGCCAAGGCCGCCGGGTTGGATTCGGGACCGGTGCGTCGGGCGTTCATGTTGTCCGGGCGTCTCGACGCGACCGCAGTCGCTGCGTTGAATGGCGGGGAGGAGGCACTGGCAGGCTTCGGGCTGCAGGTCGGAAGGCCCGTTCGTCCCATGCTGGCCTCGCCGGCGGAGACGCTGGCGTCCGCCTGGGCGGACATGGGGGGAGACGTCAGCGTCGAATACAAGCTCGACGGCGCGCGGATCCAGGTGCACAAGCTCGGAGACGACGTGCACATCTACACCAGGACACTGCGCGAGATCACCGACGGCGTACCGGAATTGGTGGAGCTGATTCGCACACTCCCCTGCGAGTCCGTGGTGTTGGACGGTGAAACCCTTGCGCTGAACGACGGCGGGCGACCTAGGCCGTTCCAGGAGACGATGAGTCGGTTCGGCGCGCAGAGCGCACACGAATTGCTCTTGCAGCCGTACTTCTTCGACTGCATTCACCTCGACGGAGTGGACCTGCTGGACGAACCGCTCGAACGACGACTCGACGCCCTCGAGCGCGTGGCTCCGCAACATCGGATCCCGTCCTTGGTGCGACCCGACGCGGATTCGGCCGCCGCTCACTTCGATGCGGCGTTGGACGAAGGTCACGAAGGGGTGATGATCAAGTCGCTGTCCTCGATCTACGCGGCCGGACGACGGGGAAAGGACTGGCAGAAGGTCAAACCCGAGCACACTCTCGACCTCGTCGTGCTGGCTGCGGAATGGGGCTACGGGCGGCGCACCGGGTGGTTGTCGAACCTTCATTTGGGAGCGCGTGACCCGGACGGCGGTGACCCGATCATGGTCGGCAAGACGTTCAAAGGTCTCACCGATGCGTTGTTGCAGTGGCAGACCGAGGAATTTCCCAAGCACGAACGATCGCGCGACGAGCACACCGTCTACCTGAACTCCGAACTGGTCGTGGAGATCGAACTCGACGGCGCGCAGACCAGTAGTCGCTATCCAGGTGGTGTGGCACTGAGATTCGCACGCGTGCTGCGGTATCGGCCGGACAAGACACCCGCGGAGGCCGACACCATCGACGCTGTGCGGGCCCTGTTGATGCCGTCGACCTGAGTCGTTACCCGGCCGAAACGTCCTCACTTCATGTTGTAACACCATTGACCGCACGTGTACCTCG
The DNA here is from genome assembly GCF_042667435.1 of Rhodococcus sp. NPDC057297. Classification (NCBI taxonomy): domain Bacteria; kingdom Bacillati; phylum Actinomycetota; class Actinomycetes; order Mycobacteriales; family Nocardiaceae; genus Rhodococcus; species Rhodococcus sp. NPDC057297. Next base: position 107,028 of record NZ_JBHUZE010000012.1, on the reverse strand, counting down.
TGGATCACTTATGTTGAACAGGCCCATCGAGAACGAGGGACGGAAGTGGTCAGCCATGACGACAGTTCGAGCGGCTCTGGTCCAGACCAACTGGACCGGCGACAAGCAGACGATGATCGAGGCGCACGAGGGATACGCGCGCAGTGCGGCCGAACAAGGGGCGAAGGTCGTCTGCTTCCAGGAATTGTTCTACGGCCCGTACTTCTGCCAGGTGCAGGACTCGAAGTTCTACGACTACGCCGAGTCGGTGCCGGGGCCCACTGTCGACAGGTTCGCGGCACTGGCGAAGGAATTGGGCATCGTCATGATCCTGCCGGTCTACGAGCAGGAACAACCGGGCGTGCTCTACAACACCGCGGCCGTGGTCGACGCTGACGGCACCTACCTGGGGAAATACCGCAAACACCACATCCCGCACGTGAACGGATTCTGGGAGAAGTTCTATTTTCGACCAGGCAACCTGGGCTGGCCGGTGTTCGACACCGCAGTAGGTCGCATCGGCGTTTACATCTGCTATGACCGGCACTTTCCGGAAGGGTGGCGCGCGTTGGGTCTCGCCGGAGCCGAGATCGTGTTCAATCCGTCGGCTACCTCGCGCGGGTTGTCCAACTACCTCTGGAAACTCGAGCAGCCGGCGTCGGCGGTGGCCAACGAGTACTACATCGGAGCCATCAACCGCGTCGGCATCGAGGAGTACGGTGACGACGACTTCTACGGCACCAGCTACTTCGTCGACCCCGAAGGCAAGTTCGTCGGTGACGTCGCCTCGGACAGCGAGCCCGAGGTGATCGTGCGTGACCTGGAGATGGATCTCATCAAAACGGTCCGTGACCGATGGGCGTTCTACCGGGACCGCAGACCCGACGCCTACGCGCCGCTGGTGGAGCCATGACCGCCGGCCGGGTGCGCTGAGATGGGTACGACGTTCGTTCACGGAGGCACCGTGGTCTCGCCCACAGGTGCCCAGCTGCTCGATGTGCTGATCGACGGCGGCACCATCGTTGCTGTGCTGCAACCGGGTTCGACGGCGCTCGCTGCCGATCTGACCCAGACCTCGGACACGGTGATCGACGCGACCGGAAAATACGTGCTCCCCGGTGGAGTCGACGGGCACACACACATGGAGATGCCGTTCGGGGGCACGTTCGCGTCGGACACGTTCGAGACAGGCACTCGGGCCGCTGCGTGGGGCGGCACCACCACCATCGTCGATTTCGCCATCCAGACTCCAGGGCAACGGGTCCAGGACACGCTGGCGCAGTGGCACGAGAAGGCAGCCGGGCGCTGTGCGATCGACTACGGGTTTCATCAGATCATCGGCGACGTGGACAGTGATTCACTGAAAGCGATGAGCGAGTTGGTGTCCGAAGGTGTCACCAGCTTCAAACTGTTCATGGCGTATCCGGGCGTGTTCTACTCCGACGACGGAAAGATACTGCGCGCCATGCAGACCGCGGCGGAGACCGGTGCATTGCTGATGATGCACGCCGAGAACGGGATCGCCATCGACGTGCTCGTCGCACAGTCGGTGGCCCGCGGCGACACCGCACCGTACTTCCACGGCACCTCGCGACCGTGGCAGTTGGAGGAAGAAGCAACCCACCGTGCCATCATGTTGGCGAACGTCACCGGAGCTCCGCTGTACGTCGTACACGTCTCCGCCAAGCAGGCACTGGAACAGATCGCGGTCGCACGAGGCAACGGGCAGAACGTGTTTGCCGAGACCTGTCCGCAGTATCTGTACCTCTCGCTCGAAGAGCAGCTCGGCGCGCCGGGATTCGACGGCGCCAAATGGGTGTGCTCGACACCGTTGAGATCCCGCGCCGAAGGCCACCAGGACGAATTGTGGCGCTACCTGCGCACCGGGGACGTTGCCACCGTCAGCACCGACCACTGCCCGTTCTGCATGAAGGACCAGAAGGACATGGGCATCGGCGACTTCTCCAAGATTCCCAACGGAATCGGATCCGTCGAGCACCGCATGGATCTGATGTTCCAGGGGGTGAAGAACGGCAGGATCACCCTGGAGAAGTGGGTGGACGTCTGCTGCACCACGCCTGCGCGCATGTTCGGCATGTACCCGAGGAAGGGCATCGTCTCGCCCGGCGCGGACGGTGACCTCGTGATCTACGACCCGAACGGCCACACCAGCATCGGACTCGGAAAGGCGCACCACATGAACATGGACTACTCCGCCTACGAGGGCTTCGAGATCGACGGACACGTCGACACGGTGATCTCCCGCGGCAAGGTGATCGTCGACGACGGCGAGTATCGCGGTTCGGCCGGAGACGGGCGGTTCGTGAAGCGCGAGCTGTCGCAGAATCTCGTGTGACCGATGGACATCGGAGTCGTGTTGCAGTGCACACCGCCTGCATCACGCGTCGTGGACCTCGCGAGACGCGCTGAGACGCATGGTTTCTCGCATGTCTGGACGTTCGATTCTCACCTGCTGTGGCAGGAGCCGTACGTCATTCACAGCCAGATCCTGTCGGAAACCAGGAGGGTTGTCGTCGGGCCGATGGTGACCAATCCCGCCACCCGTGACTGGACGGTGACGGCGTCGACGTTCGCCACGCTCAACGACATGTTCGGCAACCGTACGGTCTGCGGAATCGGTCGAGGTGACTCGGCGGTTCGCACCCTCGGCGGAAAGCCGACGACGCTCGCCCAGTTGCGTGAGTCCATCCACGTCATCCGCGAGCTCGCCAACGGCCGGTCGGTGTCGCTCGGTGACACCATCGTCCGATTTCCCTGGGCGACCAGATCGACTCTCGAAATATGGGTTGCCGCGTACGGCCCCAAGGCGCTCGACCTCACCGGGGAAGTCGCCGACGGGTACATTCTGCAACTCGCCGACCCGGACATCGCGTCGTGGACGATCGGGCGAGTCCGGGCCGCCGCGGACGCTGCAGGACGGGATCCGTCGTCGATCAAGTTCTGTGTCGCAGCACCTGCCTACGTGACCGACGGCAGCGCGGGCGCACTCGCACATGCGCGTGATCAGTGCCGATGGTTCGGGGGAATGGTGGGCAACCACGTCGCGGACATCGTGGCCCGATACGGAAACGACGGCGGGGGTGTACCTGCTGCGTTGACCGACTACATCGCTGCACGCACCGGGTACGACTACAACGAGCACGGTAAGTCCGGGAATTCGCACGCCGAGTTCGTGCCCGACGACGTGATCGACCGGTTCTGCATCCTGGGCAGCCCCGACGAGCACGTCGCCAAGCTGAAGGCGCTCGAAGCGCTGGGCGTCGACCAGTTCTCGGTGTACCTCCAGCACGACGCCAAATCGGCGACACTGGAGTCCTACGGTGAGCACGTCATCCCGGATCTGGCAGGGGCGACGACTGCATCCGTCGGGTCGGAGGAAGGCGGCAAGTAGATGGACCACGTGTTCTACTCCTGGGCGGCGCAAGCCGAGTTGAACCCGATCACCGTCGACGGCGGCGAAGGGTCCTGGTTCTGGGACGACAAGGGAAATCGATACCTCGACTTCTCGTCGCAACTCGTCAACGTCAACCTCGGTCATCAGCACCCGGATCTCGTGGCGGCGATCGTCGACCAAGCCCGTGTGCTGACGACGATCTCCCCGACGGTCGCCAACTCCACCCGGAGCAAGCTCGCAGCTCTCGTCGCGGCGCGAGCACCGGGCGATCTGAACCGAGTCTTCTTCACCACCGGAGGAGCAGAAGCCGTCGAGCATGCTGTGCGCCTGGCCCGCCAGCACACCGGCCGGACCAAGATGCTGGCCGCGTACCGCTCGTACCACGGCGGAACCGGCGTGGCCATCGGCTTGACGGGAGAACCGAGGCGGTGGGGCACCGAACCGACCAACGTCGACGTCGTCCGCTTCTTCGGGCCGTACCCCTACCGGTCACCCTGGGGTACAACGACTCCCGAGGACGAGACCGCAGCGGCGCTGGCCCATCTGCAACAGGTCGTCGAGCTCGAGGGCGCGGGGAACATCGCGGGCCTCATCCTCGAATCCGTCGTCGGTACCAACGGTGTCCTGGTGCCGCCGCCGGGTTACCTCGCGGGGGTGCGCGAACTGTGCGACCGGTACGGCATCGTCTACATCGCGGACGAGGTCATGGTCGGATTCGGCCGGGTCGGAGAATGGTTCGCCTGCCAGGCCTGGGACGTCGAGCCCGACCTGATCACGTTCGCGAAAGGAATCAATTCCGGCTACGTCCCGCTGGGCGGCGTCGTCATCTCCGAAGCCATCGCGTCGAAATTCGATCACAAGCCCTACCCGGGCGGGTTGACGTACTCGGGGCATCCGCTGGCCTGTGCGGTCGGTGTGGCATCCATCGAAGTGTTCGAACGCGACGGAATTCTGCCCTACGTCCGAAGCGTCGGCGCCGACGTACTCGGCGCCGGACTGGCCAAGCTCGCCGAGTCCCATCCGAGTGTCGGGGAAGTGAGAGGTCGGGGGTTCTTCTGGGCTGTGGAACTGGTCAAGGATCGGCAGACACGTGATCCGCTGGTGCCGTTCGCGGCGTCGGGCAAGGATGCCGAACCCATGGGGAAGGTGACCGCAGCGGCGAAAGCGCGCGGCCTGTGGCCGTTCATGGCGGGCAACAGAATTCAGATCGCGCCACCGTTGACGACGACCGAGGACGAACTCCGACAGGGCCTGGAGATTCTCGACGATGTCCTGACCGTCGCCGACGAGTGCGCCGCCGCTCTCGACTAGAGAACGGCTCCGGGATTGAGGATGCCGTCGGGGTCGAGTGCGGACTTGATTCGCTGAGTCAGCTTCATGACGTCCTCGCCCACCTGATCGGGCAGCCAGGCCTTCTTGAGCCTGCCGACTCCGTGTTCACCGGTGATCGTGCCGCCCAGCGAGATCGCGAGATCCATGATCGCGCCGAACGCGATGTTCGCGCGTCGCTCCATGTCCGCGTCGGCCGGGTCGAACACGATCAGAGGGTGGGTGTTTCCGTCGCCTGCGTGTGCGATGACCGCGACGAGGACCTCGTACTTCTCCGCGATCCTCTCGATGCCTTCGACCAGGTCGGGGAGCGCCGGCAATGGAACCCCGACGTCCTCGAGCAGGAGGCTACCCATCCGTTCCACCGCAGGGATCGCGAATCGCCGTGCTGCAGCGAAGGCTTCACCCTCGTCGGGATCGTCGGTGGTGAACACGTCGGACGCCCCTGCTTCGGTGCATGCCGAGGCCATGATGTCGATTTCCCGTCCGCGATCGGCGCCGGGGGAGTCCGAACGGGCGATGAGCATCGCGGCCGCACCCCGATCCAGTCCCATCTTCATCGCGTCCTCGACCGCTCCGATCGACGCACGGTCCATGAACTCGAGCATCGACGGACGGAGATTTCGGGTGATCGCGAGAATCGCCGTCGTCGCGTCGCGCACCGAGGAGAACGATGCGACGACGGTGCTCGCGGGCGGTTGCGCGGGGACCAGTCGAACAGTGATCTCCGTGATGATCCCGAGGGTGCCTTCGCTGCCGACGAACAGCTTCGTCAGAGACAGTCCCGCAACATCTTTCAGCCGAGGGCCACCGAGACGTACCGCTGTGCCGTCGGCGAGGACCACTTCGAGGCCCAGCACGTAGTCGGTGGTCACGCCGTACTTCACGCAGCACAGACCGCCTGCATTGGTGGCTGCGTTGCCGCCGATGGAACACATCTCGAACGACGACGGGTCGGGCGGATACCACAGGCCGTGCTCGGCGGCGGCCTTCTTGACCTCGACATTGAGCAGACCGGGCTGGGTCACGGCCACACGCGTCACCGGGTCCACGTGGATGTCCCGCATCGATTCGGTCGTGAGCACGATTCCGCCGTCGACGGCGGTTGCACCGCCGGACAATCCGGAACCGGCGCCCCGGGGAACCACCGCGACGCGATGCGCGGTGGCCCACTTCATGACGGCCTGCACGTCGGCGGTGCAGGTTGCGCGCACGACAGCCAGCGGTGATCCGGCATCGGGGTCCTTCGCCCAATCTCGTCGATATCCCTCGGTGATGTCGGGATCGACGATGACGGATCCCTCGGGGAGCGCGCGGTGCAGTTCGGTCAGGTCGGTCATCACCCCAGACTAGAAGTGGAGCCTGCGGAATGAACCGGAGTTGATTGAAACCGAGAGAATTCGGTCGGCTACGTATTGCGTTGCAGTGTCAGTTCGGCGAGCCTGGTGGCTCCGGCGCACGGATCGACCGTTCCGGATCGGTACTGAACCCACCAGGTGATGGTGCCGGAGTACGACGCGGTGATGCCGCAGGACGCGGGGTCGCCCGGCCGTCTGGACAGGAAGGCGCTCGCCCCGCCCACAGTGACCGGCTCCACCGAATACTCGAGTTTTTCGGACAGCTCGCGCTCGCGGCCCAGCGAGTTGTCCTCGTACCAGGCGAACGTGACGTCGATCAGCCCCGACGGGCCGGATCCCGACCACATGCAGACGGCACCGAAGAAGTACTGGCTCACAGCGTCCGCCTGGACCGACTCGGCGATCTTGTCGTCCGGAACGGCGACACATTCCTGCAGCAGTTTGTCGAATTCGGTGTCGACGTCGCCCGCGCCCTGCGCGACGGGAGTTCCCGAGACGGTCGTGCTGCAGCCGCCGACGAGTAGAGACAGTGCCGCTGCGGCCGCGGCCAGGGAATTTCGACGTCTCATGGCAGTGCCTATCTCGCGTTCTCGACGGTTGCGCGCACGAGGTCCTCGACCACGTCGCAACTGTCGCGAGGTGGTGCGGCGTAGACGTAGTTGAGAGACCAGTGCAGGAAGCCGTCGCCGGACTCGACGCCTGCCTCGCACGACGCGTCGCTTCCCCGTGCGGTGAACCCCGGGTGCCCGTCGGCGTCGATGACGCCGATCTCGCGTCCCATCTGGCCGGCGACGGTGCGTTCGCGGTCTATCGGGCTTCCTCGGTACCAGGTGAACATCGCGTATGCACCGGTATCGACGGCGTCCCATCGGCAGCGAACAGCGTTCTTGGACGACGAGGCGAGCCCGCGGACGCCGGTGATGGACATCAGTTCGTCGTCGGTCAGCGAACCGCATTCTCCGACGAACAGTTCTTCGGTCTGTGCGGAGTCCGACTCCGTCGTGGGCGACGCGCCGTTGTCGGAGTCGTCGGAACCGGAGCATCCGGCGGCAAGAGTCACTGCTGCTACCGCGCCGATGATGGTTGCCCGCTTCCACACGGTTGTGGAGCCTACCGAGTCGCGTGCTGGATGTCGTTGCACACGGCCGAGGTGAGTCACACCAGTAACTTCAGTCACTTCTGTTACCTGATCGATGCGCGCACGCAACGCAATGTTGTAGCTGCGGGGTCTAGCGTCCTGCGAAGGCGGGTCGTCAGGTCCGTCCAGGGCCGGGAGTGGCACACACCGTCGGCCCATGTGTCAGCGAGGAGGCCCGAAAATGATGGAGCCGAAACAGAAGTCGTGGAACCACGTCGCTGCGATGTTCTCGTACGAATTCCAGGACGGCGGAGTCGACTACGACAGCATCGAGGCGATCCACCGCGGAGACGTCCAGGAATGGGTCACCGCACTCGCGCAGTCCGGATTGTTCGAGCGCGCCACCGTCGCCGATGCGCAGCAGGCGTGGAAGCGACGGCCCAAGATGCTGCTGGACATGCTTCTGCTCGACGCCGACGAAGTGACCCGTCGTCGGTGCGAAATGGCGTGGATCTCGCTGGACCGGCTGGCCCCGATCGCACAGTTCGGTTAGAGACGCTCGAAGCGATCGCCGTCCACCACGACGACCTGCTCGTCGGTCAGCGTCAGGTACGGGACGTTCTCGCGCTCGAACCTCGACACCATGGCCTGCGCGGCACCCTCCTCGTCCAGAATCGACCCGAAATGCGGGACGAACGAGTGGTCGGTCAGACCCAGTCCGGTCCACGATGCAGCCCGACCGGTGGCCGCCTCGACGTCCGCCGGATCGTCGGCCGACTCCACCCCCCGAAGCGACGGTGAAGCTATACACGCGCCTGCGCTGTACCCCGCGAACACGAGGGAACCGTCCCGCACACGCGAGGCGATCTCGCCGTCGGCGCCCGCCATCTCGAGCCGAGCTTGCAGCACGAACGTGTTGCCCCCGCGGATCCAGACCGTATCGACGGCGTCGAGTTCTCGGCGGAGCGCGTCGCGGTCGGTCCGGAATCGGCGGAGGTCGAGTTCCTCGGCGACGTAACCGAGTTCGCTCAGGCTCCGCAGTTCGCTGACTGCGGCAGACTGCCGCGCCGAGGCCGGCCACGCATCCGCGGCATTCGCGATCACGGCGACGCGACCCGGACCGGACGTCAGGGCGAGAAATTCGTCGACGTGCGCGCCGAACCGGTACGACGCCAGAAACAGCTTCATGTGGACTCTTCCTCGTCCAAACGCGTCAAACCCGTCCTGATCGCCGACGCCGTCGCCTCGGGATTCTTCAGCCGTCGCGTCACGAAGCCCGTCACGAACCGCAGTGTGTCACCGGTCCATCGCGGTACGACATGAAGATGCGTGTGGAACACGGTCTGGAAGGCGGCTTTGCCGTCGTTGAGGACGAGGTTGGCGCCGTCCGACCGGAGATCCGACCGCCTGATAGCGCGAGACAGCCGTTGCCCAGCGGCGAACAGTGCGCCGCCCAGGTGTGGGTCCAGAGTCTCGAGGTCCTGCGAATGTCTCTTCGGGATCACCAGTAGATGGCCGCGGGTGATCGGTCTGATGTCGAGAAACGCCACGACATCGTCGTCGTCGTACACGGGGACCGACGGTGCATCGCCGTCGACGATGGCGCAGAACACGCAGTTGTTCACGCCGCAACTGTAGGTGGGCGCCGACTTTGCCACTGTGATGTCCGTCACCGCAAATGGAAGGGTTGCACGTCGGGGCGCGTCGGATTCGATTCAGAACAGACCGCAGATGTGGTCTGGGTTACCTGAGGTCTGCCTCATTTGGCTATCATCAGGGACCTTGTGCCTTGACGCTGGGCTTTGCCTGTTTGCCGCGCGGTTACCCCCGTTCGCCGTACCACGGGCGCCATTCAACATACGAAAGTCGGAGAATTGGAAACATCGCAGAGCACAGAGAGCAGGACGACACGTGTCGGTGTCGTGCGTGAGTCCGTGGACGGCGAGCGCCGAGTGGCCTTGGTGCCCAAGGTGGTCGCGTCGCTGATCGGTAAGGGTGTCGAGGTCGTAGTCGAGTCCGGTGCGGGTTCGGGAGCGTTGATTCCGGATGAGCTGTATGCCGCGGCCGGCGCAACGATCGGGGACCCGTGGTCCGCCGACGTGGTGGTGAAGGTCGCCCCGCCGACGGATGCGGAGATCTCGAAGTTGTCGTCGGGTTCGACGTTGATCGGATTCCTGGCGCCGCGTAACGCCGACAACAAGATCGACGCACTCGCTGCCGCCGGGGTGCAGGCGTTCGCGGTCGAGGCGATCCCGCGTATCTCCCGCGCACAGGTGATGGACGCATTGTCTTCGCAGGCCAACGTGGCCGGGTACAAGGCCGTTCTGTTGGCTGCGTCGGAATCGACGCGCTTCTTCCCGATGCTCACCACCGCCGCGGGCACGGTCAAACCGGCGACCGTGTTGGTTCTCGGCGTCGGTGTCGCGGGTCTGCAGGCGTTGGCGACGGCGAAGCGTCTCGGCGGCCGGCCCACCGGTTACGACGTGCGCCCGGAGGTGGCCGATCAGGTTCGTTCCGTCGGTGCGCAGTGGCTGGATCTGGGGATCGACGCCGCCGGTGAGGGCGGATACGCACGTGAGCTGACCGAGGACGAGCGTGCTCAGCAGCAGCAGGCACTCGAAGAAGCGATCAAGAGTTTCGACGTCGTCATCACCACCGCGTTGGTGCCGGGTCGTCCGGCGCCGCGTCTGGTGACGGCCGCCGCTGTCGAGGGCATGAAGCCCGGCAGTGTCGTCGTCGACCTCGCCGGTGAGACCGGCGGCAACTGCGAGCTGACCGAGCCCGGCCAGACCGTCGTCAAGCACGACGTCACCATCGCCTCGCCGCTCAACTTGCCGGCCACGATGCCCGAGCACGCCAGTGAGTTGTATTCGAAGAACGTGTCCGCACTGCTGGAACTGCTGCTCGACGAGAACGGCGCACTCACGCCGGACTTCTCCGACGAGGTCATCGCGCAGTCCTGTGTCACCAGAAAGGCTGAGAGCTGATGTACACCGCTCTTCTCGCGAACATCGCGATTCTCGTGTTGGCGGGCTTCGTCGGCTTCGCTGTCATTTCCAAGGTTCCCAACACTCTGCACACGCCGTTGATGTCCGGCACCAACGCCATTCACGGGATCGTCGTGCTCGGCGCGCTCATCGTGCTCGGCCGTCTGCCCGAGGATGCGTCGTGGGGTGTGCGGATCATCGCGTTCGTCGCGCTGATCTTCGGCACGCTCAACGTCGTCGGCGGCTTCCTGGTCACCGACCGCATGCTCAGCATGTTCAAGTCCAAGCCCGTGCCCGCCAAGGCTGTCGAGAAGGGCGCTGACTCCTGATGAACAACCTCGTCAACATTCTCTACATCGTTGCGTTCGCGATGTTCATCTACGGTCTGATGGGCTTGACGGGCCCGAAGACCGCCGTCCGCGGTAACTGGATCGCCGCTGTCGGTATGGGTATCGCCGTCGTCGCGACCCTGATCGAGGTGCGCGACGCCGCCGCGATCAACTGGATTCTCATCGCCGCCGGTCTCGCGATCGGTGTTCTGCTCGGCGTTCCGCCGGCCAAGCGCACCAAGATGACGGCCATGCCGCAGCTGGTGGCGCTGTTCAACGGCGTCGGCGGCGGCACCGTCGCGCTCATCGCGTGGGCGGAGTTCATCGAGACCGACGGGTTCTCGGCGTTCCAGCACGGTGAAGAGCCGACAGTGCACATCGTCGTCGGATCGCTGTTCGCCGCAGTCATCGGTTCGGTGTCGTTCTGGGGTTCGCTCGTGGCGTTCCTGAAGCTGCAGGAACTGCTGAACAAGAACGTCGAGAAGGCGTTCGTGAAGAATGCGCGCATCTTCCAGCTCACCAACATCGTGCTGCTCGTCCTCGCCGTGGCGGTGGCGATCTACATCGGTGTCAAGTCGACTCCGGGTGAGGGCACCTCGGTGTGGTTCATCGTCCTGGTGCTCGTCGCAGCCGGGCTGATGGGGCTGTTCGTGGTGTTCCCGATCGGCGGCGCGGACATGCCCGTCGTGATCTCACTGCTCAACGCACTCACCGGGCTGTCCGCAGCGGCTGCCGGTCTTGCGCTGAACAACACGGCCATGATCGTGGCAGGCATGATCGTCGGCGCATCCGGTTCGATCCTGACCAACCTGATGGCGACGGCGATGAACCGGTCCATTCCGGCGATCGTGTTCGGGTCGTTCGGTGGCGGTGGCACCGATGCCGGTCCGGGCGCGGACGCATCGGGTGGCACGGTCAAGTCGACGTCGGCAGCGGATGCGGCGATCCAGATGGCGTACGCATCACAGGTCATCGTCGTACCCGGGTACGGCCTCGCCGTCGCGCAGGCCCAGCACGCCGTCAAGGACATGGCGTCGATCCTCGAGAGCAAGGGCGTCGAGGTCAAGTACGCGATCCACCCCGTCGCCGGCCGTATGCCGGGGCACATGAACGTCCTGCTCGCCGAAGCCGACGTCGAGTACGACGCGATGAAGGAAATGGACGACATCAACGGCGAGTTCAACCGCACCGACGTCACCATCGTCATCGGCGCCAACGACGTCACCAACCCGGCGGCGCGCAACGACCCGTCGAGCCCGATCCACGGCATGCCGATCCTCAACGTCGACGAGTCGCGGTCGGTGATCGTGCTCAAGCGGTCGATGAGCTCGGGCTACGCCGGTATCGACAACCCGCTGTTCACCGCCGATCGCACCTCGATGCTGTTCGGGGACGCGAAGAAGTCCGTCAACTCGGTGATCGAGGAGCTCAAAGCTCTGTAGTTCGATACTCTGTAGTTCGTTCTTCGGTGCGAGTGCCCGGTGGCCTGACACGGTCACCGGGCACTCGGCGTTTTCAGCGCAGTCGTCGCAGCGCGAGAGCAGCGGTGTCGAACGGATTCTGGGCCTCACGCTCGGCAGCGACGGGCGAGTACAACATGACTGCGGACGACCCCGCCCACCACGCGGTCACGATGGCCACTGTCGTCACGATGCCGACGACTGTCGCCGACCCGCCGATGACGGCCGCCGCGGACACCGTCGCCGCTGCAACCGCGCCGAGTCCCCACACCATCGGCAGGAACCGCGCACTCGCGACGAGCGTCGCCGCGCACACCAGCGATGCACACGCCGTCACATACCCGTTCGGCAGCGCCGACGCCGGTACCCAGCCGTCGGCCCACGACCGCACCGCTGCCGTCGTCAGAGACGCACCGAGTACGAGGGCGATGACGGCACCGATCCCGTAGGGCAGCTTACGAATCAGCGACACCACCGTCAGGCCGGCCACCGCGACCAGAACGGGGGTGACTCCGAACGACTCGAGCAGTGCGTTCGCTGGTCCGTCCAAGCTGGGAATCAGCGCCCGCGAATACGGATACGTCACACCCGCGAGCGGAAGCACCACGAGTACCACGGCCAGTACCCCCAGCAGCCCGGCTACCGCGACGAGCCGTGCCATCAAACGCCTGCTGCGAGCCAGTGCGTCGTGGTCGATCTCGATGCCCTCGAGTTCCACCAATTCCATGCTGTCGGTGTCGGCACTCACTGCCTACAACACCCCCTTCGTGTCGCCCCTTGTAGTACTACTGCGTTGTCCGCACGCCTGTCCTTCGGCTACGAGGATGCCGTACGACTCTGAGCGTGCGGTGTGAAGGTTCCGTCAATCCAGTTCGGGCAACACCGTGCGCGGTCGAACAGTTCCCGCGGAGGCTGCAGCGACGATCGTCAGCGCCAACGGGACGGCCATCGCCGAGGTCAGGGACACGAAGTGGGCGATCCAGCCGACGATCGCAGGCCCGGCCAGCAGCCCGACGTATCCCATTCCGACGACGCGAGACATGTTGGTGGCCGCGCCGCCTCCGAGGTTGCCTGCGGCGGTGAAGATCTGCGGAACGCTGCCGGACAATCCGAGGCCGAACAACGCCCATCCGGCGAGCGTCAGCGGCAGCACGTCCGAGACCAAGACCAGAGCCATTCCCGCTGCCGCGATCGCGTTGCCGTACCTGACCACCGCGACAGGGCCGAAGCGCGCGCTGACTCGATCCGCACAGAACCTGCCGACGGTCATCATCGTCGCGAAGAATCCGAAGGCAAGAGCTGCGGTGCTGTCCGACGTGGCGAGGTGCTCCTTCACCTGCAACGTGCTCCAGTCGTTGGCGACCCCTTCGGACAGGAGGAGGGCGAACGCCAAGGCTCCGAGCGCCAGGACGCGCGGCGAGAATCGGCCCCGCGCGGAACCGTCGGCTTCGGAGCCCTCGGTGTGCGGTGAAGTGCGGGGGACCAGGAACGGGCGGCAGCAGGCCAACACACCGATGCCGAAGGCTGCCGCGCCGATCGTGGTCCACAGAATCGGGATGTCCACGGACAGGGTGGCGGCTCCCACGAGTGAGCCCACGACACCACCGACCGAGAACAGGGCGTGGAATGCGGACATGATCGGTCGTGCGTAGGCGCGCTCGACATCGACCGCCTGAGAGTTCATGGACACGTCGAGAGCGCCGTTGAAGATGCCGAACACGAACAGCGCTACACCCAAGGTGGCGGCGTTCGTGGCGAGAGCCGGACCCACGACTGCGATGGACAGCAGCACTCCTGCGAAGGTAACGATTCGATAACTTCCGTATCGGTCGGCCAGTGGGCCGGCTGCCTGCATTCCCACGATCGCCCCGCCCGCCAAGACGAGGAGCAGCGATCCGAGGGTGGCGTGCGAGATGCCCACCTGACGCTCGACGGTCGGAATATGGACGACCCAGATAGCGAAGAGGAAGCCGTTGACGGCGAATACTCCGAAAACGGCGGCGCGGGCGCGGCGGGCCGTGGATGTCGAGATTGCGGCCTTGTCGATCACTGCACGCACGCTACCTGGTTGTTTCCGTCGAGCGCGCCGTGAGAGGTCGTGGAAGAACGATCTTGGAACGCATTCGTAGCTGGATAGTCGCCGGATGCCGGCAAGCGATGTGACGCTTATCACATCATTCGGTTTGGTCTGGCGACACAACCGAGCGGAAGCGTAGTTTCGATGAATCGGACAGGAGTGCAAATTCGTTACAAATCTCTTCGTAACGATCTGAGAACGGTGCCGAGACGGTTGGGCCGAGCGGCCGACCGGGCACCGCACAGCGACGCCGATCGAAGGAGACATCATGACCCTCGCACACACCCGCCAGGATCTTGCGGACGCGACGCCGACAGTGCTGGACGCCGCAGACGATTCGGCGCCGCTGTCCTCTTCTCAGCTGGAGATGATGCGCGCGTTCTTCTCGTGCGAGTTCGAGGTAGCTCGCCTCGACCGCGAGTCCATTCCGACGGCTACGTCGGATGCCGTCGCCGAATGGATCGACGCCCTTCGTATGAGCGGGCTTTTCTCACCGTCGGAGATGCGCACGATGTCCCTGGCGTGGATGAGCGAGCCCGACGCTCTGGTGGCACTTCTCGTCGGAGACGTGGACGAGGTCGCCGCCAGGCGCGATGTCATGGACACCGGCGCCGCCGAGACCGCCCCCGCCGTCCGTGGTGACGCAGCCGCCGACACGGACCTGCCGAAGGCCAGCTGAGAAGTACCGCGCAACACGCTCGACGCCGCGGACGCCCGAATGGGTGCGTCCGCGGCGTCGTTCGTCGCATTACCGCTTTCGGCCTGGAGGTTCGGCGAATCTGCGCTCGGATGCGCACAGTCCATGCGACAGTGACGAGCGTTGATTCGCAAGAGAAAGGATCGGGAGCGTATGACGACAGGTGTGGACTTCGACGCCGTCTCCGAATGGATCGGAGGTCTCGGCATCGGTGCAGTCGGCCCACTGACGTTCGACAGAGTCGGAAACGGGCAATCCAACCTCACCTACTCGGTCGCCGACGCAAGCGGTAGTCGCTGGGTACTGCGGCGACCGCCACTCGGGACATTGTTGGCCTCCGCTCACGACGTCGTCAGGGAATACAAGATCCTCAGCGCCCTACAGAACACCGGAGTTCCGGTGCCCAAGATGATCGCGGTGACGGAAGACCCACACGTTTCCGATGTGCCCCTCGTGCTGATGAGTTACGTGGACGGCATCGTCCTGGATTCGATGCAGAAAGCCGAGGCGACCGCACCGGACATTCGCCGGGCCGTCGGATCCAGCATGACAAGCGCGCTCGCGAGCATTCACCGGGTGGACCTCGACAGCGTCGGCCTCACCGACCTGGCCAGCCACAAGCCGTACGCCGAGCGTCAGCTCAAGCGCTGGCGAACACAATGGCAGCACACGCAGACGCGTGAAGTACCGGCAATCGACACTCTCGCCGAGCGTCTCGCAGCGAACATCCCGGATCAACGGGAACTGACGTTGGTGCACGGCGACTTCCATCTCAACAACGTGATCACATCGCCCACCACAGGCGACGTCGTGGCCGTCGTCGACTGGGAACTGTGCACGCTCGGTGATCCACTCGCAGACATCGGCGGGCTCCTCGCCTACTGGCCGGAAGCGGGCGACGCCGTCGCGGGGCCGTTCATGGCCTCGACCTTGCCCGGATTCCCGACTCGACAGGAATTGACGGCCGACTACGCAGCGAAGACGGGTCGCGACGTCACAGCCGTCGGATTCTGGCAGGTGCTCGCGCTGTGGAAGCTGTCCATCATCGCCGAGGGCGTCATGCGACGAGCAGAAGCCGATGCCCGCAACCGCGCGAACGCCGGTTCTCCCACGACGACCCTGATCGACGACATCGTCGCCCGGGCTCTCAGCACTGCCGACGACATCGGCCTCTGAAATCTCCGCCTAGTCAGACCCGGTCTAGCTGGGGTCGTTCCTGCCGGCTCCACTCCCGGTCTAGCTGGGGTCGTTCCTGCCGGCTCCACTCCCGGTCTAGCTGGGGTCGTTCCTGCCGGCTCCACTCCCGGCCACAAGAGTGCGGGCGGCGGCTTCGATCTCGGTGGGAATGGCGACGGGGCGGCGGGTCTGCGAGTCCACGTACACGTGGACGAATCGACCGGTGGCTGCCAACTGCAGTTCGTCGCCCGGGCTTTCGCGAAACAGAGCGAATGCGTAGACGATGCTGCGGGTGCCCAGTTTCTCGACCGACAGGCCGACCTGCAGGGCGTCGGGGAACGACAACTCGCTGTGGTATTTGCACGACGTCTCGGCGACCACACCGATGGCATCCAGAGCCCTGATGTCCACGCCCGTGGTGTGCATCAGCCAACCGTTCACCGCGGTGTCGAAGTACGAGTAGTAGGTGACGTTGTTGACGTGCCCGTAGTGATCGTTGTCGTCCCACCGTGTGGCGATCGGCCAGAGGGCCGGGTACTCGGCGGCGGTGTTGCGTTCGGCTCGCTGGCCGGCGGAGGCGGTCATGGGTGCTGACTCTATCGGCCTCGGCTGAGAACCCAGCGAACGACGAGGCCGACGACCAACGCCCAGAACGCGGAGCCGATACCGAAGATGCCGATGCCCGACGCCGCGATCACGAACGTCAGGACGGCCGATTCCCTCCCGTTCTCGTCTTTCAGGGCGCCGGCGAGCGAGGCGGCGAGGGTGCCCAGCAACGCCAGTCCGGCAACGGTTTCGACCACGCCGGCAGGCGCGACGGACACGAGGGTTGCCACGGCGGCCGAACAAGCAGCGAGGAGAAGGTAGAACCAGCCTGCAGATGATGCCGCTATCCAGCGACGTTCGGGGTTGGGGTGTGCTTGCGGCGCCGCGGCCAATGCCGCGCTGATGGCCGCGAGGTTGACGGCGTGCCCGCCGAACGGTGCACCCACCATCGTTCCCAGGCCGGTGACCCCCATCGCGGGCCGCCAGGGTACGTCGTAGCCATAGGACTTCATGACAGCGACGCCCGGGATGTTCTGCGATGCCATGGTGACGATGTAGAGCGGGAGCGCGATCCCGACGATCGCCTGCCATGTCCAGTCCGGCGCGGTGAAGGCGACGTGCGGAATCAAGTCCGATGCAGGGGGAATGCGCTGCGCGACAGCGACATCGACGGTAATGACGACGGCTGCGGTACCGAAAGCGGCGGGAACGGCCCACCGCGGGGAGTAACGCTGCAGCACGAGCCAGACCACGATGACCGGTGCAATCGCTCCGGGTGAAGCGGCGAATGCGGTCACCGGTTTCAGACACAGCGGTAACAGGACGCCCGCGAGCATCGCCTGTGCGAGAGGTGTCGGAATCGACGTGATCAGCGTACCGAGACGCGGCCACAGCCCGGTGGTGATCACCAATGCGCCGACGACGAGAAACGCGCCTACGGCAGCGGGCCATCCGCCGGACACTGCCCCGGTCCCGGCAAGTAGTGCAGCACCGGGCGTCGACCACGCAAGGGTGATGGGTTGGCGATATCGCCGGGCGAGGTAGATCATCCCGAGAGCCTGAGTCACACAGATCACCAGCAGTCCCGACGCTGCATCCGTCGGCGACGCGCCCACCGCGCGAAGACCGGTCAGCACCACGGCGAACGAACTGGTGAATCCGACGAGCGCGGCAACGATGCCCGCGAGGATCGGTTGGAGTGCGTTCGGTGTCGATCGGGTCGGCTCTGCCACGAACAGCAATGATGCCCTGTGCGGCGATGCGTCGGTAATCGAAGATGCGCGCTTACCGGTCCCACCGGCCGAGGTGCTCCGTTAGTGTTGCAATCGTGAAGTTGTTCGTGGGAATCGATATGGGCACCGGCAGTAGCAAGGGCGTCCTCGTCACCGCCGACGGAGAGGTTCTCGCGTCGGAGCAGCGGGCCCACGAGATGTCGTTACCGCACCCGGGCTGGGCGGAAGTGGATGCGGATGCGGTCTGGTGGAGCGACGTCTGTGCCATCGCGTCGGCACTGATGAGCCGTGTTCCGTCGGGTTCGGAGGTCGCGGGTGTCTGTATCAGCGGGGTCGGGCCGTGCCTCGTGCTCACCGACTCCGAACTGCGTCCGGTGCGGCCGGCCATCCTGTACGGGATCGATTCACGGGCGTCTCGCGAAATCGAAGAATTGACAGACCATTTCGGTGCAGATGCCATTCTGGAGCGATGTGGTAAATCGTTGTCCAGTCAGGCAGTGGGGCCGAAGATCGAGTGGGTTCGCAAGAACGAACCCCAGGCGTTCGACCGCGCGAGACGGTGGTTCGGATCCAATTCCTACATCGTCGCCAAGCTCACCGGTGAGTACGTGCAGGACCATCACACCGCGAGTCAGTGCGATCCCCTGTACTCGGTTCGTGAATTCGGTTGGAACGCGGACTGGCTCGACCGGATTCTGGGCGGACTCGAGGTGCCACGGTTGGCGTGGCCGAGTGAGGTCGTCGGGCATGTCGATGCGCGCGGCAGCGCTGCGTCCGGTATTCCGGTCGGCACGCCCGTGGTGGCAGGAACCGTCGACGCGTACGCCGAGGCATTCAGTGTGGGAGTGCGGCATCCGGGCGATCTGATGTTGATGTACGGATCGACGATGTTTCTCGTCCAAGTGTTGGCGGACTACCACACGAATCCGGCGCTGTGGACCACCACGGGAGTGCAGGCAGGTACGTACGCACTCGCGGCGGGCACATCCACCGCCGGCTCACTGACCACATGGCTTCAGACGCTCACCGGTGGAGCGCCTTTCGAGGAGCTGATGCGTGAGGCATCGGCTGTTCCGGCAGGGGCCGAGGGATTGTTGGTCCTGCCCTACCTCGCAGGCGAGCGAACGCCGGTGTTCGACGCCGACGCCCGCGGAGTGATGGCAGGACTGACCCTGAGGCACGGTAGGGGACACATCTTCCGGGCCGCGTACGAGGGAATCTCCTTCGGTATCAGGCAGATTCTGGAGATGTTCGACGACGCAGCCACGCCGGTCAATCGAGCCGTCGCCGTCGGCGGAGGGTTGCGGAGTCCGGTGTGGGCGCAGGCGCTCAGCGACATCACCGGGCAGACCCAGCTCGTCACCGAGCAGGCCATCGGCGCAAGTTACGGTGATGGCCTGCTCGCGGCGATCGGCGTGGGGGAGGTGCCGCCGGAGACCGACTGGGCCACCGTGGCATCCGAGGTCCCGCCGAATCCCGCACACCGAGCCCTGTACGACGACCTGTATGCCAGTTGGCTCCAGCTCTACCCGGCGACGCGAGAGATCGTGCACGCGGGCGCTCAACTGACCAGGTAACCGCCGTCGACCGGGATGTCGATTCCATTGATCATCGCCGACGCGTCGGAGGCGAACCACAGTGCAGTCGCCGACACCTCCGACGGCTCGGCGAATCGGCCGGAGGGGATCCGCGCGAGCATCGGTGCGGACTTCACCGGGTCGCCCCATACCTTCTGGCCCATGTCGGTGAGGACCACTGTGGGGCAGACGGAGTTGGCCCGGACGCCTCGCCCGCCGAGTTCGAGCGCGAGCACCTTGGTGGCCATGATGAGTCCGGCTTTGGACGTGCAGTACGCGTAGTGCTCCGGGAGTGGTCGTAGCGCCGCGGCCGATGCGACGGTGACGATGGATCCACCCTCGCCGTCGGCCATCGCTCGGCCGATACGCGCTGCGAGCAACGACGGGGCTCTCAGGTTGACCTGGATCACCTCGTCGAAGTGCGCGGTGTCGAGTGCGTCCACCGTTTCCGGGTAGGAGATTCCGGCGTTGTTGACGAGTACGTCGATCCCGCCGAACGCGTTCGCGGCGTCCTCCGCGAGCGTGTCCGGACCCACTGCTGTCGACAGGTCTGCGACGACGATCGCGGTCTCGGTGTCGAGTGTGCGAGAGAAGCTTTCGAGCGATTCGCGATCTCGACCGGAAAGAACGAGGCGCGCACCTGCCGCGGCGAACGTCTGCGCGATGTCGGCGCCGATACCGCGACTTGCGCCCGTGATCAGCACGCGTTTGCCGTCGAGGTCATGAGTCGTGGATCGGTCGATCGTAGGTGTCATGCCGTGTCTTCCTCGTCGAGTGTCGTGATGTTGGAAAGGATGTCCTGTGCGGTCGCCGGGTCCGTGACGAGTCGGTTGAAGAAGTGCGCTCGCGCGCCGCTGATGATCGGCACCACTTTGTCCGACCCGACTGCCACCGCGATTCCCACCGGAATCTTCTGCAGTGCATCCAGTTCCACCGCGATCAGGCGATCGGAACCGGGGAACTCGACGGAGTTTCCGTCGCGGTCGTAGAAGCGCGAGCAGACGTCGCCGACAGAGTCTCGCAGTGATGCGGAATCGGTCGGGACGAAGCGGGGGATGTCGGAGCGCAGTAGGGGAGGTGCCCCGACTCCCATCAGTATGCACCGGGCCTGGGGCCAGAGTTCGAGCACGCGTTGAATCGCCGGGTCCGAGTGGATGATCGAGTACAGATCGGCACCGGGAAGTGCGGGTGCGAACAGGTAGTTGGCTCGTCCGCCGAGTTTGTTGGAGATCAGTCTGGTGATCTCGTTCGTCTGGTACCACTCCTCGGGCTGGTCGTTGCCGCCGACGGTCGGAGCGACCAGAATTCCCGGGATTCTGTCCAGGTCGAACTGGGCCACCTCGTACACGGTTCTTCCCGAGGAGACCAACAGGATGTCGCCGGGGACGAGCCCGACCGCAGCGAGCGCCTTGGACACTGCAGGAGCAAGGTAACGACCCATGAGATCGACCGTCGGTTTCGACGGCGTGGCCGGGGGCAGGGGCGCCGACAGGTAGACGTACTCGAGGCCGAGTGCGGACGCAACGCTCTCGGCCAGATCGTCCTGCGAATAGTTGCTCGGCGGCACGACCTCGATACGAACGATGCCCTGGCGCCGCGCCTCGGAGAGGAGTCTGCTGACCGTCGCGCGGCTGGTTCCGAGCTTGGCGGCGACCTCGGCCTGGGTGGCGTCCTCGTCGTAGTAGAGCTTGGCCGCGGTGTAGAGCAGCGTGGGCGCGAAATGGCTCCCGTCGGCCGACTGGCCGGACAGGGGGTTCTCGCTCGCAGATCCGGTGATCGCCATGGCCGAAGTATCCCATTGAACATATGTGCACGGAGTTTGAATTGCTGAACATTCGTTCTGGACATATGTATACCTCTTCGTTAATGTGAGCGCCAACACATCGCCGACAGGCAATGTCTCGCCTCACCCGCGACGACCGCGCGGACACGAAACTGCTGAACGAGGAGTCTTAGATGCCGGACACGACAATCCCGGAGAAGATGCAGGCCGTGGTCTGCCACGGGCCGGAGGACTACCGGCTCGAGGAAGTGCCGGTACCGGTACCCGGCCCCGGCGAAGCCCTGGTCCGCGTCGAGGCCGTCGGGATCTGCGCAAGCGACCTGAAGTGCTACCACGGCGCGGCGAAGTTCTGGGGCGACGAGAACCGACCCGCATGGGCCGAGACCGACGTCATTCCCGGCCATGAGTTCGTGGGTGAGATCGTCGTGATCGACGACGAGGCGTCGGCCAGGTGGAACGTCTCGGTCGGTGACCGTGTGGTGTCCGAGCAGATCGTGCCGTGTTGGGAGTGCCGATTCTGTCTGCGCGGCCAGTACCACATGTGTGCGCCGCACGACCTGTACGGATTCAAGCGTCGCACTCCCGGCGCCATGGCCAGCTACATGGTGTACCCCGCAGAGGCATTGGTACACAAGGTGTCCAAGGACATCCCGGCCGCGCATGCAGCATTCGCCGAACCCCTCTCCTGCTCGCTGCACGCCGTCGAGCGGGCGGGAATCACGTTCGACGACGTCGTCGTCGTTGCCGGTTGCGGCCCGATCGGACTCGGCATGATCGCCGGCGCACGGGCCAAGAGCCCGGCACACGTCATCGCGCTCGACATGCAGCCGGAGAAGCTGGCGCTCGCGAAGGAATGCGGCGCCGACATCGTCATCGACATCCGCAACGAGGATGCCGAGAAGATCGTCAAGGACCTCACCGACGGCTACGGCGCCGACGTCTACCTCGAAGGGACAGGACATCCCACTGCGGTTCCGCAGGGGCTCAACCTGCTTCGCAAACTCGGCACGTACGTCGAATACGGCGTCTTCGGAAGCGATGTCACGGTCGACTGGTCGATCATCTCCGACGACAAGGAACTCGACGTCCTCGGCGCGCATCTCGGCCCGTACTGCTGGCCGGCGGCCATCCGCATGATCGAGTCCGGCGTGCTGCCGATGGACAAGATCTGCACCCACCAACTACCGCTCTCCGACTTCCAGAAGGGCCTCGACCTCGTCGGAAGCGGCGCAGAGTCGGTCAAGGTTTCGCTGATCCCGTCCTGATTCGCTCCTGCACGAAGCACTTTGGAGACTTACCCATGACTTATCGTCAATTCTCGAGGCGGGACATGCTCCGCGCGATGGGACTGGCAGGCGTCGCTGCAGCGTCGGTGCCGATTCTGTCCTCCTGCGGAGTCGGAGGTGGCGTGAACGCCGTCAACGGCGCCGGCGAGGTGAGCGGGTCGTTCGATTGGAAGGCCGTGGAGGGTACGACCCTCAACATTCTGCAGACCCCGCACCCGTACCAGCAGTCGTTCCAACCGCTGCTCGCCGAGTTCGAACAGCTGACCGGCATCACCGTCAACGCGGACCTGGTGCCCGAGGCGGACTACTTCACCAAGCTCAACACCGAACTTGCCGGCGGTACAGGCAAGCACGACGTCTTCATGCTGGGGGCGTACTTCATCTGGCAGTACGGTCCGCCCGGATGGCTCGAGGACTTGAACCCCTGGTTGCAGAACAGTTCGGCCACCAGCGCCGAGTACGACTTCGAGGACATCTACGAGGGTCTGCGCACGTCGACCAGCTGGGATTTCGAGCAGGGCTCACCGCTCGGCACCGGTGGTCAGTGGGCGTTGCCGTGGGGATTCGAGAACAATGTCGTCGCCTACAACAAGAAGTTCTTCGACGACAACGGCATCACCCTGCCGGACACCTTCGACAACTTCGTGCAGCTGGCCATCGACCTCACCGATCGTTCGCAGAACCGCTACGGAATCGCGACTCGCGGATCCAAGTCGTGGGCGACGATTCACCCCGGCTTCATGACCCAGTTCACGCGTGAAGGTGCGCAGGACTACGTCTTCGAGAACGGCGAGTTGCAGGCCCGAATGAACTCGGAGAAGGCAGTTGCGTTCACCGAGAAGTGGATCGAGATGCAGCACAAGGCCGGACCGACGTCGTGGACGTCCTACGACTACCCCAACGCCACCGGTGATCTCGGTGACGGTAAAGCCATGATGGTGTTCGACGCCGACAGCGCGACCTACCCGAAGAACAAGCCGGGTGCGTCGGCACAGGCAGGCAACATCGGGTGGTACCCCGGTCCTGCAGGTCCCGACGGCAGCTACGCCACGAACCTGTGGACGTGGTCGCTCGCGATGAACTCGATGTCGAAGAACAAGCACGCAGCCTGGCTGTTCATGCAGTGGGCCACGGGCAAGGAAGCGATGTCGAAGGCTGTTCAGGGCGGGATCTACGCCGACCCGGTCCGCAAGTCCGTGTTCGACGGTGTCTTCAAGGACCAGGTCGCCGACCAAGCGGGTTATCTCGAGACGTTCGAGACCGTGATCGACCAGTCGAAGATCCAGTTCACTCCGCAGAAGAAGTTCTTCGACACCACGCAGAACTGGGCGTCGGCACTCCAGGACATCTACGGCGGCGACGATGCTCAGTCCCGGCTCGACGGGCTGGCGAAAACCAACACCTCGAAGGTGAACCTGTGATGACTTTTCAGAAAGAGGTAGGTCATGGCCACGCGCACTGAGCCTTCGCGTTCGACGGGCGCGCCTGTTCCGGGTTCCACGGCCAAGCCCGAGGTGCCGCGGTGGCGTCGTCGGCTGCGTCCGTATCTGTTGTCGGTTCCCGCCGTCCTGATCGTCGTCGGAATTCTGTACCCGTTCTTCGTCGGCGCGTGGTACTCGTTCCTCAACTACGCTGCCGTGAACCCGAACCCGGTGTTCGTCGGCTTCGCCAACTACGCCAGCGTTCTCGGTGACGCGCAGTTCTGGTCGAGCGTGCGCGTCACGGGCACGTTCGCAGTGGTGGCGACCATCGTGGAGACCGTCATCGGCGTGATCATCGCGCTGCTGCTCAACCGGTCGTCGATCGTCGGCCGCATCTTCGAGAAGGTGCTGATCCTTCCGCTGATGATCGCGCCGGTGATCGCCGCGGTGGTGTGGAAGCTGATGTTCAACCCGCAGTTCGGTGTGCTGAATCACGTTCTGGGATTGGGCAACACGTTCGACTGGTTGAGCAGTCAGAACGCGCTGTTCTCGGTGATCCTCGTCGACCTGTGGATCTTCACGCCGTTCGTCGCGATTCTCGTTCTCGCCGGCATCCGTTCCCTGCCGAAGGAACCGTTCGAAGCGTCCGAGGTCGACGGCGCGAGCTGGTTCTACATGTTCCGCCGGCTCATGTTGCCGATGCTGTGGCCGTACATCCTCGTCGCGGTGATCTTCCGCTTCATGGACAACCTCAAGTTCTTCGACGTGCCATGGGTTCTGACGGCCGGTGGGCCGGGTGTCGCGACCCGTTCGTTGCAGATCGGTGCGTTCGAGGACTCGATCATCAACCTCGACTACTCCCGCGGCAGCACCTACATGTTCCTGCTGTGGATCCTCGTGTTCATCACCGCGCGCTTCCTCGTGAGCGTGCTCGGCAAAGCACAGCGGCGCGCCGCTGGAGCGGAGAACTGACATCATGGCAAAGGAATTGCTTCCAGGGCAGCGTCGGTTCACCCCGGCCTCGGTCGCCGCGGACGTCGTACTGCTGGTGTGGTTCGTGTTCTCGCTGTTCCCCATCGTGTGGATGGTGTTGCTGGCGCTGAAGTCCGACGCCGAGCAGACGAGCACGTACTTCTCCTTCACGCCGACGTTCGAGAACTTCGGAACCGTGCTCAGCCAGCGCGGAACCGACCTCACCAGCGTCGATTTCACGTCGTCTCTGCTGACCAGCCTCATCAACTGCGGCGGCGCGGTCATCGTCTCGCTCGTCATCGGCATCCCCGCTGCCTACGCGGCGGGTCGCTGGCAATACAAGGGCAGCAACGATCTGATGTTCCAGATGCTCTCGTTCCGATTCGCGCCCGAGCTGATGGTCATCGTTCCGCTGTTCGTCATCTACAACCAGATCGGGTTGTTCGACACCAAGGTCGGCATGATCTGGGTGCTGCAGTTGGTCACCATGCCGCTCGTCGTCTGGATCCTGCGGTCCTACTTTCAGGATCTGCCGGAGGATCTGGAACAGGCCGCGCTTCTCGACGGGTACACCCGCTCGCGGGCGTTCGTCATGGTCGCTCTTCCGTTGGTGCGCCCGGGCATCGCTGCAGCTGCATTGCTGGCCTTCATCTTCGCGTGGAACAACTACGTCTTCCCGCTCATCCTGTCCGACAGCAACGCCAGCACGGTCACCGTCGCGATCACCAAGTACCTCGGTGGTGGCGGACAGGCCTACTACAACCTCACTGCGGCGGCAGCAGTCATCGCAGCACTCCCACCGCTGATCCTGGCGCTCACCATTCAGCGCTACCTGGTCCGCGGTCTCTCGTTCGGGGCGGTGAAATCCTAGATGGCACAGCTTGCAGTCAAAGGACTCAGCAAGAAGTACGGCAAGAAGATCGGAATCGACGGACTCGATCTCGACATCGCGGACGGCGAGTTCTTCGTCATCCTCGGTCCATCGGGGGCTGGCAAGACCACGACGCTCAAGTCCATTGCAGGACTGGTCGAGGTCGACGACGGTGCCGTCCACATCGGTGGCACGGACATGACAGCTGTCGAGCCGTACCACCGCAACGTCGCGATGGCGTTCGAGAGCTACGCGTTGTACCCGCAGAAGACCGTGTCGGAGAACCTGGCATCGCCGCTGAAGTCCGGACGCACCGGCAAGTACACCGAAGCCGAGCAGACCGAACGCATCAAGTCCGTGACGACGACTCTCGGCATCGACCACCTGCTGAAGCGTTTCCCACGCGAGCTGTCCAACGGTCAACGTCAGCGTGTCGCGCTCGGTCGCGTGCTGGTCCGTCCGGCGGACGTCTACCTGCTGGACGAGCCCCTCTCGCACCTCGACGCGAAGCTTCGCGCGGCTATGCGCGTCGAACTGAGGCAGTTGGGTGAGATGTCCAAGACCACCACCGTCTATGTCACCCACGATTATCAGGAAGCCCTCGCCCTGGGAGATCGCATCGCGATCCTCCGCGAGGGGCGTGTGGTCCAGGTGGACACTCCCGAGAACATCTGGCGTACACCGGCGGACACGTTCGTCGCCAAGGCCCTCGGTCAGCCCGAGATCAACCTCTACGACGCAACCGTCGACGACGGATCGCTGCGCGTGCTGGGAAGCAGCATCGAGGTGTCCGCTCCGGCAATGCTGTCGAGAGGGGACAACGCGCGCATCGGCATTCGGCCCTGCGACGTCGACGTGCTCGCGCAGGCGTCGACGCAGCCGGGGAAGGTGAACTTCGAGGGCACCGTCGTACTCGCCGAACGTCTCGGACGCGACGTCGAGGTGTCCGTCGATCTCGGCGGAACCACTCTCATCGCGTTGTCGAAGGGCGGACGTCACATCACCGAAGGTGCGACGGTGACCGTGTCGGTCGACGCGTCGGACATCCACATCTTCGACGGCACCGACGGGGCGTCGGACGTCGAAACTCGTCGCCTGGGCGCGGCAGACAGCAAGGAGCAGTAGATGACTGCCGTACACACCACGACCGTCGCGCAGAGCCTGACGCTCGACAACCTGGTCAAGACC
The DNA here is from genome assembly GCF_042667435.1 of Rhodococcus sp. NPDC057297. Lineage (NCBI taxonomy): Bacteria > Bacillati > Actinomycetota > Actinomycetes > Mycobacteriales > Nocardiaceae > Rhodococcus > Rhodococcus sp. NPDC057297. The sequence goes on along the minus strand of NZ_JBHUZE010000012.1, from coordinate 80,267 downwards.
TACTCGTCGCGTGGGCGGGAAGAATTCAAGGCCGTCAAGGGCATCGATCTCACCATCGAGCCCGGTGAACTGATTGCGCTCCTCGGCCCGTCCGGATGCGGCAAGACCACGACTCTGCGGATGATCGCGGGCCTGGAGACGGTCACGAGTGGAGAGATCCGCATCGGCGACAGGACCATCACGGACCTTCCGCCCGGAAAACGTGAGGTCGGGGTCGGATTCGAGAGTTACGCGCTGTACCCGCCGCTGTCCATTCGTGAGAACCTCGCGTACGGGTTGAAGGCACGCAAGGTCAAGGGTGCCGACGAGCTCGTGAACTCCATCGCTCGCAGGCTCGAGATGGAGGATCTACTCGAGCTGCGTCCGGCAGGACTGTCGAGTGGCCAGAAGCAGCGCGTCGCATTGGCGCGGGCCCTCGTTCGGAACCCTCCGGTGCTGCTCCTCGACGAGCCGCTCTCGCACCTTGATGCCTCTGCACGCCAACGAGTTCGACGCGAACTCAAGATGTTGCAGCGCGAGTTCGGGTACACCACGATCGTCGTCACTCACGACCAGGTCGAGGCGCTCAGCCTCGCGGACCGCTTGGCGGTGATGGACGGCGGAGTCATCCAGCAGTTCGGCACTCCCGACGAAGTGTTCGACGATCCAGCCAATCTGTTCGTCGCAGGGTTCGTCGGCGAGCCGCAGATCAACGTTCTCGACGGTGTCGTCCGTCGTTCGGGAACGTCCAGTGTCGTCGAAATCGGGGACGGCACACTGTCGGTGGACGTCACCGATGTCTCCGACGGCACATCCGTCAAGGTCGGTATCCGCCCGCAGGACGCGTCGATCGTCGCGGGTGTGGCCGGTGACGGACAGATCGCTGCGTCGGTGGACTACTTCGAGCACCTGATGGAGTTCGGCCAGGCGAAAATTTCCGTCGCAGGCGGCGGCGAACTTCTGGTGCAGACCCCCGCACGCGAAAGCTACCGCAGCCACGATCGATGCGCGCTCTCCGCTCCGGCCGAACGCATCTACCTGTTCGACCGCGAATCCGGTCTCAGACTCCGATAGGACCAGTCATGACAAGGCTTTTCAACGACCCAGCGTCGTTCATGGAAGACATGCTCGACGGATTCCTCGACGCCAACTCGCGGTACGTCGTCGGTGTCCCCGGTGGGGTGGTGCGTGCGACGGCGACACCCGAGGGCAAGGCCACGGTTGTCGTCGGCGGCGGGTCCGGACACTATCCGGCGTTCTGCGGAGTGGTGGGTCGTGGATTCGCCGACGGTGCCGTGGTGGGAAACATCTTCACCTCGCCATCGGCCGACGACGCCGCGTCGGTGGCTCGTGCAGTCGAGCGCGGCGGGGGAGTGCTGCTGACGACGGGCAACTACGCGGGCGACGTCATGAACTTCGGTCTCGCGGTGCAGAAGCTGCGCGCCGAGGGAATCGACGCCCGGTACCTCGCGGTCACCGACGACATCGCCAGCGCACCAAAGGATCAGATCGCCAAGAGGCGCGGGATCGCCGGTGATTTCACGGTGTTCCGGTGCGCGTCGGCCGCTGCCGACGAGGGATACGACCTGGACGGTGTCGAGCGGGTCGGAATCGCTGCGAACGACGCCACCCGCACGCTGGGCGTCGCCTTCGACGGCTGCACGATGCCCGGTGCCCGGGACCCACTGTTCACGGTGGCGAAGGGGACGATGGATCTCGGTCTCGGTATTCACGGAGAGCCCGGGGTGTCCTCCCACGACATGCCGACGGCCGCCGAGCTTGCGGACCTGCTCGTCGATGGCGTGCTCGCCGAGAAGCCCGAAGGCAGCGGAGAGCGCATCGCGGTGATCCTCAACGGGCTCGGCCGAACCAAGTACGAGGAACTGTTCGTCGTGTGGCAGACGGTGTCGCGTCGACTGCGCGAGCATGGATACACCGTCGTCGACCCGGAAGTGGGGGAACTCGTCACGAGCCTCGACATGGCAGGCTGCTCGCTCACCGTCATGTGGCTCGACGACGAACTCGAGAGGTTCTGGACCGCGCCGGCGGACACTCCTGCCTATCGCAAGGGAGTCGTCGCGGCAGATACCGGGGAGCGTCGGTCGGCCGACGACGTGGCCGAGGCTGCGTCCGCGGTAATGCCGGAGTCCGAAGAACATTCGCGGGAGTGCGCTCGGTTCGTGGCATCGTCCCTCGAAGCCCTGGCGGAGCGAATGGCTGCTGCGGAGGACGAACTCGGCCGCATCGACGCCGTCGCGGGAGACGGCGACCACGGCCGAGGAATGGTGAAGGGGACGGCTGCTGCACGTGATGCCGCGGACGATGCCGTCAACCGAGACGGCGGCACCGGATCGGTGCTCGCGGCCGCGGGCTCGGCATGGGCAGCGAAAGCAGGTGGAACATCCGGAGTGTTGTGGGGTGCCGCACTGACAGCCATCGGAAACAGACTGGGCAACAACGGCGTACCGGACGACGCGGCCGTCGCCGAAGCACTGCGAGCAGGGTACGACGCCCTGACATCCCTGGGTGGTGCATCGCTGGGAGACAAGACAATGCTCGACGCTCTCGACCCGTTCGTCGGCGCCGTCGAGAAAGCCGTTGCCGGCGGAAGTGACTGGCGGACTGCATGGTCCGACGCAGTGAACGTGGCGGGTGACGCTGCGGAGCGCACCGCGGAACTCCGTCCGAAGGTGGGACGAGCACGTCCCCTGGCCGAGAAAAGCGTCGGGACCCCCGACGCGGGCGCGGTGTCGCTCAGCATGTGCGTCGCCACCGTCGCCGAACTCTTCACGAAGCAAGGAACGTAGATCATGAGCAAGCTGAGAATCGTCGTCGGATGCGACGACGCCGGACTGCAGTACAAGCAAGCACTGTTGGCCGATCTGGAGAAGGACGACCGAGTCGAATCGGTCGCCGACGTGGGCGTCGGAACCGACGAGCACACCGCCTACCCGCACGTGGCCGTCACCGCGGCACGCATGATCGCCGACGGGTCGGCCGACCGTGCGCTGCTGGTGTGCGGCACCGGTCTCGGAGTGGCCATCAGCGCCAACAAGGTTCCCGGTATCAGGGCCGTCACGGCACACGACAGCTTCTCGGTCGAGCGTGCCGTACTCAGCAACGATGCCCAGGTGCTGTGCATGGGCCAGCGTGTCATCGGAATCGAGCTCGCGCGTCGCCTGGCAAAGGAATGGCTGGGCTACACCTTCGACCCGACATCGGCATCAGCGGCAAAGGTCGCGGCAATCGGAGAATACGAAACCGGTTCCCTCGCAACCGCGGAGGATGCAGCCAAAGCGGTCTGCGACTGAGCCGACCTGGATGCGACGGCGGGGCAACACCGCCGTCGCGCTGGCATGCATGGTTTCGATGAGCCATGCCGCGGGTTCGACTGTGCTGTCACCTACTTAAACCGTCTGAAAAATAACTGATTTCGACCGCTGACATCCCAGTGGGGGCTGTCGTTTCCAGAGCTGATTTCTGACAAACCAATCCCTGCCGCGCACAGTCACCCGTAAGCATTCAGACGTTGCCTACGTAAACTGTACTGACCGACGCCGTCTCCCCTATGCGCTGGCGGTCGAGGGGCGCTCCTCACGCCGGTGCGAGGTGGTCGTCAGAGGTCGTCGAGCGCGACGATTCCATCTTGCAGCGCGCGGGCGACGAGCGCGGCTTTGGTGGGGGCGGGCCGTCCGACCGCGCTGTATTTGATTCGGATACGGGTCAGGTGAGTGTTGACCGTTCCCAGCGCGATGTGCAGGGTCGCAGCGACGCCGATCTTCGAGTCGCAGTACAGCCAGGCCCGAAGAACGTCTATTTCTCTGCTGCTTAATAAGGCGTTCGCATACGCGGGGCGGCCGGGAACAACGGCGCGGGTGGCCGCAGAGTGGTATTGCGCCTGCGGGCCAGGGGCGGTCGGTGCGGCGGTGGGAACGATCCGGGTCCGCAGCGGCGACCGAAGCGAGTGGGTGCGGCCGGGCGTGACCGGCCGAATGCCTGACGGCGGCGGGGGAGCGGTGAGAACCATGATCGTTACCTCTCAAATTTGACATGAGTCGACATCACGAACGGGGCACCGCGTCATTGACGGGGCGACTGGGGATGCGGATCGGCGACTGCGGCGTCGAGGACAAGCGCACCCAGGATCCGTTGTTGAGCGGGTTGTCCGAGAGCGCTATGCGGCCGCGTGCGTCCGTTGTACGGGCCACGAGGCAGCTGGTGATTGAAGCTTTTCGCAATCTCAACATGTCTCCAGATCGACTGCAACACAATCGCTCTCGATATCAATGCCCATATTTGGGTATCGGCTACATTCAGGTGTAGTTCGAACTACATTCTGCGGTCGGAGCGGCCGATTGGTTATAGTTCGATGTCCATGTTCGCTCGATCGAGGTGGTTACCAGATGAGTTCGAAGCCGACCCCTCGGGAGCAACTGCTGCAGGCTGGCTCGCGTCTTCTCGGCAGACTCGACATGACCGACATGGTGCGTGCTCTGTCGATTTCGGCGGTCGTCGACGAGGCCGGCCTGTCGCAGCAAACTTTCCACAACACCTACCCCGGTAGTTCCCGCGCCGGCGGCACAGGCGGCAAGGAAGCGTTCGTCGAGGACCTGCTCGAGAACATCACCATCGGGTACGTCGGATTCCCCTCCGCCGCGGGGTCCGCGGACGGGCACCGGTCGGCATCTGCGCGCGCAGAGCAGGTCAGCGGCGTGTTCGGCGACATGACCTCCGGCCTGATGCGTCGGCGGATGCTCGCGGTACTTCTCGCCGGCGACCACGACGGCGCCCGCAAAGCAGTGGTGCCCGACTTCGAACGCTTCGATACCGACTTCCGGACGTTGGTCGGAGATGCCGTGCAGGCACGCGGCGGTTCTGTCCGGCAGCCACTGTCGTTGACGATGCTCTCGACCATTCTGGGATCGCTCCTCGACGGACTGGCCCTACGCGAGATGCTCACACCCGACACCATCGACGCTGGTGATGTCGGCGCCGCTACCGAATCGATTATGCGATGGGCGATCGACCCGGTGCATTCGGATCGGTCGATCCCCGACGCGGACGCTGTGGCGGCGGACATCGCCCTCGATCCGATGCTCGGCGACGTCGAAGCCGAAGTCATCTCAGCGACCGAAACCCTCTTCGTCGACCACGGATACTTCCTGGTCACCCTCGCCGACATCGCCCGCGCCGCACGGATCCGCCTCGATGATCTGATTCGACTGTTCCCTAGCAAGATCGACATCATCGTCGCTGCGCTCAAACCCGAGTTCGACCGGGTGCTCCGGCTCCGGCGAGCCGACGAAAAACTAGCGGTCGAACCCCTCGTCGCGCTGCGCCGCACCCTGACCGCGATCGGGGAGTTCGTGATCGGCAACCGAGCCATGAGTTCGGGAATGCTGTTGGCGCTCAGTTTCGAACAATTCCAGCAGCCCAGCACAGTCACCACAGTCCTGGAAAACCTCTACCTCCCCTCGGCCGTCGTGCCGATTCTCGAACGCGGACGAGAGGCAGCGGTATTCACCGCCGATGCCCCCGTGATGGAAGTAGCGATCATGCTCACCAACAATGTCCTCTTCCGATGCCTGACCCGCCCGAACGAGGCCGCCACCGATGTCGTCGACGCAGTGTTGCGGGTGATGCTGCCGGGCGTCGCAGCACCGAACCGGTGAGCGAGATCGTCCCGCGCCCGCCAGGTGCGGTGGGCGGTTACATCCACCACGGATTCCTTCGCTCCAATCACTGGGACCGGCTGACGCGCCTGTCGGATCGGCTCGTCGAGAGCATTGCTGCCCAACCGCTCGACAGCCATGCCGATCAGCATTGGTACGTCCCGCGCGGCATCGAACCCGCGCTGCTCGACCGGCTCGAGCTACCGGGCGTGACCCCGCAGATAGTGGTCGGTGAAGCCGGGCACGGAAAGTCGACGTTGCTGTGGTCGCTGCACCGTGCGCTGCAGGAGCGTAAGCGCCGACCGATGATGGTCTCCGACGATATCGAGCATCGTAACGGCGCTGACCGTTCCTATGGTTGCAGCCCGTCTCCGTCGCCAGAGCGCGCTCGCGGTTGCCGTTGTCGCCTTGTCCTTCGCCGGATTGATCGGCGTTCTCGTCGGGAGCGCCGGTCTGGCGGTGGTGTGGGCGATTCTGCTCGGACTCGGTCAGGGAGGCCAACTTTCGCTCGCCCTGACCCTGATCAATCTTCGCGCCCCTAACACATGCACGGCGACGAGCCTGTCGACCATGGCGCAATCGATCGGGTATCTCATCGCCGCACTCGGACCGGTGACGGCCGGGGCGATACACGGGGCGACCGGATCCTGGACGATCCCGTTGCTCGCGCTGCTCACGGTCATGATCCCGCTGACGTTGTGCGGATGGATGGCCGGACGAGATACACCAGCAGTGATGCGCACCTGACGCGCATCGACCATCGAGTCATCGACCAGGGGGGAAATGGGATCATTGGCTATCGTCGGGTGTGGTGCAGCCGGGACAGCACTCGTCGTACAACTGGCGCATTGCGAATGGGAGGGTATCGATCGGATCCTCATCATCGATCCGCGAATACCGGCGTCGGGCATCGCGTTCGACAGGGACGAAGAATATCTACTGTGCAACACAAGTGTTGGCGTCAACTCCGTGATTCCGCACGACCCCGGACACTTTCTCGAATGGTTGCGACGCAACCCCACCCACACCGCACGGTGGGGAGTTGCCTCGGACGAAATCAGCGAACACTCGTATCTACCTCGCGGACTGTTCCTCGCCTACCTCGCGGCCTACTTCGATCGCGCTGTCACGCAGGCACAGTCCCATGGGGTGTTCGACCACGTTCCTGCATCGGCCCACACGATCGAATCGAGCGCGTCAGGAATCACGATCGTCACCGACAGCGGCGAGACCTTCCCAGTTGGCGAGGCTGTCATCTGCACGGGACTACACCCGTCCGAGCACACTCTCCGACGTCAGGCCGTTTTCCAATCGTCTGCTGTGGGGCGCGTACGACACGCCTCGACACGTGGCCGAACTCGAGCGAGCCCGACGGGTTCTCGTACTGGGGATGTGTCAGAGTGCCATCGACGCCGCGCAAATGGTGCACGAATTCAACCCGGACGCCGAAGTCGTCATGGCTTCGCAAACCGGAAAGTTGCCAGCCGTACGAACAGAAATGCGCGAGTCCGCCTCGACTGTGATCACCCCAGCCGCAGTAATCGGCGTGCCCGGCCACGGCGCACCAGAAGGGGTCGCACGGTGGCGGCACCTCATTATGGAGGAACTGCGCCAGCACGAGCCGGTTGGAACACTCTTCCCCGGACGCCGAGCGACCGCGTCCGAACAATTGCGTAGCGACCTCGAACACGCCCGGTCCGCAACTCACGCCTGGCAACGAATCGATCGAAACGCCGTCACTGTCGCAAACACCCTTTGGCCTCGAACCCCACTGGAACGGCGCCGCGAGCTCACGACGTGGTTCAACCGGTTCGCCCTTCGCTACGTATCAAAGATACCCGCCTCGGTCGCCGACCGACTGATCGAAAGCGAACGACAACAGCGGCTCGAGTACGTCCGGGCAGACAGCCGCGGTGGTCCGTCGATGATCACGCGCACGAAATGGACTGACGGGGTCTGGGACGAGTAACCACGGCCCACGCCTCGCATTTGAGCGTCGTTGTGCCCGCCAAGCGCGCAACACTACCTCGACGGAAGAGCTGCGTGATTGCTGAAGTCTGCGTTCGTCAAGATCTGTTGACGGTGTGAAAGTGGTCGTTCACGCAGTGTGCTCGTCGTCCGAGGCTGTCGGTTGGTCCAATGACTCCGGCCGATCGCCTGTATATCGTTTGAATGAACGGGCGGCCGCCAGCAGCTCCTATCGCGATCCCCGAACCTTGACTGTCCGCGTCAGAGAGACGGCGGCACCGAGAGAATGGTGATGCCGGTGTTGCGTTGTAGCGCGTCGATCAGGTCTGCTCGTTCAGAGAGAGTGTCGGTCTCGGTCACCGCGTAGTTCCCTGAAACTTCGCTCGATGATGCGCCAGCGGTGCCGAAAAGAGCCAGGCAGGCATTCATATGTGCGAGGTCGTGCCGCGCCCAGTACCGGATCCCGGCGTAGCCTGCGCTGCGAAGGGCGGATGCCCACAGCTGCGTCAGCTGGTAGTTCCCGGTGCTGAATATCTCTGCGGTGACTCCGAATTGCGCTGCCGCGTTCGATGTCAGATCCGCGAGCGGCCGCGTGTCGACAATCTCCAACCGGCTGACTGCGCGTGCGGTGAGTTCGCTGCTCGGGACGACCCGCATCCCTCCCCATGTTTCGAGGAGGGTGATCTGTTCGGACTCGGCGGCGTAGCAGGTGCCATTCTCGTCGGCGAGGTCGAAGCGTCCGTGGCCGCCGTTCGCGAACCACAACGGCCCGCGAGTTGCGCTGTGGCAGCGAAATACCTCCGTGCCGGCCTGGACTGTGAAGGCGGGGAATCGATCGCGGAGGTGATCCGGTGGGGGAGGGGCGAGTAGGTGCAGTGCGGTACGCGGAGCGCTCACGCGGCGAGATGCTCGGTCGCCGCGCGCGCAAGATCAGCGACGGACGGTCCGTCACCGTCGAGCAGCGCCTGCCGCGGGGTGCGTCCGCCGAGTTCGGGTTGTTCGGTCATCAACCACGACGCAGCCATCCACCCGCCCGTATCAGCACTCGCCCACACCCGCAGGACGTCCTTGATTCCGAGGATCGGCCGGGCAGGGGTGTTGTCGTCGAACCCTGTCACCGAGTAGCCCACCGACCCGTCTGCGGCGACCAGTCGCAGCACTCGATGATCGCGGACTGCTTGGCTCAGGGCTTGTTTCGTCCACCCGGTCACGTCCAGGACTTGCTTGTGGGTGAGGATCGCGCCGATATGATTTTCCCACGCACGGCGTGCCTTCAGCCCGGAGAGCACGCTGCGGATCCCGTTCTCGACATACGCGACATCACTCGGGTTGAGTTCGGTCTGGTCGAGGCCGCTGGCGGCGAGCTCGGCGGCGACGAGGTCCTGCAGCGGTGTGCTCATGTCACCCACGATACTGAGGTCAATCAGGTCAAGTCAAGTAGGTCAACCAAGACTGCAGTCGGCTACTGCACTACACAACGATGTCAGCGTAGGACGACAGTTCGGTCCATCGCTGCTGTTCGAGCCGTGCGGCAGACTGCAGGGCGTACCGGTCCGCGGTGACGAGTCGGTCTATCGACAGCCCTGTTGCATCTGCAATGTCTTCGATGGGGACCTGGAAGGTTCGACACGGACCGAGTGGGGGAGTAGCAGTGTCGGCGCGGGCGGGACGTTCGAGGATCGGACCCAGCGACTGCGTCTGATCGAGGACGTGCCCCGTCGCTGCAAAAGCCACATCCTGTTGCCAAGCAGCAATTTTGAAGAACCGCCGCGGGATCGCCACACCCCGGTACACCGGATCGTCGGAGGCGAAGATGCAGCCGGAGAACACCGACAGCCGCTGCCCGTACTGGCGGGCGTGTTCGAGCACGTAGTCCTTTGCATGGCCCATGTAGTGCCCGGCGTTCGGTACTGTCACGCTGTATTTGTCGGGGGTCCCTGTGAATGACCGAATATGTTCGGTTCCGTATTGCACGCGCGCGTCGTCATCCCCGTTTAAACCGAGTATCGGAATCGTGATTTTCGATAGATTGAGCAAGTCCACAGCAATTGCGGGTCCTTGCGACAGCATGTCGCCACAAGGGTGCTGGTTTTGAAATGGCGCAGCGGCGTCGATGACGTGCTGTTCGGTGTCTGTGTAATTTCCTGTGACGAATTCGGTTCGCCCTTGGTCGTAGAAGGTGTATCCGCTTACTTCGGTGTTGCGTTCCGATGGAGACCCGCCGGCCAGACATCGGGCTGTGGTAGCGAAGAAGCGAACGTAGGCTTCGGGGGTGAGGCCTCGGTCTGCCCAGTCCATGACGACGAGAGCGTCGATGTCGTTGAATGTGAAGGCTTCGACCTGGACGATCTGGCCGCCGTTGGACTGTCCGGCGAGCGTGATGTGGTCGAACGTCGGTGCCGAGCCGGGAGCGTTCCACTGGTAGTCCTGCTTCGCAGGGCTTGAACGATCTGGTGCGCCATTGTCGCTTGGGACCCGACGCACATAGCACCGCCAGCCGGGGAGTCGGAGGAGTCGTAGCCGAGCCTGTCGATGGTGAGGGAGGTCTGGCCCCTGGCCGCCATCACGTAGCTGTGGTGGTAGCCAGGTACAGGCAGGCGTCAGTACCATTCGCCTGCTGCAATGCCGTGTTCGTAGAGAGTGACAGCGGACCCGATCCCGGCGGCAGGAGCCGTGAGATGACCTCGTACGGTGGAGGTTCGACCGTCTGCCGAGCACGGCACCGCAGTGTCGTTGACGTTGCGAACGGTGAAGGACACAGGGACGTCCACGACGTTGGGCGGGGCCGGCTGAGCGGTAGAACGTCCGGGCGCTCCGATCATCAGGGCAGCGGACATGAGTGCGACGATGACGGCGGCAACGGCATGGGTGATGGGATGCAACGGTATGTGTTCGGGCATGGCGATACTCCATCCGAGTGTGACGATGCTGGTCGGTGGTGTGGTGGTGCTGGTAGGTCAGGCGTAGGTCTTGGGTTCGTGGTGGAAGTCGCGGTCGGGCACGTTCGGGGACTCGGTGATTCCGATTCGCTTGTGCAGGCGTGCGAGTGGGCCTGGTGCCCACCAGTTCCAGCGTCCGGTCAGTTGCATGATTGCCGGGACGAGGAGGGCGCGGATGATGGTGGCGTCGACGAGTACTGCCAGTGCCATGCCGATTCCGAGTTGCTGCAGGAACGTCACTCCGGAGGTGGCGTAGGTGGCGAACGAGACGGCCAGGATCAGCGCTGCTGCGGTGACGACGGGAGCAGAGCGTGAGATGCCGTCGATGATGGAGCGGCGGTTGTCTCCGGTGCGGTCGAATTCTTCTTTGATTCTCGACAGCAGGAACACTTCGTAGTCCATCGACAATCCGTAGGCGATGCAGAACATGAGGATCGGGATGCTGGGCTCGATCGCACCGGTCGGTGTGAAGCCAAGCAACCCCGCGAGGTTGCCGTTCTGGAATCCCCACACAAGGACTCCGAACATGACTGTCAGCGACAGTAAGTTCAGCGCGGTGGCCTTGATCGGCGCGATGATCGATCCGGTCATCAGGAACAGGATCCCGAACGTGATCACGGCGATGAGCACGGCGACGAGCGGTAGTCGGGCGGTGACTCCGCTTGTGTAGTCGTCGAGCATCGCGGGCGATCCCCCGATCAATACCCCCGCCGGTGCGTCCACGGAACGGACGGCTTCGACGAAACCAGCTCGGTCGTCGAGCGATTCGCGGGTGGGGACTACCGACAGATAGGTGGAGGATCCATCGTCCTCGAAGCGAACGGCAGTGTCTGGGGCCGGGGTGATGGTTCCGCTCGAGTCGATGCTGCCCATTGGTCCGTCGACGCGCAGAACTTCGGGCAGTGCCGCCAGGTCGCTGGCGTATCGGGCGATCCGATCCGGGCCGGTGTTCGATGCTGCGACAAGGACTGCGTCGGCGTCTTCGCTGGCATAGTCGTCACGGATGGTGTCGTAGAGTGCGCGCACCGGTACCGACTGCGGCAGGATCCGGTCGTCGGGGGCACCGAATCGGGCACCGAGGATCGGGGCGCCGAGTAAAACGAGCACGACGACACCAATGACCGCGAACACGACCGGCCGGCCGGTCGTCGCTTCGGTGATCCGTCGCCACACCGGGCTACCGTCCTGCTCGTGACCGGGTCGTTCGGTGCGTCGTAATGCGCGCGGTCCGAGGAGTACCAGAGCTGCAGGAAGGACCAGCGTTGCCGCGGCGACGGCGGTGATGACGACGGCTATTCCGGCGTAGGCGAAGGACGCCAGGAACGGGAACGGAAAGACCAACAGCACAGCAAGGGATGCGGCGACCGTCGCACCCGAGAACATGATCGTGCGCCCCGCTGCGGTAGTCGCACGCTGGACTGCTTCGCGTTTGTCCGTGGTGCGCCGGGCCTCCTCGCGGAATCGGTAGATCAGAAACAGGCTGTAATCGACGCCGAGTGCGATGCCCATGACGAGGGCGATGTTCGCGGCGAAGGTCGATACCTCGGTGACGAGGGTGACAATTCGAAGGATTGCAAGTGTGCCGACCACGGAGAACAGTCCGGTAGCGAAGACGGCACCCGCCAGGCGTAGGCGTCGCACTACCGCCCACAGCAACAAGACGACCAGCGGTGCGATGATCATTTCGGCGCGCAGGAAGTCGGTGCGTGATTGTTCGGCGACCGCACGGAAGACTTGATCGCTACCGCCGAGGGCCAGTTCGACGGACTGCAGTGGTGCCGATTCCAGTGCCTCTTCCAACGCCGGCAGGACTTCTTGGCGCACGTGGGTGGCGTCGCCCGGCGCCCACGCCAGTATCAGCGCGGAGCTCCCGTCGTTCGCGGCGAGAGTCGGCACGTTCTCGGTCCAGTACGACCACGCGTTACCGACGCCGGGAAAGTCACCGACCAGGGTGGTCAGGTTCAGTCCGGCGCGCGCGACATCGGCGCTGTCGAGCCCACCACCGGTCGGCGTCACCAGAACGGCGATGTTGGGCGTTCCCGTCGACAGAGCATCTTCAATACAGCTTCGGCCGATGCCGAGGGGGCGTTTGTGGCCTCGAATCGGTTCAGTGACAGTGCGTTCATGGCTCCAGCCGCGACGGCGGTCAGCACGACGAACAGGATCCCGGCCAATGCCAATGCCAAGGTCAGTCCGGGGCGGGTTGTGACGAATCGTGTGGGCATCGCAGATCCCCCTGCTACCGTGAATGCGAGCGGTTGCTCGCGTTAAACAATACGAGTGGTTACTCGTCTTGTCCATGGGAAGATTCGGAGATCAGGTGAACAGTGCTCGACCGTCGGCTACCGCCGATACCCCCAAGCGTCAGGAACGCGGCCTGAAACGTATGTCGGCGATTCTGGATGGAGCCGAAGAGTTGTTCGGTGAGGTCGGGTTCGATGCGGCAACCACGAACGCGATTGCAGCCAGGTCGGGTATCTCGCCGGGGTCGCTGTATCAATTTTTTCGAAACAAAGAGCAGATCGCCGAAGCCTTGGCGGAACGGTATGTTGTCGATCTGACTGCGGCGCAGTCGGCCGCGGTGCACCCACCGCCGGATGGCAGTGGCGAGACTTTGGAGGAGTTCGTCGATCGGGCCGTGGACAACATGGTTGCCTTCAACGCCGCCAATCCTGCTTTCTTGCAGTTGTTCTCGCGTGCGGACACTCAGCCTGCGTTGTATGCAGCGGTGGTGCCGCTACAGAACGAACTCGCCGCACGGGTCGAACAGGCACTCGCTGCGCTGGCCCCGGCCCTGAGCACCAAGCGTCTCCGGCTCCATACGTTGGTCGCGTTGCAGATCGCGCGCGGGATGATGCCCGTCATTGCAGCAGAGAAGAAAATCGCCAGGAAGAAGGAACTCGTAACCGAACTCAAAACTGCCCTGATCCGATACCTGACGCCGGTTCTCAGGAACGTCTAGGCACGCTAGGCGCGAACGCCCACGTCTCATTGGTTGCGCCTCCTGTTCCTCCGCGAGAGGTTGGCCGGAGAGGAGTGCTGATGCTTCTGAGACCGACTGCGGGTTTGGCGACCTGCGAGAGCTCGGGTGCGCGTGAGGTCAGCTGGCCCCTGCATCACCGGTGTTGGGGTTCGGCCTCCCTATCGTCGATGAGGCTAGTCGGTGGCGAGCTACCAGATTCCCCGGACGACGCGCGTATTGAGTCTGCTTCGTAGCAGATTCGGTTCGGAGATTGATGGTGGGACCGGGGGTGACCAGTCGACCAGGCCGGTGCAGCGCATGTCCAGCGCCCCGGGGCATGACGGCAACGCAGAGTTCACGCGACAAATATGCAGAACGGATGACCTGATGGATCAGCGAAGACATAGAGCGGCTCCTCGGCGTCGTCGGTGCGATCGAACATCACCTGTGAGCCGAGTGACTCGGCGCGCTGACGCTGTCGTTGCAGTTCAGCGGCGTTGCGCACGGTGAAGTCGAGGTGTATCTGCATCGGAATGTCGTGCGCAGGCCACGTAATTCTCGGCAACAAGTCGACGCGCTGGAACGCTAATTTTCGGACGCCGCTCGCGTCCACAAGCACCAACCACCCCGGCTGCGATTCGGGGGTTTCGGACGGCTCGTCGCCTGCTCGGTGCCTCAAGCTCGAGAGTTGCCGGTAGAACTCGGCAAGTGCGCGAGTATCGGTCGTGTCGATGACAGTGTGCAGTAACTCGGGATACGGAGACACTCGTGGCCTCCGTCCGTTTCGTGTCTCGACCGTCCCATAGCGGAGCGCCACTGGCCAGCTTGGTCGGCGGAATCGTCGCCATGGGGTCCATACCGTGAGCAAGGAAAGAAGGGCCGACCCTGATGCCGTGCGCGATGGCCCTCTGCGCTCCGCTGGTAAATCTGCCTTATGTCTGGCGACTGATCTCCACGCCGTGACCAGTCTGCACTGGCCCTCCTTGGTCATCGTCAGTTGGCGGTGCGCAAACTGTCCTTTGGATAATCCTGCACGGTCTTCGGGCTAGCTCCGCGAAAACTCCGACGCCCGCTGGATTTGCTCGTCCGTTGGCCGGATGCCGGTGTAGAGGACGAACTGCTCGGCTGCCTGCAGCGCGATCACTTGTGCGCCCGTGATGACGGGCTTGTTTGCGGCCCGGGCTTTCACGATCAACGGCGTTTCCGACGGCATGGCGACTACGTCGAACACTGCGTGGGCACCGTGGATCTGCTCGTCGGAGTATGGCGAGGCATCGGCGTCGGGGCCGCCCGCCATTCCGACGGGGGTGACGTTGACGAGCAGGTCGGCCTGGACGGTGCGGGCAGACCACTCGTATCCGTAGGCGGCGGCCAGAGCCGGACCGGTGACCTCGTTACGGGCGACGACGGTGCCTCGGGTGAATCCCGAATCACGAAGTGCTGCAACGACCGCTTTGGCCATTCCTCCGCTACCGGTCACCGAAACCGTGTAGTCGGTGGAGAAGCCTGATGACGCAAGCAGATTCGCGACTGCCTGATAATCGGTGTTGTACGCGTGCAGTATGCCGTTCTCGTTGACGATGGTGTTGACCGATTCGATGGCGCTCGCGGAATCGTGCATCACGTCGATCGATGCGATGACGTCTTCCTTGAACGGCATCGAGATTGCGCACCCTCGGATTCCGAGAGCGCGGACGCCTCCGATCGCGGCAGCGAGATCCGTCGTCGTGAAGGCTTTGTAGACGAAGTTCAGATCGAGTTCGTCGTAGAGGTAATTGTGAAAACGGGTACCGATGTTGCTCGGGCGACCGGAGAGCGACATGCACAGTTGTGTTTCACGGTCGAGGAAGCTGCGCGAGGACATCGTTCGGACTTTACTCTCAGCAGTTCTGCGCCACCGACGAGAGCGCGCGCTGGTCCGCCTGTGTGATCGGCAGCGAGTACTGCGCCGCGACGGACAGGTACTTGCCCGCGTAGAAGCATCGGTACGCGGCGTTGGGTGGTAGCCACTGCGCTGGAGTGGAGTCGCTCTTCGACTGATTGTCGGGCCCGTTCACGGCAAGGAGGTTGAAGTCGATGT
Organism: Rhodococcus sp. NPDC057297; assembly: GCF_042667435.1. Taxonomy (NCBI): domain Bacteria; kingdom Bacillati; phylum Actinomycetota; class Actinomycetes; order Mycobacteriales; family Nocardiaceae; genus Rhodococcus; species Rhodococcus sp. NPDC057297. The sequence continues at coordinate 64,667 of NZ_JBHUZE010000012.1, read as the reverse complement.
CGTTGGCGAACTGGACTCGCTTGTCCGGTGTCCATGCGTTCGCGCCCATGTCCCAGGCCGCGGACAGTGGGTAGACGTGGTCGATCTGGATCTTGCCTGCGTCGGCCTTGACGAATTCGACGGACTCACCGGAGTACGGGTCCGCGAGAACCCCCGACGTGACCACGCAGTTCCGAGTCCCGTCGCGGAACGTCACCTCGGTGAGGGAACGCGCCAGGACGTTGTCGCGGGTACCGCAGCCGTCGTGACCGCCGGGCCCGTCGTAATCGTCGGTCCACGCCGGACCGAACACGCAGCCCTCCCCGCTTTTGCAGCCCCGCTCGTATCCCGGGTTGTCGGGCCTGTCCGCGACCACCTGAACCCGTGCAAGTAGATCCTCGATCTGCACTCGTGTGGGACTACCCGGCGCCGGGGGAGGCGGCGAAAAACCTGGAATCGACGCTCTGTCGCAGGACCCGAATGCAGTCATGGCCAGAGCGGCCACCAGCAACAGCAGCGCCACACGCAGCTTCTTCACACACGCCCAATCGTCGTACTCGGTCTATCCGGACACGATTGTGCCGCACCCCACCGACAGTGATTGCTCAGCCGACTTCGATGATCACCTTGCCGGTTGCGTGGCCGCTCTCCACCGTCGCGAGCGCTTCACCTGCCCGCTCGAGCGGGAAGGTCTGGTCGATCCGAGGTGTCAGCACACCGGTGGCCACCAGGTCGGCCACGGCCTCGTACGCCTCCGTGGTTCGCCTGCGGTGCACGCCCGACCCGCCCAGGGACGTCGCGAGCACGGGATCCGCGACGCTGACGACAGGTGCGTCGGGCTTGGTCAGCGATACCGCCGATTTCAATGTGTCCCCGCCGACGAGATCGAAGATGCCGTCCACCACGGTGTCCACGGCGTCGGCGAAGTGCTCGCCGGAGGGGACGAAACGAGCCCCGAGGCCGGCCACCCACTCCTGCTTGCCCGTGCCGGCCACGCCGATCGTGTTCAGACCGCGCGCCTTGGCTATCTGCAGCACGGCGGAACCGACCCCGCCGCCCGCGCCGAGTACCAGCAACGTCGAACCGCTCGCGAGGCCCAGCTGGTCGACACCGTCGTAGGCCGTACCTGCCGCAACCGGCAGCGTGGCGGCGGCGGCGAACGTCACGGCATCGGGCTTGTGTGCGGCGCTGGACGCGTTCAGCACCGTGTACTGCGCGTACCCGCCGTGACCGGCCGCGGTGGATCCGAACACTCGATCGCCCACCGAGAAACCGTCCACATGAGTACCGACCTGAACCACCGTGCCGGACACCTCACGGCCGAGAACTGCCGGTAGGGACGTTTGTACGGTGTCCTTGCGGTTGCCGGCCCGCACCTTCCAATCGGCAGGGTTCACCCCGGCTGCATGCACCGCTACCAGCACCTGTCCCTGTCCGGGGTCTGGAATCGGCACGTCGAGGAAATACTCGGTTTCGGGACCTCCGTACTCACTGAACCCATAAGCGATCATTCATCCACTGTGCCAAATGTCCGGTAGTCGGTGGGCGAGGTGTGCCATTTCTCGCCCGTCGGCGTCGCACGGACCCCGCGCACGGTGCGGCAACCGGCACACCACGCCCATCCGTAACCGAGCACCCTGGTTGGATGGACGAGTGCTTCACGGTCTCTGGTCTCCCGGCAGCGGGTTGGCGCTGTGGGACGACGAGGTCACCACCGGTACGGAGCCCGCTCTACCTGCCGCGCTCGCGCAGGTACTCGGCAGACCGTTTCGTCACCGAGTCGAGGTCACGTTCCCGCCGACCGACGGGGGGCGGCCCCCGACGGCCAGCGTTCCCGCGATCGCGCTCGTGCCGTTCAATGCAGCCGACCTGCTGCTCAGGATCACGCCGCATCCGCTGATCGCAGGTGATCTGCAGTATCTGGCGCACGTCGCGCACGGCATCGAGCGGTGGGCGCGCGCAGGCAGAGTCGTACCCTCGCTCGTCCGACTGGAAGGGACGTGGTGGCCGAGGTGGCGTCTGGTGGGCGGGGAGCGCCAACGGGCCTGGGCCAGCGAACTCGCCGCGGCCATGCCGTCCGTGCAGCGTGCGGCCCACAGACCCAAGGCAATCCTGGACGACATGCTGGCCGAGCTGACCGATCCCATCGTCAGGTCGGTGCTGGGCAGACCCTTTCCGGAACACCCGCTGCTGTCGGCCCTCGTTCTGGACGACCCCTACGTGGAAGGCACTCAGCAGGCGTCGACTCTGCTGGAGAAGTGGCGGGAAACCCTCACCGTCGACGAGCCGTCGCTGGTACTGCGATTGCTCGAACCCACCGACGACGAGCCCGAAGATTCTGCGGATTTCGGCGAAGCGTTCTGGACCTTGCAGGTGTGTCTGCGCGCCGACGGCGAAGCGCCCGTGCCGGTTCCGATGAACCGCCGCGTCGACGCGACCCTGCTCTCCACAGCCGTGCGCAAGCTCGGCGAGGCCGTGGCGGCGTACCCGCGGCTGCGGGATCTGCCGTCGGAGGACGGCACGCTGGATCTCCTGCTGCCCACGTCGGTGGTGATCGATCTTGTCGAGCACGGTGCGACGGCACTGCAGGCGACAGGAACGACGGTGCTGCTGCCCCGGGCATGGACGCGGCTGGATCCGTCGATGCGCTTGCGGGTGGAATCACCCGCGGTGACCAAGGCCGCCGCCGACCGAGCCGTCGGCATGGAGGAACTGGTCTCCTACGACTGGCAACTTCAGCTCGGCGACATGGTCCTCACCGAGGCCGAGATGAATCGCCTGGCCGTGTCCAAGGGTGACCTGGTGCGTCTGCGCGGGCAGTGGGTGCTCGCCGACGGTGGTCAACTCGCCCGCGCCGCCAAATACGTCGCCGAGCACCACGGCGACGGGACCCCGCTCGGCAAGCTGATGCGCGAGATGACCCTTGCCGATCCGCCTCCGGCGTCCGTTCAGGACATCCGGGCGACGGGATGGGCGAAGGCGCTGCTCGAGCCGGGAGCGAGCCCGGAGCCGATTCCGCTTCCACCGGGCGTGAACGCAACCCTGCGGCCGTACCAGCAGCGTGGTGTGGAGTGGCTGGCGTTCATGAGCAGGCTGGGACTCGGAGCGGTACTCGCCGACGACATGGGGCTCGGCAAGACTCTGCAGGTCCTCACCTTGCTCGCGCACGAACGGAGTACGACGCCGACGCTTCTGGTGGCGCCGATGTCGGTCGTCGGAAACTGGCAGCGCGAAGCCGCGAAGTTCACCCCCGGCCTACGCGTGATGGTTCACCACGGTGCGGCGCGGTTGAGCGGTGACGAACTTCGAGACGCCATTTCCGCGCACGATCTCGTCGTGACGACGTATGCACTGATGGCGCGCGATCGGGCGCAGTTGGCGGAGCGGACGTGGCGTCGGGTCGTGCTCGACGAAGCGCAGCACATCAAGAACTCGGGTACGGGGCAGGCGAAGGCGGCTCTCGCCATTCCGGCCGAGCACAAGATCGCCCTCACCGGAACTCCCGTCGAGAACCGACTGGACGAGCTCCGCTCGATCCTCGACTTCGCCAACCCTGGAATGCTGGGCAGACCAACGGATTTCCGCAAGCGCTTCTCCGTTCCCATCGAACGCGAGAAAGACGAGAACGCGGTGACACGCCTGCGCGCCATCACCTCTCCGTTCATTCTCCGACGGGTCAAGACCGATCCCGCCGTCATCTCCGATCTTCCGGAGAAAAACGAGATGACGGTGCGCTCGAACCTCACCGCCGAGCAGGCGGGCCTGTACAAGGCCGTCGTCGACGAGATGATGGCCCAGATCGCCGACGCCAAGGGGATGAAGCGCAAGGGCGCCGTGCTGTCTGCGCTGACGAGGCTGAAACAGGTGTGCAACCATCCAGCGCACTTCCTGTCGGACGGCTCGCCGGTGCTCAAGCGCGGGCACCATCGCTCCGGAAAGATCGGCCTCGTCGAGGACATGCTCGATTCGATCCTCGGGGAGAACGAGAAAGCGTTGCTGTTCACGCAGTTTCGGGAGTTCGGCGACATCGTCGCGCCGTACTTCGCGGAAAGGTTCGGCACCGCCGTGCCGTTCCTGCACGGCGGCGTCACCAAATCGAAGCGTGATGCGATGGTGGAGGCCTTCCAAGCCGACGGCGGCCCACCGATCATGATGCTCTCGCTCAAGGCAGGTGGAACCGGGTTGAACCTCACCGCGGCCAACCACGTCGTGCACCTCGACCGCTGGTGGAATCCGGCGGTCGAGAACCAAGCGACCGACCGCGCCTTCCGGATCGGCCAGCGCAAGAACGTCTCGGTGCAGAAGCTGCTCTGTGTCGGAACGGTCGAGGAGCGCATCGATTCGATGTTGCACTCCAAACAAGACCTCGCGAATCTCGCCGTCGGCACCGGCGAGAACTGGGTGACCGAGATGGATACCGCAGAACTGCACGAACTGTTCCGTCTCAGCGAAGACGCGGTAGGTGAGTGATGGTCGACTTCAGTCAGTACGGCAAGCGTCGGAAAGCCAAGGGCGGCATCGAGTCCCGCAACAAGCGCGGTGCATTCGGCCAGACCTGGTGGGGGAGGCACTTCGTCACCGCCATGGAGGACCTGGCCGATCCGGGCAGAATCGCCCGTGGCCGGACGTACGCGCGACAGGGCCAGGTGCTCAATCTCGGTGTCGAACGCGGCCAGATCTACGGCGAGGTTCAGGGCAGCCAGCTGGAACCGTTCTCGGCGTCGATCACCGTCGATCCGCTGACCGACGGTCAGATCTCGGCGCTGATGAGCCGCGTCGCATCCAACCCAGGAATGTTGGCCGAACTGGCGTCCAACTCGATCCCACAGGCACTGGCGTCGATTCTTCTTCCGCACGACCGCGGTCAGCTGGACTTCGACTGCACCTGCCCCGACGACGGTTGGCCGTGCAAACATGCGGCTGCGTTGATGTACATCGCCGCCGAACACGTCGATGCGTCCGCCGCGACAATTCTGACGCTCCGCGGCGTCGATTTGGATCAGCTGATCGAGGGCGTCGGTGACGGCGACGACGAACTCGATTCCGGCGACTGGTTCGGGGACGACGCCAGACTGCCGGCTCTTCCGAAACCGACGTCGGCGCCGGCGATGGACGACCTGGACCCGCTGATCCTGCGCAAGGTCTTCCGAGCCGACGGGTCCAACGAGGCCGAGGTCAGCCGGGCTGTTGCCGAGCTGCGGGCGTTGTACGACAGGCTCTGACCCGCTCACGTGCTGGACATACGTGGAAGTCCGACTATAGGATGAGCACACTTCATTCTCGTACCTGTTAGGACGGATTCCATGGCTCGCGAACTCACGCATTTCATCGGCGGCAAGCACGTTCCCGGAGAGTCGGGGAATTTCGGCGACGTGTTCGACCCCAATACCGGCGAGGTTCAGGCGCTCGTTCCGCTGGCCAGTGACGCCGAGGTCGAGGCGGCCATCTCCGACGCCGAGCAGGCCCAGCGCGAGTGGGCGACGTGGAACCCGCAGCGCCGCGCCCGTGTGCTGATGAAGTTCCTGCAGCTCATCAACCGCGACATGGACGAGCTCGCTCGCTTGCTGTCGAGCGAGCACGGCAAGACCATCGCCGACGCCAAGGGCGACATCCAGCGCGGCCTCGAGGTCGTCGAGTTCGCCGTCGGCATCCCGCACCTGCTCAAGGGTGAGTACACCGAAGGCGCGGGCGGCGGAATCGACGTCTACTCGATGCGGCAGCCGCTCGGCGTCGTCGCCGGTATCACCCCGTTCAACTTCCCGGCGATGATCCCGCTGTGGAAGGCAGGCCCGGCCATTGCGTGCGGCAACGCGTTCATCCTCAAGCCGTCCGAGCGTGACCCGTCGGTACCGCTCAAGCTGGCCGAGCTGTTCCTCGAAGCCGGTTTGCCGCCGGGCATCTTCAACGTCGTCAACGGCGGCAAGAATGCCGTCGACGTGCTGCTGAACGACGATCGCGTCAAGGCCATCGGCTTCGTCGGGTCGACTCCGATCGCGCAGTACATCTACGAGGAAGCCGCCAGGAACGGCAAGCGCGCCCAGTGTTTCGGTGGCGCCAAGAACCATGCTCTCGTCATGCCCGACGCCGATCTCGATCAGGTCGCCGACGCCCTCCTCGGTGCTGCCTACGGCTCCGCGGGCGAGCGCTGCATGGCCATCTCGGTCGCCGTTCCTGTCGGTGAGGAGACTGCTGATGCGCTCGTCGCCAAGCTGAAGGAACGCGTCGCGACGCTGAAGATCGGCCGCTCCGACGACGAGAACGCGGACTTCGGGCCGCTCGTCGGAAGCGACGCGCTGAAGCGGGTCAACGACTACACCCAGATCGGTATCGACGAAGGAGCCGAGCTCGTCGTCGACGGCCGGGACTTCGTGCTCGAGGGCCACGAGAACGGGTTCTTCGCGGGCGCAACGTTGTTCGACAAGGTCACCACGGACATGCGCATCTACAAGGAAGAGATCTTCGGACCGGTCCTGATCGTGGTGCGCGCCAAGGACTACGAGGACGCACTGCGTCTACCGACCGAGCACGAATACGGCAACGGCGTGTCCATCTTCACTCGCGACGGCGACACTGCTCGCGACTTCTGCTCGCGCGTGCAGGTCGGCATGGTCGGCGTCAACGTCCCGATTCCGGTGCCGATCGCGTACCACACGTTCGGCGGCTGGAAGCGCTCCGGCTTCGGCGATCTCAACCAGCACGGACCGGATTCGGTGCGCTTCTACACCAAGACCAAGACCGTCACACAGCGGTGGCCGTCGGGCACCAAGGAGCAAGCAGCCAACCACTTCGTCATCCCCAACATGGACTGACGCATGTTCACACTGACCGAAGACGAAAAGGCGATCAACGAAACCGCACGGGATTTCGCCGACGAGTTCCTCGCTCCCGATGCAGTCGAGTGGGACCAGAACAAGCACTTTCCGGTGGATGTGCTGCGCAAGGCGGCCGGTCTGGGAATGGGCGGCATCTACATCGGTGAGGACGTCGGTGGGTCCGGCTTGACGCGGCTCGATTCCGTGCGCATATTCGAGCAGCTCGCGACGGGTGACCCGTCGATCGCGGCCTACATCTCCATCCACAACATGGTGACGTGGATGATCGACACCTACGGCAACGACGACCAGCGTCGCCAGTGGGTGCCGGGATTGTGCTCGATGGACCAGCTGGGTAGTTACTGCCTGACCGAGCCCGGTGCGGGGTCCGACGCGGCGGCCTTGAGTACCAGGGCTGTTCGCGACGGAGACGAGTATGTGCTGAACGGCGTCAAGCAGTTCATCTCCGGTGCGGGTACGTCGGACGTGTACGTCGTGATGGTCCGGACGGGGAGTACGGGCCCCAAGGGGATCTCCGCGATCATCGTGCCCAAGGATTCGCCCGGCCTGTCCTTCGGGGCCAACGAGAAGAAGATGGGGTGGAACGCCCAGCCCACACGCCAGGTCATCTTCGAGGACGTTCGCGTCCCGGCCGCCAATGTCCTCGGTAACGAGGGCGACGGTTTCCGCATCGCGATGAACGGACTCAACGGTGGTCGGCTCAACATCGCGGCGTGTTCGATCGGTGGCGCTCAGTCCGCGTTGGACAAGGCCGTCGCATATCTGTTGGAGCGAAAGGCGTTCGGAGCTCGTTTGCTCGACGCCCAAGCTCTTCAGTTTCGTCTGGCCGACATGAAGACCGAACTCGAAGCTGCACGCACCATGCTGTGGCGCGCCGCCGATGCGCTGCAGCAGAACGCGCCGGACAAGGTGGAACTGTGCGCGATGGCGAAGAGATTCGCCACCGACACCGGATTCCAGGTTGCCAACGATGCACTCCAACTTCTCGGTGGCTACGGTTATCTCGCGGAGTACGGAGTCGAGAAGATCGTCCGCGATCTTCGTGTGCACCAGATCCTCGAAGGAACCAACGAGATCATGCGAGTCGTGGTGGCTCGCTCGATAGTGGGAGCAGCATGACCGAGGCAGTGACCGGATCCGAACCAGAAGTCCTGTTCGACGTCCGCGGTGGGGTCGGCCGGATCACGCTGAACCGCCCCAAGGCCATCAACGCGCTCAATCACGCCATGGTGCAGCAGATTGCGCCGAAGCTCGAACAGTGGGCTACCGCCGACGACGTCGACCTCGTACTGCTCGTGGGAGCCGGTGAACGTGGCCTGTGCGCGGGCGGCGACATCGTCTCGATCTACCACGATGCGAAAGAGGGCGGCAGCGGTTCGAAGGACTTCTGGCGCGACGAATACATTCTCAACGCGGCGATCGCCCGATTCCCGAAGCCGTACGTCGCCATCATGGACGGTGTGGTCATGGGCGGTGGCGTCGGGTTGTCCGCTCACGGCAACGTCCGAATCGTCACCGAGCGATCGAAGATCGCGATGCCGGAAGTCGGGATCGGGTTCGTCCCCGACGTCGGCGGCACGTACCTTCTCGCGCGGACGCCAGGAGAACTCGGCACCCACCTGGGCCTGACGACGGCGCGCATGGATGCAGGCGACGCGATCGCAGCCGGATTCGCGGACCACTACATGCCGTCGGCGAATCTCGAGAAGTTCTTCGACATTCTCGAATCCGGTGAATTGTCCGACGCTCTGGACGAGTTCACCGAAGAAGCACCTGCGTCGACTCTCGATGCATCGCGTGAGTGGATCGACAGGTACTACGCAGGAGCCAGTGTCCAGGCCATCGTGGACGGACTGCGCGGCAGCGGCGTACCCGACGCAGAGAAAGCTGCGGCCGACATCGAATCGAAATCGCCTGTCTCGCTGAAGGTGACCCTGCGCTCGCTGCGGCACGCGGCCACGGCGTCGTCGCTCGAGGAGGTGTTGAACGAGGAGTATCGAGTCTCGCTCGCGAGCCTCGAATCACACGATCTCGTCGAGGGCATCCGTGCGCAGGTCGTGGAGAAGGACAGAAACCCGAAGTGGTCGCCTGCGACGCTCGCAGACGTGACCGACGCCGACGTCGATCGGTACTTCGCATCGTTGGGTGACAGGGAACTGGGGTTGGAGTGGAGCCTGCAGAAACGACCGATGGGACTGGAGAAGAACGCATGAGTGAGAAGACGATCGGCTTCATCGGTCTCGGCCACATGGGCGGCCCGATGGCGGCCAATCTGGTCAAGGCCGGGTACACGGTGCAGGGTTTCGATCTGGTCCCGGCAGCGTTGGCGCAGGCCGAGTCCGACGGGGTGACCGTCGTCGACTCTGCGGTGGCAGCAGTGAAGGATGCGGGCATCGTCGTGACGATGCTTCCGAACGGGCGGCTTGTCCTCGATCTGTACAAGGATCTGCTGCCGGCGGCGGCGGCGGGCACGTTGTTCATCGACAGTTCCACGATCGATGTCGCCGACGCCCACGCCGCGCACAAGCTGATCGACGACGCGGGCCATCGCGGTCTCGACGCGCCGGTGTCCGGCGGAGTCGGCGGGGCGGCTGCGGGGACGTTGACGTTCATGGTCGGTGGCTCGGAGGAGGACTTCGCCTCGGCAGCAGCGGTTCTCGATGTGATGGGCCGCAAGGTCGTGCACTGCGGGCAGGCCGGTAACGGTCAGGCCGCCAAGATCTGCAACAACATGATCCTCGGCGTGTCCATGATCGCGATCAGCGAGGCGTTCGTGCTGGGGGAGAAGCTCGGACTCAGCAATCAGGCTCTGTTCGACGTTGCGTCGACGGCGTCCGGTCAGTGCTGGGCGCTCACCACCAACTGCCCGGTTCCGGGCCCGGTCCCCACTTCGCCGGCGAACAACGACTACAAGCCGGGCTTCGCCGCTGCTCTGATGGACAAAGACCTCGGTCTCGCTGCCAATGCGTTGCGCGACAACGGTGTCGAGGGAGTTCTGGGGTTGCAGGCCGCCGAGATCTACGCGAAGTTCAAGGAGACGTCCGGCGGCGGTACCGATGTCGACTTCTCCGGCATCATCAACGACATTCGTGAGCGTTCGACAGGAGCAGCGCAGTGACTGACTTCGAAACCATTCTGCTCGAGCGTCGTGGACGGGTCGGCATTGTCACTCTGAATCGGCCGAAGGCATTGAACGCGCTCAATTCTCAGCTGATGCACGAGGTCGTCTCGGTCGTCGAGGAACTCGATCGTGACGAGAACATCGGCGCCATCCTCATCACCGGTTCGGAGAAGGCGTTCGCTGCCGGAGCGGACATCAAGGAGATGCAGCCGAAGTCCTACATGGACGTGTACCTCGACGACTTCTTCACGGCATGGGATCGTCTGGCCGCGGCCAGAACACCGATCGTGGCGGCGGTATCCGGCTATGCGCTCGGCGGTGGGTGCGAACTCGCGATGATGTGCGACGTCCTGATCGCCTCCGACACCGCGGTGTTCGGTCAACCCGAGATCAAGCTCGGTGTCATTCCCGGAATCGGTGGTTCGCAGCGTCTTACCCGCGCGGTCGGCAAAGCCAAGGCGATGGAGATGGTGCTGACCGGGCGTAACATGAAGGTCGAGGAAGCCGAGCGAGCCGGCCTTGTCTCACGCATCGTCCCAGTAGCCGACCTGCTCGAGGACGCCATCGCCACCGCGACCACGATCGCGGAGATGTCGCTTCCTGTCGCGATGATGGCGAAGGACGCCGTGAATCGGTCGTTCGAGTCCTCGCTCGCCGAGGGAGTCAGGTTCGAGCGTCGCCTGTTCCATTCGACGTTCGCGACCGAGGATCAGAAGGAAGGCATGGCCGCGTTCGTGGAGAAGCGTCCGGCCAAGTTCGTCAATCGCTGAACTGCTGATCGGTTGCACCATTGATCGTGGACAGCAATGCGGCTCCCCGGGCTGAAACCAGCTCGGGGCGCTGCGGCACCACCGTGCGCAGACGCAGGCGTTTCTCGAAGGCCGCGCCGATCGACGTGACGTTGGCGCCCCCACCGAGCAGGACGATCGACGCAGGTTTGGTGCCGGACAGTTCGATCGTCTGTTCCACCACCATCGTCGCGTAACGCACCGGACCGGCGATGATGTCGTCGAAGTCCCCTCGCGTCAGTACGTGGTGGCCCGCGCCGTCGCGATCGCGCGCGCTCACCACACCGCCGTCACTGAGCCGCTCCTTGAGTGCGCGGGACGAGTCGATGTCCGTCCGGACCCCATGGTCGGCGAGATGTCGGCGAACGAGGTGGTCCAGGTCGTCACCACAGAACGTCTCTGTTCGACGCGCGGCGACGGTGTGGCCCGCGGCGAGGTCGAGCACGGACACCGTCATACCGGTACTCCCCAGATCGCACAGTACTGTCGAGCCGTGCGCGGGAACGGTTCCGGTGAACCGAAGGTAACGCAGCTGCGCTGCGGTTTCGTGGACGAGTTGGGCGTAGCGCGGATCACGGTGGGCGCTGATGGCGTCGGCTTCCTCGGCCAAACGGTACGCGATGGCCGAATGCTGCACCGGTAGAGACAATTTGGCGGCGATGGTGTGCAGGGCGGACACCCCGTCGGAGATCGTGGAGACCAACGACTGACCTCGTCGACGACGCACGGTGCGCGACGCCACCGGCGCGCGATGAGGACTGTCGAGATACGTCAGGATTGCGCGCGCACCGTGTGCACCCGCGCCTACACCCACAACCAACACTGCTTTGCTCCAACCTGGGAGCGGCCCCCGCCACCCCCCAGTGACCATTTGATCATGAAACGGGTGAGCGAGCGCGATTCACCAGGCCGCAGCGGCCCCGTCGTTCTCGAAATCGCCAGCGGTGCGCCTCAGTTCGGCCAGGATTCGCACCAGCGACGTCAACCGGTCCTTCGCCAGACCGGGCTTGCCGAACACCTGCGCATTGAGCTTCTCGGTGGCATCGACTGCCAGTTCGCGGCCGCTGTCGGTGATTTCGACGAGGGTGGTGCGTCGGTCGCTCGGATGCGGCGTCCGGCGCACGTACCCGGCGGTCTCCAACCGATCCACCGCATTGGTGACACTCGTCGGGTGGACCTGCAGGCGCGCACTTGCTTTTGCCATCGGGATCGCACCGGTCTTGGTGAAGGTCAGCAACGTCAGCAACTCGTAGCGCGAGAACGTCAAACCAGTCGGCTTCAGCACTTCCTCGACCCGCGCGAGCATGATCTGCTGCGCACGCATCAACGACGTGACCGCGGCCATCCCGTCGGCGACGTCGCCCCATCCATGCTTGGTCCACTGACGGTGGGCCTCTGCAATGGGATCGAGTGGAAGCGGCGACGAAGCAGACATGCCCTCCATCCTCCCATGGCATCCGGCCTGGGCGCCGTCGTCTGCCGTGTCTTTGAAATCACGCTGAGCAGAACGATGGTCACATCGGGTTCACTGGGGCAATCTTGTCCTCGATGCGGGTGTGGCTGAGTGGCTAGGCACCGGCCTGCAAAGCCGTTTACACGGGTTCGAATCCCGTCGCTCGCTCCATCATCGAGGCTGGCCAGCAATGGCCAGCCTCGATTCGTTTCTGCAGGTAGATGAGGCTGTATGACGGTTGCGTGCGCGCACCGTACGCGCTCTGTGGTTGAACCGTAAACGGGTCGTGTTCACGTCAAGCGGAGGTACCGTTGGGGTACCGTTTGATCGGTTCGAACGCACGTCCAAGACCGGCTGAACCGGCAGACACTTCTGCCCTCGGTGGTACCGGGCACATGGTCACCGAGGGCAGAAGCGGACAGACCCCGAACGGTCCGTCTACCGGAGGCCGAGGCCCAACCTCCGGGGTGTGGGCGTGGTGGCGGCTGGCACTGAGATGCGGTTTCGAGTGGCCCTGCTGCCTCAGGGTCGGACTTGAGCACCCGTGTTGCTACAGGTGCCCAACTCGGAGGCCGTCAACGCCGTAGACGGGTTCCCGCACCGGTCGACTTGTTTGGTGCCGACCGCGTCTTGCTGCCTGCGGATGCCTTGGCAGACGGCGCGGACTTGCGTGCCGAATTCGGGCGCACGGTAACGGTTAGCGTTTTCGCTTGTTTCGACAACACCGGAGAAACGTCTAGCCGACGGTCGTCGCGGCCGCGATACCCGATCGTCCCGCGAACCAGCCCACCGCGCCCGGTCGGTGTCCGTAGTTCAGCACCGACCGTCGCGGACTTGAAATTTCCCGACGGCCCCACGTCTAGATGCCGGAAGGCAGAGCCGCGTACGTAGGACTGCCGGACCTTGGCGGTGGCCTTACGACCCACAGCACGCGTCGCCGTCTTGGTGGCGACTTTTACTCCGGCAACCCGAGAGAACCGACCCCGACTATCTCGTTTCAAATTTCTTTGCCGCGCCATCAGTCGTCCTCGCCGTCGAGTTCACGCTGCAACTGCACCAGCGCGGGGTCGGTCGGTGGACGGGGCGGCTTCGCCCTGTAGCGGCCACCGAGCCTGGGAGGTGCGCCTTCCAACCCCGGCGGCGTCAACCCGCTTCCGTAGCCGAATTCGGACGCTCCTCTGTCCTCCCGCTGGCCATAGTTGAGACCTTCTTTGCCGGGTGACATTGGGTCACTTCGGGATAACTGGCGGCGTGTACGTGCTGCCGGTAGTCACCTGGAGGCATGCTGCCGCAGAGCGATACCGTACCCCCGTACCAAATGAGCGTGCAAAATAACTCTCGACCAGCGGATACCGGGTGTCACGCCCCGGAATCTGACGGAGGCCACGATATTCAGGCGCTGGGAACTCCCTCAGACCGATCGGATTCTGCGACGAGCCTGGCCCGCCGGTGGCTACAACGGTGACGTACCCGGCCGGGATGAACTCGGATTCGATGAGCCACGCAGGGCCGTACGAACCCAGCACGGGCAACCCGCCATACTCACCCGGCGCAACCTGACCGATCACGGTCTGGTCCGTCAGGTATGCGGGAGCCGTCGCGCTCGGAATGAACGAGTGCAGAGGCAGCGGGCCTGTAGTCTCCGACCCGAACGGTGCGCGCGACGGAATGTCCCGTTGAAATCCCTGGATCCGACGGCTTTCGGCTGGGTTGGCGAGAATGAGCAACTGCGTGCCGTTGCCGGTGCGGTAGCCCTTCACCGAGACCATGTCAATCAGGTCTTCGATGTCGCCGCTGTCGATGACGGGCGCACCCGACGCTAGATAGTGGTTTGTCGTGGTCGGAAATGCCCTGCCTAAGTAGGGAAGTGGACCTAATCCATCGGCGCCATTCCACAATCCGAAGACTCTGTTCCCCTCATCGTTGACGCGTTCGCGCGGGTCGAAGAGCCGGTCCAGTATTGTTCCATTGACGAGCTTGTTGTCGGCAGCGAGCGCAAGGTTGAAGATTCCCTGCACTTGCTGCGATGTGTACGCCCTGAGCGCCTTCCATGTAAACCTCGTGGATCGGTCCCAATCGTCCAGGTCGAATCCGACCAGGAGTGGTTTAGCCGCTGTGGCAATGCCGGTTGGCTCGCCGAATTCACTAGCGCGCTCGAATGATTCGGACTCCAGCGTCTGAGCGACGGGCTCGGCGCTGACTGTCGTCGGGAACGAGAGCAAGCTGGCGATCCGGCTCCGTTGCTCGTTGAAGAGCGCGACTGTTGCTTGCTGTTCTTCCCAGATTCGAGAAAGTGGAATGCCGTCGGCGGTTTTCGTGACGAGGGCTCCGCCGAGCGTGTTGTATCCGCGTTCTGCGCCGCACAGCGGACGCAAGAAAGCCGAGCGGTCGGGGCCGGTGGTCGGGAGGTCCGGCACTCCGAAGCCAGGGCGGATGGTTTGGGGATGCGTGGTGGTCATTTTAGGTCTCCGTATGGGTCGAGGCGAATGATTGGCTCCCTCGCGACTGCGATGGAGGTTCGACCTCGGGCCTTAGAGACGTTGCAGCAGAACAAGTTACAAACCTGTCGTTGCTGCACAATTAGTGTACCTCAGGGTGTTCTGGGCACCTGGAACGCACTTCACAGGTGAGGCTTGCGCAACATGTACGCGGTGTGCATACTGGTGCCAGCACGCCCACAACTGCACAGTGCAACCACTGGTTCCGAAGGCCGACACAGTCGGACTGGACGGCCAGGGATATGTAAAGACCGTACGAGCTAATGGCGGGTCGAGCTTCGGCTCCCCGTACAGACACCTACGCGACATGTATGCCGACTAGTGGACACATCGAAAACCGACCCGTTCGGGGTGTGTCTGCAGGTCGGTTTTTCTCGTTTCTGTGGCACGCCCCTCATCTCCTGAGGAGGCACACCATGAGTACAGCTACTCGAACGCCCGCACCTTCGGCGCATCCGACCCCCATTGATCCTCTCGATCGCCCTGACCTGACCGAACGCGCTCTGGCCGAATACTTTCGCGACGAGCTTCAGGCACCCTTTATCACTCCGCGCGCAATCCGTCGGGCTATCGCCAACGGCGAACTTGTCGGTGTTCGTAAGTCTGGCCGCAACCTATTCACGCGTAGGGAAGCCGTCCGATGGTGGACCACAAGCGACGGCGACGGCGGTGCCAGCGCATGAATAGCGGTGAGTCGCCTGACGAGTTCGTGGACCGGGCCATGGCAAACTTCCGCACCCCTGAGGCGGTAGGTGACCGCATCGCAGCGGGGATGCAGCACGACAGGCTCCCTTTGTTCAACGGCGAGGCACAGCAGGACTTCTCACCGAGTGCCCATGCGCATCCGGATATCGCTACGGCGATTGATCAGATTCGTGGCGAGGCGCGGACGCGTCCAGACGTGCGGTGGCTGGAAGCGAACGGGTTCACCTATGCGCGAAGTAATGCGACGAACCGGCCCGCTTCTCCCACGAACTACGGATGCGAGGCTCAGGACTGCAACTGCGGAGACACCGGTGGCCATCCCGACACGGGTGTGCTCGTCGACATCCGTGGCGGCAACCCAGTCGACCAGTTTCGCAGTGGCGCAGCGATTTCTGTGCGTGAACCGTACGGCGTGAAGGAAGTACACCTGCACGACCCCAACGTGCCGATGTTCAAGCCCAACCTGCCGTGGAGTATGACCGCCGACGGAGGAGTCACGCCGTCGTTGGTGGCGCTGCCGGTGATGTTCGACTACAGCACGGAACGGGTCGCTCGCGCAGCGATGGAACGGTTCGCATCTCGATGCTACTGGACCGGTCGGTGGACTCGCAGCGCAGACAAACTGGCTCGGTCTTACTGCTCCCGTACGGCTGACCGGGGCTTGTTGGTCTCTTCGGGGAAGGTCACCCGCGTATTCCCGATCTGCGATTCGTGCGCATGGGATTTAGCAAAAGACGTCACTCCAGGCGGCTGGGAACGCGGAACCGGCGAGGACGGGGGACGACTCGATTATGTCGTCAACGACGGCTGGGACCGCGCGGCCAACTATCCACCCGATAAGAACCGATAAACACCTCCGGTGACCTGACTGTTTCTGCTGTCAGGTCACCGGAACTGGAACCGTGAATTCATCGCCGAGCTCTCACCCTCGGCAGGCCAGGAGGGCCTCAGACATGGCACATGCTACCGCACCGAAGCGGCGCAACACCAGCTCAAACCCGCAGCAACGCAATCGGCTTGGTGTCGATAGCTTCATGAATGCGGCCATAGATCTGCGCGAGCGGGGCTGGCACCCGGTTCCGATCGGCGGTGATACTGGTAAGCAACCCTTGCTCGGAGGAGTGACCGGACGCAACGGTATCGATATCGAAAACGTCGACGAACTCCGGCACGCAGTACGCAGGTGGGCGCGCAGTGGACTCGGTTTGAACATCGCATCTCGAGCGCCGCGCGGTGTGATCGGCATCGACGCGGACTTCTACGGCGGAAAATCTGGACGGCATACCCTCATCGACGCCGAACAACGCTGGGGCGTTCTACCGCCGACGTGGGTTACGACCGCTCGGACGGACGGCTCCGGCATCCGTTGGTATCGACTCCCGGAACAGGTTGTCGAACAGGGGTGGGAGTCTCGGGGCGTTTTGGGTGCAGGTGTCGAGATCGTTCAACGTCATCATCGCGTCGGCGCGATGCCGCCGAGCGTGCATCACACCGGTCGTCGTTACGTGATCTTGGGACCAGACGGAAAACGGTGCGACGCGCTTCCGCGCCCCGAACTGCTGCCCACGCTTCCCCCGGCCTGGGTCGACGGCTTGCGCCGTGATGCGACATACGGGCACGCGCTCGGGAGCCGGGCTCAGGCCAAAGCGGTTGTCGAACAGTTGCGGGACGGTGAGTTGACCGGAGAGACGTCCCTCTTGTTCAACAGATGCCTCGCGGCGTTCCGTCAGGATGGTGGCCGGTACGACGCCCTCAACAAGTTCGTGATCTTGCTGATTCGCCAGGGTGCGTGCGGCGCTCCTGGAGTGCCGACGGCACTGCGGATTCTCCGGGAAGAGTACGTCCGCGCGGTGTCGGAGGCGCGTGGTGGCCCGGCTGGCGCGCACCGCGAGTTCGATGTTGCCGAAGCCGACGCTGCGCAGATTGTTGCGGGCGACGGTACCGCCGGTGTCGAGGCTTGGGCGGCGCTGCAACCGGGTGGTCTGTGGCATCCGTCAACGCCGTTTCCTGGTCGTGACCGTGCGCATCTGCGTGAACTCGGATTGCTCAACGACGCCGGCGAAGTTACTGATCTCGAACCCCCTCGATCGTCGTGGGAGCCGGTCGACGTTGCCGCCGCGCTCAGCGGTGGTGGTCCGCCGCCGCCGGTGGTGTTGCGCCGAGACGACGGTGCCCATCTGTTCTACGCAGGAAAGGTTCACTCCGTGCATGGAGAGAGCGAGTCCGGCAAGTCGTGGCTCGTGCAATGCGCTGCGGCACAGGTACTTCAAGCCGATGGATCAGTGCTTTACGTCGACTTCGAGGACGACGTGGACGGCGTTGTGGGACGGCTATTGCTATTGGGCGTCGCCAAAGAAGTACTGACCGATGTCGACCGGTTCGTATACGTGCGGCCGGAAGAATCTTTCGGGGCTGTTGCTGCGCGGGATGCCTTTCAGCAGACGTTGTGTCGGGCGTTCGCGCTGGCGGTCGTGGACGGCGTCACCGACAGCATGGGTACGTTCGGGTACTCGGTAACAAACAACGACGACGTCGCTGCGTGGCAGCGAGAAGTACCCCGGCAGATCGCTCGGCGTACCGGTGCAGCCGTGGCCTGCGTGGATCACGTCAGCCGCGACACCGAAGGGCGAGGACGCTTCGCTCTGGGTGGGCAGCACAAGCTAGCCGGGTTGGACGGGGCCGCGTTCGTCGTCGAGATGGAGAAACCGTTCGCGGTGGGAATGGCGGGCTTTGCCAGTGTCCGCGTTGGCAAGGACCGCCCCGGTCATGTTCGTGGTCTGGGAGGAAGCTGGCGCAAGAACGACCGCACGCAGCGCGTGGCCGATTTCCACCTAGACAGCACTGATCCCACGTCACCGATCTGGACGCTGAGCCCACCGGTAAACGCGGGCCGCACAGTAGATGTGGTCGAGAGCGACGGATCTGGGGCTAGGGATGGGTCTGCGTTCCGTCCTACGTGGTTCATGGAGCGGGTCAGCCGGTACTGGGAGACGACCGAAGACCGCGCCCAACGTTCGACCACGAAAACTGTCGATGCCATGATGGCCGAACGCAAAGCGGCCAACAAAGAGCCGAAGCGCGCGCTGTGGCGTAAAGCGATCGATCTTCTGGTGGACGAGAGCTACGCCCGCCGAGAGGAAGGCCCTCGTAAGACGCACGAGCACTCGGTGGTGACGGCCTACCGGCAGACGGCCGATCCTCAGTCCGACAGCTACCTAGGCGCAGACACCGCCGACTACGTCCATGGTGACCGGAAGTCCGGCACCAAGTTTCGGCTGCGGACGACCGTTGTGCCGTCGAGTGTGGACGCTGTGGGCGATGACGAGGCTGTCGAGGCGGTGGAAGTGGTGATGAAGCCATGACCCGGCCCACCCGGCCACCACCAGGCCGGGCACCCGGCCAGCCGGGTGGCCAGCACCAGGCCACGCACCAGGCCACAGCCCGCCCCCCCTACGGGGCGGCCTGGCCGGTGCGGCCGGGTGGCGGTGCCCCTGGCGCGGTGGAGAAATTACGAAATGTCCGGCCGGGTCAAAACCCTTAGAAGTGTCAAACGAAGGAGTGGATCAGTGAACGACAAGCAAAAGCTCGAAGCAACGACGAGGGGCGTCACGCAGGCGTGGGACTGGTGGCTGCACGACCATGAGGTCACCGCACCGGGAGCCGTGGAGACAGGTGTGCAGCTCGCGTTCGACGACTGGCTCGTGAAGAACACCGACGCGCTGATCGAAGCGATCGCTCGGGTAGTAGCAACGAACTCGCACATCGCGCAGGGAGCGAAGTTATGACAACGAACGGCGGTAGTCCGCTCGACGGCTCGGGGGCCGGTGACCTATCGAGGCAGGGTCCTAGGGAGGTGGTGTGGGGAGACGGCCGCAGACCCGATCCGTCAACCATCTGCAGCAAGCGGCGCACCAACGGCGAACCCTGCCGCAAGACAGCGATAAAGGGAACGCAGCCACCGCTCTGTGCCAGCCATGGAGGCAATGCCCCGGCGGTTCGAGCCAAGGCGCGACTGCGTCTGGAAAACGCAGCCGACCGCATGGCCAAGCAACTGCTCGGCATCGCCAGCGACGAGGAGACCCCACTGCCGTTGCGCCTCAGCGCGATCCGCGACGTTCTGGATCGCACGGGCATCACCGCGAAGACCGCCGTGGAGGTGGAGGTCGGGCCGACGCCCGCATGGAAAGAAGTGTTCGACGCCGCTATGGGTGGCGGCAGCCGCGCTGAGAGCCGCGCACTGCGCGGTACCGCCGACGAAGTGCCGACCGTGATCGACGCTGAAGTGATTGGGTTCGACCCTGACGACGGCCCGCTCGCCTTGCTCGACGGCGCGGGTAACGGCAGTACTGCGCCACGGGCCAATGCGCAGGTGCCACAACCCGATTTAGACACAGCTGGGCTAAACGGCAGCAACTCAACGGGTAGCGGCAGCGGCACCGGCCCCAACAAAGCCAGTCAACGAGTTACAGGCGATCTGGGCGGTTCTCGGGTCGACGCGAACTACCCACCCATCGTGTCGCTCGCGGAAGCCCACCCCGAAGACGAACCGCCCCGGCGCATCCGCACGAACGAACGCAACCGGGCGATCACGCCGAAGATGAGCAACGGCAAGAAGCGCAGGCGCGAATAGTCAGCTGTCGCAACGCAACTGAATTGTGAGTTGCATCACCCCGGCGTAAGTTGGGCGTTAGGCGTAAACGGTGGTTTGCGCCCAACTACCAAGGGAGACACAATGGCTGAGTTCAGTGGAGGGCGCATCCCACCGGGGCATGAGATATGGACGGCGTTCGTCGGGATGCCGGGTGAAGGTTGCAGCGAGGAAATAGACGTGTACGTGCCACGCGGCAGTACTGACGCCCACATTCGCGCAGACGTGCAGGCCATCCTCGATGCCGACTACGCACCGGGCCTCGTCATCATCGGCATGACCGAATTCAGTGGGGCCACCATCTACACCGCAGGAGCGCTGGGATGAACAACCATCGCCCACACATGCTCGGGTACGTGCGAGTGAGCACTGAGGAACAGGCAGACAGCCGCCTCGGGCTAGAGGCACAAGAGGCCGCACTCGTCGCTGAAGCGGACCGGCGCGGCTGGGAGCTCACGATCCTGCGGGACGAGGGCGCGAGCGGCAAGAACGTGAACCTGGGTCTGCGGGATGCGTTGGAGCAGTTAGCCGCTGGCCTCGCGGATGGCTTGGTCGTGACCAAGCTGGACAGGTTGGCACGCAGCACCGGCCACGCCAGCGACATCATGGAGCGAGCACAACGGCAGGACTGGAACCTGGTCATGCTGGACATCGGCATCGACCTGCGAACACCCAACGGCGAGGCGATGGCCGGGATGCTGGCGGTGTTCGCGCAGCTGGAGCGCAGGCTGATCGGCGAGCGGACCAAGGCAGCGCTCGCAGCGAAGAAGGCGCAGGGAACTGCGCTGGGTCGGCCTAGCCTGATGCCGACGGCAGTAGCGCGGCGGATCATCGAGATGCGGGCCACCGGCCAGACCTACGGCGCTATCGCAAGGACGCTCACCGACGAACAGGTACTTAGTCCAGCGGGTCGCCCGATCTGGCACGAGAGCACCGTGCGCCGGTTCTGCAAGTCGGTGGAACTCGCCAAGGCCGACGCCTGATGGCCCGTGCCGTCCGCCCAATGCGCATACGCGACGAGCGCGCCCGCCGTCAGGCTGCGGAAGACCGTCTCTTCGTTGAGACCGCCGGTAGCTACGCGGCGTCGCAGTCCCGCCAGGACGACCCGCTCCGGCCGATCGCCACGCGCGGACCAGACATCACTTTTACCGACGAGGAACTCGAGGACTTCTAATGGCCAGCATCCGCAAGATCACCAGCAAGCGCACCGGCAAGGCGGTGTATCAGGTCAAGTACCGGACGCCCGACGGCAAGCAGCGGACCAAAGGTGGTTTCGGGACGAGGAAGGCTGCCGAGCTCTATGCGACGAGCGCCACCTACACCACACAGCGAGGGCAGACCTACGACCCAAAGTCGGGCGGGGCTACGTTCCGCGACGTCGCGGACGCATGGTTGGCCAGCCGCGTCGATCTCAAGCCGAGGACGCGCCAGGGCTACGCCTACATCCTTAACGCCCGGGCCGACCTAGACCGCACGTTCGGCGGGTACCCGCTCAACAAGATCACACGGGTGCTGGTAGCCGAATGGATAGCTCGGCGCACCGCAGAAGGCAAGAGGCCATCGACCGTCCGGCATCAGTACTTCATTCTCAAGCAAGTGCTGGACCAAGCCATCGCCGACGGACGGCTCAGCGCAAACCCGTGCGAGCACGTCACCCTGCCCACCGAGCGGACCGCCGTCGCATCGACGGCATCGTCGGTGGACGGAGTGGTAGATCCGGCGCAGTTCCTCTCGGCTGGCCAGGTGTCGGCGTTGGTCGACGCAACGCCGTGGCCGTACAACGTCACGGTGCACGTAGCCGCGTGGACCGGTCTCCGCGCTGCCGAGCTCGCCGGACTGCAAATCGGCGACCTGGACCTACCCCCGGAGAACCGGCCCAACGCACCCGGCGCGGTGCACGTCCGCCGGACGGTGTTGGTAAAGTACGGGCCGCTCGCCGAGGGCGAACGGAAGCCCGGTCGGCGGGCGGGGGAGCTGCAACCTGAGATCGTCTACGACACACCCAAGACGCGGGGGAGCCGTCGCCGGGTGCCGCTGACGCCCGCCACCGTCGCAGTGCTCCGGGACTACCTGGCAGTGCATCCACGGGCTAACGAGCTGGACGCGCCGTTGTTCCCGGCGTGCAGCTTGCGGGCCATCACGCCGACCGGGAAGGCCGCGCCCACCCACGCGGACGGACGGCGGATGTCGCCGGCGGAACAGGCCGCAACCGCCACGGTGGCCCAAGCCGAAGCCCGCCTGGTGCTTGATTGGACCGTGCCCCTGGTGCACCGCAACTTCTACGGCGCGGTGTACCGGCCTGCGGTGCTGCGGGCAAACCTCAACCGCGCAAAGCTGTTGCCTAACTTCAGGTTCCACTCGTTACGCCACACGTACGCCAGCCTGTGCATCGCTGCGGGCATCGCGCCGTTCAAGCTCAGCAAGTTCATGGGACACGCCAACACGAACGTCACACTCGGCGTGTATGCGCACCTATTCGAGGACGACCACACCGACGCCATGGCCGCTCTGGGAGCAGTGGGACGACTCACCCGCGCGGATAACGTGCTACCGCTGCGAACGGGTTAGTCACCCTCAGATTTGTAGATCGAGTCAGCGAGGCTTTCGAGCACTGCGATATCGTCTGCAATCTTCTGTAAGTCATCAACCCTCGTACCGTTATGTTCTGCTCTCGTCAGCTGATCCCTGCGTCGCCTAAGTACTCGCAATTCAGTCTTCAAATTCTGGACAGAGTCGGTGCTCTTCCTCGGGGTTTGATTGCTGCTAGTTCCAGTTTTCAGCGCAATAGAAGGTGGGAGCAGCGGGGTGTCAGAAATCTCCGGCCTAATGAAGGAGGGCTGTTTCGTTAACGTTCGTATCAAGGGAATATAAGAGTCAAAGTCATCTGGATCGATCGGGTAGTAGTTTAGTCGCCGTAAGTCGCGTGGTATGTCCGCGGTCTTACCGCCAGGTAGAATAATGAACTTTACTCGGCGCTGAAGCTCGTCCTGATCGTCCTGGAACATTCCCTTCAGTGCATCGGCCTCGCCAGCTGCACCAGCGCCCACAGTCGGGTCGTTTGTTCCAGCCCACCTCTCACCCCATGCCTTGGATATTACAACGAGTGTGAAGTCGCATTGGTCGATTTGCTTGGGGCCAAACCGAGTCCAGTCAATGACCAGCTCATCAGAGTGATACAGGTCAATGTCCGCATCGATCCCTCCTGGATTTCGGAGAGTGGCTGTAAAGCTTAGTACGGTGTCACGCCACTCGTCAGCTTGCTCGTCGGACCACCCGGGATTGCGATGCGCCCAAGAGATCAAAGCGGAGACACGTTGTTTCTCGGGTGGATTGGTCGGGAGTGTCTCTTGGGGCTTGGTTGACGAGGCCCTTCCATCAGACTCGACGTCGGATGACCTTGAACCGGAAATATCAGGTTCTTTCATGCCCTCCGCCGCGTTTCGTACCCTTCGTAAAATTTCCCGAGATTGTGGTTCATCCATTGAGGTGTTTCCGAATTCCTGCGAAAATTGCATCAATTTGGTCAGACGATGATTCAGGGGAGATGTGAATTTGCAAATTAACCTGCAACGAAACCCCATTTGATTTCGCTTCTGGAGTAACCTGCGCTGCTCTCGTAATGGGCGGAGGCGTCGGATCGCTAGTTTCTTTTGCACCCGTGCCGACTGGCGTCTTTGCTTTGTTATCGGTCGAGTTTCCTGCCGCTCTGGTTCGCTGCACGTATTCCGTCGTTGGCGGCTGTCCGCTTGCGAGCATTGCGTAAAATTTTGATTGAACTTTTGCAGTTCCAATGCTGGACCCGGCGTTGCGAGTGAACCACCCGATGAGTCGTTCTTGGTCGTCATCTGCGGGCTTAGGGAATACCTCTATGAGAGTCTCAGGATAGACTGCTTCAATCATTTTTTCGCAAGCGGAAGCGTAGTGATCGTCGCTTCTTAGATCTTTCCCGAGCTCGGTAAATTGGTTTTCACCGTCGATTAGTCCGAGATTCCTTAATTGTGGTTGTACGTTTTTGGCGTTCTTTTCCGAGATTCCCAGAATCGACTGTAGGTAGTCCAGGCTTACAGAACGTGGAGCGGTCTTAACCCATGCATTGCGCAGCGACGACCACAGGCCAATTGACAAGTAGGGGTAGCTGCGGCGGGGCTCCGTGTTAGTCATGCGGCTATTGCCTCTTCTTGTTTGACATTGGGAACCGTCATGGTACGAGACCGGTCGGTCTTTGGTCTGACGACACGCCGATCGTCTGCCGCGCCCCAGGGTGGGTATGTCGGTCTATGCCTGACAAGTACGTTCTGGTGCCGCCAGCTTTGGAGGTACCACGGAGGTACCGATGCTCAGAGCGTCGGCGCAATACTGCCGGATAGCGCCCTGGCCAGTGGCTATGCGCGCCGCGTTACCAGCGCGCGGGGTAGGTCAACCGGCCTGCAAAGCCGTTTACACGGGTTCGAATCCCGTCGCTCGCTCGAAGGAACCGCCAGGCGACCTGCCTGGCGGTTCCGCTTTTATCACCGTGCCTCGTCCGCCGGCTCATGCTTCTCGCTGGTTCTGCTCAGCGCTTCCGGCGTGCTGCCGCCGAGCGTGGGGGTGCTGTCCGCATGTGATCGCGGACCGGCGACAGGAGTTCTCCGAGCGCCCGGGTGTCCGACGGTGATAGTGACGAGAACAGTTGTTGCTGAACGATCTCGACGTGGCCGGGAATTACCTTGGCGATCAACGCCCGTCCGGAGTCGGTGACCGTGACGGCGACGCTGCGTTCGTCGTCGGGCGACGGTCCGCGGGACACGAGCCCCGCTTTTTCGAGCAAACCTGCCTGGTAGGTCAGTCCGCTACGGCTGTAGACGACGCCGTCGGCGAGGTCGGTCATGCGTTCGCTGCCCGACGGCGAGTCGAGGGCCAGGCGAGCGAGCAACTGGAACTGCACGTAGCTGAGGTCTCCGTCCTCCCTCAGTTGCTGCTCCACCGCGTGACGCAGCAGGCCGGCGACCTCCATGAGCGAGAAGTACGCGCCGAGTTGAACGGAGTCGAGGGCGGGCGGTTGTTCCGACATGAGGCCACTCTACAACTGCTTCGTATTCGAAAGACTTGCTTCGAATTCGCAACAATGCTAGCTTTGCGGTGTGCTTCGAAATCGAAGCACTTCGAGTTCGAGGAAAGGCAACACCATGAAGGCCATTCGCTTCCACCAGTACGGCGACGCCGATGTTCTGCGGTACGAGGACGTCGAGACTCCCGTTCCCGCAGCCGGCCAGGTTCGAGTTCGCGTTGCAGGCACCACCTTCAACGGTGTCGACGGAAATATCCGGGCGGGCAACATGCAGGAGCCGATGCCACTGACACTGCCGCACATCCCGGGTGTCGATGTCGCAGGAACCGTCGACGCGCTGGGCGACGGAGTCGACGATCAACGAGTCGGGGACCGAGTGATCGGATTCCTGCCGTTCGTCACGGACGGTGCGTCAGCAGACTTCGTGGTCGTCGACGCCGACGCGCTCGCTCCGGCGCCGACGTCGATTCCGCTCGCCGATTCGGCAGTGCTCGGCGTGGTTGGACTGACTGCGTGGCAGGCTCTGTTCGATCACGCCGAGCTGAAGCGCGGACAGCGCATCCTGGTGAACGGCGCGGGCGGAGCCGTCGGTGGGTTCGCCGTGCAGTTGGCCCACGAGGCAGGCGCGTACGTCGTCGCGACGGGTCGTGCGTCGGAGACGGAGCGCCTGAGGAAGCTCGGTGCCGACGAGGTCGTCGACCACTCGGCGGTCGACGTCGTGGTCGCGCTGACGACGCCCGTCGACGTTCTGGTGAACTTCGCGCCCATCACGCCGGACCTGTTCGGCGCCCTGGCAACCCGAGTCGCGGACGGCGGCGTGGTCGTCAACACCACGGTCTGGATGCCCGCGCCGAGTGACGAGGCGCGCGGTGTTCGCGGCATCGACATGTACCTCCGCAGCGACGCCGCGCAACTGTCCGAACTCTCGACGCGTGTCGACCGAGGCGAGCTCGTCGTCGACGTGGCCGACCGAGTTCCGCTGCGCGACCTCGCGACGGTGCACGCCCGCGCCGCAGCGGGGAACCTGCCGGGCAAGGTCGTCGTGATTCCTGGTTCGTGACGTGGTGTCAGCGACTGGTGCAGCCCATCGGCATGCCGGTGACCCGGTGCAGTGCCAGCATCGCGCCCCATGGACCGATGACCCATACCGGCCAGGGGTAGAGAAAGTTCCCGGTGGCGACCGAGGTGACGGCCCAGATGGTGAGGCACAGGACTCCGACGCTCGCCCACGCCAGCAGTTCGCGGCTCATCGGTGGGCGTTGCGGGGACTGCGGCTCGATCGGTGTCGAGGCAACAGGTGTCGAGGCCACCGCTTTCGAGGCTATCTGCTTCGAGGTCGCAGGTGCGGGGAGGTCGCGGAACACGTCGTCGAGGTCGGCGTGCGTGACGGCGGCGTAGGCCTGGGCGGCGCGTCCGTCGAAGTCGTCGATCGTCAGGCGGCCGGACGCCACATGGCTGGTCAGGAGGTCGACGGCGGCATCGCGGTGCGCGTCGGACAGGCGGGTGTTCGAGTTCGTTTCACGGACGTTCGGTTGGTACGGCATCTGCACTCCAACTCCGGACTGACGTTCCATTGTGGACTGTCGGTGTGTCCAGCATCGACCTACCACTGTGGAATGTCAAGGTGTGGGAGCATGACGTGTGCCCGAAACACCACCGTTGAACGCGACCGCGGCGTCACTGCTCGGGTTTCTGCATCGCGGCCCCATGACCGGCTGGGACCTTCATGCCACTGCCGTTGCCTGCATCGGCGGCTTCTGGACCGTCACGCGGAGTCAGGTGTACCGAGAACTCGCGGCGCTGACGAAGCGAGGCTTGGTCGAGGAAGGCGCGGTCGGTGCCAGGGCTCAGAAACCGTTCACCATCACCGACGACGGGCGGGTCGAGTTCGCCCGGTGGATCGATCGGGCTCCCGGTGAGGAGAACATCCGACACCCGCTGTTGTTGACTTTGGCGTTCGGCGAGCATCTAGCCCCGGGGCGGGTGGCGGGGATACTGGCCGACCACCGACGTCGGCACGCAGACACCCTGGCTCGCTATCGGGAGCAGCGCGCCGCGTCGGACGGCGCGACTGTCTTCGACCTGGCCACATTGGATTTCGGGATCAGGTACGAGCAGGCGACACTCGACTGGTTCGATGCACTACCCGACCAGCTTCAGGCCGGGAGCTTCAGGCAAGAAGCTGAGCCGCCCGCGCCACGGTGACCGCCCAGTCGGAGTCCGATCGCCACGGCCGCAGATCCCAAGTGCCGAAACGATGTTCGACGATAAGGCCGGACGCGGCGAGATCGTCGTCGAACTGTCCCACGGTGTACTCGCGATCGGTGGCGAACCCTGCGACGAACACGCCGCCCGGCGTGAGATGCGCTGCGATCCGCTCCACCGCAGTGCGTTCGGTCCCGGGCTCCATGAACACCATCACGTTCCCAGCCGCGGCGACTGCGTCGAACGTCCCACCGAGGTCGAGCTGGGTCAGATCGGCCTGGTGAACGGTGATGTCGGGGTTCAGGCGGGCTGCGTCGACGAACACCGGGTCGAGGTCCACTGCGGTCACCCGATGTCCGCGACGGGCGAGCTCCGCGCCGAGACGCGCTGTGCCACATCCCGCGTCGAGGACCGAACTGCCCGGCGCGAGCAGCGCGTCGACCATGCGTGCCTCACCGTGCACGTCGACGCCGCGAGCCTCGAGCCGAGCGAACCTGTCGACGTATTTCCTGGACTGTGCCTCGTCGTTCTCGGTCTGCCAGCGTGTCGGAGCCATGGTGGACACTCTAGGCGGCCGCTGCGCACACCTCCGCCACACGATCGAGCGCAATCGTGCAATGGTGAACCCGTGAGTGCATCTTTTACACCCGAAGACGACGCGCGGTTCGCGGCCGACGTTGCGCAGGCTGCAGGCAGAGTGCTGCTCGACATTCGTGCGCGCGAGAACGGAACAACGGAAGGCCGCGAGCTCGGCCGCCTCGGAGATGCCGAGGCAAACCGGCTGATCCTGGCCAGATTGAGTGCCGATCGGCCGGGCGACGCCGTGCTGTCCGAGGAGTCCGCCGACGATCCGGCTCGGCTCGACGCGCAACGCGTCTGGATCATCGACCCACTGGACGGGTCACGTGAGTACGGCATTCAGGGGCGCGCGGACTGGGCCGTCCACGTCGGACTGTGGGAGGCCGGGAAGGGGATGACCGCGTCCGCAGTCGCCCAACCTGCTCTCGGAGCCGTCTATTCGACGGTGAAAACGGGGCAGCGAGCACCGTCGAGCGGCAGGCTGACCCTCGTCGTGAGCGACAGTCGTCCGCCCTACTACATCGAAGCGGTCGCCGGCGACGTCGGTGGAGATGTCGTCACGATGGGATCGGCCGGGGCGAAGGCGATGGCCGTCGTCCGCGGGGACGTCGACGCGTACGTGCACTCGGGCGGTCAGTGGGAATGGGATTCGGCTGCGCCAGTGGGCGTTGCCCTCGCGGCAGGCCTGCATTGCTCACGCATCGACGGAACGCCGTTGCTGTACAACCAGTCTCATCCCTACCTCCCGGATCTGCTGATCTGCCCCACCGAACTCGCAGAGCCGTTGCTGGCGAGCATCGCTCGGCATGCGACGAGGCAAGCAGACACCGGGCGCGTCGCGATGGCACGCGAATACATCAAGGCCTTGACGAGTCACGACGCCACCAAACTACGCCTCGCGGAAGGATGTCGACGCGTCGAGAACGGCGACGTCACCGGGGAGAGCGGGCAACACATTCGTGACGACCTGGAACAGTCGTCGCGGTACCGTCGCGTCACCGCAGTACGTGACGTGGACATCGAGGAGTGGGAGTCCTTCGTCGTCGCACGGTACCGAATCGAACTGGACGACAACACGACACTGTCCACGGTCGAACATTTCGCCATCCCCGCCGGCGACATCACGGCCATCACGACGATCGTCGTTCCGGATCGTCAATCGGTCGATCCCGCGGGACCGTAGCCGGTCGAATGATCTGCGTCGTCGACGAAAAGCAAGCCGTCGTTGTCGACGAGGTGATCGGGGTCGAGCGGCGCATAACCGAACCACGGTGACACGCGGGCGTCGGGGCGCTCGGGTCCCAGTGCTTCGGACAGGGTGCGCGTGTCGACGAGGCTCCGCCCGGAACGCAACGAAAACAGATGGCCCTCTACGGTGTTCGGCAACGGCGGGCCGACGTCGTGGCGCTCGATCGTGCCGACTGCGGTCGGCAGAAAAGCGAAGTCGGCGCCGAGCCGGGCGTCGACGAGGGCGCCCGCACTCCACCATTCGATCGAGCCCTGCCACATCTGCATGCTGCTCTTCCAGCGTTGGAGGTGGCTGTTGTGCGCCGATACCAACGTCGGTCCCCGCTCGGCGAGTGCCAGGAGGTTCTCCGCCATCATGGAATCTCGTAGGCTGCACAACCTTGTCATGCGTGCCGCGGAGCCGTCCGCCATCCAGTAGTGGTAGCGCAGTAGACCGATGGCGGTCCGAGCACACAGGTGTGCGTCGAACCAGGACTCGCGGGCTGTCACCGCGCGGAGACGTGGCGCCTGCATATCGAGGAGACTCGCCAGATCGTCTGCGACGAGCCGCAATTCGATGGCTTCTGCACTGCGTCCGAAGGACCGTGACGGGGAGTGCATCGCATCGGGATCGGTCCATCGCTCGTCCGGACCGAGCAACCGATCCAGAGTCTCACCGATGACGGGGATCAGATCCGATTGCACCCAACGGGCGAGGTAGGCATGGAGTTCGGTGAGTGCGTGCCGTGGGCTGGCTGCCGACGCCATCTCCAGCGGTGCATCGAAACCAGCGAATCGGACGGCCTCGGAGACCGGGTGCCGACGGTTGTGCTCACGCATCCACTGCACGAGCTGCCGATTTCCGTCCAACGTGCCCCACTCGTGGCTGAAGCCGTGTGTTAGAACGTGATCGAGCGTGCCGACGCCGCTCACGACGTAGTCGTCCACCAATCGACCCATCAGGCAGTCGCTTTCGATGGAGATGGTGCGGTAGCTCTCGTTCTCGACGAGTTCGCGGAAAAGGTCGTTCCGCAGTTCCAGGAGTCCATGAGTGCCGTGGGTCGGCTCTCCGACGGCGAGCAGTTGCGGCCGGGTGCCCAGCAGTTGGACGAGGGAAGACCCTTGGGCTGGATGGACGACGTGGTCGATCGAAGCAGGCATACAGTGAACGCTATCGTTGAACCGTCCTTTGAAGCTTTGAAAGGATCCTGCCATGTCGACCACCGAAAAGCCTCGATTGCGTCCCGTCGACCTGGCTCGCGAACACGGGGTGTCGACGCAGGCTGTGCGTAATTACGAGGATGCCGGAATACTTCCCGCGGCCACGAGAACCGAGCACGGTTATCGGACGTACACGCCGATGCACGCGCACGCCTTGAGGACGTTCCGAGCTCTCACTGCGGGGCACGGTCACGCGATGTCGACGGCCATCATGTGCGCCGTTAATTCCGATGACGTCGGCTCCGCGCTCCAGATGATCGACGACGCACACGCACAGCTGCGCGAAGAACGTGCAACCCTGCGGTCGGTCGAACATGCTCTGGCAGGAGTGGAGCCTGCAGGAACGACTCGAGGGGGAGTGGAGCCTGCAGGAACGACTCGAGGGGGAGTGGAGCCTGCAGGAACGACGCCCGCCGGGTTGTTCATCGGCCCGCTTGCTCACAAGCTGGGTGTCGAGCCCGCGACCTTGCGCAAGTGGGAGCGCGCCGGTTTGGTGAGACCCGACCGTGACAGGAAGACGGGGTATCGCGTCTACGCCGAGTCCGCGGTACGCGACGCGCAGCTGACCCGGCAGCTGCGGCGAGGAGGGTTTGCGCTGAGCCGGATTGCGCCGCTGATTGCTCACGTTCGAAGCGCGGGCGGGGTGGAACCGCTTGCGGATCTGATGGACGACTGGCGCGGCCGGATCCATGCTCGCGGGCGCGCGATGCTGACCGGTGCCGCGGAGTTGGACAGGTACCTCGTGCTCAGGAATCCTGACGGTCCAGTTCGTCCAGAGCTGCCCGTTGCTCCGCCGTCCGTGCCTGTGCATCGGTGAGAATCCTTCGTAGACGGCGGGATTCGCGCTCGGTCGACTTCTCGTCCTTTCTGGCGTCGGCTTCGTGCTCTTCGGCATCGTGCAACTCGGAGCGCAGCTGAGCCAACCGCTCCTTGATCTCGGTCAGCCGGGTCGACGCCGCCTCGGCTGCGGCGTCGGCGACAGCGGCGGCGTTCTCGGCTGCCTGCTCGTCCTCCCGAGCCTCCTCGAACCGTTCCCTGGCCTCGTCGAATCGCTTCCGAGCCTCCGCTTGCACCTCCGCGGTCCTGGCGGCTGCCTCTGTGTCCTCCTCGTGCGTCGCCTCGTCCGGCTGCTCGGATTCGGCAGTGTCGGTGGATGTGGTCGGTTCCGGGGCCAACGACAGCACGGCGGGGCCGAAGCCGCTGTAGGACTCGGCCGTCACCACTCGTCCCGCGCGTACACGCTCGGCGACATCGGGATCTGCGAGTGCGGCACCGAGGGTCTGACCGACTTCGCGGGCCGCGTCCTCCGTGGTGGTCCGTCCGCGATCGGCGGCGATCTCGACGGCACGGGCGGACAGGGCGCGGATCGATTTCTGACGGTCCGCCGACAGTTCTCGGAGGTCCCCGGCGGCCGATCGGCGCTGGGCGTCGCGAAGCCTGTCGCCGAGGTCGAACAGATCTGCCACGTCCTCGGGTTCTTCGCGGACCAGGAGATTGACCATCCATCCGACGGTCGTTGGCTTACGGAGCTTGGTGATCGCGGCCGCTAGTTTGCGGTTGCCCGAGTCCTTGGCGGCGGCAGCAGCGGATGTGCGAGCGGCGACGAACTCGGCCGGATCGACGGAATACAGCTCGGCTGCAACGTCGTCGAGTTCGGCGGAGGACATGTGCGCAATTGTTGCACCGTGCGGCAAGAATATGTGCCCCCGGCAGGATTCGAACCTGCGGCCTTTCGCTCCGGAGGCGAACGCTCTATCCCCTGAGCTACGGGGGCGCGCCGAGACGAAGAAAACCTACGTATCCGGCGTGCCTGTTGGGCGGCTCCAAGACTAGCGCATTGCAACCGTCACCTGAAATCGCACCTGGTGTTAACGGAAGAGGAGGACAGTCGAGGGCATGACCGACTACGAGTATTCGGACGACGCTCTCGATCTCGACCTGGCGTGGTGGTCGGCAGCGAACTATCTGACCGTCGCGCAGATATACCTGAAGGACAACACGCTTCTGCGTGAGCCGCTCGACGCGTCGCACATCAAACCTCGCCTGCTGGGGCACTGGGGGACAAGCCCGTGCCTGTCGATGATCTACACCCTGCTCAACCGTCACATCAACGAGACCGACACCGACTGGCTGTACGTGACAGGCCCGGGACACGGCGGACCGGCCCTCGTGGCGTCGACCTATCTCGAAGGGACGTACACCGAGATCTACCCGCACGTGTCCCGCGACGCGGACGGAATACGACGCTTGTGCCGTCAGTTCTCCGCTCCCGGCGGGATACCGAGTCACGTCAGCGTGCAGACGCCGGGCAGCATCCACGAGGGCGGCGAACTCGGCTATGCACTTGTTCATGCGGGCGGAGCAGCATTCGACCGACCACAGTTGACGGTCGCGTGCGTCATCGGTGACGGAGAGGCAGAGACGGGTCCGCTCGCGGGCTCCTGGAAGCTCCCGGCGTTCCTGAACGCGCGACGCGACGGTGCGGTGCTGCCGATCATCAACGTGAACGGCGCGAAAATCGCGGGGCCGACGGTGTTCGGCCGGAGTCGCGACGAGGACATCGTCGACTTTCTGCACGGGCAAGGATGGGAACCCGTCGTGGTGGCCGGTGACGATCCACGTGTGGTGTTCCCGGAACTGCTGCGCGTGCTTCGTGAGTCGCATCGGAGAATCCGAGCGATCCAGAGCGCCGCTCGAACCGGTGAGCCCGAGACCGGTGCCCGATGGCCCGCGATCATCCTGCGCACACCCAAGGGCTGGACGGGCCCTCACACCGTCGACGGTGTCCTCGTCGAGGGCACTTTCCGGGCGCACCAGGTGCCCCTGTCCGGTGTCAGGACCAACCCGGAGCACCTGGCGCAGTTGGAGACCTGGCTGCAGTCCTACCGTCCCCATGAACTGTTCGACGGCGACGGAACCCTTGCCCCGCAGATCGCCGCGCTGGCTCCGGCGGGGGACAAACGAATGGGGTCGACGCCGTACGCCAACGGCGGCCGTCTGCTGCAACCACTACGCATCCCGCCACTCGAGAACTACGAGATCTCGATCGAGTCGCCCGGCGCAGGTTTTCACGAGACGACGAGGGTGCTCGGTGAGTTGATGCGCGACATCTACGCGGGGAACACCTCGGACGACGGTGGAGGAAACTTCCGGTTGTTCTCGCCGGACGAAACCTCGAGCAACCGCTTGGCTGCGGTCTTCGAGCAGACCGACCGCTGCTGGCAACTCCCGACGGAGGACTGGGACGACCACCTCTCACCCGACGGACGTGTGATGGAGGTACTCAGCGAGCACCTGTGCGAAGGGTGGCTCGAGGGCTATCTTCTGGCGGGAGGCCACGGACTGTTCGCGAGCTACGAGGCATTCGCGATGGTGAGCGTGTCCATGATGATCCAGCACGTCAAGTGGCTGCAGCACGCCGCCGATCTGCCGTGGCGAGAACCGGTGGCGTCGCTCAACGTGCTGCTGACCAGTACGTGTTGGCGCAACGACCACAACGGGTTCAGCCATCAAGGACCAGGCATGATCGACGCGGCGATTCCGCTCTCGCCCGAGGTCGTGCGAATCTGGCTACCACCGGACTCCAACACCCTGCTGTCGATCGCCGATCACTGCTTCCGCAGCAGGGACCACGTGAACCTGATCGTCGTGGACAAGCAACCTCACCTGCAGTATTTGACGCTCCAACAGGCGGCCGAGCACTGTGCCGCGGGCGCGTCGGTGTGGCACTGGGCGGGAACGGAAACCGAGTCCGCCGGGAGCCCCAGCGAACCCGACGTGGTGCTCGCCGCAGCGGGTGACGTACCGACCCAGGAAATCCTCGCCGCCGCACAGATCCTCGCCGAGTGGGTTCCCTACCTGCGTGTCCGCGTCGTCAACGTCGTGGATCTGATGGCACTGGTGACGCCGGGGGACCACCCACACGGGTTCACGCACGAGAAGTTCGTCGATCTCTTCACCGCGGACACCGACGTGGTGTTCGCGTTTCACGGCTATCCCCGCGCGGTGCACGAACTACTGCACGGCAGGCCGAAGGTCGATCGGTTCCACGTACGCGGCTTCAACGAACAGGGCACGACCACAACGCCGTTCGACATGGTGGTGCTCAACAGAATGAGCCGCTACCACCTTGTGCTCGAGGCCCTGCGTCGGTCGAGGCGGGTACCGGAGCGCGGCGCAGAACTGGTGTCGTACTGCAACGCCCAACTCGAGCGGCATGCGACCTACGTCGTCGAGCACATGGAGGACATGCCCGAGGTCGCGGACTGGACGTACTCGCCGACTCTCAGTTAGTACCGAGGGGCTGAGCACCTTTGTCGGCGAGCATCTGTGTCATCAGGGTGGATTCGCTTTCCTGAGTCGAGATCATCGACTGAGCGAGACGAACGAGTGCAGGAGTTTCAGCGTGATCCGCCGCGTATTCCATCATCGAGAGTCCACCCTGGTGGTGACGCAGCATCAGTTGCAGGAACATGACGTCGACGGCCGGTCCGGTTGCCTGGCGGAGGGCGGCAAGTTCGTCGCTGGTGGCCATTCCCGGCATTGCCGCGACGGGCCCCGTCGTCTCGGATCCGTCGGAGCCGGCTGACATTCCGGCCATCGAGTGGCCGTGTTCGTCACCGGTCATCCAGCCCATGTAGCCGTCGGTCCCGACGGGGGAGCGGTCCCAGATGGCGAGCCAACCCTGCATCTGGCCGACCTGGTTCTGCTGCGACGTGAGCATGTCGAACGCGAGGTTACGGACGAGCGGGTCGGTGGCATTGGTCATAGCGATCGACGACATGTCGATGGCTTGATTGTGGTGCACCGACATGTCCTGCGCGAAGCCGACGTCCACCGAATCGGATGCAGGAACGTTGTCGTTTCCGCCGAGGAAGTTCGTTCGTGCCAAGAATCCCAGAGCGAACCCGATTGCGACTGCGGCGACGACGCCGAGGGCCAGCAGAGCCACCAATTGTGGCCTGCTGACCCTCGGCTTCGTGGGAGCAGTCATCAGGAAGCGGGTGCCGGGGCTGCCGGTGCTTCGGTCGGGATCTGAAGGTCGCTCGGAAGCTGCAGGTCCGACGGCA
The DNA here is from genome assembly GCF_042667435.1 of Rhodococcus sp. NPDC057297. Classification (NCBI taxonomy): domain Bacteria; kingdom Bacillati; phylum Actinomycetota; class Actinomycetes; order Mycobacteriales; family Nocardiaceae; genus Rhodococcus; species Rhodococcus sp. NPDC057297. Next base: position 29,294 of record NZ_JBHUZE010000012.1, on the reverse strand, counting down.
GGCCACCGGTTGCGCCCGTCTCGCTGGCGTCGGGTGTGATGCCTGCGCCGTCCATCGGGACTGCGTCGGGTCCGGGTGCCGAGGCGTCGAACAGCGGTGGGTTGTCGGGATCGAATCCGCCACCGGGTACGGTCGCGCAGCTCGCACCGACCTCGGGGTACTGGTACCGGTTGAGCCGCAGCGCGGAGATGAACTGGTTCACTCGTTCGTCGTCGACACTGTCGACCTTGAGCTGGTGTCCCCAGGACTGCAGTGAGACGGGAGATTCCTGACCGGGGTAGGGCGACATCAGCATGTAGGTCTCACCGTCGACCTTGTCGGCGAGCACCTGGATCTGATCCTCGGACAACGCGTCGGGGTTGTAGGTGATCCACACGGCTCCGTGCTCGAGCGAGTGGACTGCGTTCTCGGTGCGGATCGCTTCCGGGTACACGACGCCGGTGCAGGTGGCCCACGTCGCGTCGTGGGGGCCGCCGAACGGAGGCGTCTGGTCGTAGGCGACGCGCTGCGTGGGGGACACGTGCAAGGCGGCCTCGTACGGCTGAACCACGACGTCGGCGATGTTCGACGATGGGTCCTGGTTGCTCTCGCTGGGCTCCCATCGCTGGGCTTCGGCGCGGTCCTGATACTTCGGGAAAAGGTTGATGGCCAGAGCCGCGATGAGGCCGACCACGACGACGACGGCTCCGACGGTCAGCCACGGGACCTGGCGGTTCTTGGGCGCGCCCGATTTCTTCGTCGCAGGGACGCCGCTGCTTTTCTTTGCAGCCTTGATGGCCTTGTTGGCTTTGGCTGCAGACTTCTTGTCCGGACCGCCGTTGTTGGAACCCGTGGGCATCGCTGTCGTCGCTCTTTCGGTTGTCGGAGGTGCAGTTGGGTGCGCAAAACTACTTGTGATCGCAGAGCGCCCTTACTGTACGGTCCTTGTCTGAGTGCTTGCTTTGAGGTGCCGCCAGTACAGGCTGTTGTCGCCTCAGGCCAGTGGTTGCCGACAGCCCCCGCCTCAGACCACGGGCGCCTCGTACCTCGGGCACCTCAGACCATAGGATAGACACCTGTGACTCCCGCCGACCTTGCCGAACTACTACGCGCGACCGCAAGTGCGGTGCTCGCCGACCGCGGCCTCGACGTATCCGTCCTGCCTGACAAGGTGACGGTCGAGCGCCCTCGCAACCCCGAACACGGCGATTACGCGACGAACGTCGCCCTGCAGGTCGCGAAGAAGGCGGGCGCGAACCCGCGTGAGTTCGCCGGGTGGCTCGCCGAGGCGCTGAGCGCCGACGTGTCGATCGCCAGCGCCGAAGTGGCTGGTCCCGGCTTTCTGAACATCCGTCTCGACGCCGACGCCCAGGGCGCGATCGTCGCGCAGGCACTCGACGCCGGTGCCGCGTACGGCACGTCGTCGACGCTGGCAGGCACCAAGATCAACCTCGAGTTCGTCTCGGCCAATCCAACGGGTCCCATTCACCTCGGGGGAACGCGGTGGGCCGCGGTCGGCGATGCACTCGGCCGCATCCTGTCGGCTCAGGGCGCCGAGGTGGTACGTGAGTACTACTTCAACGATCACGGTGCTCAGATCGACCGGTTCACCAACTCCCTGATCGCTGCGGCCAAGGGCGAGCCTGCTCCGGAGAACGGATACGCAGGCGCTTACATCCACGAGATCGCGCAGCAGGTGCTCGCCAAGAGCCCCGAGGTTCTTGCCATGGCCGATGTGCCGCAGGCCGAGACCTTCCGGTCGATCGGCGTCGAGCTCATGTTCGACCAGATCAAGAACAATCTGCACGAATTCGGCGTCGACTTCGACGTGTACTTCCACGAGAACTCGCTGTTCGAATCCGGTGCGGTGGAGAAGTGCGTCGAGTTCCTGAAGAACTCGGGAAGCCTCTTCGAGGACGACGGTGCGTGGTGGCTGCGCAGTACCGACTACGGAGACGACAAGGACCGCGTCGTCATCAAGAGTGACGGCAATGCCGCCTACATCGCCGGGGACATCGCGTATTTCCAGAACAAGCGCCAGCGCGGTTTCGACCTGTGCATCTACATGCTCGGCGCGGATCACCACGGGTACATCGGCCGTCTCAAGGCAGCCGCGGCAGCATTCGGTGACGATCCGAACACGGTCGAGGTGCTGATCGGCCAGATGGTCAACCTGGTTCGCGACGGTGTCGCGGTGAAGATGAGCAAGCGTGCAGGCACCGTCATCACCCTCGACGACCTGGTCGAGGCCATCGGTGTGGATGCGGCCCGCTACGTGATGGTTCGTTCGTCGGTGGACTCCAGCATCGATATCGATCTCGAACTGTGGGCGAGCGCGAGCAACGAGAATCCGGTCTACTACGTCCAGTACGCGCACGCGAGGCTCGCGTCCCTGGCGCGCAACGCCGCCGACCTGGGTATCAGCGGGGACGATCCGGACCTGAGCCTTCTCACGCAGGATCAGGAAGGCGAATTGATCAGGACCATCGGCGAGTATCCGCGGGTCGTCGCCAGCGCTGCCGACCTCCGTGAGCCTCACCGCATCGCGCGGTACCTGGAAGAATTGGCCGGCGCGTACCACCGGTTCTACGGCGCATGCCGAGTACTGCCACAAGGAGACGAGGAGCCAGGCCCCGTGAACACTGCTCGATTGGCATTGGGCAACGCAACCCGTCAGGTACTGGCCAACGGCCTGCGCCTGCTCGGTGTCAGCGCACCGGAGCGGATGTGAGCGCGCATCCGGCGGGTCCGAAGCACGCGGACGTACGCTCCCAGGACGGGCTCGCCGAACGCCCGAAGGTCGCTTCCGACATGACTGCTCTTCCCGAGCACGTCTACCCGCGCAACGCTGCTCGCGGCGACGACGGTGTGGTCACGCTTGCGGGTGTGCCGGTCACCGAGTTGGCCGAGCAGTACGGGACTCCGCTGTTCGTCATCGACGAGGACGATTTCCGTTCCCGCGCAAGGGAAATGGCGGAAGCGTTCGGTGATCCCGCACGGGTTCACTACGCCTCGAAGGCATTTCTGTGCGGCGAGATCGCACGGTGGGTGGCGGACGAAGGATTGTCCCTCGACATCTGCTCCGGCGGTGAACTGGGGATTGCACTCGCGGCGGGCTTCCCCGCTGAGCGAATTGCGATGCACGGCAACAACAAATCCGTCGCGGAGTTGACGGCCGGTGTTCGAGCGGGCGTGGAGCACGTCGTGCTCGATTCCATGATCGAGATCGACCGCCTCGACGCAGTCGCCGCGGACGAGAAGAAGGTCCAGGACGTTCTGGTTCGCGTGACCGTCGGCGTGGAAGCTCATACCCACGAGTTCATCGCGACGGCGCACGAGGACCAGAAGTTCGGCTTCTCCCTCGCCGACGGTTCGGCACTCGAAGCGATCAAGCGCGTGTTCGCGACCGACAACCTCCGCCTCGTCGGATTGCACAGCCACATCGGTTCGCAGATCTTCGAGGTCGACGGCTTCGAGCTGGCCGCGCACAAGTTGCTGGGCCTGCTGCGAGACGTGGTGGCGGAGTTCGGCGTCGAGAAGACGTCCCAGATCTCGACGGTCGATCTCGGCGGAGGAATGGGAATTTCCTACGTGCCGAGCGACGATCCGCCGCCGGTCGATCAACTCGCCGCGAAGCTGAAGTCGATCGTCGCCACGGAATCCGCTCTGGTGGGTCTTCCGGTGCCCAACATCGACGTCGAGCCCGGCCGTGCCATCGCGGGCCCGGGAACGGTGACGCTGTACGAGGTCGGGACCATCAAGGACGTCACCGTCGACGCGCAGACTCGTCGACGCTACGTGAGCGTCGACGGCGGAATGAGCGACAACATTCGCACCTCCCTGTATCAGGCGGAGTACGACTGCAGGCTCGTCTCGCGTGACTCCGACGCCGATGCAGTGCTCGCTCGCGTCGTCGGAAAGCATTGTGAGAGCGGTGATGTGGTGATCAAGAACACCTGGATGCCGAGCGATGTCGGCCCCGGTGATCTGCTTGCCGTCGCCGCGACCGGCGCGTACTGCTACTCGATGTCCAGCCGGTACAACTTGCTGACGCGACCCGCCGTCGTCGCGGTGAAAGACGGAAAGTCTCGGCTCGTCCTGCGCCGAGAGACACTCGAAGACCTGCTCAGCTTGGAGGTGCAGCCATGACAACGAAGCCGTTGGGAGTAGCCGTTCTCGGCCTCGGGAACGTCGGAAGTGAAGTCGTCCGAATTCTGACCGAGAACGCCGAGGACCTCGCCGCACGTGTCGGTGCACCTCTCGAGATTCGCGGCATCGCGGTCCGGCGAGTCGATGGAGATCGCGGAGTCGACACCGCGTTGCTCACCGACGATCCCGAGTCCCTCGTCGCCCGCGACGATGTGGACCTGGTCGTCGAGGTGCTCGGTGGTATCGACATCCCGCGCAAACTGATCCTGTCGGCTCTGGAGAAGGGCAAGTCGGTCGTCACGGCCAACAAGGCTCTTCTCGCGGAGTACACCGGCGAGCTTGCCGACGCTGCCGAGAAGTCACGCGCAGACCTGTATTTCGAGGCCGCGGTCGCCGGTGCCATTCCCGTCGTACGTCCGTTGATGCAGTCGCTTGCAGGTGACCGCGTCAACAAGGTCGCCGGAATCGTCAACGGCACCACCAACTTCATCCTGTCCGCCATGGACGAGACCGGCGCGGACTACGCCGAAACCCTGGCCGAGGCCGGACGGTTGGGCTACGCCGAAGCCGATCCCACGGCCGACGTCGAGGGATACGACGCGGCGTCGAAGGCTGCGATTCTGGCGTCCATTGCCTTCCACACCCGCGTGACCGCGGGGGATGTCTACCGCGAGGGAATCTCGAAGATCACCTCGGCGGACCTGGAGACGGCTCGCTCGCTCGACTGCACCATCAAGTTGCTGGCGATCTGCGAGCGCATCACGACGCCCAAGGGCAAGGAACGCATCTCGGCGCGTGTCTACCCGGCGCTCGTTCCGCGTGACCACCCGCTTGCCACCGTCAACGGGGCCTTCAACGCCATCGTCGTCGAGGCGGAAGCCGCTGGACGCCTGATGTTCTACGGGCAGGGTGCCGGCGGAGCCCCGACCGCGTCGGCAGTTCTGGGTGACCTCGTCATGGCTGCCCGCAACAAGTTCTACGGCGGCCGAGGCCCGCTGGAGTCGAAGTACGCGAAGCTGAAGGTAGCTCCCATGGGCGACATCCCCACGCGGTACTACGTCAGCATGCAGGTGGCGGACAAGCCAGGGGTCCTCGCGACCGTGGCGGCGGAGTTCGCCACTCGCGACGTCAGCATCTCCACCGTTCGCCAGGCCGGTTCGGGTGACGGGGCGAGGCTCGTCGTCGTCACCCACCTCGCCGCCGATTCCGCTCTGTCCGAAACCGTCTCGGCGTTGGACAAGCTCGACGTCGTCACCTCTGTAGTCAGTGTTCTGAGATTGGAAGGCACCGAATGACCGTGCATACGCCGTGGCCGGGACTGATCGAGGCGTACCGCGATCGTCTGGCGATCGGACCGGACTGGAAGACCGTCACGCTGCTCGAGGGCGGCACGCCGCTGATCCACGCCGAGCGTCTGTCCGAGATGACGGGCTGCGAAGTCCATCTCAAGGTCGAGGGCTTGAACCCGACGGGCTCGTTCAAGGACCGCGGCATGACCATGGCCGTGACGGATTCCCTTGCGCGCGGCCAGGAAGCGGTGCTGTGCGCGTCGACGGGCAACACGTCCGCGTCCGCTGCCGCGTACGCCGCGAAGGCAGGTATGGGCTGCGCTGTCCTCGTCCCGCAGGGCAAGATCGCGATGGGCAAGCTCGCGCAGGCAGTCATGCACGGCGCCAAGATCATTCAGGTGCAGGGCAACTTCGACGACTGCCTCGAGCTGGCGCGCAAGACCACGGCCGAGTTCCCGACCATCGGCCTCGTCAACTCGGTCAACCCGGTGCGCATCGAGGGCCAGAAGACGGCTGCGTTCGAGATCTGTGACGCACTGGGCAACGCGCCCGACGTCCATGCGCTGCCGGTGGGCAACGCAGGCAACATCACCGCCTACTGGCGGGGCTACTCCGAGTACTTCCGTGACGGATTGACCACGGTGAAGCCGCGCATGCTCGGCGTCCAGGCCGCCGGTGCTGCACCGCTGGTTCACGGCGCGCCCGTCGCGGACCCCGAGACCATCGCCACGGCCATCCGGATCGGCTCGCCCGCGTCCTGGAACGGTGCGGTCGCCGCGAAAGAAGAGTCCGGCGGTGCCTTCCGCGCGGCCACCGACGAGGAAATCCTCGAGGCGTACCGTCTGGTCGCGAAGACCGAAGGCGTCTTCGTCGAACCCGCGTCCGCGGCTTCCATCGCCGGCCTGATCGCAGCCCGCAAGGAAGGCTGGCTGGACAGCGGCCTGCGCGTCGTCTGCACGGTCACCGGCAACGGACTCAAGGATCCGGACACCGCGTTGTCCGGAATGCCGGTGGTCGAGCCCATTCCCGTCGACCCTGTCGCTGTGGCATCTGCGCTCGAGTTGGCGTAGTGGCAGAGTCTCGTTCCATGACGACGACACTGCCGCACGGTTTGACGGTCACGGCGCGGGTTCCTGCGTCGAGCGCCAACCTCGGCCCCGGATTCGACACCTTGGGGATTGCCCTCGGGCTGTACGACGAGATCAAGGTCACCACCACGGCGTCGGGTCTGAGTATTCACGTCGAGGGCGAAGGTGCCGACGACGTCCCGTGGGGACCTTCGCATCTCGTCGTCCGTGCCATCGAACGGGGCCTCGAAGCCGCCGGTGTCTGGGCTGATGGCTTGGACGTGGTGTGCACCAACGTGATTCCGCATTCACGTGGGCTCGGCTCGTCGGCGTCCGCTGTCGTCGGTGGACTGTCGGCAGCGAACGGTCTTGCGGCCAAACTGGACTCGTCGTTCGCATTGTCGGATGCCCAGTTGGTTCAGCTCGCATCCGAGTTCGAAGGTCACCCGGACAATGCGTCGGCGAGCGTCCTGGGCGGTGCCGTCGTCTCCTGGAGCGAGCCCGCGAGCATCACGCAGCGGACGTACTCCGCGGTGCGACTGCCCGTGCACCCCGATATCCACGTGGTGGCGTTCGTCCCCGCGGAGCGATCGTCGACATCGCACACGCGAGGCCTGTTGCCCGAGTTGGTTCCGCATCGCGACGCCGCGTTCAACGTCAGCCGCGGCGCGTTGGCCGTCGTCGCGCTCACCCAGCGTCCGGACCTTCTCATTCCCGCGACCGAGGACATGCTGCATCAGGGGCAACGTGCGAGCGCGCTCCCGGGTGCCACGGAATTGATTGCTTCACTTCGGTCCAGGGGAATCGCGGCTGTACTGTCCGGTGCCGGACCGACGGTCCTTGCTCTCTGCACCGAACCGTTCCCGCAGGACCTCAAGGACAAAGCCGTCGCCGACGGCCTGCGGGTCCTGGAACTCGACGTCGCCGACGGCGTCAGCACGTCCTGAGAAAACCTATCGTGACTCGCCGGTAGGTGCTTCTTGCCGACCGAGAGGATCGACGCTATCCTGAGGGTCGTCCGTACATCGTGCGCTTCAGACGCCGGTTTTCGCCAGGGCAATCACGTCATCGCATTCGGGGGGTTCCACGCCCGAGTCGGCGGTCGTCCTTGGAGAGGAGCCTGCGGAGTGACCGGAAGTCGCCGGCTTCGACCCACCGTGGTTCTCACACGGCTGCGGGTCGGTCGTCCGTCGGAAGTGGCGTGATCGTGAACGGCAATATCCGTGCTCGAAAGAGATTCGAGCTGCGGAACGAACCCTTGGCTGCGCAGACTGCGAGCGAGGGAAGGAAAGGACCTCCGTGACCGATACGGAACTGATCTCTGCGCCCGAAAAGACGCGTCGTGGAGCTGGCCTGTCCGGAATGGTGCTCACCGAGCTGCGTACTCTCGCGGGCGAACTCGGAATCAAAAGCATTTCCGGCATGCGCAAGGGCGATCTGATCGCCGCCATCTCTGCACGTCAGGGCGGTGGTGCGTCGGCAACGACCGAGGCGCCCAAGGCAACAAGGCGAGGCGCAGCCGATAAGGCTCGTGCGCAGGACGCCGCTCCCGCTGCCGAGGCTCCTGCAGCCGAAGCCCCGGCCGCAGCAGATGCGCCCGCGTCCGACGACGCGTCGACCGAGCCGCCCCGCCGGACACGTGGTCGACGCACCGCAGGCCGCCGAGCAGGCGCTCCCGACCAGCTTCCGCTGGACGACACTGCCTCGCAGTCGGTCGATTCGGACGCCGCTCAGCAGGACTCGGGATCGACCCCCGATGCCCCGGCGTCGGACACCGGTTCATCGACGCGACCGCGTCGCGCTCGCGCCGATCGTGGTGACCGAGAGAACCGCAACGCTGCCGACAACCGCAACGCTGCCGATAACCGCAACGCTGCCGACAGCAACGACGGTGCTCGCGCACAGCGCGGTGACGCACCCGGCCGTGATTCGGCAGGCCAGGACGGCGAGGGCAACCGCGCCGAGGGTGGCCGCGGAGACCGCAACCGCGACAACAACCGTGGTGACGGCAACCGGGACAGCCGCGACGGCAACCGGGACAGCCGTGACGGCAACCGGGAGAACTCGCGCGGCGAGAACGGCCGGAACCGCAATCGCAATCAGAACCAGAACGACAACCGTTCCGAGGACCGCGGCAATGGTCCGCGTGACGGACGGGACAATCGGGACAACGCCGAGGACGACGGCGACGGCCGCGGACGCAGGGGCCGTCGGTTCCGTGAGCGTCGGCGTGGTCGTGACCGCGGCGAAGGCGGCGGTGGCAACGAGCGCGAGCCCGAGATCCGCGAGGACGATGTTCTTCAGCCGGTAGCGGGCATCCTCGATGTCCTGGACAACTACGCGTTCGTGCGTACGTCCGGCTACCTTGCGGGCCCGAACGACGTGTACGTGTCGATGAACCTGGTGCGCAAGAACGGTCTTCGTCGCGGTGACGCGATCACCGGCGCCGTCCGGGTGGCCCGCGAGGGTGAGCAGTCGAACCAGCGTCAGAAGTTCAACCCACTGGTGCGTCTGGACACGGTCAACGGCGGAGACGTCGAGGCCGCGCGCAAGCGTCCCGAGTTCGGCAAGCTCACGCCGCTGTACCCGAACCAGCGTCTGCGGCTCGAGACCACGCCGAACATCCTGACCACGCGCATCATCGACCTGGTCATGCCGATCGGTAAGGGCCAGCGTGCATTGATCGTGAGCCCGCCGAAGGCAGGCAAGACGAGCGTTCTGCAGGCCATCGCCAACGCGATCTCGGTCAACAACCCCGAGTGCTACCTCATGGTCGTTCTGGTCGACGAGCGTCCCGAGGAAGTGACCGACATGCAGCGTTCGGTGAACGGTGAGGTCATCGCCTCCACGTTCGACCGTCCGCCGGGCGATCACACCTCGGTCGCCGAGCTCGCGATCGAGCGCGCGAAGCGTCTCGTGGAAGCCGGCCAGGACGTCGTCGTGTTGCTCGACTCCATCACCCGTCTGGGTCGTGCGTACAACAACAGTTCACCTGCGTCGGGCCGGATCCTGTCCGGTGGTGTCGATTCCACGGCCCTCTACCCGCCGAAGCGTTTCCTCGGTGCTGCTCGCAACATCGAGAACGGTGGATCGCTCACCATCATCGCCACGGCGATGGTCGAGACCGGTTCGACCGGCGACACGGTGATCTTCGAGGAGTTCAAGGGCACCGGTAACGCGGAGCTCAAGCTCGATCGCAAGATCGCCGAGCGTCGTGTGTTCCCTGCGGTCGACGTCAACCCGTCGGGTACCCGCAAGGACGAACTGCTGCTGAGTTCGGACGAAGCCGCGGTGCTGCACAAGCTGCGTCGCGTGTTGTCCGGTCTCGATTCGCATCAGGCGATCGATCTGCTGATCGACCGGTTGAAGAAGAGCAAGAGCAACATCGAGTTCCTGATCCAGGTGTCGAAGACGGCACCCGGCGCGCTCGACGACTGACCTCGTGAGTACTTGTGTGTCCCCTGGGACACACAAGTACTCCCAGCGGGGAACAAGCCGACAGGGGTTCGTGTTGAAGCCACTGTCGGTGAGCGATTAGCAGGTCGGATCGCATATCTGGCATACTGAACGGCCGAGTCCGGTTCCGGTTCACGTCCTCGAACGGCGAGGTCGACCCGGCGACCATATGAAAGGGACACCATGAAGGCAGGAATTCACCCCGACTACACGCTGACCACGGTCGTGTGCGGTTGCGGAAATACTTTCGAGACGCGCAGCACCACCGACAAAGAGCGCATCAACGTCGAGGTTTGCTCGCAGTGCCACCCGTTCTACACGGGCAAGCAGAAGATCCTCGACACCGGTGGTCGCGTTGCACGCTTCGAGGCTCGCTACGGAAAGCGCGCCGGCAAGAAGGCTGCAGCCGACAGCTAGCTGCTCTCCCGACGCCCGTCCTGCGATGTCTGCAGGGCGGGCGTTCGGCTTTTCACCACCGATTCTTTTTCAGGGAAGCAGAGCGGAGCGACACCATGGCGAGGACCACGAAGCCTTCGGCCATCGACGACATTCTGGCCGAACATTCAGGCCTCGAGCAGCAGTTGGCCGATCCGGCTCTGCACAACGATCCGTCCGCTGCGCGCAAGGCCGGCAAGCGTTTCGCCGAGCTGGCGCCCATCATGTCGGTACACGGAAAGCTGGTGTCCGCCACGGATGATCTGGCTGCAGCTCGTGAGCTCGCCGCCGACGACGCGTCGTTCGCTGCCGAGATCCCGGAGCTCGAGCGCACCGTCGAGTCGCTCGAACAGACGCTCGCCGATTTGCTCGCACCGCGCGATCCGCACGACGGCGACGACATCGTCATGGAGGTCAAGTCCGGTGAGGGAGGCGAGGAATCAGCGCTGTTCGCCGCGGACCTTGCACGGATGTACGTCCGGTACGCCGAGCGTCGCGGATGGCGCGTCGAAATTCTCGATGCGAACGTGTCCGATCTCGGCGGATACAAGGATGCGACCCTGTCGATCAAGGCCAAGGGCGATCCGCTCGACGGTGTCTGGGCGCGGCTGAAGTTCGAAGGTGGCGTCCACCGCGTGCAGCGCGTTCCCGTGACCGAATCGCAGGGCAGAGTGCACACGTCGGCCGCCGGAATTCTCGTGTACCCGGAGCCCGACGAGGTCGAGGAAGTCCAGATCGACGAGACCGACCTGCGCATCGACGTCTACCGGTCCTCGGGCAAGGGTGGTCAGGGCGTCAACACGACGGACTCCGCGGTGCGCATCACGCACTTGCCGACGGGCATCGTCGTCACCTGCCAGAACGAGCGGTCGCAGTTGCAGAACAAGGCGCGTGCGATGCAGGTTCTCGCGGCGCGGTTGCAGGCCGCCGCCGAAGAGGCCGCCGACGAGGAAGCCGCGGCCGGTCGGGCGAGCCAGGTCCGTACCGTCGACCGCTCGGAACGCATCCGCACGTACAACTTTCCGGAGAACCGCATCACCGATCACCGGATCGGGTTCAAGTCTCACAATCTCGACGCGGTGCTCGACGGCGAGCTCGACGCTCTCCTCGACGCCCTGGGCAAGGCCGACCGCGACGCTCGGATGCAGGCAGAATGATGTGGTCGTGAGCGCGTAGGTTCCGCTGCACGAGACCGCACGGGCACACGAAGGGGAAACCGATGCATCAGCAGCTCACACCCACAGGCGAGGACGCCGTGGCGGACCTGGCCGCTCGTCACGGCGTGTCCACCGACGCTGTGCGGGCGATGCTCGACGCCGTGAATGCCGGCCGGGGATCGATGGCTCAGTTCCACATTCCCGAGCTCGGTGGCGGTGGCCAATGGATGCGCGGCGGAATGACGATGGTCGGCAACATGTTCGATCACGGTCTCAAAGCTCGCGTCGACGGTTTGTGCCGTGATCTCTCCGAGCTTCTGGCCTCGCACCAGATCTATCCGCCGCTGCCGTCGAACCAGGGTTTCGGCGGGAACTGGTGGCCGAGCGACCTCGGAAGCCCCAGTTCGAGCGGCGGTCAGAACGGTTCGCAGTACGCGTATTTTCCTGCTGCGCGGCGGCTCGCTGTTCTGGTCGGTGGACGGTTGTCGGTGTACGACACTCTCGACCACTCGATCGGCGGTGTTCAGCAACAGCAGGGCGGGAGTCCAGGCTCGGTGGAGTTCGCCAGCCAGTACGGAACGTTCACCGCGGCAAGTCTTCCGCTGGTGGATCCCGCGCAGGCCGATTCGAATTCCGGTTCCGCACCAGATCCCGCGCCCACGACGAGCCCGGTAGCGCCACCGTCGACGAATCTGGACGAGATCACGTCGGCCATCGAGGCGTTGGCGGCACTGCACGGCAAAGGGATCCTCACGGACGACGAGTTCTTCTCGAAGAAGGCCGAGCTGCTGAAGCGAATCTGACCGTCGCGTGGGTGGCCGGCGGGACGTGGCAGGCTGTAACCGTGACCCGGAAACCTCTTCGACTGGCCATTCTCGAAGCAACAGCGACGCTCGAAGCGGCCGGTGTTCCGAGCCCACGGGTGGACGCGGAGCTGCTCGCGTCTCATCTCGTCGGAGTCGAGCGCGGTCGGCTCGGTCTGGTCCCTCTCGTGGAACCCGAGGTGGTCGAGGCCTACAACCGCACCATCGAACAGCGTGCCAAGCGAATCCCGTTGCAGTACATCACCGGAACGACGGCGCTCGGCAACATCGACGTCGAGGTCGGACCGGGGGTTTTCGTTCCGAGGCCGGAGACGGAGCTGCTGCTCGGGTGGGCGCTCGCATTCCTCGAGGGTGTCGATCGCAAGCCGCCGGTGATTCTCGATCTGTGTACCGGATCGGGGGCACTCGCGCTGGCGCTCGCCAACGCCAGGCCCGACGCTCAGGTCCACGCCGTCGAACTCGACCCGTCGGCTCTCGCGTGGGCTCGGCGCAACGCAGACCTGCGGGCCGAGCGGGGAGACACGCCCATCACCCTCCACCACGGCGATGTCACCGACCGCGACCTGCTGCGAGAACTGGATGGTCGCGTCGACGTCGTCGTCGCCAATCCGCCTTACATCCCGGAGGGCGCCGAGCTGGATCCCGAGGTGATCGATCACGACCCGCATCTCGCACTGTTCGGAGGTGTCGACGGTCTGTCGGTCATCGAGCCGATGATCCAGAACATCGCGCGGTGGCTGCGGGTCGGCGGGGGAGTAGGCGTCGAACACGACGATTCTCACGGTGACCGTGTCGCTGCGCTGTTCGAGAAGCGCCGTGTGTTCGGCAACGTCGTCGAGCACCCCGACCTGTCCGGACGCCCCCGGTTCGTCGTTGCGTCGCGCGCAGTGTCCGCAGACAGCTGACGTCACTCGGCTGCCGCCGGACGGGTAGGCGACGCACGGCAGAGGCGTCCTGCACCGCGGGAGACACAGGTGAGAAGATGAACAGGTGAGTACCGTCTACGACTGCCAGCACACCGATTCACGAACAGCAGGGTTGTCTGCAGCCAGAGGCGCACTCAAATCCGGTCGCCTCGTCGTCATGCCGACGGACACGTTGTACGGCCTCGCGGCCGATGCGTTCGACGGCAGCGCGGTCACCGATCTTCTCCGCGCCAAGGGCCGTGGGCGCGACATGCCGGTCCCCGTTCTCGTGGGTTCGTGGAACACCATCGACGGACTGGTCGGCAGCGTCAGACCGCGCACCAGAGATCTGATCCGAGCCTTCTGGCCGGGCGCGCTGAGCCTCGTCGTGCAGCAGGCACCGTCTCTTGCCTGGGATCTCGGTGACGCGCAGGGCACGGTGATGCTCAGGATGCCGCTGCACCCGGTGGCGCTCGAACTGCTCCGCGAAGTCGGACCGCTTGCCGTCTCGAGTGCGAACATCTCCGGACAACCCCCGGCGACGACGGTCGTCGAAGCTCGCGATCAGCTCGGCGGATCCGCGGCGGTGTATCTCGACGGCGGGCCCGCGGCGCACGCGAAAGCGTCGACGATCGTCGACCTCACGTCCGAGCAGCCGAGGATCCTGCGCGCCGGCGCCATCGCGACCGAAGCCGTCGCCGAGGTGCTCGGAGTGACGGCGGAGAGCCTGACGCAGGGGAGTTCGACATGACCGAGCCGCGTTTCCACGGACCCGACTTCGCGGCGCTCGAGGCGTCCGATCCCGAGATCGCGGGGATCGTCCTGGACGAGCTGGACCGTCAGCGCGGCGGTCTGCAGCTCATCGCGAGCGAGAACCTGACGTCGCCTGCTGTTCTCGCGGCGCAGGGGAGCGTGCTGACCAACAAGTACGCCGAGGGTTACCCGGGTGCGCGGTACTACGGGGGCTGCGAGGTCGTCGATCGTGCGGAGACCATTGCGATCGAACGAGCGAAGGCGCTGTTCGGCGCGGATCACGTCAACGTGCAACCTCATTCCGGCGCTTCGGCGAACCTCGCGGTCTATGCAGCCTTTGCGCAGCCGGGCGACTCGGTTCTGGCGATGAGCCTCCCACACGGCGGCCACCTCACCCACGGGGCGACGGTCAACTTCTCCGGCCGATGGTTCACCGCGGTGCCGTATCACGTGCGAAAAGACACGGAACTGATCGATTACGACGAGGTCCGTGAACTCGCGCTGGTCCACCGCCCGCGCATCATCGTCGCGGGGGCGACGGCGTACTCGCGTGAGCTCGACTTCGCGGCCTTCAGAGCTATCGCCGACGAGGTGGGCGCCATTTTGTGGGTGGACGCGGCGCACTTCATCGGACTGGTGGCGGGCAAGGCGATTCCCTCGCCCGTTCCGTACGCCGACGTGGTGTCCGCGACCACTCACAAGGTGCTGCGAGGGCCTCGCGGAGGAATGTTGATGTGCCGCGCGGAGCATGCGCGCGCCGTCGACAAGGCTGTGTTTCCGTTCGGTCAGGGCGGGCCGATGATGCACACGATCGCGGCCAAGGCCGTCGCGTTCGGTGAGGCGCAGACCGAGAGTTACGCGCGCTATGCAGCCCAGGTCGTCGCGAACGCCCGGACACTGTCCACCTCTCTGGTCGACGCCGGGATGCGCGCAGTGTCGGGAGGGACCGACACGCATCTGATTCTGTTCGACCTCCAGCATCTGAGAATCGACGGCCGTACCGCGGAGGCGCGCTGTGCCGCAGCCGGGATCACGCTCAACAAGAACGCGATTCCGTTCGACCCTGCTCCGCCGGCGGTGGCGTCGGGCATCCGGGTCGGTTCCGCGGCGGTGACGACTCAGGGATTCGACGCAGAAGATATGAATGCGGTCGGATCTCTCGTGGCCCGTGCGGTCCGCGCGGAGGCAGGCACCGCGGACGGTGACCGTGAACTCGCCGCCGTCAAGGACGAGGTCACCACCCTCGTGGCACGCAAGCCTGCGTATCCCGTCATATGACGGTCGAGGTTCTTGCACAGTCCGGCCAGGGCGCAGGCGTCCCGATTCGCGAGCTCCTGCTGGTGTTCTTCACGGCTGCCGTGGTGACGTTCCTGGCGACCGGCGGTGTGCGAGTTCTCGCCGTCAAGTTCGGCGCCGTCGCCGCTCCGCGTGACCGCGACGTGCACGTGACGCCGACGCCGCGTCTCGGCGGGACCGGAATGTTCCTCGGGATGCTGGTTGCCTTGTTGTTCGCGTCGCAGCTACCTGCTCTCGC
Organism: Rhodococcus sp. NPDC057297; assembly: GCF_042667435.1. Lineage (NCBI taxonomy): Bacteria > Bacillati > Actinomycetota > Actinomycetes > Mycobacteriales > Nocardiaceae > Rhodococcus > Rhodococcus sp. NPDC057297. The sequence continues at coordinate 13,746 of NZ_JBHUZE010000012.1, read as the reverse complement.
ACGTGGTTTCGACTCGGCCTACAACCAGGACGTCCGAGCTGCGGCCGTCGCCGGGTTCGTGATCGTCGCGGTAGGGATCATCGACGACCGGTGGGGCCTCGATGCGCTCACCAAATTCGTCGGGCAGGTGACGGCGGCGGGTGTGCTCGTCGTGATGGGCGTGAGTTGGAACATCGTCTATCTGCCTTGGGGGCCGGACGGCGGTAGCACTCTCGTGCTCGATCAGCTCCAGGCCGGGCTGGTGACGGTGCTGGTGACGGTCGTGATGGTCAATGCCATGAACTTCGTCGACGGTCTGGACGGCCTCGCGGCAGGGCTCGGGTTGATCGCGTCGCTCGCCATCTGTGTCTTCTCCGTCGGACTGTTGCACGAGCAGGGCGGCGACACCGGTATCTATCCGCCGGCGATCATCGCGGCGACGTTGGCCGGTGCCTGCCTGGGATTTCTTCCGCACAATTTCCAGCCTGCGCGGATCTTCATGGGCGACTCCGGGTCCATGATGATCGGGCTGATGCTCGCGACGGTCGCAACCAGTGCGTCGGGCAGAATCCCGCTCGTCGCGTACGGCCCACGCGACCTCCTCGGTCTGCTGTCGCCGTTGCTCCTGGTCGGCGCGGTGATGTTCATCCCGATCCTCGATCTCCTTCTCGCGGTGATCCGACGGACGCGCGCAGGCCGAAGTCCGTTCAGTCCCGACAAGATGCATCTGCACCACCGTTTGCTGCAGATCGGGCACTCTCACCGGCGCGTGGTGTTGGTGATCTACCTCTGGGTCGGTGTCCTCGCGTTCGGCGCCGTCGGCTCGTCGTTGATCGACCGTCGAATAGTGGTGTTGCTGGTTGCTGCCGGATTGGTGTTCGCACTGGTGGTGACGGCCGTGCCGAGCATCCGTCTCGACATGGCCAGGCAGCGCAGGCGCACCAGAAAGTCCGCTGGACGAGGCCGTCGGGCCTGAAGTCGGACATGGCTGGGTAGTCTGTGCGGCTGTGAGCTTCTCTCCTTCTCCGGTGCCCGATCAGTCCGACTCGATGCGAGCCGCGGTTCGGTACGGAATCATCGGCCTCCTTGCGCTGACGGTTCTCGGAGCCGTCGTCGCCACGGTGGCCGCCGGTCTTCCCGGTTTGTGGGGTGCGCTCATCGGTGCGGCACTCGGTGGGGGATTCATTCTCACCACGGCGCTGTCCATCGCCCTGACGTCCAAGTTTCCGCCGACGATGGCAGGCGCGGTGCTGCTCGGTGGCTGGATCGTGAAGATGCTTATCGCCGTTGTCGTGCTCGCGGTTCTGAAGGACATGGATTTCTACAACAGAAAAGCTCTTGCCGGGGTGGTGATCGCCGCACTGGTTCTGGTTCTCGGCGCGGAGGTATACGGTGTCGTCCGTACGAAGGCCCCCTACGTCGACGATCCTGAATCCGACAAGGCGTAGTACGACGACCAGTCGTAATCGGTCAAGAAGTAGCCCCACCTACACAACGTCGTAGTTGTGTTGATAAAGTTCCGACCAAGTAAGGGTAGGACTGCCGCTAATAGGACAAAAGGCGTGCAGAACAGCCCTTGCAGGTAACCGAAGCTGCGTGAAATTGCTTACAGACGCGGCCGCAAAGTTACCGAGTCGACGTGAGTCGCCGACACCCGACAGACGCTGGCCTTTCAAGACCAGGCCTCAGCTGCTGACGACCTCGAGCCGATCTCGTCGACTTGATAGATCGTCAATGTCCGATCGAACCGCAGTCCTTTGGCGTCTGCGGCCCGAACACGGGAGAGACCGCTGAGCGTCACCAACCTGGCTGCGGAGTTCCACCCGCCGTCACTATCCGACTTCTTTCCTCCCGCTGTGCTGTTCGAGGGCACACCCTTCGAACTCGACCGGCTGATGCTGATCCGCATCCTGATGACCCTCGTGTTGGTCGTGCTGTTCGCAGTGGCCATGCGCAGCCCGAAGGTCGTTCCGCGTGGTCTGCAGAACTGCATCGAGTACATGCTGGACTTCGTCAAGGTGCAGATCGCCGACGAGATTCTCGGCAAGGAGCAGGGCAGGCGGTTCCTGCCGATCATCATGACGATTTTCTTCGCCGTGCTGTTCATGAACCTGTCGGGCATCATCCCGTTCCTGAACATCTCGCCGAACGCTCGAATCGGTATGCCGATCGTGCTCGCACTGATCGCCTACGTGACGTTCAACTACGTGGGAATCAAGAAGTACGGATTCTTCAAGTACGTCAAGAGCAGCGTCGTGGTTCCGGACGTCCCGCCCGCACTGCACATCATTCTGATTCCGATCGAGTTCATCTCGACGTTCATCCTCCGTCCGTTCACGCTCACCGTTCGTCTCATGGCGAACATGCTGGCCGGCCACCTCATGCTCGTGCTGTTCTTCAGCGCGACTCAGTTCTTCTTCTTCCAGGCCGCGGCGGGAATGAAGATTTTCGGCGTGTTCTCCCTTGCAGCGGGCTTCGGCTTCACGCTGTTCGAGATGCTCGTCATCGGTCTGCAGGCGTACGTGTTCGCACTGCTGACCGCGGTGTACATCGATCTCGCCCTGCATGCAGACTCGCACTGATCTGCACGCCGATTCTCACTAGACCGCACGACCAAGATCTACCTGACCCACGCACCGACCGGTGATGGGCAACAGAAAGGGAACGGAAATCAAATGAGCCTCGCGTACCTGGCACAGGAAGTCACCGAAACCACCGTCACGGGTGGCGGCTACGGCGCAATCGGTTACGGCCTCGCTGCCATCGGACCTGGCATCGGTGTAGGCATCGTGGTCGGAAAGGCTATCGAGGGCATCGCTCGCCAGCCTGAGCTTCAGGGCACCATCCGTACCAACATGTTCCTCGGCATCGCGTTCACCGAAGCGCTCGCGCTGATCGGTATCGTCGCCGGCTTCCTGTTCGGTTAATCCACTATGGCAACCAACATCGCGATCTTGGCCGCGGAGGAAGGCGAGGACATCAATCCTCTCCTCCCCGCGACATACGACATCGTTTGGTCTGCGGTCTGCATCGCTGTCATCGGCTTCGTCTTCTGGAAGTACATCCTTCCGAAGTTCCAGGAAGTGTTGGCGCAGCGTAGCGATCTGATCGAAGGCGGCATCAAGAAGGCCGAAGAGGCTCAGGCAGAAGCCAAGGCTGCTCTCGAGCAGTACCAGAAGCAGCTTGCCGACGCCCGCGCCGAGGCTGCGCAGATCCGTGAGGAAGCGCGCACTCAAGGCCAGGCCATCCTCGCCGAAATGAAGACGAAGGCACAGGAAGAAAGCGACCGGATCGTGGCTGCAGGCCACAACCAGCTCGCTGCGCAGCGCCAGCAGATCGTGACGGAACTCCGTGGCGACCTGGGACGCACTGCAGTCGAACTCGCAGAGAAGGTCATCGGAGAGCAGCTGTCCGACGAGGCCAAGCGCGCTGGTTCGATCGACCGCTTCCTGAGCGAACTCGACTCCGTCACCGCTGACTCTGCAGCGGGAAAGTGAGATAACCATGTACGCAACTTCTCGCGAGGCTCTCGCTCGCACGCGTTCGGTTGCGAACGAAGCACTGGGACAGGCGGGGGACGCGACAGCGGTCGCTGCTCAGACCGGTGCAGAGCTCTTCGCAGTCGTGGAGGCCCTCGACGGCCAGCGCACGTTGCGTACTGCGCTGGCCGACGCTTCGGTCTCTGCCGAACGTCGCAGCGCGCTCGCGGAGGAAGTGTTCGCCGGTCAGGTCTCCGCCACCACGGCGCAGATCCTGAAGTCCGCCGTCGCGGACAACTGGTCCAAGGCGTCCGACCTGCTGAACTCTCTGGTCGAACTGGGTCGGGAAGCACTGCTTCGCGCCGCGGCCGATCAGGATCAGCTCGACACGGTCGAGGACGAATTGTTCCGCCTCGGTCGCATCGTCGCCGCGAATCCTCAGCTGGAACAGGCATTGTCGGATCTCGGCAAGCCGGTTCAGGCGAAGCGTGAGCTGCTGGGTCGGTTGCTGTACGGCAAGGTCACCGCGGTGACCGAAGCCCTGGCAATCCAGACGGTCAGCCGCCTGCGCAAGACGGCACCTGCGGACGCACTCGATGCGCTTGCAGGCTTGGCGGCACAGGTTCGCGATCGGGCTGTCGCACACGTGCGGAGTGCTGCTCCGCTCAGCGCCAGCCAGCTCGAGAAGCTGACCGCGACACTCACACGCACCTACGGCAAGCCGGTCACCGTGCATGTCGAGGTCGATGCCGAACTGCTCAGCGGACTGGTGGTCCGGGTCGGCGACGAGGTCATCGACGGCAGCGGGGCGGGTCGTCTCGCCGCACTACGAAAGACCCTCAAGTAGTCCGCGAGCGGACACCACTTCTTACGAAGAAGCGTTTCGAACCTTCGAAGCCCTTCACACCGCGAACATTGAAGGAAGAGCAGGAAAAAATATGGCGGAGCTGACGATCTCCTCCGACGAGATCCGTAGCGCGATCGAGAACTTCACCGCGAGCTACTCACCGGAGTCCTCTCGCGAGGAGGTCGGCACGGTTACCGACACGAGCGACGGTATCGCTCACGTGTCCGGACTGCCGTCGGCGATGTCCAACGAGCTGCTGGAATTCCCCGGTGGCGTTCTCGGTGTGGCGCTCAACCTGGATGCCACCGAAATCGGTGCCGTCATCCTCGGTGACTACGAGCACATCGAAGAAGGCCAGGAAGTCAAGCGCACCGGCGACGTTCTGTCCGTGCCGGTCGGCGACGGCTACCTCGGCCGCGTCGTCAACCCACTCGGCCAGCCCATCGACGGCCTCGGCGACATCGAGTCCAGCGAGAACCGCGCCCTCGAACTGCAGGCTGCGTCCGTGCTCGAGCGCCAGCCGGTGGAAGAGCCGCTGCAGACCGGCATCAAGGCCATCGACGCCATGACGCCGATCGGTCGCGGACAGCGCCAGCTCGTCATCGGTGACCGCAAGACGGGCAAGACGGCCGTCTGCATCGACGCCATCCTCAACCAGAAGGCCAACTGGGAATCCGGGGACGAGAAGAAGCAGGTTCGCTGCATCTACGTCGCCATCGGTCAGAAGGGCTCCACGATCGCAGGCGTCAAGGCTGCGCTCGAAGAGCAGGGTGCACTCGAGTACACGACCATCGTCGCGGCTCCCGCATCCGATTCGGCCGGCTTCAAGTGGCTGGCTCCGTACACCGGTTCGGCCATCGGCCAGCACTGGATGTACCAGGGCAAGCACGTCCTCATCGTGTTCGACGACCTGACCAAGCAGGCCGAGGCGTACCGCGCCATCTCGCTTCTGCTGCGTCGTCCGCCGGGCCGCGAGGCATACCCCGGTGACGTCTTCTACTTGCACTCGCGTCTGCTCGAGCGTTCGGCAAAGCTGTCCGACGAGCTCGGCGGTGGATCGTTGACGGCGCTGCCGATCATCGAGACCAAGGCCAACGACGTCTCGGCGTACATCCCGACCAACGTCATCTCGATCACCGACGGACAGGTCTTCCTTGAGTCGGACCTCTTCAACAAGGGTGTTCGTCCCGCGATCAACGTCGGTATCTCGGTGTCCCGAGTCGGTGGTGCTGCGCAGACCAAGGGCATGAAGAAGGTCTCCGGTTCGCTTCGCCTCGAGCTCGCTCAGTTCCGTGAGCTGGAAGCATTCTCGGCGTTCGCGTCGGACCTGGATGCTGCATCGAAGGCTCAGCTGGACCGCGGTGCTCGCCTCGTCGAGCTCCTCAAGCAGGACCAGTACGCACCGGTTGCCGTCGAGGATCAGATCGTCTCGATCTGGCTCGCCGGTCAGGGCACGTACGACTCCGTTCCCGTCGGCGACGTCCGTCGCTTCGAGAGCGAGCTGCTCGAGGACCTGCACCGCAACGCGAGCGGCGTCTACGACAGCATCGCCGGTGGCAAGGCTCTCGACGACGACGCTCAGAAGTCGCTGCTCGAGGCAACCGAGAAGTTCAAGGCAGGGTTCCTCGACTCCGAGGGCAACCGCGTCGTCAACGAGGCAGAGGCGGACACGCTGAACCCCGACGAGGTCAGCCAGGAGCAGGTCAACGTCACTCGCAAGACAGTCAGTAAGTAGGTCTTACGAGATGCCAAGTGTCTTTACGAGCAGAGAAGGGAGCGTGAACAGCTAGATGGCAAGCATTCTCGAGCTACGTTCCCGGATCAAGTCGGTCAACTCGACGAAGAAGATCACCAAAGCTCAAGAGCTGATCGCCACGTCGCGAATCACCAAGGCGCAGGCACGCGTTGCGGCTTCGAAGCCGTACGCAGAGGAGATCACCAAGGTCCTCTCCGCGCTGGCCAGTGCGTCGGGTTCGCTCGACCACCCGTTGCTGAACGAGCGCGAAGAGCCCAAGCGTGCAGCAGTTCTGGTCGTCACCAGTGACCGCGGCATGTGCGGTGGCTACAACTCCAACGTCCTCAAAGAAGCGGAGGAGCTGTTTCAGCTTCTGCGCAAGGAGGGCAAGGATCCGGTCATCTACGTGCTCGGCGCAAAGGGCCTCGGCTACTACACCTTCCGTCAGCGCGACGTGAAGGGTGCGTGGACGGGTTTCTCGCAGGAGCCCGGCTACGCGGACGCAGCAAAGGCGAGCAAGCACCTGGTCGAGCTGTTCATGGCGGGTTCGGGCTCCGAGGTCGAGGCTCCCAACGGTGAAGGCACCGTGGAGGGCGTCGACGAGCTGCACATCGTCTACACGCGGTTCGTGTCGATGCTGACGCAGAAGCCCGAGGTTCGGCGTATGGCTCCGCTCGAGGTGTCGTACACGGACGAGGAAATCGAGCTGGGCGCGGATGCTTTGACCGATTCCCCGTCGGCGTCCGAGGTTCAGGCTCAGTACGATTTCGAGCCCGAAGCCGGAACTCTCCTGTCGGCTCTGCTGCCGAAGTACATCAGCACGAGGGTCTACTCCTCGCTGCTCGATGCGGCTGCATCCGAGTCGGCCGCGCGCCGTACTGCCATGAAGGCGGCCACGGACAACGCGAACGAATTGGTCGAGACCCTGAGCCGTCAGGCAAACCAGGCTCGGCAAGCCCAGATCACCCAGGAAATCAGCGAAATCGTTGGTGGCGCAAACGCGTTGGCTGACAGCGCAGGAAGTGACTAAGCAATGACCGCAGCAGTAGCCCAAGAGAACGCGAGCGGAGCGGACACTCAGTCCGGCCGTGTCGTTCGGGTCATCGGCCCCGTTGTGGACGTCGAGTTCCCGCGCGGCTCCATCCCCGCCTTGTTCAACGCACTCCACGCAGAGATCACGCTGCCGACGGTGGCGAAGACCCTGACACTCGAGGTTGCACAGCACCTCGGTGACAACCTGGTCCGCACCATCTCGATGCAGCCGACCGACGGCCTGGTTCGTGGCGCTTCGGTGTCCGACTCCGGCAAGCCGATCTCGGTGCCCGTCGGCGACGTCGTCAAGGGCCACGTGTTCAATGCCCTCGGTGACTGCCTCGACAGCCCGGGCCTCGGACGCGACGGCGAGCAGTGGGGCATCCACCGCAAGCCACCAGCCTTCGATCAGCTCGAGGGCAAGACGGAGATCCTCGAGACCGGCATCAAGGTCATCGACCTCCTCACCCCGTACGTGAAGGGTGGAAAGATCGGTCTGTTCGGTGGTGCCGGTGTCGGCAAGACCGTTCTGATCCAGGAGATGATCACCCGTATCGCGCGTGAGTTCTCCGGTACGTCGGTGTTCGCCGGCGTCGGCGAGCGCACCCGTGAGGGAACCGACCTCCACCTCGAGATGGAAGAGATGGGCGTCCTCCAGGACACCGCCCTCGTCTTCGGCCAGATGGACGAGCCGCCGGGCACGCGTATGCGCGTCGCCCTGTCCGCACTGACCATGGCGGAGTACTTCCGCGATGTTCAGGGCCAGGACGTGCTGCTGTTCATCGACAACATCTTCCGTTTCACGCAGGCAGGTTCCGAGGTGTCGACCCTGCTGGGACGTATGCCTTCTGCCGTGGGTTACCAGCCGACGCTGGCGGACGAGATGGGTGAGCTCCAGGAGCGCATCACCTCGACCCGTGGACGCTCGATCACCTCCCTGCAGGCGATCTACGTTCCCGCCGACGACTACACCGACCCGGCGCCTGCGACGACGTTCGCCCACCTCGACGCCACCACCGAGCTGTCGCGTCCGATTTCGCAGATGGGTATCTACCCCGCTGTGGACCCGCTCAGCTCGACGTCGCGAATCCTCGAGCCGGGCATCGTCGGTGCGGAGCACTTCCGCGTCGCCAACGAGGTCAAGCGAATCCTGCAGAAGTACAAGGAACTGCAGGACATCATCGCCATCCTCGGTATGGACGAGCTTCAGGAAGAGGACAAGGTTCTGGTCGGTCGCGCACGTCGCCTCCAGAAGTTCCTCGGACAGAACTTCATCGTGGCCGAGAAGTTCACCGGCGAGGCCGGCTCGGTCGTGTCCCTCTCGGACACCATCGAGGCGTTCGACAAGGTCACCAAGGGCGAGTACGACCACCTTCCCGAGCAGGCATTCAACAGCTGCGGTGGACTCGACGACGTCGAGGCTGCAGCCAAGAAGATCGCCGGAAAGTAGCCCGACGTGACTTCTGCGGAAAGCTCCGGCATGGAGGTCGCTCTCGTCGCGGTCGAGCGCGAGCTGTGGTCCGGCAACGCGACCCTGGTCAGTGCTCAGACGACCGAGGGCGAGATCGGCATCATGGCCGGCCACGAGCCAGTGCTCGGCCAGCTCGTCGAGGCAGGCACGGTGTCCATCACGACGACCGACGGCGAGAAGATCGTTGCTGCGGTTCACGGTGGGTTCCTGTCCGTGACGGGTAAGACCGTGACGGTCCTGGCGGAGTCCGCGGACTTCGCTCAGGACATCGACGTCGACGCTGCCCGTTCGGTCCTCGACGCCGGCGGCGACGACAAGGAAGCCCTCGCTGTGGCGAAGGGCCGAATTCGCGCCGTCGAGCGGGCCTAGGTTCCACGAGAAAGCCGCGACGAGGTTCTGTGATGCACATGGGAGTGATCGTTCTGATCATTCTGGTTGTGCTGCTCGCAGGCCTCGTCGCGGCTTTTCTGTATCGCCTCACCATTCTTCGTCGCGGTGGGACGGCCGCCATTCTGCGCACGACGCCCGCCGCGGGTGGAAGTGGTTGGCGGCACGGTGTCATCCGGTACGGGGACAACACCCTGGTGTTCTTCAAGCTGTCGAGCCTGCGGCCCGGCCCGGACCACCGGATGAGCCGTCAAGGCATCGAGGTCGGAGAGCGTCGCACGCCACGCAACGACGAATTCGACATCATGTCCGACGAGATCGCGATTCTCGAGCTGACCGATCAGGGCCAGTGTTACGAAATCGCTCTCGACCGGGGTGCACTCACAGCTTTCATGTCGTGGCTGGAATCGAGGCCGTCCGGCCGCTCTCGGCGAGGTCGGCCCGCCGCCTGATCTACGTGTCGGTGGAGCGAGATGCTCCCGGCACCCATTTCACGTCACCCTCGGGGTTCGCGTATCTGCTCAGGATGAACAGCAGATCGGAGAGCCTGTTCAGGTATTTCGCTGGTAGGACGCTCGTGTTGTCGGGGTTGGCGTCCACCGCTGCCCATGCCGAGCGTTCTGCTCGGCGCGCCACTGTGCGGGATGTGTGCAGCAGCGCCGCGAGGGGAGTACCTCCGGGAAGGATGAACGAGTCGAGCGCCTGCAGGCCCTCGTTGAACTCGTCGCACCATCCTTCGAGGCGGTCGACGTAGGACTGATCGATGCGTAGGGGTGGATACTCGGGTTCCGCGACGACGGGTGTCGAGAGATCGGCCCCGGCGTCGAACAGGTCGCTTTGAATCGTTCGAATGACCGAGACGACCTTCTCCGACGGATTGCCCAGTGCCAGAACGACTCCGAGGCTCGCGTTGGTCTCGTCGCAGTCCGCGTACGCAACGAGCCGCGGATCGTTCTTTCCGACTCGCGAGAAGTCGCTGAGACCGGTGGTTCCGTCGTCACCGGTGCGGGTGTAGATGCGAGTCAGGTGCACAGCCATGGCGCTACGGTACCGCCCGGATGGGGCGACCGAACCCTGGCTACGCTGTCGAACTGTGAGTGAACGCTTTTTGGTCTCCGGTGGTAACCGGCTCGTCGGTGAGGTGTCGGTCGGCGGCGCGAAGAACAGCGTGCTCAAGTTGATGGCGGCAGCGCTGCTCGCCGAGGGCACGAGCACCATCACCAACTGCCCGGACATCCTCGACGTGCCGTTGATGGCCGAGGTCCTCCGCGGACTGGGGTGCGAGGTCGTGCTGGAAGGCGACGTCGTGCACATCACCACGCCGGCGGAACCCAAGCACCATGCAGATTTCCCGGCGGTCACGCAGTTCCGAGCATCGGTGTGTGTCCTCGGTCCGCTCGTCGCCCGGTGCAAACGCGCGGTGGTTGCGCTTCCCGGTGGCGACGCGATCGGGTCTCGTCCGTTGGATATGCACCAGTCGGGCCTTCGCCTGCTCGGAGCGCACAGCGAGATCCAGCACGGTTGCGTGGTTGCGGAAGCCGAGGAACTGCGGGGTGCGAACATTCGCCTTGCGTTCCCGTCCGTCGGCGCGACGGAGAACATCTTGATGGCCGCGGTTCTCGCAAAGGGCGAAACCGTCATCGACAACGCTGCGCGTGAACCCGACATCGTCGACGTCTGCAACATGCTCAACGAGATGGGCGCGCAGGTCAGCGGTGCCGGCACGTCGACGTTGACCATCAAGGGCGTCGAGTCGTTGAAGCCCACGACGCACAAGGTGATCGGTGACCGAATCGTCGCTGCGACGTGGGGAATCGCTGCCGCGATGACGCGGGGCGACGTGCGAGTTCGAGGGGTCAACCCCAAGCACCTGTCACTGGTGTTGGACAAGCTGAGGCTTGCGGGTTCGGAGGTGACGTCCGAGGCCGACGGGTTCCGCGTCGTTCAGCGTGAGCGGCCGACCGCCGTGAACTTCGCGACGTTGCCGTTCCCAGGTTTTCCTACCGACCTGCAGCCGATGGCGATCGGTCTCGCCGCGGTGGCCAACGGAACGTCGATGATCACCGAGAACGTCTTCGAAGCGCGTTTCCGGTTCGTCGAGGAGATGATTCGGCTCGGCGCCGACGCCCGTACCGACGGTCACCACGCGGTGGTGCGCGGCGTAGCCCAGCTGTCTAGTGCTCCCGTGTGGTCGTCCGACATCAGAGCGGGTGCCGGGCTGGTACTGGCGGGACTCTGCGCCGACGGGGTCACCGAGGTGCACGATGTCTACCACATCGATCGTGGCTACCCGAGGTTTGTGGAGAACCTGACCGATCTCGGCGGAAGCATCGAGCGAGTCAGCTGACGGACGTCAGCGCGTCGACCAGCATGTCGAGGCCGTAGGTCAGTTCGTCGTCGGACACCGATCCGTATCCGACGATCAGTCCGGTGACGGGCGACGGGGAACGTGTGGATCTAGCGAGAGTGTCGACATCGACGCCGGCAGCCGCCGCTCGTTCTGCCACGGCGGTCGCGGTGGCGGTGTCGAGCAGGAGTGTGGTGTGCATTCCCGCGCCGACACCGCGCAGTTCGCCGAAGGGCGCGAGTGCGGCGGCCACCAGTCTGTCGCGTTGGCGGTAGACGCGTCGGGCGGCTCGAACGGTTCTGTCCCATTCGCCGTCTCGCAGCAGTGAGAGCATGGCCTGTTGGACGGGTGCCGACGGGTAGTCGCCCAGGTCTGCGCGAACGTGCGCGACGTGTTCGACGACGTCGGGCGGGGCGACGAGCCAGCCGAGTCTGATACCGCCGCCGAGCGTCTTCGCGACGGTTCCGAGATAGACGGTACGGTCGGGAGCCAGTTCCGCGATGGTGGGCAAAGGTGCTACGTCGTAACGGAATTCGGAATCGTAGTCGTCCTCGATGATCATCGCGTTGCGTGATCGCGCGAACGCGGCGAGGGCGCGTCGGCGGCCGACGGGGAGCAGGCCGCCGGTGGGGTACTGGTGAGACGGCGTCGAGTACACCGCACGGGTGGTCTGGGGCGTGATGTCCAGATCATCGGTGACAATTCCGTCGTGGTCGACCGGAACGTCGAAGACGGACCACCCCCAGCGTCGGGCGGCTGTGGTCGCGACCCGGTAGCCCGGGTTCTCGTGTGCCAGGACGGGAGGGGAAGTGCCGTCTTCGGGCGACAGCGCGGCCAGGGCCAGGCTCATCCCGTGCATGCTCCCGGTGGTGACGACAACCGATTCGGCTGATGTGTGGAGTCCACGCGCGCGACCAAGTAGGTCTGCGATGGCGACTCGGAGCCTGCGGTCGCCGCGAGGGTCTGGGTATTCCTTCGGTTGCGGCACTGTGCCGACGTCCCGCCACGCGCGCTTCCACGCCGTCGAGATGGGGGGAACCCACGGTGTTCCGGTGGCAAGTCGAATACGGCCGTGGGTGTCCGTGGTTCCGGTCGTACGGGAGGTGGTCGACGGCCGCGTCGGTGTGGTGGCGCCGGTGAGACGGCGCACGAACGTTCCCGATCCCGCGCGCGGTTGTAGCCACCCCTCCGCGGTCAGTTGATCGTAGGCACTCTCGACCACGCCCCGAGCGACTTCGAGTTCGACGGAAAGGGCTCTGCTGCTTGGCAATCGGGTGTTCGGAGCCAGGTGAGCGGAGTCGATGGCCTGTCGTATCCCGTCCGCGATCTGCACCGGAAGCGTGCGGGGATCCGTCCGGTCGACCGAGATGATCAGGGACATCGGCAGCATGCTTGCCTCCAAGTGGTCTATTGAAAAGCGACTCGATTGGATCATGACACTAGGCCAATGGTGACCGATGATCGACGATGTGAGTATCGAAACCGAGTTGTCGCCGACAGAACGCACCACCATCAGGCGAGGGAGAGCGCGAGCGCGGACCGAGCGTTCCGACCTTGTCGACGTTCTGGCGGCGGCGCGGATATGCCATCTGGGCGTGGTGGTCGACGGCAGTGTGCGTGTTCTTCCTACGGTGTTCGCTGTCGATCATGACGGTCCCGACAGGGGCGGGACTCTGTACGTGCACGGATCGGTGGCCGCTCGCAGCTTGGTGGACGCTCCGAACGGGGAGATCTGTGTGACTGTCACTGTTCTCGACGGCTTGGTTCTGGCGAGGTCGGCGTTTCACCATTCCATGAACTACCGAAGTGCCATTGTGTACGGCCGGCCGCGAATGGTTGTCGACGACGAGGAACGCGTGCGCGCACTTGCTGCAATCGTCGATCAGGTGGTGGAGGGGCGCAGTGAGCATCTTCGTGCGCATACGCGGAAAGAGTTGGCGGCAACGGCGGTACTTGCCCTGCCGCTCTACGAGGCATCGGTGAAGGCGCGAACCGGCGACCCGGCGGACGACGAGCGAGATGTCGAAGCGGGTGGAGTGTGGGCAGGCGTCGTTCCCGTGCGCGACGACTTCGCCGAGCCGACCCGGGCTGCGGACGTGGACGCGGGAATCCCTGTGCCCGAGCATGTTCTGGCCCTCGTGCGCCATGGCTGAACGCGTCTATGTCCGGCGTCACATTCACGAATTTTGCGACGAGGCGCCTTCCGGTTCGTCGTGACGAGCGGGCTACCTGCGGAAATCTTGTCCAGAATTTCCTCGACCTGGCGATTTGCGCGAGGGATTCTGCTCGCGTAACTTTTGTCGAGTCAGAGCGACACGGACACCGACCAGGGCCTACACGGTCCCGGACACGAGGTTGGACGTCGGAGCCTGATGGAACATGAAATTCCAGTTCTACCCACCAAGAGTCGGAGCTTGCTTCCGAGACCAAGCTGGGATAGGCTGGAGAAGTTGCCCCAAACACCCTGAA
>NZ_JBHUZE010000011.1:0-187574 GCF_042667435.1 Rhodococcus sp. NPDC057297 | reverse complement strand
CTCGCCAGATCCTGCGGCGGAATCGCCTCGAGCAACGGCAGCAAGTTGTCCAACAACTGCCCGACCTCGATAGCGCTACCGCTGGTGTCCTGCCTCAGCACCGTCCCGTCGGTGATCGGCGACGCCGTGTCGTTCTCGGGAATCTGCAACGCCACGTACCGCTCACCGAACAACGTCTTGGGCAGCAACCGCGCCGTCGCGTTCGACGGAATCAGATCGGCCTTGTCCGGATCGATCGCCAACTTCGCCGTCACCACACCGTCCACCGACGACGCCGACCGCACTTCACCGACGATCAACCCGCGAACCTTCACATCCGCATTGGTAGGCAACGCATTACCCACCGAATCGGTCAACAGATCGATACTGACGACCTTCTCGAAGGTCTTGCTGTACGAGGTGACCGACCACGTCACGAACACGATGATCATGAGAAACAGCAGCAGTCCCAGCAGCCTGCGCTTCACCGCGGAGGTGGATTCGATCATTGTTCGGAGCTTAATGTAACCGACGGTAACGTCCACTACGCGGCGTGCGTTACCTGTATCACCTGGAATGCGTCCAAGTGCAGCGCATCACATCTGCCGATCTCGCGTACCGCGGGTACGGATCATGAACCGGTCACGTCCGAGAGTGACGCCTACCGTTCGACGGGCGGCGTTGTCGGCCGCGAGACCTCGTCGGACACTGGGTCGGACACAGGGGTGGACGGAATCCCTCCGAGGGCGCGTGGCACCAACCACATCGTCAACGCACCGAACATGATCAATATGTTCGCCCACTGGAGAAGTGTGGCGGCGCTGTCGAGCGGAATCACTCGGTCCAGCACCTGGATGTTCATGACGATTCCGTGAACGACGACGAGCACCCACAGTCGCCGGTACTTGAAGTACACCCACACTGCGGCCGCTCCCCACAGCGCGGCCCACACGAAGCCGCCGCCGCCGAAGAACAGGTACAGGAGCCCTCGCATGCACCCGGCGAGGATCATGACCCACCCGATGGGCATTCGACCTACCAAGAGCAACACTGGCAGTGCTGCCAGCAGCGGTTCTTCGCGTAGTCCGGCACACAGGGCGGTGAGCACTGCCAAGGCCGGAGATTCGACGACTGCGGGCACCGAGAAATCGAATCGCGCAACCGAGAGTCGGTCCAGCACGAGAGCGAGGGCCGACGCGGCGGCGATCGCGGCACACCAGGCGACTGCTGCGTCGACGGCCGTTCCTTGCCTGCGCGGGAGAAGTTCCCCGATGTCGGACCGCCGTAGGTACGCGACCGTGGTGATCGCGATCATGCCGAGTGCGAGTTGTACACCCAACACCACGAGGTCGGCGGCTTGATCTCGGACGCTCAGGATCGGCATCGGCGCGTTCGGATCGCGCAATCGCCAGAGAGCGCCGAGGATGCTGACCGAGTACACGGCCGTCCACAGCGACACCAGGACGACTACCAGCGCAGACGTGACCGCCGGGTTCGGGCGATACCAGTCGGCGGCGCGCCTCCACATGCGAGACATTCTCGACCCCGCCTTCGCTTCGTGTCGTCCGCGTCGCTCTGTAGGTGCTGCGCGGTCCGGCCTGTGTCTACCACGAGGGACACGGTCACGACGAGGTGGCGGAGAACGAGACGGTGGTTCGGGTGAAGGATGCGACGAGCAAACCAGCGGCGACCAACGCTGCGCCGGTGAGTGCGAGGCCGCCGAGGCCGAGCCACGGCAGAACGATGCCTCCCACCCCGGCACCGCCCGCGATCCCCACGTTCGCCGTCGCGTTGATCCACGCGCCTGCGGTCTCCGGTGACGTCGGTTCTGTTCGGACTGCGGCGGACTGGTACATCGACGGAACTCCTCCGAACGCACCGGACCACACAGCGACGCACACGACAAGCGGCAACAACCACAGGTGTGTGCTCCCGACCGCCACGATCGATGTCGCGACGAGACCGAGCACCACGAGCATCGTTCGGCGCGGACTGCGGTCGAGCGTACGTCCGGTGAGCCACAAACCGAGCACGCCGCATGCTCCGAAAATCAACAGCATCGGTCCCAGCGCGGATTCGACGACTCCGGCACTCAGAAGCAGGATGCTGATGTAGGTGTAGACGGTGTAGTGGCCGAGGAAGGTGAGCGCGTTGGAGGTCACCACGACCGAGAGACTGCCGTGGCCGCGAGACTTTTCGCGGCGGCCCGCGTCGCCGGGGACTGCAGGGAGAAGGATTGTCACGGCGACGACGGTGGCGGCGGACAGCACGGCAAGTACCACGAAGGACGATCGCCATCCGATGGCATTGCCCATCGATGTCGAGATCGGCACTCCCAGTACGTAACCTGCCGTGGCACCACCTGCAGCGATCGCCAATCCCCTGCCGAGGTTCGCCGGTCCGACGAGTCGGGGTACGTACCCGATGCACAGAGAGAAGAACAATGCGTGCGCGACGCCGCCGATGCCGCGACCGAACGCAAGCCATTCGAGGGACTGCGACAGTGCGACGACGAGGTTGCTGACGACGTATCCGCCGAGCGTCGCGACGAGAATCGGTTTACGTGGCAACTGGCGTGTCCAGATGGTCATCGGCACGGCGAGAAGCGCGACCAGTCCTGCGTACAGGCTCACCAGAAGGCCTATCGACGATTCCGCGACGCCGAACGATCGGCCCATCACCGGGAGCAGCCCCACCGGCAACATCTCGGTGGTCACCGCCAAGCACGACGCCAGCGCCAGGGACAGCAGTCCCTTCATGTTGGTGCGCAGGCCCCCGTCGGTTCGCGTGCTCGTGTCTCCGGTCGACATCGGACGTAATATACTCAGTTGTTGAGTTTAATCAAGTGAGAAGATGATCCGCGATGGCACCCACTTCCGATACGTCCGCGCGCGCTCGATGGCTCGGCGCGGCCCAGTTGACGGCCGTCGTACGCGCGAACCCCGGCATCACCAGGGTCGAAGCTGCTCAGCGTCTGGGCATCGGGAGCGGAGGAGCAACCGAGCTCGTCGCCCGACTGAAGCACGCGCGCATCCTCGACGAAACACCGGCGAAGACACGCGGCCGCGGTCGTCCGACGACTGTCCTCGGACCGCACCCGCAGGGCCCGTTGGTACTCGCCGCGGAACTGCGGTCGAGCGATTGGCGGCTGGCTGTCTCCGACATCTTCGGTAATCCGGTCATCGTGTCGCGCGCTCCTCGGTCGCGGCCGGATCCCGACGAAGTGCTGGCGGGTATGGCCGAGGAGATCGAGCGCGTCCACCTCGAATCGAACGGGAGGGTCCGCGCGGTATCCCTTTCCGTGGCGGGCACGGTCAGCGACAACACACTCGTTCAGTTCACGCCGCGCGGTTGGACGGATGCAGACCTCACACCGATGACGGCGGGACTTCCGTCGGATGTGGCGTTCCTTGTCGGGAACGATGCGACATTGGCCGGGTTGGCGGAGGCGAGAACAGGTGCGGCCAGAGGCGCGTCGACGGCCCTGCATCTGATCATCGCCGTCGGAATCGGCGGGACGCTCGTCGTCGACGGCACGCCGACCACCGGTGCCCGCGGCGCGGCGGGCGAGTACGGCCACATACCGTTCGGGGACCCTGCCGTGCGGTGCCCGTGCGGTGCTCGGGGTTGCTGGGATCTGTCGATCGACGGACGCGCACTGGCCACGTCGATCGGCGACGCTCCCCCGGCGGATCCGGTTGGCTACGCTCGCGACCTCGTGGCGAGGCTTGACGCCGGAGACAACGGACTCGCCCATGCGTTCGATAGTGTCGCCGAGTCCCTCGGGCGCGGGATCGCCGGCTTGGTGAACTTGCACGACCCGGAGGTCGTCACGCTCGGCGGCCTCGCTCCCGCCCTTCGAGGCGCAGCGCAGGACAGTTTTCGCCGCGCGTACGTCGCGGGCCTCATGTCCTTCAGAAAAGCCGCTCCCCCGGAGGTTCTCGATGGGGTGCACGGCGACGACGGCCCGCTGTACGGGGCCGTGCACCGAGGAGTGGACCACATCACGACGGATATTTCCCTCGCGGAGTGGTCCACCCTCGGACTCGGGTGAAGCGGGTGTGTCAGATGCTGGAGCGGTCGACCATGTCGACGGCGACACGCTCACCGGACTCGAGCGACTTCACGCCCGCTGCACAGACGGCTGCAGCCGCGTAGCCGTCCCATGCGCCGGGTCCGTCGATGTAGTTGCCGGTCTCGGCGCCTGCCTTGACGGCGTTGACCCACCGCTGGATCTCGGTGTCGTACGCCTGACCGAAACGCTCCTTGAACGACGGAGTGATCGTGCCGCCCCAGTTGCCGGGCTTCGTCTTGCGCACGAGGCCGACGTCGAGGCCGATCTGCGCGCTGCCGAGTTCGGCGACGACCTCGGTGCGAACCTCGTACGCAACACCGGTGGTGACGAACACCTCGGCGTCGACGTGGCGTCCGGATTCGGTTGCGAAGATGGCGATCTGCGGATCTTGAAGGCCCTCGGGCGCATTCGCGTTCGCCGACGGCTTGATGATCTGGACCGACGTGATCTCCTCGTCGAGGAGGAAGCGGGTGACGTCGACCTCGTGCACCAGTGAGTCCTTGACGATCATCGCGCTGTCGAAGTGCGGCGGCACGGCGGGGTTGCGGTGCGCGCAGTGAACGACGAGCGGGCGCCCGATGTCACCGGAGTCGATGAGCGCTTTCAGCTCTGCGTACTCGTTGTCGAATCGACGCATGAAGCCGACCTGGATGAGTGTCTTGTTCAGAGCTGCTTCGGCTTTCACGACGGCGAGTGAGGTTTCGACCTCGGTGGTCAGCGGCTTCTCGCAGAGGACCGGCTTGCCGTGCTCGAGGCATGCGAGGAGCTGCTTCTCGTGGGTGGGTCCCGGCGTCGCGAGCAGGACGGCATCTATCTCGGGGTCGGCGATGGCTTCGAACGGGTCGGCCACGGCACGAGCACCAGGGATCGTAGCTGCCAGTTCCTCGGCCTTCTCGGTGAAGTAATCGTTGACCACGGCCACACGCGCGCCGGCGATCTTGTCGGTGATTCTTCCGACGTGGTCGGCGCCCATCATTCCGACACCGAGTACGGCGATGCGGAGTTCGTTCGACATTGAAGATCTCTTTCGTGAGGGTGGTGCCGGGCGCGTTACTTGAAGGTGACGGAGGGAATTCCGCAGGAGCTCAGGTACTTCTGTGTCCTCTGCGCGATGGGCAGCGGCACATCGGGAGCGCACGGGTACATGTCCTGCTCGACGATTGCGAAGATGTCCGCGGTCAGCTTGCCCTCGTCGGCAAGGCGCTCGATGGTTCCGAGCAGCGGCGGCATGTCCGGGATTCCCAGCGGCGGCTCGGTCATCGCGCCGAGCTTGCACGCCTCACCGAACGGAAGATCCTCGGCTTCGACCTTGGCCCGGACCTCGACGTCGACCTGCTTGAGGTGGAGGTATCCGATGCGCTCGGGAGCGCGCTCGATGATGGCGATGTTGTCGCCGCCGCAGTAGCTGATGTGGCCGGTGTCGAGGCACAGGTTCACGAACTCGCTCGACGTTCCGTCGAGGAATCGGTAGACGTTCTCCTCGGTGTCGACGTGGCTGTCGGCGTGCGGGTGGTACTGCGCCTTGACGCCGTACTGCTCGAACATGCGCTTGCCGAGTTCGTTCATTCCCTCGGTCTTCTTGCGCCACTGGTCTGCGGTGAGGTTGCGGTCCTCGAGGACTGCGCCCGTGCCCGGGTCACGCCACATCTCGGGGATGACGACGACGTGTTTGCCGCCGACTGCCGCGGTCAGCTTGGCGACGTCCTCGATCTGAGTCCAGACCGCATCCCACGAGTCGTCCTGGTGCAGGTGCTCGAAGACTGTTCCCGCGGAGAGCGCGAGGTTGTGTGCTGCCAGCTCGTCGGAAAGCTGCTTGGGGTCGGTGGGCAGGTATCCGAAAGGACCGAGCTCGATCCACTCGTAACCGGATGCCGACACCTCGTCGAGGAATCGGGTGTACGGCGTCTGCTGCGGGTCCTCCGGGAACCATACGCCCCACGAATCCGGTGCAGATCCGACGCGGATCACGCTCATGGTTGTCCTTTCGAGAAGTCTCGGTGCGCGCCTCGACGCGCTTTCGAGGGAGACCTGAATCTGACGCGCGTTACTGACGCGCTTCAGTCGTATACTATGAGGATTCGCTGTGTGATTGTCAAGACATTTCGATTGCCGCCACGAGCGCGGTCACTTTCCAGGGGGGACACCGTGCATCCATCGACGGAATCAACGCCGCATCGACGTCCGACGATGGCCGATGTCGCCGCGCGTGCGGGTGTTTCGCGGACACTGGTGTCGTTGATCTTCAGCGACAAACCGGGTGCATCCCAGGAAACTCGGGATCGAGTTCTCGCCGCGGCCGACGAGCTCAGTTACCAACCGGATCGGGCCGCGCAGTTGCTCGCCCGTGGGCGGAGCCGCACTCTCGGAGTATTGACAGACGTGAAGCAGACGTTCCAGGCCGAGATGCTCGGGACCGTCTACGACGCCGCCGAAACAGCGGGATACGACGTGTTGTTGTCGGCCAGCGGCCCGACTCGCGACGAACGCAAGGCGATCGAGGCCTTGCTCAGCCACCGGTGCGAGGGGCTCATTCTGTTCGATCCACTCTCGGGCTCCGAATACCTGCGGTCCGTCGCCGCCAGAGCTGTGCTGACGATCGTCGGCCGCAAGATACCTGCGAGCGGGGCCGATTCTCCCCCGATCAACACGGTGCGTTCCGCGGACAGCAGAGGTATCCGCGCGTCGGTCGACCATCTCGTGGATCTGGGACACTCTCGCATCGTCCATATCGATGGCGGCGATCATGCCGTGTCCAACGCGCGCAGGCGCGCCTACGTCGCGGCCATGCGAAGGCACGGACTCGATGCGTTCACTCGAGTCGTGACAGGTGCCCACGACGAGGAGGCGGGCGCTGCGGCTGCTCGATCGTTCCTGTCCGAACCACAGCTTCCCACCGCGGTCATGGCCGGCAACGACCGATCGGCACTGGGAGTCATGGACGAACTCACCCGAGCGGGGGTGTCCATTCCGGGCGATGTGTCCATCGTCGGTTACGACGACTCGCCGCTGTCGCGGCTGGCGCGGATCGATCTGACCACGGTGCGCCAGGATGGCGAGCAGTTGGCCAGGAGGGCGCTCGAGTTCACCGTGACACGGCTGGACGACGATAGGACCGGAGGTTTCGAGTGCGTCATCGAACCCGAGCTGGTCGTTCGGTCGACGTCGGGGACGCCGAGAAGCGCGGGATCCGGCGGCACCGCCGACGTCCGCAACCCGTGAGACCTTGATCACACATGCGCTGCACGGTTTGCCGTGGAGGTGGGTGGGCTACCCGACGACATAGTGCCTGGCACGACAGTTGGCACGATCGGAACCACCCACTCGACCAACAGGAGCGCACGATGGCTACACCCACCCTGCTCGCGCAGTTGCGGGCCGTACTTCAGCTGACCAACACCGAAATCCAGGTCGCGGAAACCCGTGTGGCGCAAGCACGCACGGACGCAGTCCGTACCGAGCTCACGCAGAACGCCGCCAACGGCCGCGAACGTGCGGCCGCCATCGAGTCGGAATTGCGTGAGCTCGGCGGGCTTCCCGACATCGTCGGTCCTCTCGTGGGACGGACTCTTGCACTCTTCAAGACGCTCGCCGAGCAGGCCCAGCCGTTCGACGAAGCACTTCTGGGTGACCTTGCACTGGAGCACCAGCTCGTCAGTCGTTCCAAGTACATCAAGGCGCTTGCGACGGCGGATTCCGAGCGGAGCGTCGTACAGCTGGCAGACCGTCTCGTTCGTGCGCACTCGGCCACGGTCGAGTGGCTGGAAACCGTTCTCGCCGAGGAAGCACTAGGAGGCCCCGTCGCGTTGCGTAGAACACCGCTTCAGGCGGCTGCCGGTGGCGCCGTGAAAATCGTGAACGCACCCGCGACGTGGTCTGCTCGCGGTATCGACCGCGCTCTCGATGTCGCGCGATCCACACCGAATCGGCTGTCCGAGCTGTTGGGCCGCGGCGCGCATGCAGGCGACATCGCCGCTCGAACGCTGTCGGCAAGCCGCGACGCGGCATTGGAGGCTGCGGAGGATGTCGTGCGCGAGGAAGGTGTCGACGGTGTCGCCGACGCCATCCACTCTGCGCGGTCCGCCGCAGGCGTTCTGGACGCCGACGAGCTACCGATCGACGATTACGAGTCGTTGAACGTCACGGAATCCGTAGCAGCGATCAAGGACTTGAGTGATCCGAAAGAGCTTCGCACCATTCTGGCGTTCGAGGAAGCGCACAAGAACCGCCATGGTGTTGTCTCTGCTACGCAGACGAGATTGGCCGCGATCGCCGGTTCGGTCATCGCTGTCGACTGACTCGGCGGCGCGTCACCGACCATGTGCACATGACGGTCCGGTCCCACTTCAGTTGGGGCCGGGCCGTTTTCGTTGTGAGCTCAGGCCCGCGTCACCCGCGGCGGGAAGGTCTCCTTCAGCCCGCTCGGCCCGACGCCTCGGTCGAGCGCGACGAGCAACACCAGACATCCGATTCCGGACAGGATCAGCGCAACTCCGAAGACCGCGGTGAATCCGAATGCATCGCCGACCAGGCCGGCAGCGAGCCCGGACGCGCCCTGCGAGAACACCACCGCGCATGCGACCAAAGTGTAGTCGGCGCCCGCGAAACGCTTGTCCGCCGCATCCATCATCAATGCGAAGATCGCGACGGTCGCTGCGCCTCCGAGTACATGCTCGGCCACGCTTGCGGTGACGAGAAGCGGGAATCCGCCGACTCCGAACGATGCAACCACATACAGTGCCAGGCTGGCAGTTTGAGTAACGCCACCGACGAGCAGCGATTGCCGCCGTCCGTAGCGAAAGGTCAGCCACGCGCCGAGTCCGGCGCCGGCGAGCGCAGCCACCGAGGACAGTCCCCCGTCGACGAATGCGATCTGGGCGAGGGTCAGGCCGCTGTCGGACATGAACGGCCCGACGAGCGCCGACCCCATCGAGTTGCCGAACTTGAAGAGCGCGACGAGCCCGATGAACGCCACCATCCCTGGGCGTCGCAGCCTGGACAACCATCCGATGGTCAGGAGTGCAGTTCGCGGGAGTGAGCCGGCGTCGGATTCGACGGCGGTCTCCGTGTCGGCTTCGGCCAGTCGCCGACGGGCGAGCAGGACCGGAATCGTCGTGGCGATCAGCAGTACCGACATCGAGACGAACAGCGCACGCCATCCGGCGAGCGAGAAGAGCCACAGCAGCAACCCTCCGCCGCAGATCATTCCGATTCGGTACGCACCGACCTGGATTCCGTTGCCCACGCCGCGTTGTCGGACGCCGAGGAGTCGGACGGCGAGGCCGTCGGTAACGATGTCCTGGGTCGCGGACAGAGCGTTGACGACGAAGATTCCGACGAACAGCCAGCGCAGGGTCGTGGACAGTTCGAGGAACGCCATTCCCAGGGCCACGGCAGCTGCGCCCAGTTGAAGGCCGAGCAACCAACGTCGCCGGGTGCCGTAGCGATCCACGTACGGCGCCCACAGGAATTTCAATGCCCAGGGCAGGAACAGGAACCCGGTCGCGCTGATCTTGACGAGGGAGTATCCGGACTCGCGCAGGACGACCGGCAGCGCAGTGGTGAAGAATCCGTAGGGAAGACCCTGGGCGAAATAGAGCGCGGTGAGCAGCGTGAGAGTGCCGACCGTGAACGAAGTCCCCCGCAACGCGAACGTCATGACCGACATCGTGTCAGACATCGGAGTGAGGCAGGGATCGAGCACGTCGTTGACAGTTTGAACTCTAACGGTTAGATTTCTAACTATGACCGGACCTGAACTGAACCCCTCCAGCACTCTCGACCTACTGAGGTGGATCGGATGGGCTCAGCAGCAGGCCGGCCTCGACTGGATTCGTGAACGCGACCTCGGTCACCAGCAAAGTTTCGTCCTCGGTTACCTGACCAGGTCGCCGGGGGCGATCCAGCGGGACATCGCGAACATGACACGGACCACGCCCGCCAGTGTGTCGAGTCTTCTGCAGGGCCTCGAGGCACGGGGGTTGATCGAGCGTCGTCCTGATCCGGCGAACGAACGCATCAAACGGGTCTACGCCACAGAATCAGGCAGCGCTTTGATCGCCGGATTCGACGACGCGATGAGGGCGATCGAGGACAAGATCCTCGGACCGCTCGATGACGACGAACGAATCACTCTGCACGCACTTCTGAGCAAGGTCACCGCGAAGCTCGCAACCCCGTCCCGCGACTGACCGACCTCGCTCCGCACCTCCGACGCATCGACGACGCCGATGCGTCGACCAGCCATGCCCAGCTACCGCGTTGTCGGACAGGGCTTTCCTGCCTATGCCCGAGTCTCACCCATGCCCGAGTCTCACCCATGCCCGGATCCCACCATGCCCGGGTCCCACCATGCCCGGATCTCACCGTTCCACACGAGGAGTTGCCATGAATACCTCCCCCGCCTCCACCGCCTCCACTGCCTCCACCGAGACCGACATGGACATCACCATCGAAGGTTCGAACCGGTGGTATCTGTCGTCCGCACCGATTTTTCGGGCGCTCGTGCACTTGTGTATTCCGATGGCCGCCGCGCTGATCGTGACGGCGGTCTACAACGTGATCAACGCAGGGTTCATCGGTTCGCTGCACGACGCCACACTCCTCGCTGCCGTCACCCTAGGTTCACCGGTTCTGGGAATCGTGATGGCCGTGGGCGGAGT
Organism: Rhodococcus sp. NPDC057297; assembly: GCF_042667435.1. Lineage (NCBI taxonomy): Bacteria > Bacillati > Actinomycetota > Actinomycetes > Mycobacteriales > Nocardiaceae > Rhodococcus > Rhodococcus sp. NPDC057297. Next base: position 176,861 of record NZ_JBHUZE010000011.1, on the reverse strand, counting down.
GTTCGGCACCGGCGGTAGCGCGTTGATCTCACGGCTGCTCGGAGGGTCCGAGGCCGATCCGTCGAAGGCCGGAGAGATCAAGCACGTGGCCTCGTTCTCGGTGTGGGGAGCTGCCGCGGTGGGTGTCGTGATCGGTGCCGTCGGAGTCGTTTTCGTCGATCCACTCGTTGCGTTGCTCGGCGCGCAGGGCAGCGAGGTCCATGCCACGACGGCGTTCGTAGTGGTGATGCTGGTGTTCGTTCCGGTGCTGACGACGTCCTTCTGCCTCGAGCAGCTGGTGCGAGCAGAGGGCGCGACGCGGCAGGTGATGATCGGTCTGATCCTGTCGACCGTCGCGAACGTGGTGTTCGACGTACTGTTCATTCTCGTACTGCACTTCGGTGTCGCCGGTGCGGCACTGTCGGTCGGCCTCGCGAACGTTGTCACCGCCGTGTACTTCGTGACGTGGCTGTCACGGCACAGTGAACACGTCAGCCTCGCGCCGAGGCATGTGAGGCTGACGCGGTCGATCACCGGGCCGGTGTTCGGAATCGGCGTCGGTGAGCTGACTCAGGCAGGTTTCCTGGTGGTCACCTCGTTGGTTCTGAACAACCTCGCCGCTGCGTACGGTGACGGACCGCTCGCGGCCATGGGTGTAGCGGTACGCATTGCGCAGGTGCCTGAATTTCTCATCATGGGTGTCACGCTCGGTTGCCTGCCGCTGCTCGCCTACGCCTACGGCAGGGGTGATGCTCGGCGACTGTATGCATCGGTGCGCGGTGCCGGTGTGGCCGTCGGCGCCATCGCGCTCGTGTTCTCTGCTGTGGTGTTCGTGTTCCGCGAGCAGGTGTTCGGGGCGTTCGTCGCAGACAGCTCACTGCTCGCCCTCGGCGGTGTCGTGATCACGGCTCAGTTGGTGTCGATGATCTTCAACGGTGTCGCCGGACTGGTCACCACACTGTTCCAGGCAACCGGTCGCGTACTTCCGGCGACGATCATGTCCATGACGCAGGGTCTTGCGTTCGTCCCCATCGTCGTTCTCGGCAATCTCTGGTTCGGGCTGAACGGCATCATCTGGGCGTTGACCGTCAGTGAGGGTCTCGTTCTCGTTGCAGGTGTGGCCCTCTGGCTCGCCTCGCGGACTGCGATCGCACGAGGTCTGGACGAGGTCGATCCCCAACCGGCCGACGCCGTACTCGGTGCCGGTCAGGAAGAGATGGGTTGACGCAGAATCGTTCTGAGCCTGGACGGCTCGACCCGTCGTGCATCGCTCAGGTAGATCTCGTGATGCTTCCCCGTCATCGACGCGCCGGTACGTGGGATGAACTCGTCGTGCATCGTCGCCAGAATTTCCGCCTCGTCGTCGTACGGACCGACGTGCAGTGTCTGCACGCACCGGCCTTCGTCCAGCGTCGAGGTTCTGATTCGCCGAAGTCCGACCGGGTTTCCTTTACGCTGGACGGAATCCTGGGCTGCGGAGACCATGTCGTCCTCGATCCAGTCGGGGATCATGATCATCGACGTCCACCTCCAGCGCGTCTTGTCTCGGGCGGTGGTGAAGGAGTTCATGTTCCGCGCCCACCAGAGTGCTTCGAGCGGCATGACGACGTAGTCGCGCCCGAGGTCGTTCTTGCTCGAGAACTTGATGGCATAGGCGACAGGAAACAATGCTTCGAGCGCCTCTCGGTACTCCGGGGCGGCGTTGGGGTCACCGGAGCCGTCGATCGCGATGTACCGCAGGGGCGGAACCTCCACGACGTCGAAGTGCCCCTGCCGTGCGGAGTAGGTGGGAATCGTCTTCTTGAAGTCGATCTTCATAGCCTGCTCCCCTCGCGCCGTTCAGGTGGCCAGGGGATCACCGTACCGCCAGGAGTCCGTCGCGTGCGATCTTCTCGGCGGACCGGATACCCCCATGCGGGGGTAGTCGACTATGGCGCGCGTCACATAACGTCTCGATCCTGAACCGACCACCCTTTCGGCGCCGATTCCTGGAGAGACATGACATCACTGACACCCGACGACGCGGTCACACGTCGAACCCCGAATACGACACCGTCGTCCGCACCGAATGCAGCCCCGACGACGAGTGTCCGCAAGGTCGCGGTCGCGAGCGGCATCGGCACCACCATCGAGTTCTACGACTTCTTCATCTACGGAACCGCAGCCGCGCTTGTCTTTCCGACGGTGTTCTTCCCTGCTCTCGGCTCGACGGCAGGAACGGTCGCATCGTTCGCGACCTTCGCGGTCGCGTTCATCGCACGTCCGGCGGGCGCGGTGCTCTTCGGCCATTTCGGTGACCGGATCGGCCGTAAGAAGACGTTGATCTCCACGCTCCTCCTCATGGGAATCTCCACCTTCGTGATCGGACTTCTGCCCGGTGCTGCCACGATCGGTGTTGCGGCGCCGATCATCCTGGTCGTTCTCCGGTTCGGACAGGGGTTCGCAGTGGGTGGTGAATGGGCGGGAGCAACGCTGTTGACCGCGGAGTACGCGCCTGCGAAGAAGCGCGGCTTCTACGGTATGTTTCCGCAGCTCGGCCCGTCGGCGGCGTTCATTCTCTCGAGTGGGACCTTCCTCATCACAGGCGCGGTGTTCGGTGACACCAACGAGGTCTTCCTCGACTACGGCTGGCGAATTCCGTTCCTTCTCAGCGCAGTTCTCGTGTTGATCGGCCTCTACATGAGGCTGGCTATCGAAGAGACACCGATTTTCCGAGCGAACCAGGCAGAGGAAGAGAAGGTGCAGGCCCGTGCGACGAAGCTCCCCGTGCTCGACGCGTGGCACGTGCAGAAGCGCGAGGTCCTGCTCGCCGCAGGTGCACTGGCATCGCTGTTCTCCCTCTTCTACATGGGCACTGCCTATCTGACCAGTTACGGGACCAAGACTCTGGGATTCGACCGGCCGTTCGTGCTGTGGACCGGAATTCTCGGGGCCGTGGTGTTCGGCATCGCAATCGGGCTGTCCGCGGTGTACTCCGACCGTGTCGGCCGTCGTCGCGTCATCATGGCGTCCTGCTCGGTGGCGATTCCGTGGACACTCGTTCTGTTTCCGCTGCTCGATACCGGTAACCCTGGTGCGTACGTGTTCGCGATGTGTGTGACCCTGTCCATTTTCGGTATTGCGTACGGTCCCACGGGCGCCCTGCTTCCCGAGCTGTTTCAGACCAGGTTCAGGTACACCGGAGCGGGACTCGGGTACAACCTGGCGGGTGTCCTGGGTGGCGCGATTCCTCCGCTGCTGGCGGCCCCGCTGACCGCGCAGTTCGGCAGTATCGCCGTCGGCGTGATGCTTGCCCTGCTGTCCGTTCTCAGCCTCGCCTGCACCAAGGCCCTCGTGGAGACGAAGGCTGTGGACATGACCTGACCCACACGTAGCCGGTCGACTGCCCGGGGACGCCACCGACGGTGTCCCCGGGCCTCGTCCGTGTCTGTGTCGTCGCGGGTCAGCGCCTGGCTGCGGCAAAGGCTGTCTCGAACGCGTCGAGAGCATCGTCGGAGTCTGCGGACGCCCATGCTTCGAGCCCCACGACCCCGGTGTAGCCGATGCGTTTCAGCGCGGACGCAACTGCGGCGTAGTTGACCTCTCCGGTGCCGGGCTCACACCTGCCGGGCACGTCCGCGACTTGGATCTCACCGATGTACGGCAGAGCTTGCGTGACCGACTCGATGAGATTCCCCTCCCCGATCTGAGCGTGATACAGGTCGAGATTCATTCGGAGGTGGGGATGATCGACAGCGCGCACCAGGGACAGGGTGTCCGCGGCGGATGCAAACGGTGTGCCGGGATGATCTACCGCGACGTTGAGGTTCTCGAGGACGAACGTGCGGCCTGCCTTCTCCCCCAGCTCCGCGAGCGTGCGCAACGTGTCGGCAGCCGTGAGCCACATCGTCGGTGTGACCACCTGTACGGGCCGTAGTGGCAGACCGCCCTCGCCGAGGCCGGTACCGTGCAGATTCAGCCGAGGGCATGCGAGACGGTCGGCAACGTCCAGGGACCGCGCGGCGGACGCGAGTATCTCCGCGATACCGTCGGGTTCGGTCAGGTTTCCGGTGAGATAGCCGGTCATGGAGGAGAATTCGGCCCCGGACGAAGCGAGAGCATCGATGTCCTTGTTCGACCAATCCCAGATTTCCACCAGTAGGCCGCGATCGGAGATGCGCCGAATTCGTTCGAGCATCGGCAGATCGAGATAGAGCATCTCCGCGCACGCGGCAAGGTCGACCCCGCCGGTCATACGCCGAACCCGGTTGCGTCGATGTCCACGGAGCGTGCGGTGGCTACGCTCTCCATGGCCGCGAGTGCGACGGTCAGTGCTGTGCGCGCGTCGTGACCGGTCACCGGCGCATCGGTTCCCTCTCGGATCGCATTCACGAATGCGACGAACTCACCCAGGTACGCCTCGCGCAGCAGATCGGTATCGCGACGGGCAGTGTCGACTCCGATTCCGTCGGGACCGTAGTAGGTCATGTCGCTCGACCGTGCGTTGCCCGCGGTGACCATGCCGCCCGATCCGAACACTTCGGCGCGTACGTCGTACCCGTACAGCGCACTGAAGTTGGCCTCGGCAACAGCAATTGCGCCGTTGTCGAATTCCACGGTGACGACGGCAGTGTCGAGGTGGCCGTCGGCTTTCGCGTCGGGACGGATCAGCGCGTCGGCGATTGCGGTCACGCGCGTGGGGCGCGCACCCGGATTGAGGAACGCCAGGGCGTCGAAATCGTGGATCAGTGTCTCGAGGAAGATCGTTCCCGGAGGGATTCGTGCCGGATCGGCTGTGAACGGACCCGGATCACGCGTGACCGACCGCAGTAGCTGAGGAGTGCCGACTCGTCCGGAGTCGATCGCGGCGCGAGCAGCGATCCAGCCGGCCGCGAAACGGCGATTGAACCCGACCTGCAGCACCACGTTCGCAGCGCCGGCAGCGGCGATCGCTCGATCGGCGTCGGCCAGCGTGATGGCCATCGGCTTCTCGACGAAGACGTGTTTGCCGGCTTCGGCGGCCGCGACGACGAGCTCAGTGTGCGTCCTGGCCGGCGTGGTGATGACAACTGCGTCGACGTCGGCGCGCGCGAGGATCTCCGCTGCGGATGTCTCCACGATGTCGACGCCGAGTAGATCGGCCAGCCGTCCACCGCTCGGCGTCGGGTCCGCAATGGCGACGAGCTCGCCTCCGGGGACGTGGCGGGCGATGAGTTCAGCGTGGCTGGAGCCGATCCGTCCGGCACCGATCAGCGCCAGTCGAACTGGATTCTTCGTGGACATCGTTCTTCCGTTCTGACGACTAGTACGTACTAGTAGTACGTTCCAGTGCAGAGTAGGGCTACACCGGTCGACGGTCAACCACGTGCCGCCCGAAAGTGCTCTCTCCAGCGCCGCGATTCCTTTCTCGGCAGGTCTTGTTGCCGGTGAATCACAGCCCTCGGGCCACTTCGTCTTCAGCTCCTGATGAACGTGGTGTCCGCGCCGATCGCAGCCAGGAGTTCGATGTCGTGACTGATCATCAACACACCCATGCCGGCGGCATGTGCATGCCCTTGGATCAATCGAATGATTGCTGCCGTCGTCGCGGCATCGAGCATGGCCGTGGCCTCGTCGCAAATCAAGTACTCGGGTTTCTGCGCGAGAGCCCTTGCCACGCAGGCACGTTGAAGTTGACCGTCACTGACTTGATGCGGTCGCCTGGCCAGCAGGTCGGTGGTCAATCCGACGCTGTCCGCGAGCGCGTCGACATTCGTAGTGCGACCCGCGATCACAGCGGGTTGCTCGATGATCGACCGCAGCGTCATGCGCGGATCGGTCGCCGATCGCGGGGACTGAAAGAGCAGCGCGACCTTTCGACGTATCTCGGACGGCACCGAGAATCCCACCTCGGCCACGTCGACGCCGTCGATGCGGACAACACCCTCACTCGGCGCGAGAAGTAACGCGAGGACACGCGCCATGGTGGATTTGCCGGAGCCGGACGGTCCGGCGAGCCCGACGAGTTCACCGGCCGGCACCGACAAGGATTGCCGAACCAGGATATCGGCTGTGCCGGGGTATCCGGCTGTGACCTCCCAGGCGTCGAGACTCATGGTGTCGCCTTCGTCCTGTACGACCTGGCCCCGACGGTGACCAGCTCCGTCGGTCCACCCGAGAACGTGGTGTCCGGTCGGCGGAGGTGGTACACGCACTCGTCGGGCAAGTCGGTCAGCTGTGGAGGGATCCCCGGCATCGGGTTCAGACCACGGGACGGCAGGGCGTTCACGAGGTCACGGGTGTAGTCGTGCAGCGGGTCGTCGAGCACCGACCGAGCAGGACCCGTTTCCATGATGCGCGACGCGTACATGACGGCGACTCGATCGGCGACGGAAGATCTGACGAGGGACGACAGGTCGTGGGTGATGAGCAGGACAGCGGCGCCGTTGTCCGCCGACCGACGCAGCAGCGCGAGCACGCGGTCGGCGAGTTCGGTGTCGAGGTTGGCCGTCGGTTCGTCGGCGACGATCACCGATGGGTCCCCGACGAGAGCCCCGGCAATCGCAACTCGTTGTGCCATGCCACCGGACAACTCGTGTGGATGGCGGTCCAGCTCCGCCGGGTCCAACCCGACTCGGAGGGCCAAGTCGTTCGCGGTGTGGGTGGACCCGAGCACCCGAATCGTCTCGTCCAGTTGTGAGCGCGCTGTGCGTACGGGTGTCAGATACGACGAGGCCGACTGCGGAATCAGTGCCACATCCCGGCCGCGGAAGGACTTGTCGGTGAACACGTCGATCGTCCGGGTTTCGGTCCTGACGGAAATCGAGCCCGTCACCGACGATTCCACGGGGAGCATCGACATCACGGCGGACGCGAGAATCGATTTGCCGCAGCCGGATTCGCCGACCAGGGCCGTGACCGTACCTCGTTCGATCGAGAGATCCACGTCGCTGGCCGCATGCACGACGCCACCGCCACGCACGGGAATCCTGATGGTCAGATTCTCGATGGTCAGAGCGCTCACAACCGCAGCTCCGATGGTGCGGGTGGTGCGATCGTCGAGCGCAGGGCCGAGCCCGCCAGCGCCACGGACACCGTTGCCAGCACGAGAATTCCCGCCGGAAACGCCAGTGTCCACCATCCTCCGAGCAGCAACGAGCTTCTCGCTTCGGACAACAGAGTTCCCAGGCTCGGCTGGTGCGGTGGAAGTCCGAAGCCCAGGAACGACAACGTCGACTCGTGCCAGATGGCGTGCGGTAAGAGGAGTACGACGGCGATCAGGGCTTGCGGCATCACGGCGGGCAGCAGGTGCCGCACGATGACGTGACGTCGACTCGCGCCCGCAAGAATTGCGGCATCGATGTAGGGCCTGCCCTTCAGTCCAAGGATCTCCGAACGAACGATGCGGGCGACCTGCGTCCAATGTGTGAGTGCGATCGACAGCATCACTGCCGCCGCACTGCCTCGGAACATCGCGACGACGACGATACCGAGCAGCAGATGCGGAAGCGCGTTGACGGCGTCGGTACTGCGCATGACGACTCGGTCCACCCAGCCACCGCGGAGTCCGGCCACTGCACCGACGGCGGTTCCGATCAGTGTGGCGAGCAGCGCGCACGACCCAGCGATCACGAGCGACGTTCGTATTGCGCTTGCGCTGCGTACGAACAGATCTCGGCCTGCCGAATCGGTACCGAACCAGTGCGAGAACGACGGTGCCAGCCTGGCCTGCTGAAAGTCGGTGATGCGATCGTCGACTCCGGACAGCCACGGAACGCCGACGGCGTACAGCGCAAGAAGCGACAGCACGGCGACAGCGACGATCAACCGTCGCCTAGCCATCGGTGTTCACCCGGGGATCCAACACTGCTGCGGACACGTCGGCGATCAGGGAGCCGAGCATGACCGCAACAGTGGTTCCGATGGTGAGGAAGGCCAGCAGCGCCATGTCGAGGTCTCGCGCGGACTGAACCAGGGCGCCTGCGATTCCCGGCCACGAGAACACTTCCTCGACGAGTACGGCTCCGACGACGAGCTCCGGCAAGCGCGCCCCGACCACGTTGACGAATGGAGCGAGAGAGGCCGGGACGATGTGCCGGGTCGTCACTGTCCGGCCCGGAATTCCCCGCGCGACGGCGCCCGCCACGAAGTCCTCTCCGCGAGAGGTCGATACCGATTCGCGCACCGCCAGCAACAACCACGGTAGCTGCGACAGGGCCAGCACCGAGACAGGAAGGGCAAGGTGCCTGAGCACTCCGACAGGAGTCGGGTCGGCGCCTGCGTCGGTGAGTCCTGCCACCGGCAGCCATCCCAGCCCAAGCGCGAAGATGGCGATCGCGCCGAGAGACAGAACGAACGGCGGCACAGCCTGTACTACCAGACAGACCCCGGTCACCGCGCGATCGAGCCACCCTCCGCGACCACTACCGGCCAGAACGCCGAGCACCAGTGCGAGGGTCGCGGCCAGCACCAGACCGAGTCCTGCGAGCAGCAGAGTCCACGGCACGCGCTCCATCAACACCTGAGTCACGGGTTGTCCGAACGACCTCGACATTCCCAGATCGCCGGTGACAACGCCGTGCAGCCACTGTCCGTACGTGTCGTACCACGAACGGTCCAGACCGAGTTGTTCGGTGAGAACAGCCTTGTCGGCCTCCGACGTCGTTGTGTACCGCACCCCCAGGTACGCCACGAGCGGATCGAACGGCGACGCCGACGCAGCCGCGAACAGCCCGACCGAGACGGCCACGCAGACCGGCACCACGAACAGCAGTCGCCTGCGCACCATGGCTACGATCGACCGCCGTCTGGCGTGTCGATCCGGCCGAGCAGTCACCTGTTGCCGAGGCAGTGTGGAGGTCACGGTGTCGTCGTCCAGGTCTGCAACGACCACCACGGCCCCCACGTGACGCCGTGCGAGTGCGGTTCGAGAATCGGTCCCGACATCGTCCAGTCCGAATCCTTGGAAACGTAGGTGTGATCGAGAAAAACCAGGTACACGTATCCGGGATCCTCGATGTAGGCGCGCTGGACGTCGCGGTAGGCACGGTCACGCTCCGCGATGTCCAGACTGCGACGCCCCAGCTCCAACCCAGCATCGACGTCCGCGTTCGAGTAATCGCTCGCGTTGTCGTAGACGCTCCCCACATCGGGACGGAGAAACACGGAGTTCAGCGCGTTGTACGCCTGCGTGTCCGGGTCGTACGGTTCGGAACCACCGCCGAGCAGTGTCCCGTCGTACGAGATCCTCGGATCGATCCGGTCCCAGGACAACGCCTCCAGCTTCACGTCGATGCCGACGGCCGATGCGTCGGACGCGAAGGCCTGAGCGAGGTCTCGACGCACGGTGTCCGTCGAGTTGTACATGACGGTGAATTCCGCGCGGGTGCCGTTCCTGGTGCGCACCCCGTCCGCAGCGAGCCGCCAACCCGCACCGTCGAGGATTCGTGCCGCGCTGTCGGGGTCGTACGAGAACACCGCCGACGGCTCGTACGCGTCACCGTAGACCGCCGGGATCGGCGTAGCCGCCGGCCGCCCGAACCCACCGAGGATGCCGTCGACCATCGATTGCCGATTCACTGCGAGGTTCAACGCCATCCGCACGGCCTTGTCCCCCGCCACCGGGTTGTCCGTCGGGAGGGACACTCCGCGCCAGTCCGCGGAGGTGTTGGACGTCAGCGACATTCCGTCGCGGTTGTCGAGTGACTCGGCGAGCAGTGGAGGGAGATTCGTGCCGTCGATCTCTCCGGCTGCCATGCGCTGAGCGCGCGTGTTGTCGTCCGGCACGTACAGCAAGGTCAACTTCTTCACTTCGGGCGCGCCGCCGAAATAGTTCTCGTTCGCTTCGAGTATCGCGCGGTCGGGCGCCAGGTCCACGAGTGTGTAGGGTCCGGTACCGATCGGCGCGGTGTTGAGGCTCGATTCCGCAGCAAGGCCCGGCGCGGCCACCGATTCCGAGGGAACGATGCCGATCAGGAGCTTCGTGGGCAGCGCAGAGTACGGATAGGCAAGCCGGAACTCGACCGTACTGTCATCCACTGCGACGACGTCGCTGATCATGTCGAACGACGACCGTGCTTCCGAAGCCGATGCCGGGTCGAGGATCGCACGGTAGGTGGCCACCACGTCGGCGGCATCGAAATTCGAGCCGTCGGAGAACGCGACGCCGCCGCGCAGAGGAACCGTCCACACCGTCGCGTCCGCGTTGGCTACAGGGAGCTCGGTTGCAAGTGCAGGTGTGAATCCCGGGAGACCTGGTGTGCCGTCCAGACGTAGGAGGCCGTCGTACATCTTGGCCTCGCCCGCGGAGCCGTACCCTGAGATCGGGTTGTAGTCACCGAGTCGATACCCGTCGGCGAGGACGATACCGCCCTCGGACGATCCACCCGTCGAACCGGTGGGCGCGCCGCAGGACGCGAGCGTGAGGATGCAGGCTGCTCCCGCGGCGCAGCAATGTCCGAAGCGTGTGTTCATCGACCTTCTTCGTTCGTACGGAAGTTCAAATGTACAAACGTTCAGATGAAAATGCGCGTCGGCGGTGCACTCACTCGCAATGTCCACCGGTGGCCGACTCCGGTCCGGTCGCGACAGGCCGAGTCGAGTCGTTCGACCACTGCGACCACGAACCCGGATACAGAGCCGCCTCCATGCCCAGAATGTTCAGGCCCGCGATCACATGTGCGGCGGTGACCCCGGATCCGCAGTACACCGCGCCGACGTCGGTGCCGTTTCCCACATGGTCGATCAGCGCCGATCGAAGTTCGTCGTCGGCAAGGAAAGTCCCGTCCTCCGCGAGCAGAGCACTGGTCGGGAAATTTCTCGCGCCTGGAATATGACCGGCCTTCGGGTCCACGGGTTCGACTTCGCCTCGAAAGCGCTCGGCTGCACGTGCGTCCACAAGTCGACCCGCTTCGGCGAACCGCGCTGCGCCATCGGCGTCCACGGTCGGTTGACCACCCTCCCTCAGCGTCACGTCGCCGGCCTCGACCGATGTCTCGCCCGTTTCGACCGGCCGACCCGACCGGGTCCATGCAGCGAACCCGCCGTCGAGGATCCGAACGTTCGCAATTCCGGCCCACCTCAGCAGCCACCACGCCCGCGCCGCCGACGTACTCGGACCCGCGTCGTAGACGACCACGTCATCGCCGTCGTCGATCCCCCATCGACGCGCGGACGCTTGGAGGGCGGCTACGTCCGGTAACGGATGTCGGCCGGATCCAGGTCCTGCGTGCCCGGCAAGTTCGGTGTCCAGGTCCACATACACAGCGCCGGGTATGTGCGACTGCAGGTACAGCTCTCGGCCGTCGCTGCGGCCGAGTGCCCACCGCACGTCGAGAACCCTCGTGCCGTCCGCCGAAACGGCACGACCGAGTTCCTGGACGCCCACGAGCACCGAATTGCGGAATGTCTGCGAAGTCATGTCCGTGTCCTTCGGTCGATGGATTCTGGAACATCGGGTCGATGCTTGACCAGGTCCAGAGCGAACTCGATGTACGCGGCTGCGACGTCCTCCGGGCGCTCGTTGCGCGCTGTGTCGAACCACTGGGCCACGGCGACGCACATCGCCACGACGGCGCGCGCGGCCTCGCGTGGCCGCGTGGTGCCGAACAACCCTTGCTCCACCCCCGCGTACACCTCGGCATCCACCATGCGCTGCACCTCGACACGTTTGGCTGCGATACGCGAATAGCTGGAGTCCTCGAGACTGCGCATTTCACTGGACCCGATGAACCCCAGCTCTTTCCGGTAACTGTGATAGAGCGTCAGGCTCTCGACCAGCCGAGCCAGTCTGCTGACCGGAGAATCTCCCTCCACCTCGTCACGTGCAGCGGTGACACGACGTAGGAGGTCGGTCATCGTGAGTTCGAAGATGGCAACGAGCATTGCCTGCTTACTCGGGTAGTAATGGTAAAGAGCGGATACACTCGAATTCGCTTCTTCGGCAATGTCACGGATGGAAGAGCCCTCGTATCCCTTCCGCACGATGCACGCCACCGCGGCTCGAAGCACGACATCCATCTCGAGGTCACCGTACTCACGCCAGTTCGGCGGACGATCTCCCACCGAGGTCGAGTTCGGGCTGCCGGGCCCTGCAGGGGCGCCGGCGAACAAATCGCCGGGTGCGATATCGAGAACAGTCGCAATAGCGTGCAAACGATCGATGCTCATCGTGGTGCGACCGGTCTCGAGGGCGGTGATGGTTGCCGGGCTCAGATCCAGGCGTCGCGCCAACTCTCGAAGCGATATCCCCTGCCGGGTACGCATATCCCTGACCCGGGCACCGACGTACGCGCCGGGACTCGTCGACGATTCTGCGCTGCTCGTGGATCCTGCACTGCTCATACGTTCAGCTTACCGGCTCACAGCCGTTCACCATCGCTGAACAGCGACAGGGGCAACACCGGGCCGGACTGCTCCGTCCTGTCGATTATCTCGCGGTAGCACTCCGCTTTCGGACCAATCGATCATGTGGCAGCGAAGCGAGCGATACGGCGTTGGGCATCGTCGGACGTGCTGACCTCGGCGATCGTGTCGGCCTCCTGATCCAGATGCTCCTGATACGACGATGCCATCGCCCTGCGCATCAGCCGCCGTGTTTCCCCGAGTGCTGGATGGGCACCGGCAACGAGGGTCGCGGCCAGTTCTTCCGCGCGGGTGGTGATGTCGGAATCGTCCACGAGGTCGGTGATCAGGCCCGTGTCGAGCGCTTCCTGGGCGGAGACGACGCGGGATGTCAGCAACATCCGAGCAGCGTTGCGTGCGCCCACGACCGCCGGAAGCAGCGCGGACACCCCGCAATCCGGAGACAGACCCACGCCCGCGTACGCCGCAGCGAACGTGCTCGACGGTCCAGCGACGACGAAATCGGAAGCGAGAACGAGGCCGAGCCCTGCACCCGCGGCCGAGCCCTGTACGGCAGCAACGACCACGACCGGCACTGTGTGAAGCTTCGCCAGTGCCCGGTGAACCACACCGGCCAGACCGCGTAGAAATGCGGCAGTGTCCTCCGCCGCCGCCATCTGGCGCACATCGCCACCCGCACAGAAGTTCTTGCCGTCTCCGCTCAGCAGGACCACGCGGACCGACGGGTTCGCGGCGACATTCTCGACCGCTCGTTCGAACGCCTCGGCCAGATCCGTGTCAATGGAGTTGGACGCGGCGCCGCGCGAGAGATGGATGCGAGCAAGCGCGCCGTCTGTCGAGAACGTCACCGGCCCTTCGACGACTGCGTCGGTCATCGTGGTGCCATACGGATGGCGCCGTCCAAGCGGATGACCTCACCGTTCAGCATCGGGTTCTCGACGATGTGGCGTACGAGCGCGCCGAACTCCTCCGGGTCACCCAACCGAGACGGATGCGGCACCTGCGCACCGAGGGATGCCCGCGCGTCCTCCGGCAGCGTCTTCAGGAGCGGTGTATCGAAGATTCCGGGTGCGATGGTCGCGACACGGATCTGGTGACGCGCGAGCTCACGGGCGATGGGGAGAGCCATCGACACGATGCCGCCTTTGGACGCCGCGTAGGCAGGCTGACCGATCTGGCCGTCGAAGGCCGCCACGGACGCCGTGTTCACGATGACACCGCGCTCGCCGTCGACACTGTCCGTGGTCGCAATCCTCTCTGCAGCAAGGCGAATGACGTTGAACGTGCCGAGGAGGTTGATACGAACGATACGTTCGAAGTCCTCGAGCGGAAGCGGGCCGTTCTTTCCGAGGACTTTGCCGGGAGGGCCGACGCCTGCGCAGTTCACCACGACACGGAGCGGTCCCTGCTCCGACAGTACGTCGAGTGCTTGCGACACGTCCTCGGTCGAGGTCACGTCTCCGGGAAGGAACGTGACGGATCCCGCCTGCGCTTGCGCGACGGCCTCGCCGGGGGATCCGGGCAGGTCGAGGATGCCTACATGGGCTCCCGCAGCTACGAGCGCCTCGGTGGTGGCCAGTCCGAGACCGGACGCACCTCCCGTGACGAGAGCGATGATGTTGTCGGTCTTCAACGAAGAGCTCCTGTTCCATGTCCACGACGAATGCCGTCCGTCATGAGTCCGATTCGATCGTGTGCGACGCGCGATGCTGCCCCGTCGGAACGGGGCGATGTTCAGCGTGGGTCGACGAAGATGTCGTAGTCGAGTGGTTCGACTCCCCCGTACTGCTGCAGGTCGGTGACTCCGGCCTCGGCCAGTACGTCGACATCGATGGTCGTTCGTCCCGTTCGGCGGCTCGGGCGGTGAGCGAGCAGCAGCGCCGCTGCGTCCGCCATGATCTGCGGATCGCGCGCGTGAGACGTTCCTTCTTCTCCGCCCAGCAGGTTCTCGACGGCAGCGGTCGCGATCGTGGTCTCGGGCCACAGGCAGTTGCTCGCGACACCGAACTCGGCGAACTCGGCTGCGAAACCGAGTGCCAGCAAAGTCATTCCGTACTTCCCGAGCATGTACCCGGGATGTTTGCCCAACCATTCGTTCGACATGTTCATCGGTGGAGACAGAGTCAGAACCTGCGCGGAGTCGGACTTCTTCAGGTGCGGAAGGCACGCCTGGGTCAGCGCGAACGTCCCGCGCACGTTGACCTGCTGAATGAGGTCGAACCGTTTGAGCGGCAGGTCCTCGGTCTTGGCGAGGTTCAGCACGCTCGCATTGTTGATGCAGAAGTCGATTCCGCCGAACGTGTCCACCGCAGTCTCGGCAGCTCGCTGGACGTCGGCGTCGATGCGTACGTCTCCGACGACTCCTACGGCATTACCTCCCGCGGCCTCGATCTGTTCGACGGCAGAGTGAATGGTCCCGGGAAGCCTCGGGTCCGGGTTGTCGGTCTTGGCCAGCAGGACCAGGTTGGCCCCACCCTTCGCCAGCTGAGTGGCGATGGCCAAGCCGATTCCGCGGCTGCCACCGGACATCACCGCGGTGAGTCCGTCGAAGCGTAGGTCGATCATGATGGTTCCTCCGTCAGATTCGTTCGATGATCGTCGCGTTGGCCATACCGCCGCCTTCGCACATGGTCTGCAGGCCGTACCGACCGGCCGTGTGCTCCAGGTAGGTCAGCATCGAGGCCAGGAGTCGACCGCCGGAGGCTCCGAGGGGATGCCCGAGCGCGATCGCGCCGCCTGCGGGGTTCAGGCGCTCGGGGTCGCTGTCGAAGTGGCTCTGCCACAGCAACGGAACCGGCGCGAACGCTTCGTTGACCTCGTACGCGTCGATCTGGTCGAGCGTCAGACCCGACTTGGCGAGAATCTTCTCGGTTGCCGGAATCGGACCGGTCAGCATCAGGAGCGGATCACTACCG
Organism: Rhodococcus sp. NPDC057297; assembly: GCF_042667435.1. Taxonomy (NCBI): domain Bacteria; kingdom Bacillati; phylum Actinomycetota; class Actinomycetes; order Mycobacteriales; family Nocardiaceae; genus Rhodococcus; species Rhodococcus sp. NPDC057297. Next base: position 161,646 of record NZ_JBHUZE010000011.1, on the reverse strand, counting down.
GCAACGCTGAAGCTGTGGAACCGAGCGCGGGGGGGTCAATCCGAGCGCCGACGCCTTCTCCTCGCTCATGATGAGAGCCGCCGACGCGCCGTCGGTCAGTGGCGAGGAGTTTCCGGCTGTGATCGACCAGTCGATCTCCGGGAATCGGGCGGACATCTCGTCGGTGCGAAACGCCGAGGGGAGTGATGCCAACGACTCTGCAGTGGTGGACGACCGAACGGTCTCGTCGACGCTCACCAGCACGTCGTTTCCTGATGCGTCCGTCGTCCTGACGGGCACGATCTGATCTGTCTGCAGACGTTCGGCTGCCCCGGCCGCCAGCCGGTGCGAACGGGCAGCATATGCGTCCAGTTCCTCGCGATCGAACTTCCACCGCGCTGCGATCAGTTCGGCTCCGATGCCCTGTGACACGAGCCCGTCGGGAAATCGCGCCTTCAGCGGGCCCACGGTGGGATCGGCTCCGCCGACGTTCGAGAACATCGGGGCTCGGCTCATCGACTCGACGCCGCAGGCGATCACGATGTCGTATGCACCCGCCGCAACTCCCTGAGCGGCGAATGCTGCGGCCTGCTGGCTGGATCCGCACTGGCGGTCGATGGTCGTGGCCGGTACGGATTCGGGGAATCCGGCAGCCAGAACCGCGGTACGGGCGATGTTCACGGCTTGCTCACCGGACTGAGTGACGCACCCCGCGATGACGTCGTCGACGAGGGCCGGATCGAGATCGTGCTTGCGAACCAGCTCTGCCAACAAGTCGGCGAGAAGGGTGGCTGGGTGGACCGATGACAGCGAGCCGCCGGGCTTGCCCTTGCCCGACGGTGTGCGGATGATGTCGACTATCACAGCTGTTCTCATGTGAATGAATTCCTCGCTCGGGTGAAGGAGATATCAGAAACCGAGAAGCTCGGACACGTAGCGCCGAGCTCTGGATGCATCGAAAGACCGTGCGATTTGCATCTTTTCGGCCTCGGCCGAACCTTCTGCGTGAGTAGCGAGTACCGCCTGGTACCCACCCCAGCTTCCAGTGCACAGATCCCCGATCAGATTGATCAGCCGAAGTCGTTGTTCGGCCGGAACTGCTGCCGCGAAGTACTTCTCGAGGACCTTGCGGGTGTCGGGGTCCGCCCAGTCACCCGCGCCGGGACCTGTGGCCACCAATCCGCCTGCGAGATCGAGAACAGCTGCGGTCGCCGCATGGAATCCGTGTGCGAAGTGGTACTTGGCCATGTTCACCGAGAGTGGGTCGGGCAGCTGAACGCCGTTGTCGCCCTGCGTGGATCGGATCGCGGCGAGCTGGCCGAAGCCTCGAACGGTCTCGGTGTACGAGATCAGCTCCGTCAACTTGCTTTTCACGTGACCGGCTTTGGAGATGCCGTTGGCCTCCGCGATCATCGTCGCCGATCCGACGAGCAGGTCGAGCAGAGGCAACTTGTAGTGGATAGCCGTGTATCGGTGGTAGTCGACGAAGGCGATCGCGAGCGGACCTGCCAGTTCGGGTTGCCGAGCGAGAAACACGCGATTCTTCGGGACCCGAACGTCGTCGAAGACGGTCAGGCTCTCCAAAAGCTTGTGCTTCGACGAGAGGGGGTGGGTGAATTCGTCCCTGTCGCCGTGCAGATAGGGCGAGACGTACAGGGTGAGCCCGGGTGTATCCACAGGCACGGCGAAGCTGAGTGCATAATCCGCGTCCGCGGGACCCATGGCGCGTGTGGGCAGGACCAGGATTTCGTCGGCATTCGCGGAGAAGGAGGTGTGCACTTTCGCGCCGCGAACTGTGATCGTGTCGGCGTCCTCGTCGACGATGCGGAGGTACAGGTCGGGATCGGCCTGTTGATGTGGAGCGAGCATACGGTCGCCCTTGACGTCGGTCTGCGCGACCGCGATGGCGACGTCGTTCGCGCAGCAGTGCTCGTAGAACGACTTTGCGTTCTCCAGCCCCTCACCGGACAGAGCCCGCAGGAGACCGAACAACGCGTCGCTACCGACCTCTTTCAAGACGATCGTGCCGGTCCCGAGTGTGCACACACTTTCGATCAGTCTCCCGCGGCGCTCGATGTCCTCGGCGGTGCGTGGCACGCGATAGAAGGCGGTGTACGGTCCCTGCCCGTCGTCGGCGATGGCGAGATCGGGTTCCAGTTCCGCGATGTCGTACGCAAGCCCCGAGTGAGAGATCGCCGTGTCGAACTCCGGGAACGTCGTGACGTCGTCGATCTTCCGGCCCTGGTACACGACGTTGCGGCCGTCGCGCAGGCCCTCGCGATACTGACTTGCTGTGCGAATGCCCATCCATGCAGCCTCTCGGGTCGTGACACGTGAACGGCACACGACTACCTGAATTCGAGGACCGTTCAATCGTTCGATTTTGTTCAGCTTGGCAGAGCCTTGCTCGAGTGTCAACGAATTGGGTGCGCCGGGTGAACGAATAGCCCTCCCACACTTGAACATCAAGCAGTCGTCGGTTCGATCGGCGACGGCGTTTCCCGGTTCGCCGGCTCACTTCGTTGGTAGGGTTTGAACGATCGAACGGTAACCGTTCAGCGAAAGGAAAGCCATGTATCCCGGGGCCCACGTAGCGACCCAGCCGAACAAACCTGCTGTCGTCATGGCCGAATCCGGCGACACAGTGACCTTTGCCGAACTGGAATCCCAGTCCGTCCGCATTGCTCGGTATCTGCACGACGCCGGACTTCGCGAAGGCGACCACATCGCGCTCGTCAGCGACAACACGGCCAGGGTGTTCGAGGTGTACTGGGCTGCACTCCGGTCGGGCCTGTACATCACTGCGGTCAACCGCCATCTCACCCCCGCCGAGATGGCGTACATAATCGATGACTGCGGAGCACGCGCCGTCATCACGTCCGCTGCACTCGGAGACACCGCGACAACGGTGTCCGACTTGGTCGAGGGCGTGGACATCCGCCTGACCTTCGGGGGTACGGTTCCGGGCTTCGACGACCTCGACGACGCAATCGTCGGCCTGTCGGACGAGCCTCCCGCCGATCAACCCCGCGGCGCGGACATGCTCTATTCCTCGGGAACCACCGGTAAGCCCAAAGGTATCGAGCCGTCACTTCCGAATCGGCAGATCGAAGAACCCGGTGACACGATGGCCACGTTGGCGTCGACGATCTGGAGTGTGGATTCGGACACTGTCTATCTCTCGCCTGCACCGCTTTACCACGCCGCTCCTCTTCGTACTGCCGCTGCGGTGCAGGCTCTCGGCGGAACCGTCGTCGTGATGGGGAAATTCGATGCCGAGCGCGCGCTGTCCTACGTCGAGAAGTTCGCAGTGACTCACAGCCAGTGGGTGCCCACCATGTTCGTACGCATGCTGAAACTTCCCGACGAGGTAAGGGCGAAGTACGACTTGTCGACACTGCAGGTGGCCATCCATGCGGCGGCGCCGTGCCCGGTCGAGGTCAAACGAGCCATGATCGAGTGGTGGGGGCCGATTCTCGTCGAGTACTACTCCTCCACCGAACTGGCCGGATTGACGAGCATCACGTCCGCCGAGTGGCTGAGGAAGCCCGGTTCGGTCGGTCAGGACGGGTTTCTGGGCAACGTGCGCATCTGTGGCCCCGACGGCCAGGTCCTGCCTCCCGGTGAGATCGGCGACGTCTACTTCGAGCGAGACGTCATGCCGTTCGCGTACCACAACGACCCGGCCAAGACGAAGAGCGCACAGCACCCGCAGCACGAGAACTGGTCCACTACCGGGGACGTCGGCTACCTGGACGCGGATCGCTACCTGTTTCTCACCGACCGAGCAACGTTCATGATCATCTCCGGTGGAGTGAACATCTACCCACAGGAAATCGAAAACGTTCTCGCGTCGCATCCGAGCATCCTCGACGTTGCTGTGATCGGAGTGCCCGATCCGGAGATGGGCGAGCAGGTGCTCGCCGTCGTCCAATTGCTACCGGGCGTCGAATCCTCCGACGAACTGGCCGAGTCGATCCTGATCGTGGCGCGAGATTCATTGGCACGGTACAAGGTGCCACGCCACGTTGTGTTCACCTCGAAACTTCCGCGTACACCGACGGGCAAGCTCGTGAAGGGAGAACTGAGGGGCAAGTACGACAACGTCGTACTCGGTTGATCCGAATGCTTCCACCCGGCGAGCCCCCACCCGCGCACGCTGATCTGATTGCGTCGTTGCCCGGACCCGCTCTTGCTCACGAAGTAAATGTATGCCCATAATGTGAGTGACAGTGTGGCACGTCACAGCCGAGATCTCTCATGACGCCACTCACAACTCGTGGGAAGACCAACCGATGTCCGACATGTGGATCGTGCTCAACACCGCCATAGCAGTACTGGCGGTCGTTGTCTTCATCGTTCGCTTTCGTTTCAACCCCGTCGTTTCGCTGGTTCTCGGCGCCGCCTATCTCGGCCTCGCGACCAAGCTGGGCGTGGACAAGACGGTCGACACCATCGCCGGCGGGTTCGGCGAGATCATGGCCGAAGTCGGCCTCCTCATCGCTTTCGGAGTCCTCATGGGCTCCGTGCTTCAGGAGATGAACGCAATTCAACGGCTGGTGGGCACGCTGCTGCGTACCTTCGGCCCGAAGCGAATGCCGTACGCCTTGTCGCTCACGATCGCGACCGTACTTCAATCCATTTTCCTCGATGTACTACTCGTCATCTCTGCACCGCTCGCCCGCAACCTCGGGCCGAAGATCGGCAAGTACGGCACCGCCCGGATGGCCACGGCGCTGGCCATCGCACTCGAGTGCGGCATCGTGTTCATGGTTCCTGGCGTCGCCGCCCTCGCCCTCGCCGGCCTGCTGGGTGTGCCTCTCGGCAAGATGATGATCTACGGACTCATCCTCATCGTCCCCGTCGTCGTACTCTCGGTTGCCATCATGTCGTTCGTCTTCCGCCACGGCTGGTGGAACGAGGAGAAGGACGAGGAGCAGGTCGCGGTCATCGACGAGACGGTCGGACCGGTGGACGGTGCCGACTCGGACGACGAGCTGGGTGGAACGCCTGCCACGGAAGGTACCGGTACGTCGAGCGAAAGCACTTCCGCCGGCGGCGGTTCGGCTGCTGTCGGTGTCGCGGAGAAGGTGCGCCAGGAGAAGCAGACTCGCCTTGTCGTGCTGCTCTCGCCGCTGCTTCTTGCGCTCGTCCTGATCGCCACCGGTGCGGTCTTCGAGGTCGCCGAGCTCTCGCAGCCCATTGTCGAGTTCGTGGCCAGCCCGGTCATCGCTCTCCTCTTCGGCCTGGTCGGAACGTGCCTCATCGGCCGCTACCACGTAGGCCAGCAGCGCGTCGAGAGGGCACTTGCCCGAGGATTCGCCGAAAGCGGACAGATCCTCATCCTCACCGGTGTCGGTGGATCGTTGGCAGCAGTCATCAACGAAGCAGGACTGGGCGAGATCCTGGGTCGGTACTTCACCGCGAGCACCGCAGCGCCACTCCTGATGGTGTGGGTCATCGCCGCTGCACTGCACATCGCAGTCGGCTCCGTGACGATCTCCGCCATCACCTCGGCCGGAATCCTCGCCCCTGTCGCTCCGCTGATCGGACTCGACCCCGTCTTCATCGCCCTTGCGGCAGGCGCCGGTTCGTTGTTCGCGGTTCACGTCACGAGCAACACCTTCTGGCTTCTGCAGTCGCTGATGGGACAGACAACCCGCGGAACACTCAAGACGTGCTCCGTCGGCGTGTCCGTCGCCTCCGTGATCGCCCTCCTGCTGATCATGCCGATGAGCCTCGTACTGTGAGCGCCCACACGACCCCCACAGACCGTGCACCCGACGAGAATGCAGGGCAGAGTACCGAAAGGAACACCATGACCGACCGAGATCTACCACTGAGCGGGGTACGGGTGCTCGAACTCGGCAACTACATCGCCGCACCGACCGCAGCCCGTATGCTGGCCGATTTCGGCGCCGAGGTGATCAAGGTCGAGCGACCGGACACCGGCGACGAGCTCCGCAACTGGCGCCTGTACTCGGGCACCACCTCGATGCTCTACCGCACCATCAATCGCAACAAGAAATCCATCGTTCTCGATCTTCGCACCGACCAAGGTCGACAGGACGTCATCGATCTCGCCGCGAAGTGCGACATCGTGCTGGAGAACTTCCGTCCGGGGACACTGGAGAAATGGGGGATCTCGCCGGAGGTTCTCAGTCGGAAGAACCCCGACCTCATCGTCACCCGAATCTCCGCGTTCGGACAGACAGGCCCCATGTCCGAGCGCCCCGGATTCGCCGCAGTCGCCGAAGCGTACGGAGGTTTCCGCAACCTCGTCGGCGATCCGGACCGGCCACCGGTGCGCGTCGGAGTCTCGATCGGAGACTCGATCGCAGGCCTGTACGCGGCGTTCGGCTGCGTCATGGCCCTGTTCCAACGTCAGACTGCGAAATCCGCCCTGTCCCTGACACAGCGGTCCATCGACGTGGCACTGAACGAATCCATTCTGTCGATGATGGAATCGCTGATTCCGGACTATCTTGCCTACGGAGTCGAACGCGAACGCGTCGGAGGCCGCATGGAGGGTATTGCCCCGTCGAACGCGTACCCGTGCAACGACGGTCACTCCATCATCATCGCGGGCAACGGTGACGCCATCTTCCAGCGCTACATGGAGACGATCGATCGGCCCGACCTGGGCGCAGATCCCGATCTCCAGACCAACGCCGGTAGATGGAAGCGTCGCGACGAGCTGGACGCCGCGATCAGCGCCTGGACCGGGCTCCACTCACGCGACGACGCGCTGATGCTCCTCGACGCAGCCGGCGTTCCGTCCGGCCCGATCTACACCGCCGCCGATGTCGTGGCCGACGCGCAATACAACGCGCGCAACATGATTCAGAACTTTCGGGTCGACACCGGTGAGAGCGAGCCGACAAACGTGGGTTTCGTGGGCATCGTCCCTGTCATCGGCGGCACCTCGCTGCCGATTCGATCCGTCGGCCCCGAACTCGGTGAACACACTGCAGAAGTACTCAAAGACCTCCTGGGTAGAGAAAACGAAGAGATCGGCGCCTGATGTACCAGTTCACTCCAACAGCGCAACTACGAGACGTCACGTTGCGCGACGGGCTCCAGCTGACAGGCAAACTGTTGTCCGTCGCACGGAAGCTCGACATCACCCGCCAGCTCATTGCTCTGGGCGTGCCGGAGATCGAATTGGGCTCTCTCGCCAGGCCGGACAAGGTTCCCCCCATGGCGGGAACGCTCGAACTCATCGGCGAACTCACGCCCGAAGAACTGGAGCGATGCTGGGTGTGGGTCGCCACGCCACGGCACGTCGAGAAGGCGGCGGCGGCCGGCGCGCGCAACTTCCAGTACTGCCTGTCGGCGTCCGATGCGCACAACCAGGCCAACATCGGCCGTTCGACAGAGACGTCCATCGCCGCGATGCCCGATGCCACCGCGATCGCCGAGTCGGTCGGCGGCAAGATCGAGCTGTGTATCGCAACGTCGTTCACGTGCCCGTTCGACGGCCACGTTCCGGAGGATCGTGTTCTGTCCATCGCCAACGACGACAGAACGGCCGGTTCGGTCGACATCGTCATCTGCGACACTCTCGGACAGGCTGTCCCCGCCCAGGTGACGTCGCTCGTCGAGCGGGTCGCTGCCGAGTCCCCGCAGCGCCGCATCGTCTATCACGGTCATGACACATGGGGTCTCGGAGTGGCGAACACACTCGCCGCGATCACTGCAGGGGCCACTCTGGTCGACGGGTCCCTCGGTGGTCTGGGAGGGTGCCCGTTCGCACCCGGCGCGAGCGGAAACACCTCGACGGAGGACATCCTCTTCGCGACTCGCCCGGACTGGTTCGACCCCGATAAACTGGCCACCATGGTCGAGCTATCGGAGAATCTGCTTGCCGAGCTCGGTGAACCTATGCGGTCCAAGACGGTGCAGGGTGCACGCTCGAGCCGCAGCGACCGTTCGGAAGGCACCGGATCCGTCAACCCGTTCGAGTGGGTCGTATGAGCAAGATTCTCGTCACGACGCCTATCCCCACTCCCGGGATGGACATTCTCGCTGCGGCCGGTGAGGTCGAGGTGCTCGCACTCGATCACGCGGGGCTCGTCGAGAGATGCGCGTCGGGTGAGTACTCGGTAGTCGTATCCCAACTTCGCGACAGATTCGACGCCGAGTTGCTGGAATCGGCCAAGCTCACCGGAATATCGAATTACGCAGTCGGATTCGACAACATCGACGTGGCAGCGGCAACGGCACGCGGCATCACCGTCGGAAACACTCCTGGTGTGCTGACCGACTCCACCGCAGACATCGCGTTGCTTCTGATGCTGTCGACGGCACGCCGCGCAGTGGAGGCGGACAGCCTCGTGCGATCCGGAGGCTTCACCGGCTGGGCCCCTGAGTTCATGCTCGGCACGGACGTGTCCGGGCGGGTTCTCGGCCTCGCCGGTTTCGGCCGGATTGCGCGCGCGACGGCACGGCGCGCACTCGGTTTCGGTATGCAGGTCAAGTTCTGCCCACGTCCGCCGTCGGATCGAGACGTCAGCGACGCCGAACTCGGTGAATTCGCGGGCCGCGTCGAGCATGTCACGTGGGACGAGCTGGTGACGACGAGTGATTTTCTGTCCCTTCACGTTCCGCTGACCGACGCGACGCATCACCTCGTGGACGCCGACGTGATGAAGGCGATGAAGGACTCGGCGATTCTGGTCAATACAGCTCGTGGTCCCGTTGTGGACGAGACCGCGCTCGTGGAGGCGCTCGGTAACCGAACGATCGCCGCTGCAGGACTGGACGTGTTCGAACGCGAGCCGGCTCTGGCGCCGGGTCTCGCGGAGCTCCCGAACGCCGTACTACTCCCCCATGTAGGTAGCGCGACGGTATCGGTGCGGTCGGAGATGGCCAGGTTGTGCGCCGAGAACGCCGCCGCGATGGTCAGCGGCGTCCTTCCTCCGCATCCGGTCAACCCTGATGCGTGGCCTCACGCCGGGTAGCGACCACCGAGAGTTCGGGTGATCTGCTCGGCGTGCGAGACCAGCAGATCCACCCACTCCTCGCATTTCGACAGGGGCATCCGGAGAGTGGGTCCGCTGATCAACACGGCCCCGATGATGTCGGCCGCGGAATTGAACACCGGCGCCGACAATCCGGATGCTCCTGTGTCTCGCTCGCCAGTCGTGATCGCGTAACCGTCGGATCTGGTCTTCCGCAGCAATTCCCGAAGAACGTCGGGTTCGGTCACCGTCAGATCCGTCACCGGTTGAAGATCCTGTGCCAGGATCTCTTCCGCCAAGTCGTCGTCGTACGCGAGAAGCACGCGTCCCGCCGAGCCCGCGTTCAGCGGAGCGATCTTGCCTACGTACATGTCTCGCCGGAGCGGATGTCGCGTTTCCGCCAACGCCACACAGACCCGATAGTGCTGTTCGGCCCGAAAGAAGCACGTGGTCTCCGTTGTCTCGTCACGTAGGTTCTTGAGAATCGGGGTGACGATGGACAGAACATCGAGATCTTTGGCTGCAGTGGCGGCCCAATAGGACATCCTCACGCCGATCCGAATTCGGTCGCCGCTTCGATCGAGAAACCCTTGTTGCACCAGGTTGGTGACAAGACGCTGAACGGTCGACGTCGGAAGACCGGTGGCCTGCTGAATTTCACCGAGCGTCAGCGACGGACGATCGAAGGAGAAAGCGTCGAGGATTTCGGTGATCTTGCCCAGAACGAGCAAGGGTTGCTGCTTGGATCCCGAGGAGTTGTCCGTGCTCACAATTCAAATGTATCCCGATATGCCTACGGTCCGACACATCCGAATCGCAGTAGCGGTCCGCATTCGTGCGCCTCACCCGTCGATTCCCAGCGCCCCGGTGGCCATTCCCCGCAGCAGTGGGCGCACGTTCTTGGATCGTGTGCGCCCCGCACTGTACGGAGTCGAGTTGATCAACCCGAAGACTGCGTGAGCTTGTGTACGAGCATCGATTTCGCTGAGCGCCTCGTCGTGGACCCTCAGTTGCGCAACCCACAGCTCCACGTACTCGCGCTGCATCCGACGCACCTTGCGCCGGGCTGCATCCGGGAGGTTCTGCAGGTCGCGGTCCTGGATTCGGATGAGGGCCGGAGATTCGAAGGCGAAGTCCAGATGAAATTCGATGAGGTCATTCAGGACCTCACGACCTGCAGGCTGACGGTTCGCTACTCGCCTTCCGCCCTCGAGCAGGTACTCCGAAATACCGACGAGCAGCTCCACGAGTACGGACTCCTTGTTGGGGAAGTGCCGGTAGACGGCCGGCCCACTGACCCCGACTGCTGCGCCGAGGTCTTCGAGTCGCACGGATGCGAAACCGCGGTCGGCGAACAGTTCGGCGGCCGCAGAAAGCAACTGCGCGCGCCGTTCTGCCTTACGGCGTTCACGTAGCGTTTCCGGTTTGGACTCGCTGACCACAGTCTGTTCCGTCACTGATTCCTCTCCCCCATCCTGGACAACTCGGTTAATCCTAGTTTACTATCATTCCAGTTATTTTTAGTTAACTGAAATCAATCGCTTCGCACGATCGGACCGAAGGCGCGCACCATATGGCACATGAACCGACCGCGAGCAGGGCAGAACACCAGCTCCTCACCGCCGAACTCGCCGAACGCCTGGCCGGCGCCGCGCTCGGCGGTAGCGAGAAGTCGAGAGAACGCCACGTTGCCCGAGGCAAGCTGCTCCCCCGCGACCGCGTGAACGAGCTGCTCGACCCGGGCAGCCCCTTCCTCGAGATCGCTCCGCTCGCAGCCAACGGCCTGTACGACGACGAATGCCCGGGCGCAGGGGTCATTGCGGGAATCGGCAGGGTGTCGGGGCGTGAGTGTGTCGTGATCGCCAACGACGCAACGGTCAAGGGCGGCACCTACTACCCGATGACGGTGAAGAAGCACTTGCGCGCTCAGGAGATTGCACTGCAGAACACGCTGCCGTGCGTTTATCTGGTCGATTCCGGCGGTGCGTTCCTTCCCCGCCAGGACGAGGTGTTTCCTGACCGCGACCACTTCGGCCGCATCTTCTTCAATCAGGCCACCATGAGCGCCAAAGGAATTGCGCAGATCGCTGCGGTGATGGGGTCGTGCACCGCCGGCGGCGCGTACGTTCCGGCCATGAGCGACGAGGCCGTCATCGTCAGGAATCAGGGAACCATTTTTCTCGGTGGTCCGCCCTTGGTGAAGGCTGCCACCGGAGAGATCGTCACGGCCGAGGAGCTCGGCGGCGGTGACGTGCATTCGAAGATCTCCGGCGTCACCGACCACCTGGCCGAGGACGATCGCGACGCCCTGGACCGAGTGCGGAAGATCGTCTCGACGCTCGGGCCTCGCACGCCGTGCCCGTGGGACGTCGCTCCGTCCCGTGAACCGATCGCAGACCAGCACGAGTTGTACGACGTGGTCCCCACCGACCCCCGAACTCCGTACGACGTGCGGGAAGTGATCACCCGAGTCGTCGACGCAGGTGAGTTCGACGAGTTCAAGGCCGAATACGGTAAGACACTCGTCACCGGCTTCGCGCACATCCACGGTCATCCCGTCGGTATCGTCGCCAACAACGGTGTTCTCTTTTCCGAGTCGGCAATGAAGGGCGCCCACTTCATCGAGCTCTGCGACAAGCGCAGCGTCCCACTTGTGTTCCTGCAGAACCTCTCCGGCTTCATGGTCGGGCGCGACTACGAGGCGGGTGGAATCGCCAAACACGGTGCCAAAATGGTGACTGCCGTCGCGTGTGCCCGCGTTCCGAAGTTGACCGTCGTGATCGGTGGATCGTACGGTGCAGGCAACTACTCGATGTGCGGGCGCGCCTACTCTCCCCGCTTCCTGTTCATGTGGCCCAACGCGCGCATTTCGGTCATGGGCGGCGAGCAGGCCGCGTCGGTGTTGGCGACCGTACGCAGCGACCAACTCGACGCGGCGGGCAAGCCCTGGTCGGAAGAAGATCAGGAGTCGTTCAAAGCGCCGATTCGCGCCCAGTACGAGACACAGGGCAACCCGTACTACTCGACGGCCAGGCTGTGGGACGACGGAATAATCGACCCGGCCGACACCAGAACTGTTCTCGGACTGGCATTGTCGGCGTGCGCCAACGCACCGCTCGAACCGGTCTCCTACGGCGTTTTCAGGATGTGAGACAAATGGTCGAAAGAATCGATACCGTACTGATCGCGAACCGCGGTGAGATCGCAGTCCGCGTGGCTCGAACCCTGCGCACGATGGGAATCACCTCCGTTGCTGTCTACAGCGATGCGGACGCAGGAGCTCGGCACGTCACCGAGGCCGATACCGCCGTACGCATCGGACCAGCTGCAGCGAAGGACAGTTATCTGTCGATCCGCAACGTGATCGAGGCAGCCGAACGCACAGGCGCCCAGGCGATTCATCCTGGCTACGGTTTCCTCTCCGAGAACGCGGAGTTCGCAGCCGCGTGCGCGGAGGCCGACATCGCATTCCTCGGGCCATCGGCCACGGCCATCGCCGCGATGGGCGACAAGATCACGGCAAAGGACGCCGTCACCGAGTTCGGGGTCCCAGTCGTTCCGGGCATCTCGCGGCCCGGGTTGACCGACGCCGATTTGATCTCCGGCGCCGACGAGATCGGCTTCCCGGTGCTGGTCAAACCGTCGGCAGGCGGAGGCGGAAAAGGAATGAGGCTGGTCGAACGAGCAGAAGATCTGCCGGCCGCCCTGGCCAGCGCGCGCCGTGAGGCTGCGTCGTCGTTCGGCGACGACACGCTGTTCCTCGAGCGGTTCGTCCTCCGGCCCAGACATATCGAGGTGCAAATTCTGGCGGACCAGTACGGCAACGTCGTTCATCTCGGGGAACGCGAGTGCAGCCTGCAACGCCGTCACCAGAAGGTGATCGAGGAAGCGCCGTCGCCACTACTCGACCCGCAGACCCGCGCCCGTATCGGCGAAGCGGCGTGCAACACGGCCCGCAGCGTCGACTACACCGGCGCAGGAACTGTCGAATTCATCGTCTCCGCAGACAGCCCCGACGAGTTCTTCTTCATGGAGATGAACACCCGCTTGCAGGTCGAGCACCCGGTCACGGAGATGGTGACCGGACTCGATCTCGTCGAATGGCAAGTTCGTATTGCTGCAGGTGAGGTACTGACTCTGCAGCAGAACGACATCGTTCTCACCGGTCACGCGATCGAGACCCGCGTGTACGCGGAGGATCCTGGCCGCGGCTTTCTTCCCACCGGTGGCACCGTCGTCGGGCTCCGTGAACCCGGTGGTGACGGGGTTCGGGTCGATTCCTCGCTCGCCGTCGGCACCGAGGTGGGAAGCGCCTACGACCCGATGGTGTCGAAGGTGATTGCGTACGGGCCCGATCGAGCTACCGCCCTGCGCACACTCGATCGTGCGTTGTCGGAGACGGCCGTACTGGGCGTCGTCACCAACATCGAGTTCGCCCGATTCCTGCTTGCCGACGACGACGTTCGAGCGGGCACGCTCGACACCGGTCTGTTGGACCGCCGACTGGAAGATTTCACTCCTGAGTCCGTGCCGGATCAGGCGCTGATCGCGGCTGCAGCCGTCTCCTGGCTCGAGACGTGGACCGGCGCCGGGTCCGACATCTGGTCGTCCCCGACCGGATGGCGGGTGGGCGAGCACGCGCCGTTCACTGTGCGATTGTCCACAGGCGAAGCGGCAGTGCACGTCTCGATCACCGGTGTTCCTGGATCGGCGAAGGTCGCCGTCGGCGATGGGCCATCCAGGCCCCTGCACGCCGAAGTACGAACGGACACCATCGTGACCGTCGTCGACGGGCACCGTGTGACTGCGCGATTCGCCCACGCCGAGAATGCGACCTGGATTTCAAGTTCACGCGGAACCTGGTCGATTTCGACGGTGTCCGAGCCGAGTGTTCGCGCCGAGGAAGCCCACTCGGACGACGCCGAGATCCTCAGCCCGATGCCCGGTTCGGTCATCGCAGTCGAGGTCATTGCCGGTGACGTCGTGACCGCAGGAACCGCCATCGTCGTCGTGGAGGCGATGAAGATGGAACACACCCTGACCACCCCGGTCGACGGAACCGTCGAACTCGCGGTGTCGGTCGGTGACCAGGTTCAGGTCGACCAAGTTCTCGCCCGCATCACTCCCAACGAAGATTCAGAGGTGCAATCGTGACCGACTACCTGTCGTCGTCGTCCTTGCCGGACGAGTATCGCCAACTCAGAGACTCGGTAGCCGATTTCGCGAAGACGGTCGTCGCGCCGGTGTCGGCGAAACACGACGAGCAGCACTCGTTTCCGTACGACGTCGTGGCGAAGATGGGCGACATGGGCTTGTTCGGGCTTCCGTTTCCCGAGCAGTACGGCGGCATGGGCGGCGACTACTTCGCGCTCTGCCTTGCCCTCGAGGAGCTCGGCAAGGTCGATCAGAGCGTCGCGATGACTCTCGAAGCAGGGGTGTCCCTCGGAGCGATGCCCGTGTTCCGATTCGGAAACGACGCGCAGAAACAACAGTGGTTGCCGAAATTGACCACGGGTAGGGCGCTGGCGGCCTTCGGTCTCACCGAGCCGGGAGCGGGCAGCGATGCCGGCGGCACCAAGACCACCGCGAAACGCGACGGCGGTGACTGGATCATCAACGGCAGCAAGCAGTTCATCACCAATTCGGGAACCGAGATCTCCGAGCTGGTGACGGTGACCGCGGTGACCGGGACCGACGAGGCGACAGGCAAGAAACGCATCTCGTCGATCCTCGTGCCGACCGACACTCCGGGATTCGTCGCCGAACCCGCCTACAACAAGGTCGGGTGGAACGCGTCGGACACACATCCGTTGAGCTTCACCGACGTCCGCGTACCCGAGGAGAACCTGCTCGGGGACGAGGGGCGCGGGTACGCGAACTTCCTGCAGATCCTCGATGAAGGCCGTATCGCCATCGCTGCCGTGTCCGTCGGTGCGGCACAGGGATGTGTCGACGAGAGCGTCAAGTATGCGAAGGAGCGCGAGGCCTTCGGCGCACCGATCGGACGCAATCAGGCGATTTCGTTCAAGATCGCGCGGATGGAAGCGCGTGCACACACCGCCCGTACCGCGTACTACGACGCCGCCGCACTGATGCTGGCAGGTAAACCGTTCAAGAAAGCAGCGTCGATCGCCAAGCTCGTCGCCTCCGAGGCTGCGATGGACAATGCCCGAGACGCGACGCAGATCCACGGTGGATACGGATTCATGAACGAGTACGTCGTGGCTCGGCATTATCGGGACAGCAAGATCCTCGAGATCGGCGAAGGAACGACCGAGGTCCAATTGATGTTGATCGCGCGGGGGCTGGGGCTGTGAGCGGGAGAACTATTCGGCAGCGAGGCCTGTGGTTCGAGGAAATGGAGGTCGGCGTCACCTACGAGCATCGGCCCGGCCGAACCGTCACCGAAGCGGACAACACGCTGTTCACGACCCAGACGATGAACACTCAGGCACTGCATCTCGACGCCGCGTACAGCGAGAGCACATCGTTCGGTGAGCGGTTGGTCAATTCGATGTTCACGGTGTCCACTGTCGTGGGCCTGTCCGTCGCACAGCTGACCCAAGGCACCATCGTGGCAAATCTCGGATTCTCCGAGGTGACGTTCCCCAAGCCGCTGTTCCACGGTGACACGCTGTACGCCGAGACTTCGATCTCGGACAAGCGTGAGTCCAAGAGCCGGCCCGGCGAGGGCATCGTCACGTTCACGCATACCGGGCGAAACCAGCACGGCGACGTCGTCGTGGTCGCTGTCCGCAAGACACTGGTTCGGATGAAGCCGGCCACGGACTCACTCTCGGAGGATCGTTCATGAACTGGGTGCCGCCCGGTCCGGCCTGGTTGTTCTGCCCAGCGGATCGACCGGAACGGTTCGAGAAAGCGGCTGCGCGCGCAGACGTCGTCATCCTGGACCTCGAGGACGGCGTTGCACCGGCGGACAAGGCTGCGGCACGCGAAGCACTGGTTGCCGCCCCACTCGACCCGGCCAGGACGATCGTCAGAGTCAACGCGCACGGCACCGACGACTGCACTGCGGATCTCACAGCACTGGACAGAACCGACTACACCCACGTGATGCTGCCCAAATGCGAGAGTCCGCAGGACGTAGCGGCCTTGGCTCCCCGCGATGTGATCGCGTTGTTCGAGTCACCCACCGGCGCCGTCGAATGCCACCGTGCGCTGGGCGCCGAGAACGCTGTCGGTGCGATGTGGGGAGCCGAGGACCTCATCGCTGCTCTGGGCGGCAGCTCCAGCCGGTTACCGGACCGGTCGTATCGAACTGTGGCGCAGCATGTCCGGTCGCAGGTTCTACTCGCCGCGAAGGCGCGCGGCTTGTTCGCGCTCGACTCGGTGTATCTGGACATCCCCGATCTCGACGGTCTGCGTGAGGAGGCGGACGACGCCGTTGCGGTGGGTTTCGACGGCAAGGTCGCCATCCATCCCAGTCACGTCCCGGTGATTCGCAGCGCCTTCGCGCCGACGGACGACGAGATCGACTGGGCAGAGCGAGTTCTGGGCGCCGTACAGTCGAACCGCGGTGTGTTCAGCCTGGACGGCAAGATGGTCGACGCGCCAGTGCTCACCCATGCTCGACGAATCCTGGCGCGTCGTTCTCCGTTCTCGTAGCGACGGCGCGTAGAAGAGCAGGGGTAGACGATTGCCCGACGGGGTAAAGACTGTCGGTGCCGGAACTACCCGAAGTCGAGAACGCCAGACAGGTCGTCGAGAAGGCGCTCGGTCGCGTCATCGTGGAGGTCGACGACGCCGATACGTTCGAGTGCCGACCCCATCCCCCAGGCGAGATCGCGCAAGCGCTCACCGGCGGTGTGCTTACCGAAGCGTGTCGCCGCGGCAAAGCGATGTGGTGCGAGACCGAACTCGCCGACGGTTCGGAGGGCCCGACCCTCGGAATACACCTCGGCATGGGCGGGCGCATCATCGTCACAGCACCGGACGGTGAGCAAACGTCCCGGTACGGCGGCGGCGATCCCCATGTGGGCGAACGTGACACCGACAAACCCGAGTGGACTCGGTTCGCGATCACCTTCGACGACGGCGGCCAGCTCCGTCTGTTCGACAAGCGCCGGCTCGGCCGCGTACGGCTCGAACCCGACATCGACGCGCTCGGTCCGGATGCCGCCGAGATAACCCGCGACGACTTTCGGCACCGCATCGGGATGAGCGCAGCACCGCTCAAAGCCCGCTTACTGGATCAGGCTGCGGTATCGGGGATCGGTAATCTTCTCGCCGACGAGGTCCTGTGGCAGAGCGAGATCTCACCGTCACGCCGCGCCAAGACCCTGACGACCGACGAGCTCGACGAACTCCGGGTGGTTCTGCGCCGTGCGATCAGGTCCGCTATAAAGAAAGGCGGAGTACACACCGGTGAGATCATCCCGTTCCGCAAGAAGGATGCGACGTGTCCTCGCTGCGGCGCACCGATGTCTCGCGGAACCGTCGGCGGCCGTACGACGTGGTGGTGCTCCCGCGAGCAGCGGTGACAAACTGATCATCGTCCCCACGCAGTCGAGTCGACGCTCAGCCCCGCCCCATGTACGGCATCCGGTTCGCCATGATCGTCATCGTCGGGACGTTCACGTCCAACGGCAGATCCACGAGATGCACGACGGTGTCGGCGACGTGCACCGAATCGAATGTCGGTTCCGGGCGGGTGGTTCCGTCTGCTTGCCGCGCTGCGTGTGCGATCCCCGCGGTCATGTCGGTCGCGGCATTTCCGATGTCGATCTGGCTGCAGCAGATGTCGAAGTCACGACCGTCGAGCGCGATCGATTTGGTCAGCCCGGACACGCCGTGCTTCGTTGCGGTGTAAGCGACGCTTTCGGGGCGCGGTGTGTGTGCCGAAATCGAGCCGTTGTTGATGATCCGGCCACCTCGCGGGTCCTGGACCTTCATGATGCGCACGGCTTCGCGCGCGCAGAGGAACGCCCCGGTGAGGTTCGTGGCGACGGTATGAGACCACGCTGCGGGATCGACCTCGTCGATGCTGCCGGGCGGCCCGAAGGTACCTGCGTTGTTCACGAGGACGTCCAGTCTTCCGAAGTCCGTGAACACGCCCTGGAACAAGCGATGGACTGAATCCGGAACGGACACATCGCATTCGCGAACGTCGGCGCGGTCGTGTCCTTCGGCCACCTCGTCGAGAGTCGCTCGCGTCCTGCCCACCAGCACCACCCGATGACCGACGCCGAGCAAGGCGGTTGCCATGGCTCGCCCCAGCCCGGATCCAGCGCCGGTCACGACGATCACACGTGGCACACGTCCCACTTCGGTCACCATCAGACCATTCCATCACGCCGGACCGGCGGCGTGAGCGTCCTAGGAAGAAACGCAACCCCTCGCTCACACCGCGCGCGGTCGGGGCTCCTTCGGTCGTGCCTGCATGTATGTCCCGGGCGAAACACCGACGAGTTCGGTGAACTCCCGGGTGAAGTGAGCTTGGTCGAACCAGCCGTACCGAGCTGCCAGGTCAGCCAGAGACCCTGCATAGCCGTTGTCCAGATCCGTCACCGCGTCGTGAATGCGGTAGCGCGCGAGGACCCACTTGGGCGGCGCGCCGACAAGTCTTTCGAACAATCGCTGCAGCCGCCGCGCTGCGATTCCGCACCGCTCTTCGACCTGCTGCACTCTGATCAGCTCTCGGTCGTGCAGCATCACCTCGACGACGTCGAGGACTGTCGAGTAATCCGGTTCGACGTCCCGAACGTAAGGGCGAAGCACGGCGTCCATATGCGATCGACACTCGTCCGGTGCGAGATGAGCACCCAGAGTCGCCAACGACTCGACGGTGGCCGGCAAGAACGCGATGGGAGGCGCGACTGGTACGTCGCGCAGCTCTCGGGCACGAGTGCCGGTGAACGCCGCGAATCCTCCCGGGCGAAACTTGGCACCGAACACCCATCCGGAACCGGCCAGCCGTACGTCGAATCTCCTGGTGAGTACTCCTGTGACGACAACGGAATCAGTGACTCCCTCACGCACATGCCCGCGTTCGACGCTCAGGGTGCATGCCGGGTGTGGAAGCGTCGAGCTCCGGAACGACGTTCCCGACGGCAGATCCCAGCGCAACAGCCAATAGTTCTCGATGTATGGAGACAGGGGCGCCGAGCAGGGCAGCCGGGCAAGTTCGACGTGGCGCGCGAGTTCAGCGGGTCGCAGAACACCCGCAGTCGTCGCTGTCGCATTTTTCCTATCCGCCACAGGGAGCAGTCTAGGAGGCTGTGACGACACCGTTCGTCAGGAGAGAACATGAACCCCACGCCCGTAGCAACACTGAAGATGGTCACCCTGGACTGCACTGACCCCGAGGCAAGTGCGAAATTCTGGTCGTCCCTGCTCGGATGGGACGTGGTGCACGCCGAGAGGGACTACGCGATGGTGGCCGGACCCAGTAACGCGTTGGGGTTCGGGCGTGTCGAGGACTACGAGCCTCCGCAGTGGCCCAACCAGCACGGCAGCAAACAGTTCCACTTCGATCTCGCCGTTGCCGATTTGGACGAGGCAGCGAGCGCGGCCGTCGAACTCGGCGCGACCCTGCCCGACGAACAACCGGGAAACACCTGGCGCGTGCTGCTCGACCCGTCCGGCCATCCGTTCTGTCTGACGAATGCCGACAGCTGGGGATGATCCGTTCGGCCAGCCACGCGTCGGCTGCTATCGGACCACCTCGTTGGTTTGCCCGCCGCATCCGCTCGAGGTGCTGAGGAACTAGCCGAAGGTCGCCGTGACACGTCCGATTCCGGCGATCTCCGCGGTGTACGTCGACCCGGGGTTCACCGTGACGACAGGACCGAGCGAGCCGGTGAGAATCACGTCGCCTGACCGGAGTCGCGATCCGTGCTCGAGGCTGGTTCTCGCGATCCACGACAACGCACTCCACGGGCTTTCGAATGCGTCCCATCCGTATTCACCGAAGACTCGCTCGCCGTCTTCCGTCATGACCACCGCGGTGTCGACAAGACCGTTCGTGTCGACCGGACGCACTGCATCTCCGAGGACGTACAGCCCGGACGACGCATTGTCTGCAATGCTGTCGGCGACACTGATGTCCCAGCTCGCAATTCGGCTGTCCAGGATCTCGAAGGACGCGCACACCTGCGAGACGAATTGCGGTGCTTGCGTTGCGGAGACCGGTTCCGATATGTCTGCAGAGAGAACGAGTGCGATCTCAGGTTCGATCCGCGGCTGCATCAAACGCCCGAGGTCGATCACCGCATCGGCACTGACGTCGAAGTCGTCGAGCAGGACACCGAAGTCGGGCTGATCCACACCGAATTGCGTCTGAACTGCGCGCGACGTCAGGCCGATTTTACGTCCCGCTACTGTTCGACCCGCCGTCAAGCGCGCACCGATGTTTCGAGCCTGCACCCTGTAGGCCGCATCGAGGTCAGCACTACCGATCAGGTCGCGCACCGGCGCGCACGGGGTACGGGTCGCCCCTGCCGACGAGAGCCTGTCGGCAGCTTCACTGATCACGTTCTGTTCCACGATAGTCATGAATCGAACCTAGTAGCCGTAATCATCGATACGTAGGGTTCGATCCGCTCAACGGGACGAAAACATCTGTGCACCGGTTGTTCTCGAAACTCCATCGCAAGCGATCGATCGTGCTCCGGCCGTCAGACCTGAATCGTGTTCGACTTTTCGATCTTCGAACTGTCCAGTTCGATGCCGAATCCTGATCGTCGGGGAATGTCCACACTCCCGCCGATCGCCACCGGTGGATCGATCTCGAAGAAATGCCGTAGCGGAACAATATTGACCAGATATTCGACCTTCGGGCACACGATAGGCGACTGACTGGCAGCCACATGCAATGCCGCGTGAATGTTGTGGCCGTGCGCAATCATCGGAATGGCATGAAGCTCTGCCATTGCGCAAATCCGAACGAGCTCGGTGACACCCCCACACCATTCCGGATCCGACTGCACCACAGCGAGAATCCCATCGTTCAGATAGGGCACCAGATCGTTTCGATCGTACAAATGCTCACCCGCAGCCAGGGGTACCGAGGTTGCCCTGTGCAGTTCCGCATATGCGGCGAAGTGGCTCGGCAGGAACGGTTCCTCGAGCCAGGTTGGATGCAAGTCGTCGACTCGGCGTGTCCACGCCTTGGCGTAGGCCAGGTCCCATCCGCGGAACACGTCGAACATCATGTCCGCCTCGTCGCCGATCGAACGCCTCACCGAGCGGGCTACGTCGACGTTTCTACGCAGACCTTGCTCACCGTCGGACGGGCCGTCACCCAGGAACCATTTCTGGCCTTCGAACCCCTCCCCCTTGGCCCACCTGACCTGCTCCACGACCGAGTCCTCGTCCAGAGGGGTGCCCAGCATGCTGGCGTAGGCCGGAATGGATTCGCGCGCGGAACCACCGAGCAATTGCCAGACCGGCGCGTCGAACACCCTGCCGCGCAGATCCCACAGAGCGTTGTCGACGGCGCTCATCGCCATCTTGAAATGTCCATGGCGCGCGTGCCGGTCCACTCGATCCAGCGCGTCCCATGTGACGGTGACCGCCAGCGCGTCACGCCCGATAAGGCGTGGACCTATCTGCGCAATCAGCGGTGCCACGACTTCCGCATCGATCGGTCCGTAGATTCCTTCGACTCCTGCATCGGTGCCTATTCGAAGGTATCGGGCTGTCATCGAACCACCTGCACCGAACGGATTTTTCGGAAAGGTACGGAATTCAGGATAGATCCGGGCGGCATTGACCTGCGCCGGCCATCGACGATCCGGGTCGGCCGGAGACGGTCCGGTGACCTCGACGATCTGGACACTCGTAATCACGATCTTCTTCAACACAATCTCCGTTGACTTCTATTGTTTCGAACGCGCTTTTCGACCCTAGTGGAACTGAATCGGGGTACCACCGAATCTTTACCGCCCGTGTTCGACGGCCATCCTCAGCTCGGTGAAAGCAGGGCAGTCGGCGCCGCGTCAGGGCCGTCGACTAGTTCCTCGAATTCATTGATCGCATCGATGTCGTTCCCCATAGCGATGTTGGTGACGCGTTCGAGGATGATTTCCACGACGACCGGGACTTTGTGTTCCGAGGCGAGGGTTCGGGCACGGCGGAGTGCGTCGCCGATCAGTTCGGGTTCGGTCACGCGCAGTGCTGTGCATCCCAGTCCTTCTGCGACACGGACGTGGTCGACGCCGTATCCCTTGGGCAGGGTCTCCTCGGTTTCTTGGGTGTTGATGTTGTCGAATCCGAGTTGGACGCAGAAGTCCATGTCGAAGGCGCGTTGGGCCTGGCGGATCAGCCCGAGGTAGGAGTTGTTGACGACGACGTGCACGTAGGGGAGGTTGAACTGCGCTCCGACGGCGAGTTCTTCGATCATGAACTGGAAGTCGTAGTCACCGGAGAGGGCAACGACGTCGACGCTCGGGTCGGCGGCGACGGCACCGAGGGCGGCCGGGATGGTCCAGCCCAGCGGGCCGGCTTGCCCGCAGTTGATCCAGTTGCGTGGGGAGTAGACGTGCAGAAACTGTCCGCCCGCGATCTGGGAGAGTCCGATGGTGCTGATGTATCGGGTGTCTCGGCCGAAGACCTTGTTCATCTCCTCGTACACGCGTTGCGGTTTGATCGGCACGTTGTCGAAGTGGGTGCGTCGGTGCATGGTGGCTTTGCGGTGGGCACATGCTGCGACCCAGTCACCGAGATCGCGCAGTGTTCCTGCTGCCGTGCGTTCCCGGGCGACCGCGATGAACTGCTCGAGGGCTGCTTTGGCGTCGGAGATGATGCCGTAGTCGGGTGCGAAGACGCGTCCGATCTGGGTGGGTTCGATGTCGACGTGGACGAACGTGCGGCCTTTGCGGTAGGTGTCGAGGCCCCCGGTGTGCCGGTTGGCCCAACGATTGCCGATGCCCAGCACGAAGTCCGAGGCCAGTAGTGTGGCGTTTCCGTAGCGGTGTGCGGTCTGCAGTCCCACCATGCCCGCGGCGAGGCGGTGGTCGTCGGGAATGGTGCCCCATCCCATCAGGGTCGGGATCACGGGGACGTCGAGGAGTTCGGCGAGTTCGACGAGGAGGTCGGAGGCGTCGGCGTTGATGATGCCGCCGCCGGCGACGATCAACGGCCGCTCGGCGGCGAGGAGCATGTCGATCGCCTTCTCGGCCTGCGCCCGCGAGCACCGGGGCTTGTGCACCGGCAGAGACTGGTAGGTATCGGGGTCGAAGTCGATGTCGGCGAGCTGGACGTCGATGGGCAGATCGATCAGGACCGGTCCAGGTCGGCCGGATCGCATCAGGTGGAATGCCTGAGCGAACGCGCCCGGTACCTGCGCCGGTTCGAGGACGGTCATCGCCATCTTGGTGACGGGCCCGGCGATCGCGGCGATGTCGACGGCTTGGAAGTCCTCCTTGTGCAGCCGTGCGACGGGAGCTTGGCCGGTGATGGCCAGGATCGGGATGGAATCGGCCATCGCGGAGTACAGGCCGGTGATCATGTCGGTGCCGGCCGGGCCGGAGGTGCCGATGCAGATTCCGATGTTGCCCGCGGCGGCGCGGGTGAACCCTTCGGCCATGTGGGAGGCGCCTTCGACGTGGCGGGCGAGGACGTGGCGGATGCCGCCGTGCTCCCGCATCGCGGCGTAGAAGGGGTTGATCGCTGCGCCGGGCAGACCGAACGCGGTGGTGGCGCCTTCGAGTTCGAGAATCTTCACGGCTGCATCGGCCGCGCGCATCTTGGGCATGTCAGTGCACCGTGGTTTCTGTGTCGAGGGTTCCGGACAGGCGAGCGACCCCGCGGTAGAGAGCCGAGTGATCCATCCCGCCGTCGCCGTTGGCGCGGGCCGATGCCATCAGCTGGGCCAGGACTGCGCCCATCGGCACGGCGATGCCTGCTTCGCGGGCAGCGGAGGTGACGATGCCGAGGTCCTTGTGGTGCAGGTCGATTCGGAATCCCGGTTCGAACGATCTGTCGAGCATCTTCTGTGCCTTCTGGTTCAGCACTGCTGACCCGGCGAGGCCTACGCCGAGTACCTCGACCGATGCCGCGAGGTCCACTCCGTAGGCTTCGAGGAATGCGATGGCCTCGGCGAGGACCTGGATGTTGCCGGCGACGATCAACTGATTGGCGGCTTTGACGGTCTGCCCCGACCCACTGGGGCCGACGTGAACCACTGTTTTTCCGACCACGTCGAGTATCGGCTCGGCGGAGGCGAAGTCCTCTGCGCTGCCGCCGACCATGATCGACAGTGTGGCGTTCTCGGCGCCTGCCTGGCCTCCGGAGACGGGTGCGTCGATCAGCCGGAATCCGCGGGTGGAGGCTTCCTCGGCGAGTGAGGCGGTCACGTCCGGGCGGATGCTCGAGAAGTCGATGACGAGGGTGCCGCGGCGGGCATGGTCGAACACGCCGTCCTCACCGAGCAGCACCTGGTGCACGTCGGGGGAATCGGGGACCATGACCGCCACGATGTCGGCGTCGGCGACGGCCTTCGCGATGGAGTCCGCGGCGATGCCACCGGCAGCCACGAGACGTTCTGTCGCACCGACCGACCTGTTGTAGCCGACGACTGTGTGTCCGGCCTCGGCGAGATGAACGGACATGGGGCTTCCCATGATCCCGAGACCGATGAAAGCGATTGTGCTCATGGAGAATCCTTACGTGGAAGTGGAGACAGTCAGCCAGGAGAACGTGTCGGGGCGAGTCGCCTTGTACTCGAGACCGATACGACCCTCGTAACCCAAGCGCTCGAGGTGGGCGAGGTGGCGAGCCACATCGATTGTTCCGGTGCCTGGTTCTCCACGGCCGGGCGCATCGGCGATCTGAACGTGACCGATCACGTCGGTGTGATTGTCGAGTGCAGCCGTGATGTCGTCCCCGTTGACGTCGAGGTGATACAGATCCGCCAGCAGACGAAGACTGTGTACGTCGTGGTCGCGCTCGACACGACGAATGACGGCCACGGCGTCGTCGGCGGTCAGAAGCGGATATGCCGGTGCACCGCTGACCGGCTCGATCAACACGACCGCGCCGATCCCGGCGGCAGCGGCCCCGGCGGCAGCCAGATTCTCGGCCGCGACACGATCCTGCTCGGCGGGATCGGTGCCGTCGATTCGGTTTCCGTACAACGCATTGAACGCGCCGGTCCCGAGCGTCTTCCCGATGCCGACAGTGACGTCGATGTTGTCACGGAAGGCACGAACCTGCGCGGGGTCGCTCAGAATTCCGCGGTCGCCCGCAGGCATGTCACCCGCGGCGAAGTTCAATCCGGTCAACCGAACGCCTGCATCCCGGACCGCGGAGACGAACGCGTCCACATCACGGTCGCCGGGAACCGGAGTCGGAAACGGCCACCAGAACTCCACGGCGTCGAACCCCGCCGCCTTCGCAGCAGCCGGTCGCTCCAGCAGCGGAACGTCGGTGAACAGGATGGAGCAGTTGACGGAACACGATGACAGAATCAGGGAATTCACAGATCGACTCCGATGTACTTCTCCTCCAGGAATTCGAGGATTCCCTCAGAACTCCCCTCTCTGCCGAGTCCACTTTGCTTCATTCCGCCGAACGGCGCTGCCGGATCGCTGAGCACACCCTTGTTCACAGCCACCATCCCCGCCTCGATTCGTAACGACGCAGACAACGCAGCACCTTTTTCTCCGTACACGTATGCGATGAGACCGAAGATGGTGTCATTGGCCATACGGATCGCGTCGTCGACCTCGTCGTATTCGATGATCGAGACGACCGGTCCGAATATCTCGGTACGGGCTATCTCGCTGTCGTGAGCGACCCCTCGGAGAACAGTCGGCTCGTAGAAGGCCCCACCGTCGAGAGACTTTCCACCGCAGACAATCTCAGCTCCCTCTTCCACCGCGCGATCGACAAGGTCGGCAACCTTGTCTCGCTCCTCGATGGAGACGAGAGCACCGAGTTGGTTGGACCGATCGGAGCCGGGACCGACGGTCCACGTCGAAAATTCCGACACCATCCGCGAGATGAACGATTCGCACAGCGAGGAATGGATGTAGAAGCGATTGGCAGCAGTACATGCCGAGCCGCCGTTGCGCATCTTCGCGACGAGGGCGCCCTCGACTGCCATGTCCACGTCGGCGTCGGGCAATACGACGAAGGGTGCGTTACCTCCCAACTCCATCGACGAACTGATGACTTGGTCTGCCGCTTCGTGCAGCAAAACGCGTCCAACCTCGGTCGATCCGGTGAAGCTCAGCTTGCGCACCGCAGGATGGTGCAACATTCTGGACACAGCAGGACCCGTCGGGACGGGCGTCACCAGGTTGACCACACCCGACGGCACGCCGGCTCGTTGGAGTGCGTCGACTACGAAGGCAGCAGCAAGAGGTGTCTCTCTGGCAGGTTTGAGCACTACGGTGCACCCCGCAGCGAGAGCAGGCGCGATCTTGCGAGTAGCCATTGCGGCTGGGTAGTTCCACGGCGTGACGAGGAGCGCGACACCGACCGGCTCGTGGGTGACGATGATGTGTTTGTCGTCGGAGGGAGATCGGCGAAAGTCGCCGTGAACCCGTGCGGCTTCCTCGGAATACCAGCGAAAGAACTCGATCGCGTACTTCGCCTCGCCCAGAGCATCAGCGAACGATTTGCCGTTCTCCAGAACGATGATCTCGGCCAGTCGCTCGATATCGTCTCGAAGGATCTCGAACGTAGCTCGAAGCAGCTCGCTCCGATCCCGCGGCGACGTCGTCCGCCAGTGCTCGAGCGCACTTTCTGCAGCAGCGACAGCTGCGTCACAATCAGCGTCGTCGGCTACCGCGAATGCGGTCAGTTCCTCACCGACAGCGGGATTCACGACCGGAAAAGTCTTGCTGGAGCTGCCGTCCCTCCACTGCCCGTCGATATGCAGCTGACTACGGAATGTCATGCGTGGATCCTGTTCTGATCGTTCGTTTCTTCGGATACGGGCCGGGCGCGGTCACCGTCGAGAGCCGCTCGGACGATGCGTCCGATCAGCTCCGGTGTCGGGGTGTCGCTCGAGTTCGCCACAAGCCGTTTCACAGTGAGAGAGAGTTCGACGATTCGGGGAACGTCCGCGTCCGTGACGCCTATCGAGCGCAAGTCCGAAGGCAGACCGATCTCCTCGAATACCCCTGCGATGGCGTCGATCGCAGCTCGGGCAGCGGCCTCCGAATTCGATTCCCGAAGACCGAGAGCCTCGGCGATGTGCGCCAGCTGTGGAACGCAGGTCGGCAACACCGCATCGAGCACGTACGGCAGGAGCAAGCCCGTGCCCAAGCCGTGCGGCGTATGGGTGAGTGCACCGACCGGATACTGGATAGCGTGCGAGAGATGGGTGCCGGCAGAACCGAAGGCCATCCCTGCCAACAGACTGCCCTGCGCCATTGCACGTCGTGCGTCCAGGTCGTTCCCGTCCCGTACTGCGCGGGACAGGTTGGGCACGATCAATCGGATGGCTTCGAGGGCCAGAGGGGAGCTCAGCAGATTTCGGCCCACGAAGACTGGTAGTTGCGCCGACCAATCGGCTGGACGTACTGCGGCTGTGTACGCCTCGACGGCATGAACGAGTGCATCCGCACCAGAAGCCGCAGTGACCGATGGCGGGGCGCCGATTGTGAGAAGTGGGTCGACGATGGCTACGCAGGGAACGAGATAGGGACTCGAGATTCCCACCTTGAGGTCCCGGTCCGGATCCGTGAGAACGGCAACACCGGTGACTTCACTCCCGGTACCCGCCGTCGTCGGAACCGCGACGACAGGCAGCACCGGGGACGGAATCGCATTCTCGCCGTACCACGTGTCCAGTGCACCGATGGTGCTCAGTCCCAGAGCAATCAGCTTGGCGAGGTCGATCGCGCTTCCACCCCCTACGGCCACCACGGCATCGGCACCGGAATTGCGGTGTGCGGCGATGAGTTCTTCGACGTGCTCGCGCGGAAGTTCGGGAACCACCCTGGCCTCGACTGTGACGTCGACATTCAGAGACGCCAGTTCCTTCAGGATTCCATCGAGTTCAGGCGAGTCCAGCAGGAATGGATCGCAGACCAGGAGCACGTTGCTTCCCAGTCTCGAAGCCTCGACTGCGACTGCCGAGAAACTGCCGTCTCCGAACAAGATTCGGTCGGGTAGTCGAAGCACGCCGTGCGCTGTCGCTCCGGTTTCGTCTGTGGTCATGAGAGTTCGCTCCCTTCGGCCAAACGGTGCGCGTGCACCCACACGGCGGAATCGACGGGCACGCCATGTGCACAACTCTCCGATCGTGTACGTCGTGCTCGGTCACCGGGAACATCCACCGCTGTCGATGCGCCCCCGCTGGCTCGTATCTGTGTGAGGTAATCGGTCAAGAAAGGTAGAACTGGTCTCAAGCCAAGGGCATCCAGGCTGATCACGACGAGCAGATCGCCTTTCGTGACCGGATGCTCGGAATCGAGAGTGCCCAGGATGTCAGCGCCGTACGCAGTCTGCGTCACCGTCGCGACGAGCGATTCGATCGCGACCCCCAGCGCATATCCCTTGGGCCCGCCGAATGGAGACAAAGCGCCGAAGTCTGCTGCTTCCGAGGCATTTCGGGTAGGTTCGCCGAATCGATCGGTTGCCCATCCGTCAGGGAGAGCCCGCCCCTTGGCCGCGTAGTCGATGATCTTGCCCATGGACACAGCAGAAGTGGACATATCCAGGGTCAAAGGTTCATCGGCAGTCGGTATCCCTACTCCGATCGGGTTCGTACCGACCGCACGAGAGCGACCGCCCCACGCGTGTACGAGCGCCTCGCTCGTAGTGAGCAGCAAACCGATACAGCCCTGTCGAGCAATACGTTCGACGTAGGGTGCGAGCATTCCGATGTGGCTCGACCTGGAAATCGCCGCCATAGCGATGCCGGTTCGCGCCGCACGCGCAGAAACTGCTTCTATTGCGGCATCGAGCGCGACTGGACCGAAGCCCATGTTTCCGTCGACGGTCAGCGACGCCTCGGCTCTCCATTCGAGACGTGGCGTTGCCTGCACATCGATCAATCCCCGACGCATCCGTTCGACGATCACGGGGAGTCGACGCAAACCATGCGACGGATGGCCGCGTAATTCACCCTCCACCAGTGCGTCTGCCTGCAACACTGCAGTTCCAGTTGTGGCACCGTGATGTTCGAGCACCCTGATTGTGAGTTCCCGTAGTTCCGTCTCGCTCACGACCGTGGAGAGTTCCGCTCCCAACATAGGTTCCGTCGTCAACTTGTCTCCTATAGTGAATTGCGGTCTCTGACAATTGCGGTGATCGTGTGCGTCCATAGTTCAACGAAGCTGGGAGATCTGCCATGGCCCGTCCTGCAGAGCAGGACGACTTCGAAAAGTCGTCTTTGTTCCGAGGCCTCACACTGCTGGAACAATTCGAGAGCCCCGGACAAATCCTCAGCATCAGTCAATTGGCCCGCCAGTCGGGCGTACCGAAATCCACGGCGCATCGACTTGTGCAGAATCTCGTTGGCTGGGGTGCACTCGAACGCTGTCCGACCGGTGTCAGACTCGGTGCGAGGCTGTTCGAATTGGGAACTCTCGTAGCGGCTTCCACGTCCTTGCGAGATCTCGCGATTCCGTATGCACACGCCCTGCACGAGGTCACCAAACTGACCTGCAATCTTGCCGTACGAGAGGGGGACGAGATCCTCTACATCGAGAAAATCTCGACACCGGCGATGAGTGTTCCTCACTCTCGCCTCGGCGGTCGCGCACGAATGCATGCAACAGCTTTGGGCAAAGCAATACTCGCTTTCAGCGAACCCGCCTTCGTCGACGATGTGTTGTCCAAGTCCCTGGCAGCGCAGACGCCCAAAACCATCGTCGACCCGAATCGGTTGCGTAAGGAGCTCGCCGAGGTCCGGAAAGCGCGGGTGGCGTACGACGTAGAAGAATCGCGGTTGGGAATATTCTGCGTGAGTTCACCCATCTTCTCCGGCACCACCGGCCCAGTGGTCGGAGCGATCTCGGTGACAGGAGCGACTCAACTCGCCACAGCTCAGAAGTACGCTCCGACGGTGACCGCAACTGCACTCGGTTTGTCGGCATCTCTGCAGCCGCGCAGATCTCGCGGTCACGTCGAGCCCTGAGAGCTTTCCTCGAAAGTCGACGGCGTTTGCGTCCCGCTCCGTGGTACAGGTGTAGATCAGCCCCAATGAGGCGGGTATCACTGATACCACCCAACTGTTGGGCACATCACAAAGGAGCTCCATGGATACCACGCGCAACTCCCCCGAGGAACCGAACATCACCACCCTGGGGCCAGAGGGGCAGCGAAAGACAATCAGGAAAGTTCTCCTGAGGTTGGTGCCCATTCTTGCGCTCGGCTACTTCTTCAATGCGCTCGAGAAAACGAACATCGGGCAGGCCGGGTTGCATATGAACGCCGCCCTCGGACTCACGGCCTCCATGTTCGGCCTCGCTGCCGGACTTCTGTTCGTCGGGTACGCCCTGTTCGAGGTTCCGAGCAACCTCATGATGATGAAGTTCGGCGCGCGAAGATGGTTGGCGCGCATCATGATCACCTGGGGAATCTGCGCATCCGCGACAGGATTCGTGACGAACGAATGGGGCCTCTACGCTGTACGCTTCCTACTCGGAGTAGCCGAGGCCGGCTTCTATCCGGGAGTGATCATGTATTTCGCGCTCTGGGTTCCGAGGGAATATCGCGGAACGATGTTCTCCCTGTTCGTGCTCGGCGGCACGAGCGCCGCCATCCTGGGTGGACCACTGACCGGGTTCCTCCTCACCCCCGACAGCTATTTCGGGATAGAAGCATGGCGAGTGATGTTCGTATTGGAAGGTGTTCCGGCCGTCCTCGTGGGTATCGCGTGTCTGTTCGTCCTTGCAGATCGACCCGGCACCGCAAAGTGGTTGTCCGAGCGGGAGCGCGATTGGCTCGAAGGAGCCATTGCCCAGCAGGAGGCCGACATCCCAGCGAGCCACGGTGCCAGTGGGGCCCTGAAGTCGCTACAAGACCCGCGAGTCGTCGTCCTGTCGTTCATCTACTTCTGCCTCAAATGCGGCCAGTACTCCATCCTCTTCTTCCTCCCGCTGATCATCGCCGGCTTCAAGACGTCCTCACCCACCGGCCTGTCCAGTCTCCAGATCGGTCTCATCACCGGACTGCCTGCACTGTGTGCGATCGTTCCCTCGATCCTGTGGGCGCGCCACTCCGACAAGACGCAAGAGCGACGTTGGCACGCGACTATTCCCGCGCTCGTCGGAGCCGTCGGTATCGGTGCGTCGGCGCTGGTCGACAGCCCTTTGATGATCATGGTTTTCATATGCCTGGCCATGGTCGGTCTGGTTTCCCAGAGCGCCTCGTTCTACCAAATTCCCGGACTGTTCCTCACCGGAGCCGCCGCTGCCACGGCCATCGCCCTGATCAACTCGCTCGGCAATCTGGGCGGATTCGTCGCTCCCACGATGTTCGGAGTCATGAAGGACGCCACCGGCGGATACCAGGTCCCGAGCTTGGTCATGGCCGGCGTGCTTCTGGTGGGCGCCACGACAACCGCCCTACTGCCGGTGATGTTCAAGTCTCTGGCGCGCAAACCGGCGCCCGTGGCGCCGAACAAAGAGGCAGTACAGCAGTTGTAGACCCCTGCAGACGACCACACCGCAAAGGTCCGGAGCGCCGATCGACGACGCTCCGGACCTTTGCCGTATGGAAGAAATGTCGCACTGACTACTCGCCATCTCACCGCGGAAGACAGGGACGCTTCCACGCCGTGACTCCGATGGACTACGTACGCTGCTACACAGTGACCAATTGACCGTTCCGGCTGGCGGACAAACGTATCGCGTCGAGACATTCCGCGTTGCCCAACGCGTCGGTCAGGTCGACAGCGGGCCGTTCGCCGAGGGCCACGCACCGAGCGAAGTCCTTCAGCTGCAAGGCGTACTGCGGCGCCCGCACGAAGTCGATGTCGGAGGCCTCACTGTCTCCGAACCGGTAACTGAGTCTCGCAATTCCGTCGGCGCCTGCGTGGACCGGATTCAACACATCGATGTAGCCGTTCGAGCCCATGATTCGAACGGTCGATATCCGCGGTGCCC
The DNA here is from genome assembly GCF_042667435.1 of Rhodococcus sp. NPDC057297. Taxonomy (NCBI): domain Bacteria; kingdom Bacillati; phylum Actinomycetota; class Actinomycetes; order Mycobacteriales; family Nocardiaceae; genus Rhodococcus; species Rhodococcus sp. NPDC057297. The sequence continues at coordinate 129,674 of NZ_JBHUZE010000011.1, read as the reverse complement.
GCGCGTCGACCATGATCTGGGCTGTCCCGTCACCGAACTGCAACTGGGCGCTCACACGGACATCCACACCGCTGGGAAGGTCGACTGTGTTCGCGGAAACCGAGGATGGCTCGCTTCCGAAAGCCATCCGTGCGATGTTGACGCCATAGCTCGCAACGTCCAGCAGGATGCTTCCCTGGCCAGGAAGAGTCGGGGGTTGCACTGGCTCGGGGAAGTCCAGCGACATCGACCAGAGGACGTGACGAATCGCGCCCAGACTGCCGTCCTCGATCCGTTGTTCGATCCATTGCCATTGCGGGTGATGCCGAATCATGAAGGCCTCGGCAACCACTCGGTCGTTCGATGCAGCAATCCCCTGCCTCACCTCGGCAGCGTTCAAAGCGAACGGTTTCTCACAGAGGACGTGCTTTCCTGCTCGCAATGCCCGAATCGTCGCGTCCACGTGGAGGCTGTGTGGCAGAGCGATGTACACCGCTTCGACAGACGCATCTGCCAACAGCTCGTCGATGGTCGAGTAAACGGCACGAAAGCCGTGACGATCGGCGAATGCAGCAGCCTGCTCGTGCCGTCGGGCGTAGACCGCAACGGGGTCGACGACCTTTTCCGAAATCGCCTGCGCCGCCACATCGTCCGAGATCGAGCCCGCTCCGATGAAGCCCCAACCCAGCACGGAGACATCGTCGTCGACGACGCCACCCTGCCCGACCAGTGTCGAATCCATACTTGCACTCACTTTCCGTTCTCCGCCACACCGATCGCACGAAGCGCGGCTCGCGCACACGCGACATCGACATCACCGGGTCCGCCTGAGACGCCGACTGCACCGACCAACACCTCGCCGTCCCAGATCGGCACTCCCCCCGGCAGGATCGTGAAACGGGGTCGTCTGAGGATTGCGTCGCGAGTCGACTGATCCACCGTCGCCAGCCAGTCGCCCAGTTCCTCGGTGCCACGACCGCCGAAACTTGCAGTTGTCCAGGCTTTGTCGTGAGCCAATGGCCCAGACCCCTGATGAGCACCGTGCATCTTGAGATAGGCCACGGACGCCGCAGAGCTGTCGACCACATGCACACTCACCGTCGACCCGGCAGCTGCAGCACAGTCTGTCGCTGCTCTGATCATGGTGTTCAATGCGTCGGTACTCAACTCGAGTGAGCTCGCTAGGTAGGTCAATGTTTCTCGCTCCTCGTGTGGGCAGTGCTGAAGGATGTGTCATCTGCGGCCCGATACCGCTTGCGGCCGGTGGAACTGTGCACGGTCACTGGTTACTGAACGAGCTGTCGAAAGAGTGACTGGGGCGTTCCCACAACAGGTTTCGTACGAAGTCCACAGCCTGCGCCGCGCCGTGCTGACGGTCCATTCCGGCGTCCTCCCACTCCACCGAGAACGGTCCGTTATAGCCGATTGCGCGTAGCGCACGGAAGGAGTCTTCCCACGGGACGTCGCCGTGGCCGGTCGAAACGAAGTCCCACTGTCGCCGCGGGTCACCCCACGGCAAATGTGAACCCAGTATGCCGGTTCGTCCGTTCGCCGGGCGAATACGAGTGTCCTTGCAATCGACGTGGCAGATGCGATCCTGGAAGTCCCAGATGAAACCGACGACATCCATGCCCTGCCACAGCATATGCGACGGATCCCAGTTCACCCCGAACGCCGGATGTCCGTCTATTGCTTCCAGGCTCCGCACCAATGTCCAGTGATCGTAGGCAATTTCGGAGGGATGGATCTCGTGCGCATACCGAACGCCTTCTTCGGCGAACACATCGAGGATCGGTGTCCATCGACGGGCGAAATCCTCGTATCCATCGTCGATCACGGATTCCGGTACCGGCGGAAATTGCGCCACGTAGGGCCAGATCTTCGAACCGGTGAAACCGGTGACGACCGAGGCACCGAGACGTCGCGCAACACGTGCCGCGCGCTTCATGTCCTGCGCGGCACGTTGGCGAACCCCCTCCGGCTCCCCGTCACCCCAGGTGTAGGGCCGCACGATGGCCTCATGCCGGAAATCGATCGGGTCGTCGCACACAGCCTGGCCGGTGAGGTGATTGGAAATTGCATGCACCCGAAGTCCGTGACGTTCCACGATCTCCAACCTTTCACCGAGATAGGCAGGATCCTCGTCGGCGCGCAGCAAGTCCAGGTGATCACCCGACGCAGCAATCTCGAGGCCGTCGTACCCCCACGATGCCGCCAGGCGTGCAACGTCCTCCAGAGGCAGATCTGCCCACTGGCCGGTGAACAACGTCACGGGCGGGGTCGTACTGCGCGATACTTCGGTCATGACCGTCCTCGATTCGACTGAAATTGCCCTGAGCGACAAGTTTGTCGCGGAGTGATCAGAGTGTCGACGGGTACGCGAAGAACGCGAATCGGCGTCCGTCCGGAGCCCAACTGTTGCAGTTCATCGTCCCCTGACCGCCGAACAACGTGACCACGGTCCTCGATTCGCCACCGTCGCTCGGCATCATGCGCAGCTCGATGTCCACGTCCGCCGGGTGACTGATCGAACCCGGTGCGTAGCTGATGTAGACGAATTCGGTGCCATCGGGCGTGAAGTGCGGGAACCAGTTGACCCGTTCGTCGAAGGTGAGCTGTTCGCGCTCCGTGCCGTCCGGGCGCATACGGAAAATCTGTGCATGCCCTGCGATCTCGGCATTTTCTTCGGAGTTGTAATAGATCCACTGGCCGTCACGCGAGTATTCGGGACCGTCGTAATCGTTCACGCCGGTGGTGATCTGATTGTCCGGCCCTCCACTGGTGGAGATCGTCGCGAGGTTTCTGCGTGCGCGCGGCTCGTCACCTTCCGGCTCGACCGAGACGTACGCGAGCGTCGACTCGTCCGGCGACACTCCGTGCAGCCAGTAACTGTAGTGCTCTTCCTCCGGGTGCTCGTTCGAAATTCGTCGAACGTCACCTCCCTCGAGGCTGACGCAATACAGATGACCGCCCGCACTGAAATAGACTCGATGCCCGTCCGGTGAGACAACGTGATCGTTGTTGACATCGACGACGTCGCCGATGTCGATGGTTTCCGGCTCTGCGGTGCCGTCGGCGAGCATTCGCAACAGGCGTCCGCGATCGTCGTTGATGATCAACCACTTGCCGTCGGGAGTCCAGTTCGGTGACTGAACGAGGGTATCGAACTCCCTCAGCACCGTCTCGGTTCCCGACACCACATCGGCGATGATCAACTGCGACACTTGATTGTCCTGCAGCCTGTCTCGGCCAGGATAGCGGTCGACCTCTATACCTTTGGAATTGCGCGAAGAAATCAATGTATTACTTTCTGTACAAGGTGGGTTAGTCGGTGAGTGTCAGGCCGGGGTTTCGGAGGCGACAACACGAGCAGCCGACTCCTCGTCGTCTACGGATGCGCGCCCATGCGAGGACGAGTTGAAGAAGACGATCATGATGGTCGCAGCGACGGCCGTGATCCCCCCGACGATGTACCACAGGGGATTCCACGCAGCGAGATCGGTGGACGAACCGACGAACGTGTTGAACAGCTCGCCCGCAACGACGGATCCCACTGCGTTGCCGACGCCGAACGAGATGAAATGGATCAGCGCCTGTCCCTGAGCTCGTGATTCCGAACGCGACGCTGCGTCGGCGTACATGAACGCCGCGAGTAGAACGAAGTCACTACATACTCCGTGGAGCGCGACGATGATTACGACCAGCCAGATGTTGCCGTCCGTCATGGCGAGTAGCGCCACTGCTCGCACGACCCAGGCCAGTAAACCGACCGTGAGGACCCATTTGATTCGGAACCGCCGAAGAATCAGTGGAATGAGCACGAGAGCGACGATTTCGGTGGCCTGCCCAATTGTCATGAAGGACGCGACGTTGGGAACGCCTGCCAGTTGCAGGTACGTCGAACCGAATGAATTGTAGATCGAAATCGGTACCGCAGCGAGCAGCAGGCAGATCACGAGAACGGTGAAGCTCCTCTGCCGAAACATCACGAAGGCCTTCGCCCCGACGACGTCACCCCAGACGAACTTGGTGCCTCGCGCCGGAGGTGGCGTGTTCGGCAGAGTGAGCGCATAGACAGCGAGGATCAGTGACAGCACCCCGCCGATGTAGAAAATCGAAGTACTGGCCGACAGTCCGTTCTGACCGATGAACAATCCGACGATGATCCACCCGGCAGTACCGAACGCGCGAACGAAAGGAAATGAGTTGGAGTTCTCGGGCGTATTGGCGAATACGATGTTGTTCTGCGTTGCGTTGGTGGGCTGGAAAATCAAGAGGTAGATGAACATGACCACCAGAAACAAGGTGGCGTTGGAGTCGGTGATCAGGGGCGGAATCGCGAACAGAATGGCACCGCTGATCGCGTAGAGGGCGGCAAGAAACCGTTGGGAGGCGAAGAACCGGTCCGCGACCGCACCTGCCAGAAGCGGTGAAGCCATGGCGCCGACGGCAGCAAGTGAATAGGTGAGGCCGACAATCGAATTCAGTCCGTTCGAGGTGAGAACGAGACCTAGCGTGGCCCACCACGATCCGTAGGCCATATAGGCAAGGAGCATCATCACGGACAGGCGGCCGAACATCGTCGGTGCGACGCGATGCTGCGAGAGTTGAGTGGTCATGTCGTTCTCCGAGGAGGGTGTGCGTGGATGGGAAGGGTTGCGTTCGTTCGGATCAAGCGGCGCGAAGGTGGGCAGCGCTCGTCTCGATCCATCGGTTGCCGGCTGCGGAATCGAGTACCGCGTCGGTCAGCTGAACTGCTCGTAATCCGTCTTGGAAGGTAGGGAGTCCCTCTACGCCTTCACCCCGGATTGCGCGATGTACGTCGGCCACGAAAGCGCTGAACGCGTCCACGTACCCGAGAGGGTGTCCGGCGGGCACCACGGACAACCGCGCAGCGTCGGACGAGAGCAGCCGCGGCTCCCGCGGGAGCGTCGTGCCTCCGTCCAGCGCGCCGAGCCACAAGTCGTCGGGGTGCTCTTGATCGAATGCCACTGTCACAGTGTCCGTGCTGATTTCGAACGCCAGCTGATTTTTACGTCCAGCCGACACTTGCGAGATCAATACCGATCCGATCGCCCCGCCGTCCATCTCGAATATCAGGGTGACGGCGTCCTCGGTCTCGACGGTTCGGCCACCTCGTGTGGGTTCGACTATCGAGGTGCGCGCGGCGAGACGAACAATCTGCCTACCGGTGACGAATTCGAGTGCATCGACGAGGTGCGATCCGATATCTGCGAAGGCGCGCGATCTGCCGCCGGAAGTGGAATGGACTCGCCAATTGTCCGAGGTGCCGGTGAGCCAGTCCTGCAGGTACCGACCACTGATCGTCAGTACTCGGTTGCCGGTGATCCGAGCGCGAGCTTCGCGGACCATCGGATGGAACCTGTAGACGAAGGGGACAGCGTTGACGACCCCGGCGCGGGCGGCCTCGGTGGCCAGCGCGAGCGCGGCAGCAGGGTCGGTGGCGAGTGGTTTCTCGCAGACCACGTGCTTGCCTGCTCGGACCACGCTCATGGCTTGATCCGAGTGCAAGGCGTTAGGGGTGAGGATGTGAACGACGTCGATGGTGTCGTCGGCGAGTACCGCGTCCAACGTGGGGTACGCCTTGTCGATCCCGAAGCGTTCTGCAGCGGCTGCGCCGCTCTCGATCGAAGATCCGACGATGCCGGAAAGCCGCGCGCCGGCGGACCGCGCAGCCTGCACATGGGTTCGGCCCATGAAACCGGTACCGATGAATGCTGTGGAGATCGCGTGGTTCATTCAAGTCCTCGAAAGAGCAGGTGGGGCGCGTGACGCAGTGACGCAGTACACAGCTTCTGGTTGATATGAGCTAACTTATGGTTGTGAACGCCAGAAGTCAACAACAGGCGATCCAATAAGATCGACGAGTTCCCGACCACAGAGGTAGACATGACCGAGGCCGCGCGACCGAACACCAGCTTTGCGGATACGACGCTGGCGCACATCGTGGAAATGGTGCGTAGCCGCACCGCACTCACACGCCAGGAACTCACCGACCGAACCGGTCTGGGTCGCGCGGTGGTGCGGCAGCGAGTCGACCTGGCGATCGACTTGGGCTTGGCGGAAGAATCGGGAATCGGCGCCTCCACGGGCGGGCGCGGACCTCGTCTACTGAGGTTCAGGAGCGAGTCCGGTCGGCTGGCACTGGCGGCATTGGGACCGTCGCGCATCACGGTGGGGGTCGCCGACCTCCAGGGGGAAATTCTGGGCAGACACACAGTCGACTGGGAAATATCGCACGGCCCCTCGAAGACTCTCGACGAGATCGTGCGAACTCTTCGATCGGAACTCCGACATGTCCTCGACAAGCCGGTGTGGGGCGTCGGTGTGGGACTCCCAGGACCTGTCGAGTACGTATCGGGACGCCCGGTAGCGCCACCGATCATGCCCGGGTGGAACGGCTTCGATGTCCGTGGCCACCTGGCAGTCGCGCTCGACGCTCCGGTCTGGGTCGACAACGACGTCAACATACTGGCGCTCGGCGAACGCGAACGGCTCATGACGCCGGAAGCCGACAACTTCATGTACGTGAAAGTCGGAACCGGAATCGGCGCGGGACTGGTGTCCAACGGTCGCATTCACCGAGGTGCAGACGGAGCCGCGGGCGATATCGGCCACATTGCCGTCGCGGGATCCACAACAGAGTGCCGCTGTGGGCAGATAGGGTGCTTGGAGGCAATCGCCGGCGGCTGGGCTCTGGTTCGCGACGCGACCGACGCTGCCCGAGCCGGCCGTAGTGACATCCTCGCCGGCTTCCTGCAGAACACAGATGACCTGACCCTCGAACACATTCTGCAGGCAATGGATGCCGGCGACACGTACAGCACGGCTGCGGTGGCCGCGGCAGCGAGCACGATAGGCGAGGCGCTCGCGTCGACAGTCAGCGTATTCAACCCGTCGTTGGTCATCGTCGGAGGAGACGAGGTCGCCTTCGGTGAGGGGTTCCTCGCGCGTGTACGGGAGGCTGTGTATCGGCGATCGCTTCCTCTCGCTACCCGAAACCTGCAGATAGTTGCACCGATCTCGGATGGTCACGACGGGCTCCGCGGGGCAGCCGCTCTCGCCGCACACGAAATTTTCTCGCGCACCCTCCCCGACTGGGTGGCAGAGGGGACCCCGGTGGCAACGTTACTGGCCGCTCAGCTGTCATAGACGAGCTGCGAACGAGACCGATAGCGTTGGCGCACCACACGACGAGGCGAGCGCAGCCGTACAGATTCAGGCCAGCCGACTACTTCACATCGGAGCCGTGACGCGTGAGCGCCTGCACTTCGATGGTCATGTATGGAAACAGCGGCAAATTCCACAGTATCTCGTGCAATTCGTCACCATCACGTACGTCGAAAATGCTGATGTTGCTGAATTGTCCTACGATTCGCCAAATCTCGGGCCACTTGCCGTCACGCTGCAGCTGCTGCGAATACGCCTTCTCGCGCGCAACGATGTCGGCACGTACGTCGGGGTCCAGATCGTGCGGGATGGCTACGTCCATCCGGACATGAAAGAGCGTCATGTGTTCAGTCCCTACTCACTAGTTTCGAGTCCACGTCTTGACGGCGTCCAGGTTCAACTCGACGCCCAGGCCCGGGCCTTCCGGCAGGTGAACCTGACCGTTCTCGTACTTCAGTGGTGTCTGAAGAAGCTCCTCGTCGAACAACAAGGGGCCGAACAACTCTGTGCCGAAATCGATCGCGGTCTCGGAGCATGCGAAGTGGATCGAGGCGGCTGTACCGATGGGCCCCTCGATGGACGTCGCACCGTGACAGGAGATGCCGGCGGCTTTCGCGATCGCGGCGATCTCCGCGCTCTTCTTCAATCCGCCACTCTTGGTCGTTTTGATAGCGATGATGTCGGCACCACGCCGCTGAACGATTTCCAGTGCATCGTGCGGCGTCTGCACACTCTCGTCGGCCATGACCGGCACCGGCAGCAGCGCGTTGAGCTCGGCCAGCACTTCGAATTGATCTGCGGGAGTCGGTTGCTCGATCATTTCGACGCCGCCTTCGGCGAGCTTGGGCAAGTACTTCAACGCGGTGAGGCGATCCCACCGAGCGTTGACGTCGACGCGCACGCCTGCCTTCCCCTCGAGTGCTTGTGCGATGCGGATGACGCGTTCGGTGTCTTCGTCCGGGTCGAGTGCACCCATCTTCAGCTTGAAACTGAAATTGAGCTTTGCATCGAGCTTCTCCTGCGCTTCACCCACGATCTCGTCGGCCGACGCAGCACCGAGGGCCCACGTCACATCGACGCTGCGCCGGAACGCGCCGCCGAGAAGGGTGTGCACCGGAACATCGAGCGAGCGTGCCCACGCGTCGTGAAGAGCAACGTCGACCGATGCCTTCGCGAAGCGCGCGTTGGCCACGACACGCTCGATGTCCCGCTGGATTCCGGTGATGTCGTCGGCGCGGCGGCCGACCAGAACAGGCACGATGTACTTCTCGACGATGGCCTGCATCGTCTCGACGGACTCACCACCCCACCACGGCCCTCCGGGAACGACGCCCTCGCCGTACCCCACTGCGCCGCCCTTGGTGCGCACGGCGACCAACAGCAACGGCTGGGCCGTCATCGACGTCGTTGCGAACTTGTGCGGGCGCACCAAGGGCACGTCGAGAATGGTGGTGGTGACGGACTCGATGGTCAGGTCGGACATCGGCCTACTTTCTTCGGTGGTGGCAGCTGCGATGGTGACGCCGGCGACCGTCAGGCCGGGTCGAGCACGAAGTCGTAGCTGACGTGGTTCTTGCCGTCGTCCCCCGGAATCGGGTCGAGGATGAGCTCGGGCTTGGTGGCCATTGCCACATCGTCGTCGACGTAGTCGCCCCCACGGAAGTACAGCTGCGTGGTGACCGACGCTTTGCCCGGGGCCGAGACGATCAGATGCAGGTGAGCCGGTCGCCACGGGTGCGCCCCTTGCGCTGCAACGAATGCGCCGGTCGGGCCGTCCGTCGGGATCTGGTACGGCGCAGGCTGAATGGTCGTGATCTCGTACCGACCGTCGTCGTCGACCGTGATGTCCCCGCGCAAGTTCCACTCGGGCAGGTGCGGTGCGAACTGGGAGTAGTACCCGTCGTCGTCCGCGTGCCAGATCTCGACGTGAGCGCCTGCGATTCCGTTGCCCTCGAGATCCTTCACCTGGCCGGAGAAGATCAGCGGGGTGATCTTCCGATCTTCGTCGCGCATGGGCAGCGTCGCTACCGACGGAAGTGCCGGGGCATTCGCGATGTAGTACGGCCCCTCGATGCTGCCCTTGGTTCCCTGGCGGCTCTGTGCGAGAACCTCTTCGACGGAATGCTCGAGGAATACGTCGAGGAAGAGGGGCCATTCGCCGCCCTCGCCGAGATCGATGAGCCACTGCTTCAGCACGCGGTACTCGGGGTAGGTCACCTTGTGATCGAGCACCACCTGGTTGAGTGCAGCGAGCGCGTCTTTCGCAATCGCTGCCACTCGCTCGGGCGGGGTGTCCGCCGAGACACGCTCGTTCTTGAACTTGTCGGTCGCAGCCGTACCCGAACCAACTGCAGTCGGCGAGGTCGCGGTGTCGTTGTGAGCTTCTGCTGTGGTCATTCGGTGTCTCCTCGGATCTGGAGGGTGGGTGCGCGAGGGCCGGGCTGAGCTCTCGGCGGTTCGATACTTGATAAGATTGCACGCTATGCGTACAGTCAGTCCGCAGTGCGTACCGACACTGTGCCTTGACTCACACGCGGTTGTCAACATCAGGCGACCGCCTCTACCTGAAAGACGTTTCCGTTGAGCGACAACGAACGTGACTACATCCAGAGCATCGAACGGGGATTCGCGGTTCTGTTGGCATTCGACGCATCGACACCCAATCCGACGCTCGCCGAGATCGCGTCCGCTACCGAACTGTCCAGGCCTGCCGTTCGACGAATTCTGCTCACACTCCAGCGTCTCGGCTACGTCACGGGCGTCGGCACACGATGGTCTCTCACACCGCGCGTGCTCAGCATCGGACAGCACTACACCGAGACACACTCGCTGCTGGATGCTTCGACGCCACGACTGCTGGAACTTGCCAAGCAGACGGACGAGTCCGCGTCACTCGGAGTGCTCGACGGGCCCGACGTCGTCTACGCGGCACGCGTACCGGTCCGACGCATCATGTCGATCAACGTCTCGGTCGGTACCCGCGTGCCTGCGTATGCCACTTCCATGGGCCGAGCACTTCTCGCGTGGGCGCCACCCGAATCGATCGACGATGTCCTCGACGCCACCAACTTCACCCAACTCGTTCCGGGAACGATCACGGACCGGCAGGCAATCCTGAACGAATTGGCGGCGGTGCGCGAGCACGGGTATGCGTTGATCTCCGAGGAACTCGAACAAGGGCTCATCTCGCTGGCTGCGCCGGTGAGAGACGCCGTCGGATCCGTCGTCGGTGTGGTCGCGTGTTCTACGTCTACTGCTCGCAACACCGTCGACCAATTCAGAGTCAACGCCCTCCCCCATGTCCTCGCCGCCGCCAACGGTCTGAGCGAGGACCTCGGTTATCGCGCCTAGAGTCACGGTGAGTGCATACTGCGGGGTCGGTCCATGACCCAGGTGACGACCACCCCCGCGGTGAGCCCCCAGAACGGTGCCCCGAGGCCCACCGCGTGCACTCCAGAAATGGTGACCAGGAGCGTCACCAACGGACCCAACGGTGAATTTCTCGCAGCCGTGCCGCCCGAGGAGTCGCTGAACGCGGCCACGAACGCCCCACGCAGCGCCTCGAGCATGGCCAAGCCTGCGAGAGCCGAGATGAAAGAATCGGGAACGGAGTCGAGACCCCGTACGAGAATCGGCGCGCCGACTCCTACTCCCATGGCGATGACACCACACGCGATCCCCGATATGTACTGCCTGCGGCGTTCACCGACTGCGACGAGTAATGCATTCGTGGGACCGGCGAGGCAGGTGGAGACCGCCCCCAACGGTGCCACGAGCACGGACCACACACCGCACAGCAGCGTCACAACGGTCACTGGTGGACGATGGCCGGCGCCGGCGAGTACAGCGGCCCCCTGCCCGTTCTGCACTGCGATCACAGTGATCGCCAGCGGGATCACCAGCTGGGCGGAAGCATCCCAGTTGAATTGGGGCGCGGTCGGTTCGGGCAGTCCGACGAGTGGGAGTGCCGCTTCGGCATCGCCTAGTTCGACGAATCCGCCCGTAAGCGCCAGCGCTACGAGACCGACGAGCAGTGCGACCAGGACGGCGGGTACGCGCGGGGCAAGTCGAGCCGACCGCATTATCAACACCCACGCGACGACCATGCTTCCTGCCACCGCGACATCCGAACTGACCGAACGTATCAAGTCGGTACCGAACGACAAGAATGCTCCCGCAACCATTGCCATGACGACTCTGTGTGGCAGAACCGACATGATTCGTGCCACCAGGCCTGTCGCGCCGAGCACTCCGATGAGAAGACCGGTCAGAATGTAGGCCCCGACGACCTCCGGCCATGTCAGAGACGGGAGGGCCTGTCCAACCAGTACTGTGCCCGGAATGGTCCAGAAGAACGCCAATGGCATCCGGTACACCCAGGACACGACCGCGGTGAGCAGTCCGTTGAGGACGAAGACCCCGAAGATCCACGATGCCGTCTGAGTGGCGGTCAGCGATCCGGCAGAGGCAGCACCCATGATGACGGCGACCGGACCTGTCGCGGAGAAAAGGACACCGGTCGCGCCGGCGCCGACATAGCGACCCCCGACATCCGCACGTATCTCTCGAAGACGCGGTGGCCGTTCGGTCGGGATCTCCAGTCCGCCCCGGACGGTCCGGATTTCAGCACGGTCGATACTCATCTCCTGACTTCTACCTGTTCCCTTCCGTGATCGTCGTGAATGCGTCGTTCGTGGTAGCTGCAGGCGCACCCACCGAGGTCCGCCGCTTCGGCACAGCGACCGTCACGAGCGCACCCATGAGCGCAACTGCAGCGAAAAGGTAGAACGCAGTGGACGAGGCGATGCCTGCCCCGAGGAGGAACCCGCCGATCAGAGGGCCGAATATGCCTCCGAGCCGGCCGAATCCGGCACACCAGGCGACCCCGGCTGCGCGTGCAGTGGTCGGGTAGTAGTTCGACACGTACCCGTAGATCAGAACCTGGGTTCCGATCGCGCCGACGCCGGCGCCTGCGACAGCCGTGAGCAGAACCCCCAAGGGAAGCTGTGCGGTCAACACGATCAGCGAGAGAGCCGCCAGACAGAACGTCACCGCGACGACTTTCTGCGGGCCGGTCCGGTCTGCCACGCGCGAGGCGATGAGCCCACCGACGATCGCACCTCCGTTGAGGACGAGCAGGAAGGACAACGAACCCTTCGCGTTGTATCCGGCTTCGGACATGATCTGTGGCAGCCACGTGTTCAGGCCGTAGGTGAGCAACAATCCGGAAAAGCTCATCATGCCGAGTAACGCTGTGGGCCGCAGAAGTGGCTTACGCGCCAACGCGGCGAATCCGACGCGATCGCCGGTCTCGTTCGCTTCGGCCACGGGCATCGGAATCCCTGTCCGGTCGCAGACAGCTTTGGCATCGGCGCCCCTTCCGCGCGCCACCAGCCATCGCGGCGATTCCGGCATGCGCAGAAACGCCAACGGGAGCAAAATCACCAGCGGAAGCGCGCCGAGCCAGAACAATCCCCTCCACCCGATCGAGTCCTCGAGGGTGATCGCCGCAATCGATGCCAATACACCGCCGGCTGGAATTCCGCTGTAGACAATGGCATTGAACAGGTTTCGCTTACCTTGCGGTGCGAATTCCGCGATCATCGCACCGACCGTCGCCACCAGACCACCCACTCCAATTCCGGTCAGGAAGCGAAGAACGCCGAAGGTGCCGATGTTGTGCGCCAAAGCCGTTGCGGCCATGCCGACCGAAAACCACACGATGCAGGTGAGCATCGTCTTACGTCGACCGATGCGATCTCCGAAAGCACCGGCGAGTAACGCCCCGACGAGCACACCGACCAACGCGTAGGAACCGAGCGCGCCTGCCGTACCTGGATCGAGTTGCCCGAGCTGTGACGAGTCGGCGAGCAGAGTAGGTAGCACGGTGCCGTAGACGACCAGGTCGTACCCGTCGAAGACGATCGCGACGGTCGACAAGACGACGATCCACAGGACGCTGTTGCGATGTTCGTTGCTGACCCATCCGTCCGGGGCCATGCGCGCAGGTGATCCTGGTGGTGGAAGTTGTGAGGTTGACATGGAGAATCCTTAGATCGAAGAGGGTTCGTCGGGAGGTAGGCGTAAGCCGGTCACTGTGACGAGCATCTCGATCGTGTCGCTACCTGGGGCAGATCACACCAGGGCTTTGCCCAACCTTGGCCTAGGATTCTGCTGCGAACGTCGGTCGTTCCCGAGCTTTGGTTGCCGCCAACTCTGCGCGTGAACGGATTCCGAGTTTCGCGTAGACCCGCGTCAAGTGAAACTGAACCGTTTTCACCGAAAGAAACAGCTCTGACGCGACTTCACGATTGGTCATTCCGGTCGACACGAGACCGGCAACGGCGTCCTCCTGTGGTGTCAACGTGTCGCTGGGACGGTCTTTGAGGACAGCGTGCACTCCGCCGGCCTTCAATTCTCGGTCGCACCTGCGGACGTACGTCGTGGCACCGATCGCCAGGTATCCCTCGCGGGCGGCAGCTATCACGCTGTCTGCCTCACGACGCTTGCCTGCACGCCGTAGCGTCTGTCCGTACGCGAAGTTGACGCGAGCACGATCGTAGACCAGTGGAAGCGGTGCCAGCAGCGTGAGAGCGTGCTCGAACGACACCCGTGCCGAGTCGAGGTCGCCCAGTGCGCCGTGCAGACGTCCCCGAGCACAGGCCAGTCTGGCCGATCCGGACCTGTGCGCGTTCACCGTCGCTCTGGCCTCGTGCTCGGCGAGAAATTCGTCCGCTTCCTGCAGACGACCCTCGACGACGAGAGCGTTTGCGTACACGTCCGGCCACGGCCAGAAACCGGTCTCGGACACATCCTTGCGTGCCCACGGTTCGGTCAGCGGGGCGAGTGCCCGCAACACTGCCGGGTAGTCGGCCCGTGCTTCGGCGACTGCGGCGTGAGCCAGGGCCGCGGGTACTCGCATGATCGCATAATCGCGCGCTCCGGCGTCCCCCCGACGCGCGCTGTCCGACGCCGCTACCCAGTCTCCGCGCAACGCATGAATCTGAGTTGCAGTCCACTGCAACAACGGAACGATCAGCGCCTGTCCGGAACTGTCCCCTAGATCGGCACCTTCACCGACCGTCCGCAACGCAGCATCCCAATCGCCGGTCACGAAATAGGTTCGGGCAACCCAAGCGCGGGCCCACAAAGCGATTCGGGTGGACCCTCCGAGAAAGTCGGTCGGTGCGGCCGATTCCAGCTCGGCTCGAGCGAGTTCGACATGGTCGGTCGCAAGATGTAGCCACCCTGCACCCATCTGAACGCGCTGGCCTACGGCCCCGGTACCAGCTTGGCCCCAGAGATCTCGATAGCTCGCCAGAGCTTCCGTAGTCCGACCGGTACCACCGAGTCCGAGGCCCCGTATGGCCTGGGCTTCGACTGCCGTGGAATGGTCGGCGCCGACCAACTCCACGGCACGGTCTGCCCACTCCACCAACTTTGCACCGTCGCAGCGCGCAAGATTGTGCAACACCTGCCGGTGGCAGATCACCGCGGCGATCTCCGGCTCCCGGCTCGTGCGGACCAATTGCCAGGCGCGTTCGAGGCGCGCGTCGGCTTCCTGTGGACGACCGCGAAGGATCGCGAGATAACCCAGAACTGCATTGCGCATCGGCGTCTCGGCGAGAGACTCGATCTCGGCCACATGTCCCGCCGCGGTTCGCACATCTCCCGCACCGAGAAGCGCGTCCACTGCCCTCACGATCATGTCGTCGCGACGCCCCGGCTCCACGGCAGTTCTACTCGACAATTCGAACAACTCTGCGGCCGTTGCCCATTCGCCACGAGCCGCGCGTTCGGTTGCCAGGTGGGCGAGTTCCTCGCTCATTCCGATCCCGGGTAGAGGGTCGGCTTCGACGGTGTGGGCGAGCACATCGGCTGGGTCCGTGAGCACTTCGGCTGCTTGCCTGTGCATGTGCGCACGAAGCGGTCGGCTCATCGTCGCGAGAACGGCCGCGCGAACCATCGGATCGGGAATGTCGAGAACGATCGCGGACGATTCGTGATGCACCACGAGCAAACCACGTCGCTCGGCGGCATCGATGGCCGTCCACGGATCCTCGATCCGTGCAAGGGAGCACACCGTCGGAAGCGCGCCCGCAGACCCGAGGACGGCAACAGCCTCGACCATGCGACGCGCAACCGAATCGCATTCCGACAACGACGCCCGAACCTCGGAAAAGACAAAAGAGGGTGCCGGGAGTTGTGGGCGGACCCCACGCCACACGTCCCGAGGTAACTCGTCGAGCAGTGCCGAGATGTGCTTGGGCAGGCCTCCGGTGTGGCGGACCAACTCTCCGACCGACGACACGGACAGCGCAATTCCGCGTTCGGCCGCCATCTCGGCAACAGAGCCGATCCTGAGCGGTGACAGAACGAACCGACGATCCGCCGCCACGTCCAGTACTCGATGTGTTTCTGGATCTCCCGCGGGGCGGGGACGTCTGGTGCACACGACCGCCAGTCGCGCGCTTCTGTTGTGCCGTACTGCCGTTGCCAGTGCCCGAAGCGAACTGGCATCGGCGTCCTGCGCATCATCGATCAACAGAACAGTCGCCAGTGGCCCCTCCGCCGAGACGGTGAGCAAAGCAGAGACGATGTGAGCGGCAGGTGCGAAGTAGTCGTCCTGCGTTCCTCGGACCGTCGACGACGGAGCCAACTGATCGAGAACACCGAACGGAATCGCAGACTCCCATGGCACTCCCACCACTCGAACGACTCGCGGCGGCGCGTCCCGAATCTCCAAACGCTGTGCGAGGCCCTCGAGAAAAGCGGACCTCCCAACTCCCCTCGCTCCATCGACTACCACGAAGACCGAACCGGATTCGTCCATACGCGAGATCGCGGCGAGCAGTTCCTCCAACTGTTCGCCGCGTCCCGTCAACACGACCCGTTCGGTCATGGTTTCACGGTAGTCATCCCGGCCGATGCGGTCTCGGGATCGCGCGAAGCCCGACATGTCCGCAGACCCGGTCAGCCCAGATCTCCGCCGGCAACCGGAAGAACGGTTCCGGTGATGTACGACGCCTCTTCGGAGGCCAGGAAACAGATCGCCGCAGCTTGCTCGTCCAAGGTTCCGTAACGGCCCAGCAGCGACGAGTCGACGGTCTGATCGACGATCGCCTGGTACCACTCCTTCTCCTGATCGGTGGACGGCGCAGGTCCGCGCGCTACTCGCCGAGGAGGCGCGTCGGTACCTCCCGGAGCAGTCGCCACGACACGCACACCGTGCGGAGCAGCCTCGAGTGCGAGCGCCGACGTGATGGCGTTCACACCGCCTTTCGCCGCCGCGTAAGGGACTCGGTGTACACCCCTGGTGGCGACCGATGACACGTTGACGATTGTGCCTCGGCCCCGTTCGATCATGTGCCCGATCACTGCGCGACACGACCACAGGGTCGGGAACAACGACCGAGAAATTTCCTTCTCTATCTGATCAGGGGGGTAATTCGCGAACGGCTTGGCCCAGATCGTCCCGCCCACCACGTGGATCGCCACGTCGATGCGCCCGAATTCCGTCAACGCCTTCTCGACAGCAGCAGACGCGCCGTCCCAGGTCTCCAGGTCGGCGAGCACGCTCGTCGCGTCGACGCCGTCCTTCACGAATTCCTCGGCCAGCGAGTCCACCAACTCCGATCGGTCTGCCAGCAGCAGCGTTCCGCCCTCCGCTGCTATCCGTCGGGCAACGCATTCACCGATGCCTTGGGCAGCACCGGTGACCAACACCGCCTTACCCGAGAATCGACCTGGGGTGACGAACTTCGGTCGCTTGGACACTGCAGTGTCGTGCATGGCCCGCTTCATGGTGATCTTGGATCGGTCTGCGTGCTCGGCGATCAACGTCCTCGCCCGGTCACGGTCCCGGGCTTCGAATGCGTCGACGATGTCGAGGTGGTCCTGCGCGCACAACGGGTCGCACCACGTCGCATTACGCAACGCCTCGGCCATTGCGGCTTTCACCCCGAGTGCCTGATACGCCTGCAGTAGATGTTCGTTTCCGGTTTGCGTGAAAAGGTAGTCGTGGAACGCAGCATTGGTCTCGGTATAGGCCGCAGCGTCGAGGAATCGGTCGCCTTCGACATATTTCGTCGTCGTCTCGGCCAAGAGTCGGTAGCCGGCGATCTGCTGTGTACTGAGCCGTCCGATCACCAATTCGAGCGCGCCCAACTCCAGGGCTCGACGTGCCTCGAAAACCGCATCGGACTCGTGCACTGACGGATGTTCCTCGCCGATTTCGTATCCGTCGGAGAGCTCCGGATCGATCGCGGGCGTTTCCACGGTGTCGCGATCGAACAGAGGCGTGATCTCCCGTTCGGTCCAGATTCGCTGTCCCGCCAATGAACGTGCGTCGCCGTTCTCGAGCATGGGCGAGCCTGCATCGAGCTCTACCGGTTGCGCATCAGAGCCGGCCTTGGCTACGTGCTGGCCCGCGATGGCGCGCATGGCCAGCAGCTCGTCTTCGCGCGGGACGAGGGTGTCGGTCGACCGTGCAGGGGCGAGATCGCGTCGATCGAACAGCGGTCGGCCGAAGAGGGTTCGCGACGCAGTTCCGATCGGCTCGGCGGCGGTCGTGACGTTCGCGTGTATCACCTCACGCGGCGGCGGGCCGGACTCGACGTCGAGCACTGCATCGGGCTCCGGTCCGACTTCGCCGACGGAATCGACGGAATCGACGGAATCGACGACGACACTGTTGGCCAATTCGTCTGCGGGAGCGCCAGTGTCGGGTTCAGGCTCCGCAATCTTGGATGCAGACTGTGTCGACGGCGCGAATTTCTCATAGTAGAAGCCAGTCGGCTCGACACCTTTGTCGGCGAAGTAGCTGCGGACTGCCTCGACCATCGGGGGTGGGCCACAGAGATACACCGCGACGTCGCCATCGTTCAGGTGCTCGTCTTCGATGAGAGAGGTGACGTATCCCTTGTTCGGAGCCGAGGATTTCGGATCTGTGACCACATAATCCCAGGTGAACGATTCCAGAGTCTTGGCAAGAGCAGCAAGCGTGTCCAGCTCGACGAGATCGTCGTCCGAGCTCACCCCGTAGATCAAGTGGATCGGCCGCGTGCTCGAATCGATCTCCAATTTGCGCAGAATCGACAGTATCGGGGCCAGTCCGGTGCCCCCGGCAAGCAGAAGGGCAGGGCGGTCGGCTTCGCGAAGGAAGAAGCTGCCATGAGGACCGGTGAAGGTGATGTCCTCACCGACGTCAGCGCGCTCGGACAGGTATCTGGACATGAGTCCACCCGGTGTCAATTTGACCAAGAACTCGAAGTCCTCCGAGCCCGGGGCTGTGCTGAACGAGTAGGACCTCGTGTCCGAACTGCCTGGCACCGAGATGTTGACGTACTGGCCCGGCAGGAACGCCAGGCCCCCGGGAGGCGCTTGAACAGCGAGTCGGACAGTCGTCGGAGACAGCTCCTCGACCGCAGTAATAGTGGTGTCGTGCGAAGCGGCCTTCGTCTTCGCCACTGCCGACGTGCTTGCGATCTGGAGGACAAGATCGGACTTGGGACTCATGCTGCACGGCAGGCAGAAACCCTCGTCCGCTTCCTGCGGGCTCAGCGCATCGTCGAGGTAGCTTCCCGCGTCGAACTCGCCGGACTCGCATACCGCCTTGCACGTGCCACACGCGCCGTCACGGCAATCCAGCGGAATGTTGATGCGTGATCTGTAGGCAGCGTCGGCAACGGTCTGGCCGGGCTCGCAGTCGACGAATCGGGTGACACCGTCCTCGAACGACAGTGCTACGCGGTGGCTCATGTGCAGTCACTCATTTCAGAGAGTCCTCTCCGACCTGTGCTTTCGAGGCAAGGATCGGTCAGAAGTGATAGATATCGACGACGTGGTGGATGTAGTCGTTCTTGAGCACCACGGTCTTTCGGCGAATGAGTGGTGCGTCACCGGAAAAGTCGATCGTGTAGAACGATGTCCCGTAGTACGGGTCGATTGTCTTGTAGCGGAAGTACATCGTGTGCCAGTTGAACCGAACATCGACAATGTCGCCGCGTCGTTCTATCACCTCGACGTTGCTGATGTTGTGGCTCGTGCGCGGTTCCGGAATCGATGTCGCGCTGGATCGTTCGGTCCTGATCCGGAACACCCGGTCTTCCAGACCACCCTTGTTCTCGTAGTAGATCAGAGAGATGTCCGTCTGCGGGTCCTCGGTGAGGAGGTCGTCGTCGCCCCAGCTGGGCATCCAGTATTCGACGTCGTCGGCATAGCACGTGAGCCACTTCTCGAACTCGCGGTCATCGAGGTAGCGGGCCTCGCGGTACAGAAACTGCTCGATTGCGACCTGATCGATCACGCGGGCTGAATCTGCCGGGGCCGAGTTCTCGTCGGTCGTTGCGGCGGTCATGCTCGGGCCTCCTTCGGCTGCGTAGCGCCGGCACTCTCCGCGGCGCGTTGCTTCTCGAGTGCGTCGAGCAGGGTCTGGCGCCAATAACCATGCTGGACCGTGAACAGTCCTTCGTCCTCGTTCTTGACCCCTGCCGAGATGACGCCGTGCATGTCGAGCGCCTCTGCTACGGGGTCGGGTCCGGTCAGCCAGTGCTCGGCACCGCGGCTCATGTCGTTCCAGGGCGCGTTCGTCGCCTGGAAGGTGAGTTGGCACGACCGAAACTCCTCCAGGTCGTCCGGGGTTGCCATACCCGACGCGTTGAAGAAGTCCTCGTACTGACGAATCCGGTGCGAACGCGCGGCTTTGCTCTCCCCTTTGGGAGCGATGCAATAGATCGTCACTTCGGTCTTGTTGGGTGCGATCGGTCGAAACTGTCTGATCTGCGTGCTGAATTGGTCCATCAGATAGACGTTCGGATACAGGCACAAGTTACGCGAGCCCTTCACCATGAACTCACCTTTTGCATCGCCGAACTTCTCTTTGAGCTTGTCCATCTGGTCCCACAGAGGACGATCCTGCGGGTTCGCAGCCCAGGTCCACAGGCAGAGATGTCCGTTGGGGTAGGACCAGTACCCTCCCCCGGACTTACCCCAGCCGCCTGCGTCGAGTGCTTTGGTGGTGTTCTTGGACTCTCCGTTGTTACGCCGTGAAGTAGTGGCGGCGTAATTCCAATGCACAGCCGAGACATGATAGCCATCGGCACCGTTCTCTGCCTGCACTTTCCAGTTTCCGTCGAATGTGTAGGACGACGAACCGCGGAGAACCTCCAGCCCATCCGGTGACTGGTCGACGAGCATGTCGATGACCTTGGTCGTGTCGCCGAGGTGTTCTTCGAGCGAGGACACATCATCGTTGAGACTTCCGAAGAGGAATCCGCGGTAGCTCTCGAACCGTGGGACCTTCGTCAGGTTGTGCGAGCCTTCGACGTCGAACGTGTCCGGGTAGCCTGCCCCGTCGGGATCTTTGACCTTGAGCAACGTCCCGTCGTTCCGAAAAGTCCAACCGTGGAAGGGACACGTGAGGGTGGGGCGATTGTCCGTCTTCCGGCGGCACAGCATCGCACCTCGATGAGCACACGCGTTGATGAGGCAGTGCAGTTCACCCTCTTTGTCGCGCGTGATCACGACAGGCTGACGCCCCATGTGCACAGTGAAGTAATCGCCATTGTTGGGCAGCTGGCTTTCGTGAGCCAGGTAGATCCAATTGCCCTCGAAGATGTGTCTCATCTCGAGCTCGAACACTTCTTCGTCGGTGAAAATACTGCGGTTTGCGCGGTACACCCCAGCCTCGGCGTCATCCACGACGGCATTGTCGAGGGTGGCCTGTACGTGATCCAAGATCTCGGTCATCTAGTCCTCCACAGAAGTTTGTTCCCTGGAACACGACAATTTCACCGAGTGGCATCAATCACACTAGGTATCACCCTAGGTCTGACCCAGGGGACCTTTGATAAGCATTGCTTATCAATCGACCATTTTTCGTTCTTTGTCAACGACCCAATACGAGAATACTGTGAACGGGATCACGCTGACGTACTGAAGCGAACACCGAGGGGGCACGGCTGCATGGAACTGAGACACCTCCAGCACTTCGTCGCGGTTGCCGAGGAGCGGCACTTCGGTCGTGCCGCGACACGACTGGGATTGGCGCAGCCAGCAGTGTCGCAGTCGGTCCGGCAACTGGAGAAAGAACTGGGTGTCGCTCTTTTCGAACGGACCACTCGCCAGGTCCGCAGGACGCCCGCGGGCGAATTCTTCTACCGCGAGACCGTCCGGAATCTCGACGGTCTCGCCCACACTCGACGCTCGGTACGGCGCATCGCGGCCGGTCGACAAGGCCTGATCAGGCTCGGGTTCACCGGTACGTCCTCGTTCGACAGACTGCCGGTGATTGCGCGTACCGCGAAGCAGCGCATGCCCGGCGTCGCCCTCGAGATCCACGGCGACCTATTGACTCCCGCGCTGGTCGACGGGCTACGATCCGGCCAACTCGACCTGGCCGTGCTGAGGCCGCCTGTCGCCGGGACCGACCTCGTCGTTCGCACTATTGCCGAGGAATCCCTCGTCGCGGCACTTCCAATCGACCACAGGCTCAGCGTTGAACCGGTTCTCGCGATCACCGATCTCGCTCAGGAGGACTTCGTCATGTACAGCGACCCCGATTCGGCGGTGAACGATGCCGTCGCACGATGTTGCCGCGCAGCCGGATTCACTCCTCGTCGCCAGCATGCTGCACCGGGGACATCGGTGTTGCTCGCGTTGGTCGCCGCAGGCCTCGGTATCGCCTTGGTCCCGGAGTCCGCACGTGCACTTCCGCTGGGCGGGGTAACTTTCCGGGAGATCGAGAACAGCGGAACTGTCGATCTAGCTCTGGCGTGGAACGAATCGCCGCCCTCGGCACTGGTGAACAACTTGCTCTCCGCACTCGACGTTGCCCACATTCCGACGTCCGACAGAGCCGGCACGAGCTACGTCGATTCCCCGGACGGGGAGGGTGTTCGATGACGGTCATCGACAGTAGTCGGGACGCGGACAACAGCGATCTGTGGAGAACCGAGCTGAGCTCTGCCTTCGCAGGCCTGCTACCGGAGGGCGTCGACGACCGTCCCACGAGAGGCACGATCGTCGCAGCCTCACTCGGTGCCGTACGCACATTTCGCGTTTCGGGTTCACCCCAGATCGTTCGACGTACCCGTGGCGCAGTGAGACGCGAACCGACAGACACACTGAAGGTATGCGTTCAGTTACGCGGTCGAGCGGTCGTGCACCAGGGTGAGAACGAGCTGCAGATCAACCCCGGGCAACTCGCCGTGTACGACACGGGCTCCGCGTACGATCTGCTGTTGGAGGGCGACTGGGAATGCGCCGTCATGGCGTTCCCACCGAGCTCGTTGCATTTGCCGCGCCGTTGGATCGACGATGTAATGCACCACGTGCACGATGCATCGTCCGGTGCCGGAACGGTATTGGCCTCGTTCATCCACGCGTCCCTGGCGACCGGTGAATCGGATCGAACGGGTTCCCGCCTGCGTTTCGCGGACGCCGGCATGCAGCTTCTGTGCAGCGCGCTCACCGAGACTCCCCCAGCGCCCTCGAAGGACAATGCCGCCGAGGCCCTCCGTCTGACGGTCCTCGATTACGTACGGAGGAATCTTCACGACATGGAGCTGTCGCACAACACGGTTGCCGCTGCGCACGGTTTGTCCACCCGCACGCTCGACCGACTTTTCGAACACGAGCAGACAACCGTCGCTGCCAGCATCCGCGACTGGCGCTTGGAAGGCGCCCGACGCGAACTACTCGACGTCCGCGCGCGACGGGTCACCATCGGCGCAATCGCCGCGCGCTGGTGCTTCGCAGACGCTGCGCACTTCTCGCGGTTGTACAAGCGCCACTTCGGATCGTCTCCCTCCTCGGACCGAGACGAATTCGAGTAGCGGTCGCAGGGATGGCGGAAACTGCTCGAGGCTATGACGGAAAAGGTCAATTCGGGGTCGTGCATCGCGCGCATAGTTGCTGCACTCGCACGCAGCACATAGCGATTCGCCGAAAGGACTTCAGGGGAGTATGAGTGAAACATTGGCCGGTACCGACTGGCACGGCAAGATCTACAGCGGCGGTTGGATCGACGGCCGTGGCGGCATCAGTCCCACCATCGAACCCGCCACCGGTGCCACACTCGGTCAGATCGGTCTGGCCGACGCGCAGGATGTCGCCGACGCGGTCGAGCGCGCGCAGGCCGCCCAGCCGGCGTGGGCAGCCCTTCCCGGTCACGAGCGCGCCGCGCGCATTCGCGATATTGCGAAGTTGCTCGAACAGAACGCTTCCGAATTCGAAGAGTGGTTGATCCGCGAGGGCGGATCCGTGCCAGGCAAAGCAGCCTTCGAGGTCGGCTTGGTTCTCGGTGAATTGTGGGAAGCTGCAGCACTTCCGACCCAGCCGTACGGTCACCTCCTGCCGACCAGCGAAACCGGCCGCGACAGCTTCTCTCGCCGCGTTCCAGTGGGCGTGGTGGGCGTCATAAGCCCGTGGAACTTCCCGCAGATCCTGTCGATCCGTGCGGTTGCTCCTGCGCTCGCGCTCGGGAACGCCGTCGTCCTCAAGCCCGACGTGCAGACCTCCGTTTCGGGCGGCGTCCTGTTTGCACGGCTGTTCGAGGAGGCAGGTCTCCCGGAAGGCCTGTTCCACGTCCTGCCGGGTGATGCCGAGCCTGGTGCCGCCGTCGCCGAACATCCGGGAATCGGAGCCGTCTCGTTCACCGGTTCGACGGCGGTCGGACGCAAGGTAGGCGAGACTGCAGGTCGCACGCTCAAACGAGTATCCCTGGAACTCGGCGGAAACAACGCCATTCTCATTCTCGACGACGCAGACCTCGATGTTGCTAGTTCGGCCGGCGCCTGGGGTGCATTCCTCCATCAAGGGCAGGTCTGTATGACCGCAGGCAGACACATCGTGCTCGAATCCGTTGCGGACCAGTACATCGGGAAACTCGCGGCGCGGGCCAGGAATCTGCCTGTGGGAGATCCGTTCACCGAGCAGGTTGCACTCGGCCCGCTGATCAACGAGTCGCAGTTGAAGAACGTCGATCGGATCGTGTCGAAGACCATCGCGGACGGAGCCGAGCTTCGCGCAGGCGGCACATATCAGGGCCTCTTCTATCAACCCACCGTGCTGGCTGGAGTGACCACCGACATGGCAGCATTCCGCGAGGAAATTTTCGGACCTGTTGCCCCCGTCGTCGTCGTGAAGGACGAGAACGAGGCAGTCGCCGTCGCGAACGATACCGAATACGGTCTGGTGGCAGCCATTCAGACCGGATCCGTGCAGCGAGGACGAAATCTCGCAGATCGATTGCAGACCGGCATCATTCACATCAACGATCAAACGCTGAACAACGATGCGTACGCACCGTTCGGCGGATTCGGCGCCTCTGGCAACGGAACGCGCTTCGGCTCGCAGAGCAGCTGGGACGAGTTCACTCGATGGCAGTGGATCACCACACGCGAAGAAGGCCATCCGTTCCCCTTCTGACACCGCGCTGATCCGCCCCGCACCGCATTCAGGCCCCTCCATCCGGCGGGGCCTGAGTGCGTCGGTGTGCACAGCCACTTCGATTGCGGCTGACGCATTTCAACTACGGTTGTGACGGAAATAATCAACTTTCGTCCTCATGTGGGCTGCATAGTGAACGAAGAACGCAAGTGTGGCACCGATCACATGCGCAGAACCTGCCGATCGCGGCGATCGACGGCCGACGGAGCTTCATCTGCGCCCGAACAGGTTCTCGTGGAGGCGTTCTCAACACACACGTGAGGAATTCGAATGAAAACACAAGCGGCGATTCTCTGGGAACGCGGCGCCGAATGGAGTGTCGAGGAGATCGACCTCGATCCGCCGAAGGCGGGTGAGGTTCTCGTCGAACTCGGCGGCAGCGGATTGTGCCACTCCGACGAACACGTCGTCACCGGCGACCTGCCCTGGCCGCTCCCGATGATCGGCGGCCACGAGGGTGCAGGAACAGTTCTCGAAGTCGGACCGGGAGTCACGAATGTGGCCGCGGGCGATCAGGTGATCTTCGGATTCATTCCAGCCTGCGGGCGATGTTCCGCGTGTTCTGCTGGAATGCAGAACCTGTGTGAGTACGGCCAGTACCTGGGTGACGGCACTCAGATCTCCGATCACACTGCACGACACCATGCGCGGGGGCAGGATCTCGGATTGATGTGCCTGCTGGGCACTTTCGCTCAGCACACTGTTGTCAGCGAGGCGAACTGCATCAAGATCGAACCAGGGATCGGACTCGACAAAGCGTGTTTGCTCGGATGCGGCGTCGTCACCGGGTGGGGTTCGATGGTGTTGGCTGGAAACGCCCGAGCGGGCGACACAGTCGTAGTAGTCGGCACCGGTGGAATCGGCATAAATGCTGTGCAGGGCGGAGCGCTCGTCGGCGCACAGCACGTCGTCGCCGTCGATCCTGCGGATTTCAAGCGGGAGAAGTCCCTCGAGCTCGGAGCTACGCACGCAGTGTCGACCAGCGAGGAGGCTCAGGAACTCGTCATGGAACTGACCTGGGGAAAGGGTGCCAATGTGGTCGTCAACACGATGGGTGTCGGCGAAGGAGACCAGATCGCGAAGTCGTTGGCGATGACGGCAAAGCGCGGAAGTGTCGTCGTGACCAACCTCCACCGCGCGACCGAGGAATCGGTGTCGATGAGTGCACTCGACTTGGTCCTCATGGAAAAGCGCGTGATCGGATCTCTGTTCGGGACCGCGAACCCCCGCTACCACATCCCTAAGCTGCTCTCCCTGTACGCAAGCGGGCACCTCAAGCTCGACGAACTCGCAACCCGGACATACAAGCTCGACGACGTCAACACCGGGTACACCGACATGAGAGAGGGCCGAAACCTACGCGGCGTCATCACGTTCTGACGTGACGCGATGATCCCCGCTCGATGCGGCTGCGATGCAGCCGCATCGAGCGGTCACCACATCTGCCTCAGTTGGTCGAGTCTCCCGATGCCCTGCGCTGCGGACGCTGACGGTCCATCTCACGGCCGGCAATTGGCGTCGCACCGGAAATCGGCGAACTGAACGTTCGCGACGGCCCGTGAAGTTTCTCGTACGTCGCGCGCTCCTTCGACAGTCGCTCCTGCGCACGATCGCTCTTGAGGTCCGCCGGTAGACCGGGTAGTTCGAGCCGTCGCGCTCTGTTCAGGTCCATGAAGGCCAGCGTGTAGAACAGCGCGAGCAACACACTCAGCAGAACCATCGACGCACGAAGCCAAAGCGCACCGGGAAACAGGAGCAGGAACGCAAAGAATATCGGTGTGAAAGGAAGCAGGCCTCTGATCAAGTGCCGTGGAACCGCGCCTGGACCGACAAGGTCGTGTCGAACCCACTCCCGCATCGAAATGGGTAACGGTCGACCGAAGACTGCGTACATGAACCATTGAGCGGGGTTCGGCCGCCCGCTCCCCGTGGTGATGTCGGTGTTGCGTGCATCCTGTCGCGGACGCCGTGGTCGATGTCCATTCACGGCTTCAACGCCCCTGCGGACACAGCCGACGCGTTGATTCGCGCAAGGGCTACACGGAGATGCTCCAACTCGGCAAGATCCACGCCCAGTCGCTCGACTACGGCTCCGGGTATTGCTTCCGCCCGAGACCGCAGTGCCGCGCCCTCGTCACTGAGGTGGACCTCGAGAACCCGCTCGTCGGTCGCGCTTCTGGAACGGATCAGCATCCCAGTTGCCTCCAGCCGCTTGAGCAGCGGGGACAACGTCGGCGAATCGAGTTGCAGAGCCTCCGCTATCCCTTTGACCGTTCGCGGAGACTGTTCCCACAGTGCAAGCATCACCAGATACTGCGGGTGCGTCAGACCCATCGGTTCGAGAAGCGGGCGATACACGGAGAGGACGGCACGGTTCGTGACCGCAAGAGCGAAACAAACCTGGCGATCGAGCGCGAGTGGATCCACGACCTCGGTTTCGGTTGGCATAGGCCCACCGTACGCGATATCAACACGTGCACGAACTATTAGTGCCCTAATTATTAGGGTGAATCACGACACGACCTGGCCCGGCGTTCGATCCACAGAAAGATTTAGAAGAGCACGCGAGATATCGCCTCTGCCACCAACGCGGGCTTCGGTGCGTCCTCGATCTCGAGTGTCTGTGAGACAGAGACTTGAAGAGCGCCGCCCTTCACCTCTTCGACCGAAGTGAACACCGAACGAAGACGGACGCGCGCGCCGACACGAACAGGATTGACGAACCGCACCTTGTTGGATCCGTAATTGACCACGAGCTTGGCACCGTCGACCGCGTAGATCTGCGCAGCAAGGGCCGGCAGCAGCGCCAGCGACAGATATCCGTGCGCAATCGGTCCGCCGAAAGGACTTTCCCGAGTCGCACGATCGACGTCCACGTGTATCCACTGATGATCACCGGTCGCCGCCGCGAAGTGATCGACCATCTCCTGGGTGATGAGCGTCCATTCGCTCGTGCCCAGTTCCTCCCCGACGGCGGCGTCGAGATCCGCGGGTGTTGTGAAGGTACGCATTGTGGGATTCGCCTTTCCGCTACAGATCGATGTTCTCGAACACGGCAGCGAGACCTTGTCCGCCGCCGATGCACATTGTTTCCAGGCCATACCGACCACCGCGCCGCCGCATCTCGCGCAAGAGGGTCGCGAGGATCCGCCCACCTGTGGCACCGACCGGGTGTCCGAGCGATATTCCGGAACCGTTCGGGTTGAGTCGATTGTCGTCCGGCTCGATCCCCCACGTACGTAACACGGCAAGCGTCTGCGCAGCGAACGCCTCGTTGAGCTCGATCACGTCCATGTCGGCCATCGTCAATCCTGCACGGCCGAGCGCTTTCTCGGAGGCCGGTACCGGCCCGATACCCATGGTTCGAGGCGGCACACCGGCCAGCCCCCAGCTGACGAGACGAGCGACCGGCCGTAATCCGAGCGCTGTTGCTCGCTCCGGCGTGGTCACGATCGCGAGGGCTGCACCGTCGTTCTGGCCGCTTGCGTTGCCTGCGGTGACGGTTGAGGCCGGATCGATCTTCGACCGAATCGGGCGAAGCGTGGCAAGAGATTCGACCGACGTGTCGGCGCGGGGGTGTTCGTCGGTATCGACCACCACCGGTTCACCGCGGCGCTGCGCAACCGGCACGGCCACGATCTCCTCCGCGAACACGCCGTTCCTTTGGGCTGCGACCGCACGTTGATGTGACTGGACCGCAAGTGCGTCCTGATCGTCGCGACTGATGTCGAATTCCTCGCGCAGGTTTTCGGCCGTCTCGATCATTCCCCCGGGAACCGGGAAGTTGTTCCCGCCCGCGGTCACTCGGGCCCTCGCGAGCCGATCGCTCAACGCCACCGACTCGGCTTTCACTCCCCACCTCATACCGGTGGCGTAGAACTCGGCCTGGCTCATACTCTCGACACCTCCGGCCAACACCAGATCGCTGCCACCCGTCTGCACTTGCATGCACGCCTGAAGGACAGCCTGAAGTCCTGACCCGCACCGACGGTCCACCTGCTGGCCGGGAACTTCGATTCCGAGCCCCGCATCCAGCGCGGCGACTCGACCGATCGCAGGCGATTCTCCGTTCGGGGACGCCTGTCCGAGAATGACGTCGTCGACGACGCCGCCGTCGATTCCGGTACGGGCACACAGTTCCGCGATGACGATGGAGGCTAGTTCCTGTGGTGATACGTCGCGAAACACGCCCCCGAAACGCCCTACCGGCGTGCGTAGCGGTTCACAGATGACAGCGTCTGGCATGGGTTTCCTTATCAGTGCTTGGACCGGGCGAGGCAGGATCGGATACCGAAGTTCCGTGCACTGCTACATGTAGCGTCCGCCGGTGACCTCGGAGACCGTCCCGGTCATGTACGACGACAGGTCGGACGCGTAGAAGAGGGCAACAGACGCAACCTCGCGTGGATCTCCTGCGCGCTGCATCGGAATTTCCGTCATCTTCTGATCCCACGCCTTCTGTGGCATCGCTTCGGTCATTGCAGTCTTGATCAAACCGGGTTGAACGACGTTGACCCGAACACCCAGGTGCGCCACCTCTTTCGCCGCAGCTTTCGAGAGGCCGACGATGCCGGCTTTCGCCGCCGAGTAGTTGCTCTGACCGATGAAACCCACCTTCGCCGAGATCGAGGACAGGTTGATGATCGACCCTCCACCGCTCTCACGCATGACACCCGCCGCGATCCGCGTACCGTTCCAGCATCCCTTGAGATGCACGTCGATGACCTGATCGAACTGATCTTCGGTCATCTTCCGCATGGTTGCGTCACGAGTGATGCCTGCGTTGTTGACCATGATGTCGATCGACCCGAAGGCAGACACAGCAGTATCGACCAACGCCTGTACGTCCTCGGCCGAGGTCACATTGCAGCGAACGCCGACCGCGTCTGTAGGCAGAGCGTCAGCAGCCTCCTTGGCCTTCGCTTCGTCGAGGTCACCGATGACGATCTTCGCGCCGTTCTCGGCAAACAGTGTCGCGATCGCCAGCCCGATACCCTGGGCTCCGCCCGTGATGACCGCTGTACGTCCTGAAATCATGAGAAGTCCTTTTTCCGTAGCTGGGTGAACAAGCGTCAGCGCGTGGGCGCTGCGTCCAATGCAGAGCTGTCGAACGCTGAGCTCTGTGCTGCGACCCCGTCACGCAGCAGAGCATCGGGATCCTGCCCGGCTTCGATCAGCAACGCGCGAGTGTGCTGTCCGAGCGCCGGAACATCACCCATCGGAGCTTCGAAATCTTCGAAGGTGCTCGGAGGCAGGAGAGCTCGCGCCGTGGCGTGTTCGGTGTTCACAGTGCGCCACCGATCTCGCTCGACGAGTTGAGGGTGGTCGACAACCTGCGCCATCTGTTTGACCTGCGCTGCCGGTATCCCGGCTGCGGCCAGCTTTGCGTCGAGGGCTTCGGTGGTGAACGTCGCCGTTCGTTCGGCGACGACGGAGTCGCACTCGCCTCGGTTTCGGACGCGCAGAACATTCGTGGCGAAGCGCGGATCGTCGGCCATTTCCGGGATATCGAGGACGCTGTTCACCAACGTCTGCCATCCACGGTCGTTCTGCACACCGATCAAGATTTGTCCGTCGCGCGTCGGATACCTGTCGTACGGTGCGATGGATATGTGGCTCACACCCATGCGAGGTGGCTGCACTCCGGTGTACATCTGGGTGTACATCGCGTGCCCCAGCCACTCGACAGTCGAGTCGAGCATCGACACGTCGATAGTGGCGCCCTCTCCTGTTCTACCGCGACGCAGAAGGGCGGCCAGAACCGATTGTGCGCAGTACATCCCGGTCGCGATATCAGCCGTGGGGATACCGGTCTTCGCAGGTTCGTCGGGGGTGCCGGTGATGGAGATCAAACCGGATTCGGCCTGAATCAACATGTCGTAGGACTTGCGGTCACGCATCGGCCCGCCGTTGCCGAAGCCGGACATGTTCACGACGACCAACTCAGGCCGAGCTGCCCGCAGCTCATCGGCACCGAAACCGAGTCGTGCTGCGGCACCCGGAGCAAGATTCTGAATGAACACGTCTGCGGTGCCGATCAGTTCGTGCACCACCGCACGTCCCTGCGGAGCCTTGAGATCGATTGCGAGAGATTCCTTGCCGCGGTTGAGCCAGACGAAATGAGCGGCCGTCCCGTGGACCGCATGGTCGTAGCCCCGTGCCAGATCCCCTCCGTCGGTGCGCTCGATCTTGATCACCCGCGCGCCGAGGTCGGCAAGGTTTCTCGTCGCAAGCGGTGCAGCGACGGCCTGTTCGATCGCTACGACAGTGAAACCTTCGAGTGGTGCGTTCATTTGGTGCGCTTCTGTTCCGCGCGGATCAGCCCTCCGCCAACAATCAGGCGCTGGATTTCACTGGTGCCTTCGTACAAGCGCAGCAGCCGGACATCGCGGTAGATGCGTTCGACGGGGACCTCGCGCATATATCCTGCACCGCCGTGGATCTGGACCGCGAGATCGGCTACCTTGCCGACCATTTCGGTGCAGAAGAGTTTGACGGCAGAGGGGGCGATGCGTCGGTCTGTTTCCTCGACCCAAGCCCTCGCTGCTTCCCGAACCATGGCGCGGCCGGCCATGACCCCTGCCTGCTGGTCGGCGATCATTGCTTGGACCAATTGGAAGTTTCCGATCGGCTCTCCACCTTGCGTCGACGCCGCGGCGTAGGACACCGATTCGTCGAGCGCCCGTTGAGCTTGACCAACAGCCAACGCCGCAATATGCACTCGCCCGCGCGCCAACGAGGTCATGGCCGCTTTGTACCCGATGTCGCCGTTGCCGCCGACAAGCGAGTCGGCCTCGACCCTCACGTCGGTGAACGTCACGTCTGCAGTTCCGGATCCCTGCTGGCCCATCTTGGCGTCCTTCACCCCGACGGTGATTCCCGGAGTGTCGGCAGGGACAAGGAACACAGCGATACCGTTACCGCTCTCAGGTTTCGGATCCACCTTGGCAAATACGACGAACATATCGGCAATCGGGGCGTTGGTGATGTACCGCTTGTTGCCGTTGATCACCCAGCCCGAGCCGTCGACCTTGGCTGTCGTCCTCAGTCCAGCGGGATTCGATCCGGCACCGTCCTCGGTCAGAGCGAAGGAAGCGACGATGTCACCTGCTGCCATACCCGGCAGCCACTTCGCCTTCTGCTCCTCGGTACCGAAACCGACGAGAACCTGCCCAGCAATCCCGTTGTTGGTACCGAACATCGACCTCAGTGCCAGCGACGTGTAGCCGAGCTCCATCGCGACTTCGACATCCTGAATCAGATTGAGACCCAGTCCGCCCCATTCCTGCGGAATCGCGAACCCGAACAGGCCCATCTCCGCGGATTGTGTCCGCACATCCGCCGGGATTGCGTCTTCGTTCATGATTTCGAGTTCACGTGGCACGACGCGCGAGCGAACGAAGTGCGAGATCTGCTTCAGTACGTCGGCGAAGACGTCGTCGGGTACATCGGGATTCAGCGTGTCCATGTACTCACTATCGTGGCGCACATTACAATCAGTCAAATACTTAATTGGTACTTCTGTTATACAGAATCAGAAATAAAGGAGAAGGCATGGATGTCGAACAGCTGCGAGCGTTCCTCGCGGTCGCCGAGGAACTCCATTTCGGTCGAGCGGCGGCACGCTTGCACGTCGCGCAACCACCGTTGAGTCGCACCATCAAACAGCTCGAAAAGCACCTCGACGCCACGCTGTTCGATCGAAACACCCGATCGGTTCGTTTGACCGCGAGCGGGCAGGCCCTCATAGGGCCCGCCCGAGCTGTCCTGGAAGCGATGCGGTCTGCGGAAGACGCGGTCAAGTCGGCCGACGGCGGTGAGACCGGGCGAGTCAAGATCGCATTCGCCGGAGTGTCGACGCATCGGATGGTTGCGCGGCTGGCACGAGTCGTCCGATCGCAGCATCCGGGCCTCGAGTTGGAGCTCTCCAGCCAGAACTTCGCGCAGCCGGCGATGAAACGGCTGCTCAACGGTGATACGGACATCGCGCTGGGCAGGTGGGACGTCATTCCGTCGGGCATCGAGTCCGAGATCGTCCTACGCGATCACCTGGTGGTGGCGTTCGCAGACACCCACCCACTTGCGGACGCCCGACACGTGCGCATCGACCGGTTGGCGACCGAGCAGTTCGTGTCACTCCCCCTGCACGAAGGCTCGGTTCTCCCCGATCGACTACGACGCCTCGCCGACGCTCACGGGTTCGTCGCGGATGTAGTGCAGATTGCGCCGGATACTCAGACCGCGCTGGCCTTGGTCGCGGCCGAGGTCGGGTGCCACCTCACCTTGGCCTCGGTGGCGGACAACGTGACCGACCCACACGTGGTCTTCGTTCCACTGGACGACACGACGGCGGACGTGGACATGAGAGCCGCGTGGCGGCGTGACAACACCAATCCCGCTCTGCGAGTAATTCTCCGCAACGTCGTCGGACTCGACGGCCCCGAGTGACCCCCCCCCCCCGAAAGGTCAGAGGGATCCTTCACCCTCGTCGAGCCCCAATTGACGCACTCGTCGGTACAACGTCGTCCGGCCGATTCCGAGCAGCTCCGCGGCGAGCGACTTGTTTCCGCCGGCCCGGTCGAGCGCTTCGATGATAGCCACGCGTTCAGCCGATTCCATCATGGTCAGCTTTCGACGTGCGGGCGCTCGCTGTAGATGCTCCGGTAAGTGTGTTCGCTCGATGACGGACGTAGGAACCTCGGACGCCAAGGTCGTCAGTACATCGGTGAGTTCCGCGATGTTCCCGGGCCACTCGGCCTGCATCAACGACTGCAGCGCCGTGGGCGACATCGAGTGCCGACGGGTGGTGTCCACCCGATCGAGCACACTGCGCACGAGTCCAGGAATTCGATCCGGCGTATCGACGAGAGGCCGGATATGCACGTCGACGCCCCACTCCTCGACCAGATTCTTGATTGCGGGCGTGGACGACTCCATCGACACGGTGAACGTCAGCACACTCTTCCGGCCCAGTGTCACGGCCTCTCGATGAGCGGCCACAAGCGACGCGATTGCATCGGTGTCGTCGTCGTCCGTGATCGACTCCAGCCGCCGGACCAGGACGTCACGACCACCGGCCAGAAGGTCCGAAATCGCCGACCACGGTGTATCCGTGCCCGAGGCAAGAAGTACGACCTCGAGGTCCCCGATCAGCCCACGATCGTTTCGCAGGGTGAGCGCTTCGGTGGCACGGCCCGACCCTGCAGGACCGGCGACGACTGCAACTGCAGCCCGTGTATCGGCCGCTTCGCCGGAACGGGGCGCAGCGTTCGATGAAGACACCGTCCCGCCCGCTGGACGTTCGTCCGTCGGAATCGGAGCGAAATGCAGCACGTAGTAATCGCGTGCCCCCTCCACCACCCGCCTGGCAGCCACGGCAACCGTTCCGGATTCGATCTCCCAGTGAGCAGTACTTCTGGTGGACCAGTCGTGTTCGCTCAGCCGATCCCACAGAAGCACATGGGAATCCACACTGACGTACGGGAGCCCCGGCGTGTTCGCGAGGAGTGACTCACGGTCCATGATGACCGTCGGACGTCGCGAATTTGCATAGCGCATGAAGGACATTGCCAGCGCCAGGTCTTGTGGCCTGGCCGCAGCTTTGAGTCGTTCTTCGATCTGCTGGCCGATCTCTTTCGTGAGAGTGAGCATCAGCGAACTCGCAACATCGAGGGGGCCACCGAGCGATACCGACCCGATCACCAGACCGGACGGCGTGTAGACCGGCACCGCGGCGCATGCCAGGACAGCCAGGGACTCGTTGAAGTGCTGGCTGCCCTCGATGTAGACCGCACGGCCCTCCACCATCGAAGTGCCGAGCCCGTTGGTCCCGATCGTGTTCTCGGAGTAATCGAAACCCTCCGCAGCATTCACACGATCCAGCTTGCGTCGAAGTCCCCGGTCGCTGGCCCGGCGGGCCACGATGCTGCCCGCTCGGTCACTCAGAAACAGTGTCGTCCCCGTGTTCGACAGCTGGTCCTGCCAGCGGTCGAGCACAGGGTCTGCCGCTCGACGCAGAATCGAATCCGCATCGATCTCGTCGTACTTCTGAGACGGCAGCATGCTGTCTGCACTGCTACCGATCGAGCGTCTCCAACTCCGCAGAATGAGCTCCGGCACCACACCCTCGTCCGGCACGCCGGCCAGCAAACCGGCACGCATCAGGTGCCGTTTCGCCTCGCGAACCACATCACTCATCGCCATCTCCAGCATCTTCTTTTCAGACTGTCAATCATCCCTGAGCATCAAAAGACGTCGCAATCCGTATCCGATTATGTTCACACATGCATAACTGCTGATCAAAGGGCCCGGACCATGGTGTTCCACATTGGCACACCCCACTGCTATGTGCGCCACTTCACCATTGTGGACAGAGAACGTGAACTACACCACAAAGGCCGTAGGCCGGAGGAGCTATCACATGACGACACACCAACCCGACCAGATCCGCGAGATCGACGCGCTCGTCGTCGGGTGCGGTTTCGGTGGCATCTACATGTTGTACAAGCTGCGCCGAGAACTCGGATTGAACGCAGTCGCCATCGACAAGGCCGGCGGAGTCGGCGGAACGTGGTTCTGGAACAAGTATCCAGGTGCCTTGTCGGATTCCGAAGGATTCGTCTACCAGTACTCGTTCGATCGCGATCTGTACGACCAGACCACTTGGAACACGAAGTTCGTTCGTCAGCCACAGATCCTCGAGTACCTGAACGGTGTCGTCGATCGATACTCGCTGCGCGAAGACATCCAGCTGGAAACCACGATGACGTCCGCGAGCTTCGATGAGGTCGCCGGCATCTGGACCGTGACCACCGACCGCGGAGTCACATTCAAGGCGCGTTACCTCGTCAATGGTCTCGGCTTGCTGTCGGCAACCAATGTCCCGAATTTCCCCGGTGTCGAGAACTTCGAGGGACGATTGGTTCACACCGGCGCGTGGCCCGAGGATCTCGACCTCACCGGCAAGCGCGTGGGTGTCATCGGAAACGGTTCGACCGGAGGCCAGGTCATCACGGCCGTCGCGCCGATCGCGGGTCACCTCACCTCCTTCCAGCGCACTCCTCAGTACAGCGTTCCCGCAGGCAACCGCGTGCTGTCGAACGAGGAGCTGGCCAGCCAGAAGGAAAACTTCGAAGCCAACTGGGACCAGGTCCGCAACTCGAGCGTCGCAATGGGATTCGTCGAGAGCGAAATCGAAACCTTCAGCGTCTCCGCCGAAGAACGCGAGAGCATCTTCCAGCGCGCCTGGGACGAAGGCGGCGGCTTCCGCTTCATGTTCGAGACCTTCAGTGACATCGCCACCAATGTCGATGCAAACGAAGAGGCTGCAAAGTTCATTCGTGCGAAAATCGCCGAGATCGTCAAGGATCCCGAGACGGCTCGCAAGCTGACGCCCACCGACCTCTACGCCCGCCGTCCGTTGTGCGACTCGGGCCTCTACGAGACGTTCAACCGCGACAACGTGTCGCTCGTCCATGTCGGCGAAAACCCCATTCGCGAGCTGACTGCCGAGGGGATCGTCACCGAGGACGGAGAACTGCACAAGATCGACGTTCTGATCTGCGCAACCGGGTTCGACGCCGTCGACGGCAACTACGTCAAGGTCGATATTCGAGGCCGCGACAACGAAAGCCTGAAGGAGCACTGGCAGGACGGTCCGACGAGCTACCTGGGTATGGCCACGACCGGCTTCCCGAACATGTTCATGATCCTCGGCCCGAACGGTCCTTTCACGAACCTGCCGCCGTCGATCGAGACCCAGGTCGAGTGGATCTCGGACACGATCAAGAACATCGAGGAGAACTCGACCGGTTGGATCGAGGCCAAGCCGAACATCGAAACCGAATGGACGGAGATCTGCTCCGACATCGCCGAGCAGACGCTGTTCCCCAAGGCTGCCTCGTGGATTTTCGGCGCCAACATCCCCGGTAAGAAGCGCACGGTCATGTTCTACCTCGGTGGAATCAAGGAATACCGTTCCGTTCTCGACAACGAGAAGGCTTCGGGTTACCCGAGCTTCCTCACCCAATCCGACGTGTTGAAGCCCGCCTGAGTCGAACGTCGAACTGAACACCGCACACATCACGCCGGCCGGCTGAGCTTTCTCGTCTCGCCCGGCCGGCGTCCTGCTACGAAAGACGTGCTGATGAGCAAATACGCAACTACCGACCCCACTACCGGTACCGTCGTGGCGAAGTTCGAGACGTTGACGGACGAGCAGGCAATGGAGTCGCTGTCCGCCGCCGACAACGCTTACCGAGACTGGCGCACCACCGAGGTGGCCGATCGCGCAGCAGTTCTCCAGCGTGTCGCCGATCTGCATCGCGAACGCGAAACAGAACTCGCCGAACTGATGACGCTCGAGATGGGCAAGCCCATCGCGCAGGCCCGCGGCGAGGTCAAGCTCTCCGCATCGATCTTCGAGTACTACGCCACCAAGGGCCAGGAGCTGCTCGCAGACGAGGAACTCGACATCGCCGGCTCCGGGCGAGCGCTGGTACGCACCGCGCCCATCGGAGCCCTCGTCGGCATCATGCCCTGGAACTTCCCTTACTACCAGGTCGCACGATTCGTCGCCCCGAACCTGCTGCTGGGCAACACGATCCTGCTCAAGCACGCCAGCAACTGTCCGCAGCAGGCTCTCGCGATCGAGGCCATGCTGCGCGATGCCGGCAGCCCCGACGGGGTGTACAGGAACATCTTCGCCTCCAGCGACCAAATTGCCGACCTCATCGCCGATCCCAGGATTCAGGGCGTCTCGCTCACTGGTTCGGAGCGAGCAGGCAGCATCATCGGCCAGCTGGCGGGCAAACACATGAAGAAGGCCGTACTCGAACTCGGTGGATCGGACCCGTTCATCGTGCTCGCCGGTGCCGACCTGGGCGATGCTGTCGCCGCGGCCGTACCAGGTCGGTTCGGCAACGCCGGTCAGGCATGCACCTCGTCCAAGCGCATGATCGTCGACGCGTCGGTGTGGGACGAATTCCTCGACGGTTTCGTGTCGGCAGCCGAGTCCTGGACCATGGGCGACCCGACGGACGCTGCAACGCGGCTGGGACCGATGTCCTCCGTCAGCGGACGTGACGAGATTGCCGAACAGGTCGCCGACGCGGTGGCCAAGGGCGCCACGGTGCACCTGGGTGGAACCGTGCCCGACGGTGACGGGGCCTACTACCCTGCGACCGTGCTTTCCGGCGTCACTCCGGACATGAGGGCTTACCGCGAGGAGCTCTTCGGACCGGTTGCAGTGTTGCACAAAGTCGAGTCGACCGACGCTGCAATCGATCTCGCGAACGATTCCCCCTTCGGTCTCGGAAGCGCCGTCTTCACCACCGACGACGCCGAGGCCTCGTACGTGACCGATCGTCTCGATGTCGGCATGGTGGGCATCAACACCACCATCAAGAGTGCACCCGACATGCCGTTCGGCGGAGTGAAAACATCCGGCATCGGACGCGAACTCGGGCGATTCGGTCTCGACGAGTTCGCGAACAAAAAGCTCGTCCGCACTCTCTGACACAACCCTCGACCGATTCCCATACAAGGAGAACGAACATGCGCGCAGCTGTCTACTACGGTAACCACAAGGTAGAGATCGAGGATGTCCCCGAGCCCAATCCAGGGCCAGGGCAGGTGAAGGTGCGCGTCGCTCGAAACGGCATCTGCGGTACCGATCTGCACGAATTCTACGACGGCCCGATCTTCATTCCGCCGTCCGATCCGCACCCGCTGACCAACAAAGCGATGCCGTTGATCCTCGGACACGAGTTCTCCGGGACCGTCACCGCTGTCGGAGCCGGCGTCGATGATGTCGCGGAGGGCGATTCCGTTGCCATCGAGCCGATCTACCGGTGCGGTGAATGCCGACCATGCCTGAACGGCCAGTACAACCTCTGCAAGAAGATCGGTTTTCACGGACTGATGGCGGACGGCGGCATGGCCGAGTACACCGTCGTTCCGCGAAACCAGATCCACAAGCTCCCCGACAGCATTCCGGTCGAAATGGGCGCTCTCGTCGAACCGCTCTCGGTTGCGTACCACGCAGCAGTACTCGGCGAGGTCGGCGACCAGAGTCGCGCACTCATCTACGGCGCAGGCCCGATCGGAATCGGTATCTGGTTCGCACTCCGCGGAATGGGCCTCACCGAGATCGACGTGGTCGAGCCATCCGAGACGAGGCGCAAGTCCATCGAGGCGCTCGGTGCACGCACCCTCGACCCGATGTCGGTCGACGTTCCGGCCCTGATCGCCGACCGAACGAACGGTGACGGCGTCGACGCTGCATTCGATGCCGCAGGCGTCGCGCCTGCAATCGATTCCGCGTTGAACTGCGTCGGTGAGCGTCGCCCGCTGATCAGTGTTGCCATCTACGACAAGCCGCTGTCGACACCCCTGATCAACCTCGTTCTGCAGGAGCGACGCATCCAGGGAACCATCTGCTACACCAGCGACGACTACCGCGCAGTCATCGATCTCATGGCCAAGGGCCACTACGACACCACCGGATGGGTCGACACCATCGCCCTCGGTGACGTGGTCAACGGTGGGTTCGAAGAGCTTCGAGCCGGCCGCAAGATGAAGTTGTTGGTCGATCCGACGGCCTGACCTGCACTTCTGCACTGCTCCCCAACGAAATTCAGGAGACGACTATGACAGTCGCACACATCACCGGATCGGCACGCGGAATCGGCCGATCGATCGCCCTACGCCTCGCACAGGACGGCCACGACATCGCCTTGTCCGACCTACCGTCGATGTCCGAGGAACTGGAAAAAACACGTGGCGAGGTTGCTTCCCACGGCGTTCGGACCATTGCTCTCACCGGCGACGTCAGTGATCATGCATCGGTTCGCGCGCTCATGACCGACACCGCCGAGCAACTCGGCTCGCTCGACGTGATCGTCGCCAACGCCGGAATCGCACAGACCAAGGCACTGCTCGATGTCACACCCGAGGAGTACGACAAGGTCCACGCAGTCAACGGCCGTGGAATGTTCCTCTGCTACACCGAAGCTGCCCGCGTGATGATCGCGCAGGGCACCGGCGGGAAGATCATCGGCGCATCGTCGATTGCAGGACACAAGGGATTCCCGCTCCTCGGTGTGTACAGCTCGTCCAAATTCGGAGTACGAGCACTGACTCAAGCAGCAGCGCAGGAATGGGCTGAGCACGGTATCACCGTCAATGCGTACTGCCCCGGCATCGTCGACACCAACATGTGGGTCGAGGTCGACCGCGATCTCGGCGCGATCAACGGCGTCGGCAAGGGCGAATCGATGAAGGCGATGGCCGCAGGAATCACCCTCGGTCGCGTATCCACCGGCGAGGATGTCGCAGCATACGTGTCCTACTTGGCCGGACCCGACTCGAACTACATGACCGGCCAGGCCGCCCTGATCGACGGCGGCATGCTTTTCGTTTGATGTTCGCTTTACTCAACGTGGAGGAATGATGAACTCGCTCGACCCGTCTGCATCGAAGTACCAAGTTCCGACGTTCGGTTTGTGGTACGACTTCCGCAACCCACAGCGGTGGCGTCGCCCCCTCGGCTCTCTCTACCGAGAATCGGTGGATCAGGTCGTCTGGGCCGAATCGCTCGGTTTCGGATCTGCGTGGTTGAGCGAGCATCATTTCGCCGAGGACGACTACGCAGCGTCTCCCCTGGTCGTTGCTGCCGCCATCGGTGCCCGCACGAAAACCATGCGTATCGGCACCAACATCATCGTTGCCGGACTGCATGAACCCATTCGCCTCGCCGAGGATGCCGCCGCACTGTCGTTCCTCACCGACAATCGCTTCGAACTGGGTCTCGGACTCGGCTACCACGAGAAAGAGTTCGCCGCGTTCGGTCGGAAGGTCAAGCAGCGGCCCAGTCTGCTCGAAGACGCCATCGCAGTCATCCGACACGCGTGGTCAGGAACCGGTGAAGCGTACGAGGGAAAGCGGTTCTCGGTCCCTGCGCTTCCGATAACCCCCGTGCCCGAAGTGGCCCCGCGCCTCCTGATCGGCGCCCAATCGCCCATTGGCATCGACCGGGCTGCGCGCCTCGCCGATGGCGTGATCACATTGCAGAACGCACATTTCACGAACTACCAAGAATCGATCGCCAAGCACGGCAAGAACCTGGACGACGCGCGTATCTACGCCAGTCAGTGGGCCGTCGTGGCCGAGGATCCCGAGCGCGAGTGGGCAAGAATCGGGGAGCACGCGCTCTATCAGATGAACAAGTACATCGAATGGGGTTCGTTCGAAGGACCCGATCAGCCCTCATCGTTCGACAATCCGCAGCACCTGTTGGACGCCGGCGCATACAAACTCATGGATGCATCCATGGCTGTCGATGAATTGGTCGGTATGGCAATGGAATTCCCCCAAATCCGCGACTTCCACTACTGGGCTCAGCTTCCCGGCGAGTCGGTCGAATCGGGTTCAGCGCGCATTCAATACATCGCCGACAAGGTCATACCGGACGTCACTCGCAAACTGACCCGCGCTCCGGCGGAGTCAGTGTCGAGTTGACGCGGATCCAGACCTCGACACCAGCGGGAATTGGATTCTGAACAGATCGCGGGCCAGTGCGAATACAATCGCACTGGCCCGCTATTCTCGTCCAGCCATCACAGCCCTACCGCAAGCGTGAGTCAGTACCCCTTGCCTGCATCCACGATGTTGCGAAGCTTCTCTCCGGAGAAATAGCGCGTGGCGTTGTCGACCAAGATCTCGATACCTCGCCGCACTGTCCCGTCCGAGGTAGCTCCGTTGTGTGGAGTGACGATTACATTCGGCATGAGCCACAGCGGAGAGTCGACCGGCAGAGGTTCCACGCGGTGCGCATCCAGACCCGCCCCAGCGAGCCGGCCGTCCGACAACCTGCTGACGAGGGCGTCTTCATCGATGATTCCACCTCTGGAGACACAGATGACGAACGCGTGTGCCGGTAACGAATCCAGAACAGTAGCGTCGACCAATCCCGCTGTCGCCGGAGTAGCCGGCGCTGCGACCACGAGGAAGTCCGCATCGGCGACCACAGAAGCGAGACGATCCGACGTTTCGAGGCGCGTCACGTACGGAATCGAATCGTGCGGACTCCGTGTCACTCCTACGACCGTCATGTCGAATGCAGCCGCTCGCCGCGCGAGTTCCTTACCTGCTGCGCCCATTCCGATCACCACGACAGTTCGACCGGCCAGTTCTCCGTGCAGGAAACGGTCCCAGCTTCGCTCTTGTTGTGCTCGAATCCATCTCGTGCAATCTCGGTTCAACATCATCATGAGCATCATCGAATGCTCGGCGAGCGCGACACCACCGTTTCCCGCAGCCGACGTCACGGTGACACCGCGCGAGTTCAGCGATCCGATGTCGAATCCGTCGACACCCGCGGTAGCGGTGTGCACCCAGTCGAGTCGAGGAAACAGATGAAATTCCAACGGTTCGACCACGTTCACGATCGCTTCGACCTGATCGGGCGGCGAGCTGATATTTGCCGCCACGTCGACGAACTCCACCGGCGCGTCACCTGCGACGGCACGAACTCTCGCCTCCACCTCGCCGGTGCACGAGACGAACACCGCAGTCATGACTCGGCACCCGCCAAGGCTCCTCGCACGAGCGGACTCGTCCACGCGACTTCGACGACCTCCAGCAGATCGACTCCGGGCACGTCGAAGGTGACCCGGCCGTCAACTGCGTCGACAGACGTGAACCCGGGCTCTGTCAATGTCCTGACCGACGCGGTGGAAGTATCGGCAGGAAGCGCAATCGAGATTGTCTGAGTTCCGATCGGTGTCGAAGAACGCAACTGTCCTCGCATGGCTTTCGGGTTGTCCAGGTTCACGATGGACACCGCAACGCCTTCGTCGGACGATCGAACAGCAATGTCCACCAAACCCTGTCCGACCACAGTCACCGGTTCGTCACCGTCGAGCAGCCATCGAACCAGACCACCGATGAGTTCCCCGTGGTCCACTTGCAGTGCCTCCCAGAACAGAGCAGGAAGGTCGAACGCCACGAACGCAGTCCGGCCGCCGTTGTCGTGCTCACCGAGCACTACTGCTGGATCTCGTGGCGCTTCTCGCGGATACACCTCCTCCATCGGGAGATCTGGAAAATCGGGAATGAAGCGGAACGGCACCGACGTCCACGACTCTGCCTCCACCGGAACGATCGATGTCCCGCCCAGAATCCTTTCCGTCCCTGCGAATGCCGTCGCCGAAGGGTGAGTCGGATCGACGATGGCAGCGTAATTGTTCTGCACCCCACGTCGAATGTCACCGGTGACTCGCACACCGAGCAATCCAGCGAGACCGTTCGCGGTTCCATCACTGTCGAGTACTGCTTCGGAGTCCGCCAGCAGGCGCCCGCCGGCGTCCAGGAAGTCGCCTAGTACCGCTATGTGATCCACCGACAGGTCAACGCTGCCGGGCACCACGACTACCGTGAACTGGTGAATGCGACGGTCCGTCAGCGCATCTCCGTCGATGTATTCGAACGGGATGCGGGCCTCCAACAATGCCTGGCACAGGCCGTCTTCGGACGAATCCTCGCTCATGTAGCCACCGGTGGGTGAGTCGGCACCGGCAGGCGTGATCGCGTCGAAGATCGCGACCCGCGCGGTCGGCGTCTTCGTGCCGTACAACGCCTCGGCCTTCTCGTGTAGTCCGAACGCATGGGCAATGGGTTCGACCCACCGTGCGTCCGGCACTCGTGCGTTGAACTTCGTGAACCACGGGGTCGCCCCGTGAACGAATCCGTCGACGATCCAGGCCTGCAATTCCGCACCGGAGGCGACCGAGTCCTTCCAACGGTGTTGATGATTCTCCGGTCCCACAGAGCTGATCAGGCTCACGGGTCGATCCGGAAAGACTCCGCGAGCGCGCTTACCCACTCGGCCGGCGGCCCAGATTGCCTCTCTCGGAGACCTACCCTGCTTGTCGATGAAAAATGCCGGGTACATTCCTTTCACCAACTCCGAGTTCAGATCCCGAACCATCCGAGCACCACGGTTAGGAATGAAACTACTACGAGGATTCACGCTTCGGGTCGCCTCGTCCCACGCGACGATTTGCCGACTGAGTTGGTCCGAGCGCCACGCGAAGTATTCTGCCCATGCCCGTGTACTTCGATCCGCGCCGACGGGCAGCTGATTTCCCGTCGCGTCGAAGTAGAGCTTGCGAGCCCCCTCACTGTACGAGATCGACGAACTTCCCTCCCACCGGTTTGCAAAGACTGCATCGACGTCGTACTCCCGCACGATCTCGCGGGTGATATCGACAATGAATTCGCTGTAGTAGGTGCTGAAAGGACACGTCAGCCAGATGTCAGGGTATGCCCAGTGCTCCATGGCATTTCCCTCTTCGTCCCGGGCGATCCATTCAGGATGCGCTTCGGCCGCGTCCGCATGCACAGCGTGCGGGTCTATTCGGGCCATGACATTCATGTCCAGACGTCGTGCATCCTCGTTCACCATGCCGAACAGGTCCATGTCGCCGAGAAACTTGCTCGTGTAATGAAACGGAATCTTCGACGGGTAGTACGCAACGTAACCGCCTGCACTTATGCACGCGCCGGTCGATCGCGTCCGAGTCATGACGTCCACCCAGAATTCCCGATCGAAGTGCAGAGGATCGTCTTCGACGAAAGTAAGTTGGGTCCACCGACGAGCACGGCGGTACCACATCCGGTCTTCCTCGCTCGTTGTCTCACGACCCGCAGCAGTGATGCTCAAGATTCCTCCTGGTTGTATTTCTGAAGCCTGATGGCCGGATTCCGAGCCGGCGAGACTCTCACGTCGCGGAACCGACAGCTGTCGACTGTGCTTTCGACTGGCGTCCTCGGTCGAGCCACGCCGTCCGCCGACGGCGCTGAGCCTG
Organism: Rhodococcus sp. NPDC057297; assembly: GCF_042667435.1. Lineage (NCBI taxonomy): Bacteria > Bacillati > Actinomycetota > Actinomycetes > Mycobacteriales > Nocardiaceae > Rhodococcus > Rhodococcus sp. NPDC057297. The sequence goes on along the minus strand of NZ_JBHUZE010000011.1, from coordinate 85,185 downwards.
AGGGTCGGCAACAGGCGAAGCAAGGAGCAGTCGGGACGTGTAGTCATGTTGGGGCCGTTCGGTAACCGCCCGCGTGTCGCCCTGCTCGACGATGTTTCCCCGATACATCACCGCGACGCGGTGGCTGATGTGGCGGACGACTGCAAGATCGTGCGAGATGAACAGATAACCGACGCCGGTTCGTCGTTGAATGTCGATCAGCAACTCGAGAATCACGGCCTGCGTCGTGAGATCGAGCGCCGACACCGGTTCGTCGCAGACGATGAGCTTCGGTCTCAGAGCCAGCGCACGCGCAATCGCGACTCGTTGACGTTGCCCGCCGCTGAACTCACGCGGCAACCTGTTCCCCGAGTCCTTCGGCAGGCAGACGCTGTCGAGCAAGTCGCTCACGCGGGTCGCCGCTTCGCGGCGTTGAAGACCCTGGGCAATCAACGGTTCAGCCAACGTGTCCGCGATCGTCAGAGACGGACTGAGCGAGGTGTAGGGGTCTTGAAAGATCACCTGCACCGACTTGGCGTGCTCTCGACGTGCACGCGCGTTCATCGAGGCTCGAACCAGTTTGCCTTCTACCGAGACAGTTCCACCCGAAGATGGAACAAGGCCCAGTACCGCCCGACCGATGGTCGTCTTCCCCGAACCCGACTCGCCCACCAACCCCAGCGTCTCACCTGCACGAACCGACAGGTCGACGCCGTGCACGATCTCCGTGGCTCTACGGCCACGCCCGTAGCTGATCTGGAGCCCATCGATTTCCAGCAAACTCACAGCGTGGCTCCTGTCTGATTGTCCATCTGACGTACTACGTCGGCGTCGAGAATTGCGTCCAGCAGCGCACGCGTCTTGGGGTGTTGCGGCGCGTCGAACACGGTCTGCGTCACGCCCTCCTCGACGATCACTCCCGCGTCCATGACCGCAACCCGGTCGCACAGATCGGCCACCACGCCGAAATTGTGAGTCACCAACACGATCGCCATGCCCCGCTCCTCCTGCAGCTGTCGCAAGAGCTCGAGGATCTCTGCCTGAACCGTGACGTCCAGAGCTGTAGTCGGCTCGTCGGCGATCAGTAGTTCCGGCTCCGGAGCGATCGCTCCCGCGATCAGGACTCGTTGCGCCATGCCACCCGATATCTCATGGGGATACGCATCGAATGTTTTTCGAGGATCGACTATTCCGACACGATCGAGTAATTCGAGCGCATACGTTTTCGCATCCGCTCGTGAGCGATCCGAACTCGCCCTGATGCCTTCGACCAATTGCTGACCGACGGTGAAGGAGGGGTCGAGGTTACTACGCGGCTCCTGGGCGATATACGCCACCGACCGCCCCAGGACCGACACGCGATCCTGCGACCGGGGCTCCGAGCGCAGTCGCAGATCAAGGGTTCCGCCGGCAATCCGGGCTCCTGCCGGCAGCAGGTCCAGAATCGCGAACGCCGTCTGAGACTTCCCGGATCCCGACTCGCCGATCAAGCCGAGCACTTCTCCCTTGGAGACGCTCAACGAGGCGTCGTGCACAACCCGCTTCCATCCAGTGACAGTGCGGTACTCGACCACGAGACCCTCGAGGGTCATGACCGGCTCGTCTCCGGTCGACTTCGAGATGTTCACCGACAGCTTGGAATGTCCCTCGGCTGACGGGACTCGCGTCTTGCTGCCTTCGAGTGTGTCTCGAATGCTGTTGCCCAACATGACCAAGGCCGACACCACGACGGCAAGTGCAATTCCCGGCCATACAAGTTGAAGTGGTGCGCGATAGATGTTCGTGAATGCTTCGAGGAGCATCCCACCCCAGCTCGGTGCACCCGCATCACCCAAGCCCAGAAACTCGAGGCCGGCCTGAAGAGAAATCGCCACTCCTGCCGCGAACGCTGCCTGCACCACGATCGGGCCCCGCACCGAGTACAGAACGTGCCTGGAGACAATTCGCAGGTCACTGAGGCCTGATACGCGTGCAGCATCGACGTAGTACTCCTTACGCACCGACATCGTCAGTGCGCGTACCAGCCTGAAGAAGTTGGGAGCCAACAAGATCCCGAGTGCGACCATGGCAACACGCTGATTGGATCCGACCGTCGCGTACAGCGTGATGAGGACGATGATTCCAGGGACCGCGATGAGTACGTTCGCGATCCAGGATCCGATCCAGTCAGCTGCGCGTCCGTAGTATCCGGCCAGTAGACCTGTGACCACACCGAGGACTACGGCAACGGTCGTCGCAATCACAGCGGCCATCACAGTGGCTCGAGCCGAGTACAACAACCGACTCAGAATGTCCCGCCCACTGCGATCACCGCCGAGCAGATATTCGGCACTCGGAAGCGAGTTGGTCAGTCGTAGCTGCGTTCCGTCCGGATCGAAGGGCGCCATCAGTGGCGCGAAAATCGCGACGAGAACAACTACGAGAAGAACGACTGCCGATCCAACGGCGACCGGCCGTCGTGCAAGGTCACGCATGACCCCGGGCTTCGGCGCGCTGGGCTCCGCGCTTGTCGGAGGCAAGACTGCCGGGTTGTCAGACATCGATGCGAACCTTCGGATTCAGGACACCCTGCAGGATGTCGACCAACAGATTGACGAACACCACTACGAGAACCGTGAAAGCAACGGTGCCCATGACTACCGGAATGTCACCTCGGAGGGCGGCGCTACTGGCCAGAACTCCGATACCGGGTAGTGCGAAGACTCTTTCGATGATGATGACGCCACCGAGCATTCCGATCAGCTGCAGAGACAGAACAGTCAGGGCCGGGCCCGCAGCATTGCGCAGAGCATGCCGATAGAAGATCGAGCGCGGCGAAATACCTCGGCTGCGAAGTGTGCGAATGTAATCCAGACGCAGCACGTCGAGCATGGATCCGCGGATCTGCTGAGAAACGGCACCGATTCCGCCGATTGCGAGCGCAAGCGCCGGCAGCGTGGCTGTACCCAACCATCCCCACACCGACTCACTCAGCGGGACATAACCGGTGGGAGGAAAAACCTTCGGCATCGGGATGGCGATAAGAAGTACCAACACGAGCGCAATCCAATAGCTGGGCAACGCAAAGCCGACTACCGACACCATTTGTACTGCGCTGTCGACCTTCCCACCACGGCGCGCCGCCAACACTCCGGCAGCCACGCTGACGATGACAATGAGCAACATCGCGAACACCACGAGGGACACGGTCACGGGGACGCGGGTAGCGAGCGCTCCCCACACCTGTTCCCCCGTGAAGTAGCTGCTTCCGAGGTCACCCCCAAGTGCCGAGGTGAGCCAGTCGAAATACTGAATCGGGAGGGCCCGGTCGAGCCCGAGTTCTGATTGTTTGGCGGCAATCTGGTCGGCGGTCGCATTCTCGCCGAGGATGTTCGCTGCGATGTTCGAGCCACTTGCGAACACCATCGCGAAGGTGATTGCGGTGACGATGAGGACGAGAGCTACTCCCGTCGCAATTCGTCGCGCTACGAAGGAGAGCATGTGCAAACCCCTGACTGAGTGATGGTCGTCATCGGGCGGAGCGCCCGTAGTTTTGAATCGGCAGAATATTGAGCCCCGTCTGAGGCACGACGTCGACAGAGCCGATATGCCCGATGAGCATCGATGAGTTGTACAGCGGCGCGTACCAGGCGTTGTCGAACAGGTAACGGCCGACTTCCTCTTCAGCAGTCTCGCGCTCGTCCGGTTTTGCGAAACGTACTGCGTCCAGAAGTGCATCGAGCTCAGGAGTCTCGGTGCCGAATGGATTCATCGGTGCATCCGGGAAGACATGACGGGTGAAATCCATCCAAGGTGCGTCCTGGGTGAACCGATACGGGGACGCCGCATAGCTGCGCTCGTAGAGAAGGCTGTTCACCTGATCGGCCGGGACAGCATCGAATCGAGCGGAGATACCTATCTGGGACAACGAATCTCTGATCACCGGCTCGAGGTACGAAATGACACCCACCGACGGCATCGTGAGCCTGAATCCGTCTGCATACCCGGCCTCGGCCATCAGTGCACGGGCCCGGTCGGGGTCATACGTGTACTCAGAACCGTCGACGTAGGCAGACGCAGTCTCTTGAAACACCTGGCTGTTCGGTTCGACCGTATCGAGCATCAGGTATTGCGCGATCTCGCTTCGATCGAACGACATGTTGATCGCTTGTCGCACCCGCGGATCGGCCAGCGCAGGAGACACGTCTCCTCCTCTGTCGAGCAACAAAAGCCCCTCCCACGAGGAGGACTGGAGGGTGACGTCGAAGCCGAGCGTCTCCATTTCAGCGGTGGACTGGGCGTCGATGACAGTGGCATCGACCTGCCCTGATCGCAGTGCGTTGATCCTCGCCGTCGGGTCGAGCAAGATCTTGAGCACGATTTCGTCGTAGGGCCACGCTTCGGGGTTCCAGTACGACGGGTTTCTCACGTAGGTGTATTCGACTCCGACAACGGTCCGCGCTGCATCCAGGGTGTATGCACCCGATTCTGCAGGTTCCAGAGCCAGATTGGGGTTTCCGAACTCCGCCGGATTGGCGACCGCGCCCGCTGCAGACGACAACGCGTACACGAGGCCGGGATCCGGCTCTGTCATCGTCAACACGACCTCGAGATCGGTCGGAGCCTCGATGGAGTCGACGTCCGCGAGGTAGACCGCGTCGGGGCCACCACCGTTGCGAAATCTGTCCATGCTCTGGACGACGCTCGCGCCGGTGATCGGCGTGCCGTCGGCAAACAAAAGTCCCTCTCGTAGAGTGAGAGTCAGAATCGTCGACGTGTCGTCGTAGGAGAAGTCCGCCATGTTCGGAACGATCTCGCCGTCGGGAGCTCTCAGCAAGAGCGTGTCGTATACAGGCGCCCAGAACTGCACCGCTGTGCCAGGACTACTTTTCAGACCTGTCGGATCGAACGAGCCGGACTCGGCGGTAACTCCGACAGTCAGACGCGAGTCGTCGGAATCCCCGCCGGTTCGGTCCGGTGCGCCGCACGCCGCCAAGGCCACGGCACAGGCGACGGCGAGTGCGATTTTCCGTATTGACATTGAGCACCTCGATGGGAATGTGACTTGATCCACTCACTGATCAGTCTGTGACTCACACCATAGAGGTGTTTTGTCAGACAAGTCAACAAGTAATGCATCTGATTCAGCGGGACAGTCCGAGGATGATGCACGCAGCGTCGTCAACGAGAGGAACCACAGCGCAACGGAATTCGGCGCGAGTGAGTGGACGCACACATGATCAGGGCCCCGACCGCAGTGCGATCGGGGCCCTGATCATGGCGCAGTCGACGTTATCGACGCCCGGAATCGCCAATCCAACCGAACGAGTCGATCGTGCGCGAGGTTGTCGGTTTGTACTCGGCACCCACCCGCCCGGTGTATCCACGCTCGGCGAGCGCGTCCAGACATGCCGCAATAGGCAGGTTTCCACTGCCCGGCTCGCCCCTCCCCGGGTCGTCAGCGACCTGGACGTGTCCGATCCGCGACGCCGCGCCTGCAGCTGCCTCGACGATATCCTCGCCGTTGTGGCCTAGATGAAACGTGTCGAACAGCAGCAGAACCCGCGGATCGCCGACCAAATCCGCAAAGTCGATGGCATCGCTGAGCGAACGAATCGGGTAACTGCCGTTGAGATCGTGTGCCAATGCCTCGAGCAGAACCGTTCCGTCGATCGATTCGAGAACACCCGCCGCGTCGCGGTACAACTCGGCCGCACCCTTTCGACTCTCGGACTCGTTCGATCCTTCGACCGGTTGCCCGTACAGCAGGTTGAAAGATCGACACCCGGTCGCCTCGCCGATCTTCGCAACGAGTTCGATGTTGGCTCGAAGCTCCTCGTGCCGATCCCGATGAACGGCCATTCCGCGCTCCCCCGCCGCCATGTCGCCGGCCCAGAAATTGAGAGCTGCCAAGCGGACGCCCGCCGAGTCGACCGCCGACAGCACCTTGTCGACTTCCCCCCGATCGGGCACCGCGTCGACGAAGGGCCACCAACTCTCCACCGCGTCGAAACCCGCATCCCGCGCAGCAGCGAAACGCTCGAGATAGGCGTGTTCGGTGAACATGATCGAGATGTTCGCACTCAGAGGATGTCCGCGATACTTCATTTGCCCTCACTTCGGATTGTAAGACAGGGTTACTCACCATACATATGTTCGTCCTTGACATGTTGTGTCAACATGGAGCCGTGAGTCCGACTGCCATCCCCCTAGCTACCGCGTCGCTGGTCGACGCCTTGTACTCCTCCATGCGCACTCGGATCGTCAACGGCGACATCGCGCAAGGTGAGAAAGTCACCGAAAATCGCATCGCAACCGAGTACGACGTCGCGCGTCCCACCGCCAAGGCTTGCCTCGAGAGGCTCATAGTCGTCGGCCTACTGAAGCGTTCGGCCCACAAGACCGCGGTCGTACCCATCCTCGACAGCGAGGACATCGAAGATCTGTTCTTCGTCCGCTCCCTCCTCGAGAGCGCAGCCGTGACCGAATTGGCCGTGAAAAGGATACCGCTACAAGAGATCCTGAGAACCCAGGGGGCGATCGAGTCGGCAGCCGAAGCCGGCAACTTCCAAGACCAGGTGGCGGCGGACGTCGACTTCCATGCCCTTGTCGTTCGCCAGGCAGGTAGCCATCGACTTCTGCGCGCCCACGATCTCATTCTCGGCGAGCTACAGATGACCATGGGACTGCAGTCCGCACACAAGGCGACGTCTGCCGGCACTATCGCCGCAGAACACGCAGGCATCATCGAAGCAATCGAGATCGGAGACTCGAATCTCGCCCGCCAGCGAATGCAGATGCACCTCGATGGCGCCCGCCTACGCATCCTGTCGAGTATGCGTGACGCGGCACAGGACTCGGAGCGCAAGCCCGACTGAACGCGACAGCGTCGCGATCGCAGGTAGAAACCGGAAGCGGCGAGCGGCGCTACGCCCGCATCCGTGCGCTTGCTCGGCCCTGAATTGCAACCGGAAATATTGTCAGACAGGAATGCTTGACATACATAGGCTGTCACTGTTGAGTGTGTTCTACAACACTCAAGCGACGATGGAGTCTTTCGATGACAGTGATCGGTTTCGTAGGGCCAGGCGTCATGGGCAAGCCGATGGCCGCGAATCTGGTGTCCGCCGGCCACGAAGTACGAATCTTCGCGCGGTCGACCCAGGGCCGTGATCGAGCATCCGGCACAGGAGCCGTCGTGGTCGATTCCGTCCGGCTGGCGTGCACCGACGCGGATGTGGTGATCACCATGCTTCCCGATGGTCCGGCTGTGCTGGGAATTCTGCCCGAAGTGCTGGACGCCATGCGCGAGGGTGCTGTTCTCGTGGACCACAGCACCATTTCACCGAGCGAAGCCGAGAGCGTGCATCGGGACGCTTCTCGCGCAGGCATTCGTTGCCTCGACGCACCGGTGAGCGGGGGCGAGGCAGGCGCGGTCCAGGGCAACCTGTCCATCATGGTCGGCGGAGAAGAGAAAACTTTGGACGACGTTCGGCCCGTACTCGATGCGATGGGCACAACCGTGATACACGTCGGCGACGCCGGGTCGGGGCAAGTCGTGAAGGCCGCAAACCAACTGATGGTGGCAGGCCACATCCAGATGCTGGCCGAGGCATTGGTCTTCCTACGTGCACATGGCACCGACCTGCGCCGAGCACTCGACGTGCTCGGCGGCGGACTCGCCGGGAGCACCGTGATCGAACGCAAGAAAGATGCAATGCTCGAGGGAGCTTTCACACCGGGATTTCGAATTACATTGCATGACAAGGACCTCGGGATCGTCGGAGATGCCGTGCGAGATCGGGGTCTTTCACTTCCGGCGACCAGTCTGATGGCGTCGCTCGTCGCAGCCGTCAAGTCACGGGGCGGAGCAGATCTCGACCATTCCGCTCTGTACGGGCTGGCACTCGAACTCAACGGCATGAGCGAACGCTGACGCTTCGTACTTCGAAACAACAATCGACAAGGATCAATCGACGTGAAAGTTCGAGACACCCTACTCCGACCGCCCGGGTCCGCAGTGTCGCAATCCAAGACTGCCGGACCACACCGCGATCAACTGTGGTGGAAATCCCCGTTCCGCATGTTTCAAACCAATATTCGCGAAATCGATGCCGGCTTGGATGTCGAAAGAACGCTCGACAGGATCGTGGATTACGGTGCAGACGCCTGGCTGCTCAGCGTCGGTGGCATCATTTCGAACTATCCGTCTACACTCACGCATCAGAGCGTGAATCCAGCACTGGCAGAACGTGAGACCGGCGATCTGGTCGGCGATGCGGTGTCCGCGGCGAGCCGCCGTGGCGTTCGAGTGCTCGCGCGGATGGACTTCTCCAAAGTTGCACGCCGAGTCGCTGAACAACACCCCGACTGGTGTTACATCGATCCCGCTGGGTCGCGCCAGACATACAATGGCCTGACCAGTGCGTGCCCGAGCGGGCAGTATTACCAGGAGAAAGTGTTCGAAGTACTGAGCGAAGTCCTGGATCGCTACGAGATCGACGGATTCTTCTTCAACTGGATCAGCTACAACGAGATCGACTACGAGAAGCGGTACCGGGGTGTATGCCACTGCATGTCGTGCCGAATCGCTTTCGAACCGGCCTTGGGTGGAGCCCTTCCGGACGGACCGGAATCACCGAACTACGTTCTATGGCAGAAATTGTCGTACGATGCGCTCGAAGCACTACTCGGACGGGTTCGTGACTTCATCTCCGCACGGCGGCCCGACGCGCCCCTCGTCCTCGGCGAAACCGCCGACATCGTGTTCCACGAGGCGAACAACGAGGTGGGGCGAACGCTCTGGCCACACAACACATCCGAGTACGTGAGCGTGTCTCGAAGCTACCGCCCGGATGTCCCCGTCCTGGTGAATTCGGTTGCCTTTCTGGACATGCCCTATCGTTTGGTCAGCGAAGAACCCCGCCAGTTCGAACAGTACCTTCTGCAGGCGGCAGCACGGGGCGCCATACCGTCGACGTACATCATGGGCGTGCCGGACGAGTTCGACTACGCTGCTCTGGGTGCAGGGGCTCGCATCACGCGGTTCCACCGGGAGCATCAAGATGTGTATCGAGGACTTCGGCCCTCCGCGCGAACTGCAGTCGTCCGTCCGGACGCCCTCAAGGAGTCGTCGACAGCCAGCTCCCGCGCGAACGCAACCGAGGAGTTTCGGGGCACGTGGCTTGCACTTCTCGAACGCCACGTGCCGTTCGACGCACTTCCGGAGAATCGTCTCGGGGAGCTCGCCTCGTCAGGCGCACTCGATCGATATTCGCTGCTCGTCCTGCCTGGCCTCGGGCGCATGGACCTCGACACAACGCGGAAGCTCGACGATTGGGTGAATCGAGGCGGGACGCTGCTCATGACCGGAGACACCGGTCTGGACGACGACCACAGCCAGTTCGATTCGAGCGGCGTGGCGGTACGCACGGCCACGATGAGCACCCCGGAAACGACCTGGTCGTCCGCGCTGGTCGGCGACAACTCCACCGACACCTGGTCCAGCCTACCTATTCTGGGGGAGTTTCATGTCGTCGAAGCGAAGGACGGGACGCAGTCCGCTCTGTCGGTACTGTCGCGTGCACCGTACGGACCCCCCGAAAAATGCTACGGCCACATCCCACTGGACTTCCCTGCCCGCTTGGAATTTGCCTATGGGAGGGGCCGAACGATCACGTTGCCGTGGACACCGGGTCGGGCCTATCGAGATGTGGGACTCGGCGCTATCGGCGATGTGATCGCGTCCGCCGCACTCGATCTACTCGGTGAGAACGTCGACATAGAAACAGACCTGCCATCTCAGGTGGAGGTGGTACTCGGCCGCTCCGACCAAGGACTCGTGATTCACCTTCGCAACCTCACCGGCCAGCGTGGGCAGTCTTTCGGAGATCCGGTGACAATCGGAGCAGGTCATCGCCTCACTCTCGATGTGGGCGCAACAGGTGAAGTGCGTGCCCTCGTCGCAGGTCTTTCACTCGTGGCCGAACGTTCCACGACGAACCGCGGTCAGCTCACGATCACACTGCCCGAAATCGGCCTGTTCGAGGTTCTGGTCGTTGCCGGGGAGGACGGAGCACCCGATTGATCGTTCGATACCGATCCCCCATCAGGTCGGCAACTTCAGGACGACTCTGTGCCGCGATCCGGAATCGACGTCATCGTGCGCCTCGGCTATTCGGTCCAATGGCAACGGATCACCGATCGAGATCGCCAGCGCACCACCCTGCGCAGCCTCCGTGAGATCGACGGCGGCACTCGTCTTGGCTTCCAGCGAGAAGTCGTCGCTGCCGAGGAGCCGGATCGTGACGTTGTCGAACAGCATGGGCCAGAACGGAAAATCAGGCCGACCGTCTCGGGTTCCGTACGCTGCGATCGTCGTGTTGTTCCGGGCGATCGCAGCGTCGAATTCTACGTTGTCGGAGAACGCAACTTCCACGATTCGGTCCACACCGTCCCGTGCGAAGTCGCGTACCTGGGACACCACATCGGGATCGTCCAGAGCAACCGCGAGATCCAGTCCCGAAGCCCGCGCCCGATCCAGATCAGCGGAGGTTCGCACCGTTCCGATCACCGTCGCGCCCTTCCACTTCGCGAGCTGAGCCGCCATGGACCCGACGCCACCGAGCGCCCCCTGAACGACGACCGTCCGACCTTCGATACATCCGTCGCCGAACACGGCCCGGTGCGCTGTGATCCCGGGAATTCCGAGGCACGCTCCCACTTCGGCAGCGACGGAGTCCGGTAGAACGACCGCCTGCCACTCCGGAACGACGGTGAACTGGGCAGCTGTACCGAACGCGCGATAGGACTGGGCACCGAACACCCAGACACGCTGACCCACACGAGACTGTGCGACTCCAGGACCGACAGCGTCGACGACGCCTGCACCGTCGCTGTGTGGCACGACTCTGGGATACGGCATGGCGGATCCGAGCCATCCACGACGCTTCTTCGTATCCCCCGGGTTCACCGAGGAGAAGTCCAAGCGAACGCGGACCTCCCCCTGCCCTGGCTCGGGTGTCGGCAGTGTTCCGAACTCGAGTACGTCAGCTGCCGGACCTTGCGAGTCGTACCACGCGGCGATCATGCCGTTGTGGTCTGCGCGACAACCTCTGCGGTGGTCGCGAACTCGGCAATGTTCGTGAGTGCGAAGTTCTCCGCCGCATGCTGCCATTCTTCGCTGAGGCTCGAGGTGGCATCGGTCACGAGAATAGGACGGTAGCCATGGTCGGCCGCGTCGCGCACGGTGTGCTCGACAGCCATGTTGGTCCACACACCCGCCACGAGAACATCCTTGATTCCCAGATTGCGAAGCAGCGTGTCGAGCATGGTGCCGTTGAAAGCGCTCATACGGTTGCGGATCAGGACCGGCTCGTCTTCACGGGCTTCGGTTCCGTCCAGCGCCTGCGCACCCCACGAACCCAACTTCAGCGAGTCCGGACCGATCAGCTTGAAGATCGGAGCATTGCTCCCGCCGAACGGGCGTCCGGGCAGGGACACGATGTGGTTGTGAATTACCGGCATTGACTGCGCTCGCGCGAAGGTGAGCAATTCTCGTACGTGCGCCTCGAGGTTCTGATGCTTGGCGTGGTCGGCTGCGCCGAACGATGCGTATGCACCATCCGCGTGGACGTTGTCGTTCTGAAGATCCACGAGGACGAGCGCTGTGTTCTCGAGGTCGAAAGTGGTAGTCATCGGAGCCCTTAGAGAGGAGGAGATAGATGGGTCGGCTGGTTTCGCCCCGTCGAGGCACGACCGGCCAACCGGACCAGGGTACCTCGTTTCGAGATACACCTCGAATCGAGGTACTTCTGTCACAATGGTCCGATGTTGGAACTGACCATCCTCGGTTTCTTGTCCGAGGGCCCCCTCCATGGCTACGAGCTCAAACGCCGCGTGATCCAGTTGACCGGATACGCGCGGCCGGTGAGCGACGGAACCCTGTATCCGGCGATCAAACGCATGGAGCGCGACGGTCTGTTGGAACGCAAAGCCGAGCCAGGCGCCGGCCCGGCACGTTATGTCCTGACCATCACTGCCACAGGGCACAACGAGCTCCTCGAACGTCTTCGAAATCCTGCCCCAGGCGAGATCTCCGACTTCTCACGGTTCATCGTGGTGCTGACGTTCCTGTCCTTGCTTCCCGAAACCGAGGATCAGCACGATGTGCTCCGGCGCCGGCTCGAGTTCTTGGAACAGCCTGCAAGTTTCTTCTACGAGGGCGAACGCACGCTCCAGGCGGAAGATGTCGCCGACGTCTACCGGCAGGGCATCCTGCTGATCGCGCGCGAGACGAGCAGGGCCGAGCGCGCGTGGCTCGGCTCCACCATTGCCGACTCGTCGGGGACCGACTGACGAAAGACCCTCACAGCCACCGAGGTGGTTCGACGTCCTCTCCGACGATCGATACCGCGATCGCTCCGCGCCCTGCCGCCCACCTGGTGACAGCCGGCAGCGAACCGCGAACAGTCGTGGTGACCGCAGAGCCGGGCGCTACCTCGACCCGTTCGTCCCCGTCGACCGACAACGCCAGCCCACCGCCCTCCCCCTTCTTGCGCCACATCCCGACGATGTCGGAGAGCAACCCTTCGTCGACAATCTCGGGGAAGTCCGCGAACCGCCCACCGTTGCCGAGGTCCACAGCATGGATCCACACCTCGCGCGTGCGCATCCATATCGTCTCCGAGGAGGGCACAGTTCGTCCCTGCGCAGTCCGGACCTCGGCATCCCACGCCGAGACCGGGAGGTTTCTCCACTTCTCGTCGAGACGAGCGACGGTGTGGTCGAACAGATTTCGTATCGCGGCCGGAGACAGAGTTGCCCCTTCGTCGATTTCCCGCCCACGCTGCTCGGTCGATTCGTACATCGGCGTCTCGATACCGGACGCCGCCCAATCCATCAGGCGACACAGCGCAGCGGCGTTGTATCCGACATGTGCCACAAGGTGCCGCCTCGTCCAACCGGACAACAGCGTCGGCTCGTCGAGCTCGGCGTCGGTCAGTTCCGACAGCCGTTGCGCGAAGTAGGACGTTCCCCGGCGAACGACGAGAAGCCGATCCTCGATGCTGGATTCGTGAAAACTCACGTCGAACGCTCTACTTGACGATGGTCTTGTTGCGAACGGAGCCCAAGCCCTCGATCGACACCTCGACGGTCTGACCGTCCTGGATGTAAACCCCGGGCTTGCGGGCGTGTCCCACGCCGCCCGGTGTGCCGGTGATGACGACATCGCCCGGCTGCAAAGTAACAATGTGAGAGATGTACTCGACCAGTTTCGCCGGGTCGAACACCAGATCGTCGGTCGTGGTGGTCTGCATCGTCTGCCCATCGAGTGTTGTTTCGAGCTTTCCGCCGAACACGTACGAATCCGTTGTAGTCAGAAACGGCCCGAATCCGCTGGTCTTCTCGAACGTCTTTCCCTGATCCCACTGCAAGGTGCGGTACTGATAGTCACGCATCGTGTAGTCGTTCATGACCGAATAGCCGGCGATGTATTCCTCGGCGTTCGCCTCGGAAACCTGATAAGCCTGCTTCCCGACGACGAAGGCCAGTTCACCCTCCCAGTCGAGCTGCTCCGCGGCGTAGGCAGGTACCACGACGTCGTCGTAGGGGCCCGTCAGCGCCTCCCGGAACTTGGTGAACAGAGTCGGGTATTCGGGGAGCTCGCGACCCATCTCCTTGATGTGATTGGCGTAGTTCAGTCCGACACAGACGATCTTGCCCGGACGAGGAACCACAGGGGCGTAGTCGGCGTCGGACAAGTCGACCTGCTCACCGGATGCCTTCTCCGCAATCTCACGCCAGGCAGAATCTTCGAGGAGGGCGGTCAGATCGATATACCCGTCGATGACGGTTGCCGACGTGTCGTTGTCGACCCGTACCGCGGTCGTGGTGCCGTTTCGGCGCAGCGTAGCGAGTTTCATTTCGGTTCAAGCTCCTTCGGAAACGATTGTGCGAGCAAAATGCAGCTTTTCGACGATCGGCGCATCCGAGAAGGCGAACAGGTCGAATTGGGTGTCCGCTTCGATCGACCACTCGGTCCATGAGGGAACGACGATCATGTCACCGGTATCGACCGGCTTGCTGTCGCCGTTCAGCACGAAGCGACCACTGCCCTCGAAAACTTGGTAGACGGTGGAGCCGACATCGCGGCGCGGTCGGGTATGAGCGCCTTCCCTCAAACGATGGAATTCGGCGCGAATCGTCGGCATGACGTCCCCACCTGTCGTCGGATTGGTGTAGCGAACGGCCGCGTGACCGGGTTCCGTTGTGGCTGCGAAACCCTCGTCTTCGAGATCGAGTTGCGCCTTCAGCGCCGCATCGGTGTACTCCCAACGATATGCCGCGATCGGTGAGCTCGACTTGGCATCCAGCCCGACGAGCGGACGAAGACCCGGATGGGCCCACAAACGCTCCGAACGCGAGATATCGGGGGTCGAGTCGTCGGTGACGTTCTCGGACCCGAACTCGAAGAATCCGGTGTCCGTGTAATGAACGAACGGGATGTCGAGCCCGTCGATCCAGGCCATGGGCTGGTCGGTCTCGTTGTGGTGGCCGTGGAAGTTCCAACCGGGGGTGAGCAGGAAGTCACCTCGCCGCATGGCTACCGGGTCGCCGTTCACGACGGTCCAGACTCCCTCCCCCTCCACGACGAAGCGGAACGCGTTCTGTGCGTGACGATGCTCGGGCGCAACTTCTTTGGGCCCCAGATACTGAATGGCCGCCCACAACGTCGGGGTTATGTACGGAACGCCCGACAGTCCTGGATTCGCCAGAGCTATGGCTCGACGTTCCCCACCGCGTCCGACCGGCACGAGGTCGCCTGCGCGCTGCGCAAGCGGGTACAGGTTCGACCACTTCCACACGTAGGGAATCGCTTTGGACTTCGGCGTCATGGGCATGAGATCACCGAGTTGAGTCCACAGGGGCATGAGATTCTCGGTCTCGAAATCCCGGTAGAGCTGATCGAGTGCCGGATCTTCGGGCTGTACGTCGGTGTCGTTCATCGGTTTCCCTCCTGGTCTGCAGCGAGGCGAGCACGTATATCGTCCCGCATCGCTTTCTTGTCCAGCTTTCCTACTTTGGTGGTGGGAATGGCGTCGACGACGATCAACTTCTCGGGCAGCTTGAACCGCGCGACGCCCGCTGCGTTCATCACACGGATCACATCGTCGAGCTCGACCCCCTTCCCGGGGGTGACGGATACGTAGAGACACAGTCTCTCGCCGAGTTTCGGGTCCGGCATCGCGACGGCGGCCGCCATCTCGATGCCGTCGACCTGGTAGGCGAAGTTCTCGATCTCCTCCGCGGAGATCTTCTCGCCACCGCGGTTGATCATGTCCTTGTCGCGGCCGGCGACGATCAGGTTGCCGTCCGGTCTCCTCACCACGATGTCACCGCTGCCGTACCACCCGTCCGGGGTGAATGCCCGGGCATTGTGCTCGGGTGCGCGGAAGTACCCACGCGGCGTGTACGGGCCTCGGGTCAGGAGCGCGCCGGGTACGCCGTCCTCCACCGGTTCTCCCTGCTCGTCGACGACAGAGATCTCGTCGGCCTCGCTCACCGGCCGCCCTTGAGTGTTGGTGATGACCTCCAGGTCGTCGTCCAATCGTGTCATGTTGATCAGACCTTCGGCCATGCCGAACACCTGCTGCAGACGCGCACCGAGCACCGGTTCGACCCGCGCCGCCAGTTCGTCCGGCATTCTCGAACCACCGACCTGAAGCACTTTCAGACTCGAGCCCGTCAGGGTGTGATGCTCACGTTGATGCTCGATCCAGGACTGAGCCACGGCAGGGACAACGGTCGCTACCGTGACGGCCTCGCTGTCGATCGCTGCGAGCGCCCGGTCGGGACGGGCCGACGGCAGCATCACCGTCCGACCACCCGCGAACAGCGTTCCAAGGATTCCGGGGCACGCGAGGGGAAAGTTGTGGCTACTCGGTAGCGCACCCAGATACACACTGTCCGAGGTAATTTCGGTTACTGCGTTGCATCGGATGATGTTGTACGCATAGTCGTCGTGGGTGCGAACGATGAGCTTGGGGAGACCGGTTGTGCCTCCGGACAGGAGAAAACATGCCACATCCTCACCCGTAGGCTCGTACTCTTTCTCGTCGAATGTGGGGACTGTCTCTGCGGCCTCGGCAAGACTGTGTTCTGGGGTCGCTATGGGGCCGGCAGAGAGCTCTCCGTGAACCAGGACGGTCTTGACGGTCGGTACTTCCGCCGCCACCTCCTGCGCGGTCGTTCGCAGATCGGTGTCCTTGTCGGTATCAGCCACCACGATGGCAACTGCCTCCGACAAGGCAGCGAGATGCGTCAGTTCGTGACGTCGGTGTGCGGGCAGAGCCATCACCGGCACGACACCGATCCGAAAACACCCCAGTGTGAGGGCGACGAACTCCCATGAATTGGGGAGCTGAAGCACAATTCGGTCGGCGGGTTCGATGCCCAGATCGAGCAGGTTCTGTGCGAACCCCGCTGCTTTGTCCCACAGTCCACGGTAGGTCAACCTGGTCGAACCGTCGACGAGTGCCTCGGCATCGGGGGCAGAGTGCACTCGCTCGGCTACGTAGGATCCGAGCGAGCGTCCCTGCCAGTAACCCGCTGCCCGGTAGTGCTCGGTCACGTCCTCGGGCCACGGCACCACGCCGTCGATGGTCAGTGCCGCCCTGGTACTCATCACCGAACTCCTTCAGTAGCAGTGCGAGACGATCCGACAACCACGGCGTCGAGCGCAATCAAACCGTCCACGGTGAGACGTAGCGGGTTTATCTCCAGATCGTCTATTTCTTCGTGCTCGACCAGATAGCTTGCAAGAGCTACTGCAGCGCGTCCGAACTCGTCTCGGTCCAGGCTCGGACCACCACGCCATCCGTGCAGAAGCGCGGAGGTTCGGAGATCGTCGAGCATGGTTGTCGCAGCAGCCAAGGTGACATCGCCGCTGCGGATCGCGACGTCGCCGATCGCTTCGGCCGCGGTACCACCCAGACCGGCGACCACGATGGGTCCGAAGACCGCGTCTCGCCGGACGCCCAGAAACAGGTCGACGCCGGGACCAGCCATACTTTCCACGAGATAAGCCGGCGCACCGATCGCATCGAGTGCATCGAGTGCTGTATCGAGTTCCGCTTCAGTTCGGATGAACAGGTGTACTCCCCCGATTTCGGTCTTGTGGAGCACAGCTGCGTCGAGGATCTTGACCGCAACAGGCTGTTCGAGTTCGTCGAACGCCCGATGTGCATCGGAGCGTGTACGGACCACACGCCGGTCCGGTGTCCGAATCCCCAACGCGTCCAACAAATCTTTGCCTGCTGCTTCGTCGACCGGTAGCTCGAGGGCAGGGGCGTTCGCAGTGCGTGAGGACGTCCCTCCGAGTCGGCCGTGCCGGATTTTTGCATCGTCGACCAGTGCACGAACACCGTTGGCGAGCGATGTCGGGCTGCCGAGAACTGGCAGACCGAGCTCCGCTGCCGACGTGGTAGCCGAGGAGACAGCGTCACCTGGTCCGCCGATCCCGAGGACCACAGGCAAGGTCGCGTGTACGCCGGACTCGTCCACTGCCGAAGCCAGGTCGATCGCGTCGGGCTCCGCCAGCGCGTACACCGCGAGAGCGTCGACCTGCGGATCGCTCGCCGTCGCACGAAGTACCGCAGCGAACGTGTCCGCCGGCCGTCCGGTGTCCACCGGGTTCGCCTGATAGGTAAGGGGAGGCAATAGATCGGACAGCACTGCTTGCGTCGAATCCGCGAGGGTCGGAACGTTCGCACAGCCCCCGAGCAATGCGTCGAGAACCATGAGACCTGGGCCTGCCTGTGCCGTCACCAGGCCGATGCCGGGAGATGCCGACGCCGGAAGGCGGGTTCGACTCAGGACCGCCAGGGCGTCGACCAGATGATGTTCGTCGTCGACGACCACGGCCCCTGCCTCGGTCAGCAATGCGCGAGTGGTGCGCCAGGAGGTGGCGAGCGCTCCTGTGTGGGATTCGGAGAACGCCGAGACGTCGCTTCGTCCGACGACGATGGCGACGATCGGCTTGACGGCACTCACGTCGCGGATAGCGGAGAGCAACGCACGTCCATCCTCGACCGACTCGACGTGCAGGGCTATTGCCGTGATCGACTCGTCGTGCTGCAGGTATCGCAACACATCGACGTTGGTGACATCGACGCTGTTTCCCAGTCCGACCCCGAGTCCGACGCCGACGCCGCTCTCCGAGAGCAGGAAGGAGAGCGCGTGATTCATGCCTCCGCTCGCGGCAACGACGGCGACGGTGCCGCTGGAGATGTGCTCGACAGTCGGAACGAAACTAACCGTGGTCTCTTGCGGGCGGAAGAAGCCAGATGTGTTCGGCCCCAGAAGGCGAATGCCTGTCTCGGCGGTGATCGATGCGAGGCGGTTCTGAAGTTCGACGCCCTGCTCGCCTGCCTCGGCGAACCCTCCGGAGCAAATCAGAGCTGCCCGAACTCCGCACGCGGCCGCGTCCCTCAGCGCAACCGGTGTTGCTGCGGCGGGGATACACAACACGGCCAAGTCGATCGGAGCGCCGTGTGCGTCGGTGGCTGCCTCGATCGAGGTGTGAAAGCCGTCATCGGCGCCACGCGGGTTGATACCGAAAGTCGCGATGGACCCGTCGCCTCCCCTGCCGATGGCGTCGAGCATCACCGAGCCAAGTTTCCCCGGTGTCGTCGACGCACCGAACACTGCGATGGAGGACGGGCGAAACATGGGATCGAGATTCCCTGCGCCGCGGCCGGCGTTCTCGGCCGTCGGCGTGCTCTGCAGTACGGTCACTTCGAGACCTCCGTTGTCGTGGTGGCGGTGTCGTCCACAGACCCCTTCTCGAAGGCGACCGCGTCGGCTCGTCCGGACAGAACGAGAGTGGCAGCGCAGTCCCGTTCGTCGACCGCGCGACGCGCTCGCACGGACGTCTCACGGTCGACGACGATCGCCGAGAGATGATGATGCAGGCGAACGTACTCGGCGGCGAGTACACGCGAGAGTTCGGTTCCATGACGGATGATCACGGCACCTGCACCAGCGGCGCACAGCGAATCGAGGCGCGACACCGAGTCGGCATCCAGGCTCGTGCGGTCGGAGTCGGAAGCCGAGTACACAGGCAGCGCGTCGGAGACACTGATTCCGTCCGTCAGACGTACCGAATCCAGGGTGTTCGCGGGGGCGAGTTTCAGCAATCGTGAGCGGAACTCCACGGCGCCGATTTTCAGCGGAGTCTCGAGCGGTGCCGCCCCGTTCTGCTCGTGCCAGGACCGTTCCGCGTCCTCGACGAAACGGGGGTCACGAACGCGAGTCTTCTCCGCGGAGATGGACCGAGTGAAGAAGTGGAAGCCGAACTGCCAAGGCTCCAACTCCTGGTAGTACTCGCCGAAATGATCCCACCAAGCGAGACTCGGAACAGAGGAATTCTGAACCTTCGCAACCTGCGGCTTGCGAATCTGTTCGAACTTCTGGAGGGCGCTGTCCAGATCGGACGAAGCTTCCGCCACGGTTTGCGCGAGAACCGCTGCGTCCTCCATCGCCATCTTCGTTCCCGATCCGACCGAGAAGTGGGCGGTATGCATTGCGTCACCGAGAAAGACGACCGGGGTCCCCCGATCGGTGTGGGTGTGCCAGCTGTCGGTCCGGCGAGTTCGGAAGTTGGACCAGCGCGAATTGTTGGCAACCAGGTTCGCACCGTCGATCTGGTCCGCGAAAAGTTCTTCGAGGTAGCGCTGCGTCACCAGATCCGACTGCCCGGGTGGCAACGTCATGTCGAAGCCGTCGAGACCGGCTCTACGCCAGGTCTCTTCGTCGGTTTCGACGATGAATGTGCTCAGTTCCGAACCGATAGGGTATGCGTGCACAGCGAAATTGCCATGCTCGGACTGCTTGTGGAGGAACGTCAGACCGTCGAACTGGTACGTCGTTCCGAACCAGATGAACTTCACTGCGGCTTCCTCGACCGAGTGCCCTAGCTCGCCGGAAAACGACTCCCGCGATGCCGAGTTGGTTCCGTCTGCCGCAACGATCAGGTCGTAGTCTCCGGTGGCGTCGAGTGCCAGGACCGACGTATCGACCGAATAGTGCAGCCTGGCACCCAATTCGGCGGCGCGACCCCGGAGCGCGCCGAGAAGAACTCGTCGGTGCACCGCCGACATGCCATTTCCGCCTGCAGCGGTGATGTTGTCGTGAGCGTGCACCGCGATGCTCTCCCAGTGCCGGCCGCGCTCGGCCAACGTATCCCTGAGAATCGGATCGACCCGGTCGATGTTGTCGAGGGTCGCGTCGGAGAACACGACGCCGAAACCGAAGACGTCACTTTCCAGGTTTCGTTCGAAAACGTCGACGGTCGCGGCGGGGATGCTGTGCGCCAGGGCAATTGAGGTGAACAGGCCACCCGGCCCACCACCGATGCATGCAATGCGCAAAGGTGTGGCGGCGGAATCCTGCTGTTGTTCTGGGATTGACATCGATGTCGGCCCCTAGCGTGGAAGGCGGGCCCGGATCTCGGGCGAACGTGAGACAATTGTGTGTCATCTTGATGCTCGAAGTCAATAAATCTGTTACATGTTTTTGGATTGTTCGGCATCCACTGCAACTTCTCCCGCTGTCCGAAGAACGAACTCCTCCGCACTCGGCCGCAGTTCGTCGTGACACTCGGTGAAGACCTCGTGAGCGACACGCCCACGCCACCCGGGAGGAAGCAGAGCGTCCGGGAGGTCCGGATCCCGGAAGGGGTACCGACGGTAGCTCTGAACCAGCTTCATCCGCTCGACCAGAGCATCCTCACCGGCAAGACCACGACGAAAGCCGGCCAGTCGCGGCTGGAATTCCTCGATGAAAGACTGATACTCGACACCGAGTTCGGCGAGGTCCCAACACCGCTCCGCAATGGAGCGATCGCTGGTCAAGCCGCTGCTGTGGCTTCGAAGGAACTGGATTCTCAGTTCGTCCTCACCGCTGAGCATCTCTCGGAGTCGCTTCTCCCTGTCATGGGGCGAGAACCAGGTGGCACTGCCGTAGGCACCGAAGCCATACCAGTTCAGCGCAGTTTCGATCCGCTTGCGCTGCTCGCGATCGAGTCCATCCTCGTCGACGAGAGCCTGCGTCCAGCTTCGATCCCACTCGTCGAAGTGTCTCTCGAAGATTCGGGCTCGGCCGTCGTCCAGGAGTCGCCAGCTCTTCTCGTTGAGCAGATAGGAGACCTCGCGCCCACTTTTCGTGGAGTCGAACCACCCTTCTTTACGCAGACGCGCCATCACCACCCGCACCGTTGCGGACTCGACGCCGAAGACCGCCATCAGTTCGGTGAGAGTCCCGAGCTTCGCCGCACCACCCGTATACCGGAAGTACTCTCCATACAGGTCGAACACCAGCGCACGTGGCCTCATCGGAGCCTCCTTCACGAACGTCAGCCAGCGACCGACTCTAAATGTGTCATTTCTATTGACTTTCACCTACATCATGACACATAGTGACTGTAGTCACTATGTGAAATAGCCCTCTGATTCGACCGCGAACCCGCCACACAGCGTCGACTCCAGTCTCTCGAACACCATCATCGGAGGAACAAGGTGAATCCCCTGGCCGCGTCGAGTAGCACCGCATCGCGCGCTCGCCGCTCCAGTTCGACCGTCGTAGCGCTCTGCTTCGTGATCATCGTCTTCGACGGCTACGACCTCGTCGTGTACGGAACAACAGTTCCGTCTCTTCTCGCCTACCAGCAGTGGGAGCTCACTCCGGGCCAAGTCGGGACCATCGGTAGTTACGCATTGGTCGGCATGCTTCTGGGCGCGCTCCTCTCAGGATGGCTAGCACCGCGAGTCGGCGCACGAGCCATAGTTCTGACGTCGCTTGTCTCGTTTTCCGTTCTCATGGGCTTGACCGCACTCGCACCGAACCCGGAAATCTTCGGCCTGCTCCGATTCCTGGGGGGTTTGGGGCTGGGCGGGGTCGTTCCCACCGTGATCGCCCTGACGGTCGAATACTCACCACCTGCGCGTCGACAGTTCAACAATGCACTCATGTACAGCGGCTACTCCGTAGGAGGCGTGCTGGCCGCGTTGGCCGCCATCGCGCTGCTACCCGACGCAAGCTTCCGCGTCATGTATGCAATCGGCCTACTTCCCCTCGTCACGATCGTTCCGCTCGCGTGGCGGTATTTGCCCGAGTCGGTGGCCTTCTTGGTCGGGAAGGGCCGAGCGGACGAGGCGAAAGCCCTGGCCGACAGATTCGGCATCGCTACACCGCCCGAGAAGACACCGGACGCACGAGGAAGCATGGCGTCACTGGTCACGGGACCACGCGCACTGCCGTTGCTCCTTCTCGTGATTGCCTCGTTCTGTGGCCTGTTGCTCGTCTACGGAGTCAACACATGGCTACCCAACATCATGAGACAGGCCGGATACTCGCTCGGAAGTTCGCTCAGCTTCCTCCTGGTGCTGAACATCGGCGCTATCGCCGGCGCCTTGACCGCCTCACGGGTTGCCGATCGATTCGGAAGCAAGCCGGTCACCGTGGTCTCGTTTCTCCTCGCAGTACTGGCGATCCTGGCCCTGGGACTCGGCCTTCCTCTCTACGGTGCGATGATCGTCGTTGCGGTGGCCGGTCTCGGAACCGTCGGTACGCAAATCCTCGTGAACGGTTACGTCGCAACCTTCTTCGGCGCCCGCGACAGGACGTCGGCCCTGGGACTGTCGCTTGGACTCGGTCGCGTGGGCGCGATATTCGGTCCCATCCTCGGCGGCTGGATCGCATCCTCCACACTCGGCGTCGAATGGAACTTCTACACGTTCGCCGTGTTCGCCGGAATCGGTTGCATAGCAGTATCTCTCGTCAACAACAAACGATCCGCCACCGACGCGCAGGACGAACCGCGCGTCGACCACCCGACATCCGCACATCAGTCGACCACTCCCCGAGTCGTCACCGAACCGAAAGAAGCTCATTCGTGACCACAACAGTGACCGCTGCCGTAGCCCGCTCCACGGGTGAACCGCTCACCATCGAATCCCTTCAGCTCGACGAGTTGCGCCCCAACGAGGTCCGAGTACGGATCGTCGCATCAGGTGTGTGCCACACCGACGCGATTGTTCGCGACGGAATCTATCCCACCCCACTGCCTGCGGTTCTGGGACACGAAGGCGCGGGTGTCGTCGAAGGGATCGGCTCGGACATCACCACAGTCGAGGTCGGGGATCACGTCGTACTTTCCGCTGCCTACTGCGGTAAGTGCGTGCAATGCCGGTCGGGCAGAGTTGCGTACTGCGAGAATCTGTTCGCGGAGGATTTCGGGGGTGCGCGCCACGACGGGTCCACCTCCCTGTCGGACGGTAACGGCGCGATCTCGTCGCACTTCTTCGGGCAGTCCGCCTTCTCCACCTACGCCAACGTGGTCGAGACCAGCGTGATCAAGGTCGACAAAAAGGCGCCGCTGGAGACAATCGCTCCACTCGGCTGCGGGCTACAGACCGGCGCCGGAGCGATCCTCAACGATCTTCGTCCGGCACCGGGAACGTCCATAGCGGTATTCGGCACCGGTGCCGTCGGCTCTGCCGCAATCATGGCTGCACAGATCGCAGGATGCACCACCATCGTCGCAGTCGATCTCCACGATTCTCGTCTCGAGCTGGCCGAAACTATCGGGGCCACACACACGATCAACGGTCGGACTGCTGACGTGGTTGCCGAACTCGACCAAATCACCGGCGGAAAGGGACTGGACTTCGCTCTCGACACCACTGCCGTTCCCGCTGTTCTCCAGCAGGCCGCAGCCTCACTGGGAATCGGCGGGACCGTTGCGCTCGTCGGCGCAGCAGCACCTGGTACGGACGTCACCTTCGAGATCGGTGCTTCGCTCGTGAAGGGCTGGACGTTCAAAACGATCATCCAGGGAAGTTCGGTGCCTCAGCAGTTCATTCCTCGCCTCGTCCTTCTGTGGGAGCAAGGCCGATTCCCTTTCGACAAGCTCATCAAGAACTACGAACTCGACGACATCAACACCGCTTTCGCGGACTCCGAGAACGGCTCGACCATCAAACCGGTCGTTGTCTTCTGAAGTTCCTTTCACCGCTACTCACTCGTTCACGAGCGTCACAACAAGGAGAAAGCCAATGACCACAACGAACGACCTCTTGTCCGTAGGCCACCTCATCGGCCATGAGCTCACCACCGCCGACACCTACGACAACGTCGTAGATCCAGGCCGGTTGAGCGACGTCGTCGCTCGCGTTGCCGTCGGCACCCCCGCAGATGTCAACCGAGCGGTCGAGGTCGCGCACGAGGCTTTCACTGCGTGGAAGAACGTGGCCCCCGCGGAGCGGGCACGACTGCTTCTCGAGATCGCGGACGTGCTGGCAGCTTCGGGTGAGGACCTCGCTCCCCTGCTCGTCCGCGAGCACGGCGGCGTCCTCTGGGAAGCTCAGACCGACTTCGGCCTCGGCACCGGCGTACTTCAGCACACCGCGAGCCTGGTCGAGTCGTTCTTCGAGCCGGTTCAGTACGACGACGATCAGAGTTTCATCAGCGTCGAGCGCGTTCCTCGCGGAGTCGTGGGCGCGGTCGTTCCGTGGAACATGCCGGTCGTGTTGACCATGATGAAGCTGGCACCAGCTCTCGCAACGGGCAACACGATCGTCATCAAGCCTTCGCCGTTCGCGCCCGCCGCGCTCACGCTGGCCCTGCACCGCATGGCGCAGAAGCTACCCGCAGGCGTCATCAATGTCGTGCATGGCAATTCCGATGTCGGCCAGGCACTGACGTCGCATCCGCTCGTACGCAAGATCGGGTTCACCGGAGGCACGGCCACCGCACGACAGGTCATGGCGGCAGCGTCCGGCACCATCAAGAACCTGACGCTCGAGCTGGGTGGCAACGATCCTGCGATCGTGCTCGACGACGTCGACATCGACGCTGCGCTCGATCGGATGCTGAAAGGTGTCTTCACGCGCTCGGGCCAGATCTGCTTCGCAGTCAAGCGCGTCTACGTTCCGCGCGCTCTCTACGGAACGTTCGCCGACGCATTCACCGAGAGGGTCGATCAGTACGCGGTGGGACACGGTCTCGACGAGAACGCGAGCTTCGGGCCTCTGAACAACAAGACCCAGTTCGACTCGGTCAACGCGCTCATCGAGGGGACCAAGAATTCCTCGGCGAAGATCGTTCAGCTCGGCCGCAAACTGGACTCCGCTGCCGACGGCTACTACGTACTTCCGCACGTGGTGCGCGATGTGGAACACTCCGCACCGATCAGCAGCTGCGAGCAGTTCGGCCCGGTGATCCCACTGATTGCATACGACGACGAGGACCAGGTCGTCGACTGGGCAAACGATTCCGAGTACGGGCTCGGCTCCTCGGTGTGGACCACCGACGGCGACCGTGGACTCGCGATGGCGCGCCGCATCGAGGCCGGCAGCACGTTCATCAACACACATGCCTTCGAATCACTCGATCTCAGAATGCCTTTCGGTGGTGTCAAGCAAAGCGGCATCGGTCGCGAATTCGGCGAAGCAGGCATGCGCGAATACGTCGACGAGCACTCCATCCGATTGCTCAAGTGACATCAACCGACCACCTCGAACCCTGGAGCATGGATTCGCATGACGCAGACAGATTCGGCTGCACCTGACATCACCACCGACACCGTCGTCGCCGACGACGGTACGGAATTGGGAGTGCATCGGCTGGGGTCCGGCTCCCCGGTCGTGGTCGTGCACGGCAGCATCTCCACAGCACAGTCATGGATGCCGGTGGCCACGTTGCTCGCCGCCGATCACTCGGTCTTCGTTCTTGATCGTCGTGGGCGTGGATCGAGCGGGGACGCGGACGAGTACACCCTCGGGACGGAAGCCGCCGACATCATCGCGGTTGTGAAGCGGGCGCAGCAGGAGACCGGTGCAGTTCCTGCATTGGTCGGCCATTCGTACGGCGCGATCTGCGCCCTACACGCCGTTCGAGCAGGCGCTGATGTCGCGTCGCTCGCGTTGTACGAACCACCGCTGCCGGTCGACGGCCCAGTGGCAGGCGAGCACCTTGCGCCGTACGCAGCAGCGATTGCCGCATCGGACAACGATGCTGCAATTCGGATCGCCATGGAACACTTCATTCGCGTTTCCAGCGATGAAACCGAGGCGCTTGCCGCCACTCCGTTGTGGGGTCAGTTCCTGGAATTGGCACCGACGTGGACTCGGGAACTCGCGGAGATCGACGTCAGTGTGGGCGTACTGCCGGAATACGGTGCTCTGACCGTCAGAACGTTGCTGCTCGTCGGCAGTGAAAGCCCTGCGCATCTCGTCGGTGCCACGGCGTATCTCGAATCGGCACTTCCGGAGTCGACGAAACACGTCCTGTCGGGGCAAGCGCACTTCGCCAATCTCGGCGATCCAGGTGCGGTCGCGACAGCGATCCACTCCTTTGTGAACCAGTAGCTGGCGAGACACGGAGATACCCCTGCACCTCTCGAGGTGCAGGGGTATCTCCGTGAAACGTCGAGAGTGACTCGAGGTCGCCGACGCTACTTCGACAAGGCGTCCGCGATGGTGACGACGCGTTGGGTCATGTGTTCGAGCGCCGCGCTGGTTGCATCGTCGAGTTCGTTCTGGTTGTTCGGTCCGGTGATGTGGCTGACACCGTAGGGATTTCCGTCAGCGAACTTCAGGCCGTCGGTGTAGCCCGGAGGCACGAGAACGCCACCGAAGTGCATCAGTGACGTGTACAGGCCGATCAACGTCGTCTCCTGACCGCCGTGCGCGGTCTGACTCGAGGTGAAAGCCGCGTATGCCTTGTTCGCGAGTTGCCCCTTGGCCCAGAAACCGCCGAGCGAATCCATGAACGTCTGAAACGGTGCAGCCGTACTGCCGAAACGCGTGGGTGATCCGAATATCACTGCATCTGCCCAGACGATGTCGTCACCGCTCGCCGCGGGAAGATCCTTGGTTGCCTCGTAGTTGGCCGACCACGCCGGATTCTCGGCGAATGTACTGGGGTCCCTCGTCTCGGCTATGTGCCGGACCCGAACTTCCGCGCCGGCCGCAGTAGCAGCCTCTGCGACCTTGTTCGCCATGACCGTTCCGTGGCCGGTAGACGAGTAGTAAATTACTGCAAGTTTCGTCATGTCTCTGCCTTCCTGATTGCGGTGAACTGCACTCGTGCGATCACGTACCCGTCTGGACCGAGTTGCAATCGGAGCGATCAGAGTTCGATCACCGATCGCAGGACCGTGCCCTTGTGCATCTTGTCGAACGCAGCCTCGATGTCCTCGATCCCGATCCGCTCGGTCACGAACTTCTCCAACGGCAACCGACCCTGCTCGTACAAATCCACCAACAACGGAAAATCACGCTCCGGCAAGCAATCGCCATACCACGACGACTTGAGCGACCCACCACGCGAAAAGAAATCGATCAACGGCATCTCGAGCGTCATCTCCGGCGTCGGAACCCCCACCAACACCACCGTCCCGGCAAGATCACGGGCATAGAACGCCTGCTTCCACGTCTCCGGACGCCCCACCGCATCGATCACCACATCCGCACCGAACCCACCGGTCAGCTCCTGCACCGCCTCCACCGCATCGACCACCGACGCATCGACGGTGTGCGTGGCACCGAGATCCTTGGCCCACTCGAGCTTGCCCTTGTCCCGATCGACCGCAATGATCGTCGTCGCCCCCGCAAGACGAGCGCCCGCGATCGCCGCATCACCGACACCACCACACCCGATCACCGCCACCGAATCACCACGCGAGACATTGCCGGTGTTCATCGCCGCACCCAGACCAGCCATCACACCGCACCCCAGCAGACCCACCACCGCAGGATCGGACTCCGGATTCACCTTCGTGCACTGACCCTCGTGCACCAACGTCTTGTCCGCGAACGCACCGATACCCAACGCCGGCGAAAGCTCCGTGCCATCGGCCAGGGTCATCTTCTTCGACGCATTGTGCGTATCGAAGCAGTACCACGGCTTGCCCTTCTTGCACGCCCGACACTCACCACACACCGCACGCCAGTTCAACACCACGACATCGCCGACCTCGACATGCGTCACCGCATCCCCGACCGACTCCACCGTCCCGGCAGCCTCGTGGCCGAGCAGAAACGGGAACTCGTCGTTGATGCCACCCTCGCGATAATGCAGATCGGTATGACAGACCCCACACGCGGCGATCCTCACCACGACATCGTTGGGACCAGGATCAGGAATAGTGACCTGCTCGATCGAGACCGGCTCACCCTTCGCCTTCGCGACCACGGCACGCACTGTTTGCGGCATCGAATCTCCTTCTTGGTTCTTGTGCGTCCGAATATAGCTGTGCATCTACGCTTTTCAGCTGGACAAGGCATCCCGGAGAGCCTTGGCGGCAGCAGCAGGATCCTCGGCGCTGTAGATCGAGCCACCCGCAACAGCGATCTCGGCGCCGGAATCACGAACTGCGACGATGGTGTCGACCTTGACGCCACCGGCGATGGAGAACGGAACGCCCGCGATCTTGCCGTCGTCGAGCAATGCCTGAATCGAGTAGCCCGGTTGCGCTTGCTCGTCGAGACCCGCGTGTAGTTCGACGAACGCGACCCCGAGCTTCGAGAGTTCACGTGCCCGCTCGACGCGGTCCACGACACCGATCAGGTCGGCGGCAACCTTCTTGCCGTGCTTGGTGCCGGCTTCGACTGCGCCCTTAACTGTTGCGTCACCTGCAGATCCGAGCACTGTGACGATGTCTGCTCCTGCTGCGAATGCGATGTCTGCTTCCAAAAAGCCCGCATCGGCGGTCTTGAGGTCGGCAAAAACTTCCTTGTCCGGGTGTGCAGCCTTGATGGCGCTGATGACGCGCAGACCTTCACTCTTGATGAGCGGGGTGCCGAGTTCGATGATATCGACGTACGGTGCCACTTTGTTGGTCAGCGAGAGTGCGTCAGCGGTGGTGAGTAGATCCAACGCAACCTGAAGCTTTGTCATGATGATTCCTTCTGAGAGAGTTGATATTCGGGTTTCGAGCACTTCATCCGATGGTCGCGTGGCGAGCCCACAATGTTTCCGCGGTTTGCCCGCTCTCGACCCACATGGAATGGAAGAGTGCATCGAATGCGAGGAGCACGGATTGTTCGAACAGGCTGCCCGCGTACTGAGTCGTGACAGTGCCACTTCGGTCCAGTTTGTCGGCGGCTTCGATGGTCAGTACGAGGGTGGATGTGTCTGCCAGGAGGGAATCGGCTGCCGTGGTCACAGCGATCACAGATGCACCGACGTCGAGTGCGGTGCGAGCCGCGGCGACAACCGTCGTCGTCGTACCCGAGCCGGATACCGCAATGACCACGTCACCCTGCGCGACGGCAGGTGCAGTGGACTCTCCGGCAACATGGACAGTCAGCCCGAGGTGCATGAGTCTCATGGCGGCCATCTCCGAGGCCAACCTGCTTCGTCCGTTTCCGATGACGAAAACTGCTGTGGCATCACCGATGATTCGAGCAGCACTGCGCCAGGCGGCGTCATCGAGTTGGGCCAGTACTCGGGCGTTCTCGTCGAGTACACGTGTACGCGCCGCCAAGAACGTCTGTGCGAATTCGCTTGTCGTCGATCCCATCGAGAACCTTTCCGTGTGTGTACGACTCCAGGTTGCCCCTACGCACCGTCGGAAGAACTCCGCATTATGGCCAGACCTCACTGGTCGAATGGCCAGTACTCGGCCAGTGGCCTAGTACTAAGCTCGTGTCATGGCAACACCCTCGACGCCGATCGACTCCGCTGCGACGGAGTTGTTCAGAACCGTTCGCGACGTCGTGTCCGGACCCCTGGTCGAGATCGCCTCACGGTTTTCCGCATGGGTGGGCACCGACTACCCTCATTCGGCCCTGATCATCTTCACCAGGGAATGCACCGGGCGACCCCGGAAAGTCAGTGGCGATCCGACCATCGTCGACAGCACCACGATTGCCGAACTCGATGCGATCAAAGAGTCGCTTTCACCGGAGCAGCCTTCGATGGACAACAGCGCTGCACTGGGAGGCGAGCTGCGCCGGATCGCCGCGCTGCTCGACGACGCGACCGGAACATTGCTGGTACTGGTTCCGAGACCGTCTGCACAGAGATTCGACATCCATTCGCGAACCGGCGCCGCGTTCGGCTTGGTGGCTACAGCGATCCAACAGCAAGTGATCCAAGCGTCGCCCGCCTATCTTGCTGAATCACTGGCGGCGTCCAGCGAACGTGCACGAGCGATTTCCGAAATGGTCGATGTGCAGGCGGGGACATTGACATCACTGCTGGCAACCCTGCGATCTAACGATCTCGACGATCGACGGGCCAGGGAGACAGCAAGTCTCACAGCGTCGGCTGCTCTGATCGGACTCCGGTCGACGGAGGAGTCCAATCGAGAACTCGCCCAGGAAGCTGTGACCACGGCGTTCGCGCGGCTGCGTGGCGAGCTAGGTCCACTGCTCGATCAGCAGTCCATAGCCGTCGAGTACGTCGATCCTCCCGCCGACGGTCGGCCGGTGCCTGGGGAGGTCGCGCGCGCCGCACGCGCCGCGGTGAGAACTGTCGCGCTGGCCTACGCCGCACAGCCGGACATACGCCGAATCCGCATTGCCTGGGACTGCGACGGCACAAATCTCCTTCTCGAATTACGCGACGACGGAGGCGGTTCGGTCGATCTCGACGCCCTGTCGTTACAGCTCACGGGCAGGGTACAGACGCTGCGCGGAGAGATCTCGTTCGAATCGACCCCCGGGTGGGGTTCGCGCGTGAAAATCACCTTGCCCCTGGACCCGCCGGCGTCGTTACCGGACGAACAGCTGTTGGCGAATCTGAACGCGCGCGAACTCCAGGTGCTCGGCCATCTGGCAATCGGTAGGCGCAACAAGGCCATCGCGGCTGAGTTGGCACTGAGCGAAAGCACCGTGAAGTTCTACGTCGCAAGCATTTTGAAGAAGCTCGACGTGAGTACCCGCGGTGAGGCCGGTGCCCTGGGGTTGGAGGCTGGTGTCAAAGCTGATCTTCGATGACCGGTGTGCTCGCTAGGTAGCGAAATCCAATGAACCGAGGGTATCGACGCGAAGCGAATACGTGTGACCGGTGCGTAGGGTGACAGCGTCGGTCATCGCACCGG
Organism: Rhodococcus sp. NPDC057297; assembly: GCF_042667435.1. Classification (NCBI taxonomy): domain Bacteria; kingdom Bacillati; phylum Actinomycetota; class Actinomycetes; order Mycobacteriales; family Nocardiaceae; genus Rhodococcus; species Rhodococcus sp. NPDC057297. The sequence goes on along the minus strand of NZ_JBHUZE010000011.1, from coordinate 54,116 downwards.
CGAGCACCAACGATCCTGCCGCAAGCACATTGCCGCACGCTGCCACGTGCTCTGCGAGTAGCACCAAGGACCGCAGCGGATCGCCCAGAACGGCTGACCCCGCAGCCTCGTGCACGACCGCTCCGTCCACTTCCACGGCACAGCTGAGCGACGCAAGTGCACCGATGCGGTCGAGTCGGTGCGGTGGGCCGAGGAGCACTCCAGCAGCACTCGTGTTGTCGGCAATCACGTCACCGAGACCGAACCGATAATCGGTGAAGCGGGAGTCGAGAATCTCGGCCCCGACAGTCACTGAGTCCACGAGCATCGCGGCCTCGTCCAGGGTGATCGGCGCCGAGATGTCCTGGGCGGTCACGAATACGATCTCCGGCTCGATGCGCGGCTGCACCCAACGGTGCAGTTCGCGTGTCACTCGAGCTGCCTCGAACAGCATCGCGTCTGTCAGGAACCCGACGATCGGCGTGTCCACGCCCATTCTTCGTTGCTTCGCTCGGCTGGTCAATCCGAGCTTCGCGCCGATCGTTCGCTCGCCGTCTGCCACTCGGCTCCGGTGATCCTCGTCTTGTACTGCGTAGCCCCAATCCTCGGTCAGGCCGGACTCTGTATCGCTGAACGGTTCTACGGTGTGGCCGGACAACCGTGCAGCCGCGAGAATTCGAGCGGCGTTCGCTGCCGCAATCACGCGTCGGCCCCGGCTGCATTGAATGCGAGTCCACTGGATGCAGCACCGTTCGTTGCAAAGACGTAGCTGGCCTCGACGATCTGACCGATCAGCTGAACCTCGTCCTCGTCACGGGGTCCGTAGACCATCACGAAACCGACAGCGAGACGTGTCCCGGCCCACGGATGCATCCGTCCACGTCCGTGAGCGACCAGATCCGCGGCCTGGTCGGCAGGAAGTACGAGATGCAACGAGCCGTCGTACGACGGATGCAGATGCGCGAACTCGCGCGCGGAGGGCACCAGAAAGTTCTCACTGACTGCTGCCCCATCTGCAATCGTCAGCGCGCGGGCTCCCGGTACCGAGATGTGCGAGGGACCCACTGCCACACCAGGGAGCACCGCGATGTCGTGCAACAGTCTCTCCTGTAGCGCTGCCGGTGGTGTTTCGGAGAGCTGCTGCTGCGGAATCGACCACGACACGCGTGGATGGCCGCCGCGACGCGCAGACAGTCGTCCACCCGTCACCGTCGGCCAGTCGACATCACTTCGCGGTCCCGGTGTCGGCACCGGTCGACTCGCGATGAAGTGCACTCTGGATGCGATCCATTCCCCCAACGCCGACACGATCGGGGCGCTCAGTCCATGACCACCCGGGTCGCGATGAGCATCGGCGGGGGCACCCGATTCACTGGTCACGTACTCCCACGTTCGCGAGAGCAACTCAGCCGGAATGACACGATCGCCGTCGCCCTGTGCGATGAAGATCGGGAGGTGTGCCAGGCGACCCGCGTCGACCGGGACACCCGCGTCGAACGGGAGCGTGCCGTAGAGGATTGCCGCGCCGGCGTAGCGGGCAGGGTCATCCAGAGCAAGTCCACCCGCGAACGCCGCACCGCCGCTGAAGCCGACAAGTATCACCGGTCGGCCGGCGGACGAAACGGAGTCCAACCAGCTCCGAAACCAAGCCATCGTCGATTCGAGGGAACTGGCGATCGGTCGCCCGATTCCGCGGTTGGCGAACCACGCGAACCCACCCCCTTCGGCGATCGGTGCTCGAACTGCCACATATCGTGGGCCTATCGGCAAGTGCGGGGCGATCGAGATGATGTCTTCATCGTTGGATCCGCGGCCGTGCAGCAGAACTACGAGTGGAGCGTTGTCGTCGGTCGAACCGTAGGTCGAGGTGACGGGATCGGTGTGCTCGTTCATGGGGGTGTCGCTCTCGTCAGTAGGTTTCGGTCACGCAGTGAGGCCGAAGCCGCCTGTCCACGAGATTTTCTCGCGTGCAGCCAGTGTCATCTGCAGAAACCCGACGCTCTCGAGCTCACGCGCACGAGCGAGTGAACCGGCGTCGACGGCCACGAGGCCTGCAGATTCGACGACCTGCGCCAGCGCCGACTTGGCGTCCTCGTTGTCGCCTGCAATCAACACAGACGTCGGCGCTTGCCCCAGAGTTCCGTCGACGAGGGTGCTTGCGAAGTTCGTGTTGAAAGCCTTGACCACATGGGCGTTCGGGAGCGCTCCAGCGATCTTCGCCGTCGCGGAACTATCAGCCGGAACGGTCAAGGAGTCGAAAGTCTCGAAGTTCACCGGGTTCGTGATGTCGACGACGACTCGGCCCGCGAGCGAGTCGCCACGCTCGGCGATGACGTCATCGAGCGCCGAAAACGGCAGTGCTAATACGACGATGTCTCCGGACACCGGCGTTGCCGCGTCTGTGCGCGTCAGCTCCTGAACCGAGTGACCGCCCTTGGCCGCCAGCTCTCCGATTGCCTTGCCCATGTTGCCGGTTCCGATGATGGACACAGTTGCCATGACGAACTCCTGAGAAACGATTCGGTTGGTTGATGCTTCAACCTTGCGCCTTTTTTGTTGTAGCGTCAAGTAAAAGAGGTACGGTGTGACCATGGACACCAACTGGCTGAACGAGATGGAGCGTGCAGCGTGGTTGCGACTCCTCGCTGTCGTGGAGTTGCTACCCGGGGTTCTGGAACAGCAGTTGCGTCGAGACGCGGGGCTGTCCCACTTCGAGTACTTCGTCCTCACGCGGTTGTCCGAGGCAGACGACCGTACGTTGCGCATGAATGTTCTCGCCCGGCGGACGAATTCGACCTTGGCGCGCCTGTCGCACGTGGTACGACGGCTGGAGACGCACGATCTGATACAACGACGCCCGTGCCCTACCGACGGGCGCGCCACGAACGCCACTCTGACCGAGAAAGGTTGGCACGCAGTCGAGTCGGCCGCACCGGACCACCTCGCTGCAGTCCGCCGCAACGTCGTCGACGCCCTCACCGCAGAACAGCTCCTGCAGCTCCGAGACATCTGCGATGTCCTGCTACCGCATCTGGACCGATCCGGCAGCTTGACCGACCTGTACGACGACCCGCACTAAGCCGACAATTCTCTGCGGCGCATACGCCACCGCGTCCATTTCATCGACAGCACCATCAACCGAGGAACGACGAAGTACGCCGACGTGGGAACCACGATGGCCGTCAAGAGAAGGGCTCTGAACCAGGTGGGCCACGCCCCTGTGATCGGACCGAGAAATGCCATGCCGGACATACCAAGGGTGACGAGGGGGAAGATCGAAATCCAGGTCAGCAGAACCCTGACATGAATCGACGGGGCTCCGGTCGACGCGATCGTCGCCTGTCGGGCGTCACCGACCGGACGCCGTTGTGCTCTCGGCTGAGCGAGATGTTCCAAAACTGCGGAGGCAACCGCGAGCGACTCCATGCAACCGACCTTCCATCTCCAACTGAACAGTTGGAGATGAGCGTATGCCCGGTCGCGTCGAATCTCCAACCGAACAGTTGGAGATGGACTAGAGTGAGCCCGTGGCGTGGGACATCGAAGGTACGAAGCGTTCGTTGCTCGAGGCCGGCACCGGAGAGTTTGCAACACACGGCCTTGCCGGTGCTCGCGTGGATCGCATCGCCTCCGCGGCCGGAATCAGCAAGGAACGCATCTACCAATACTTCGGTAACAAGCAAGCACTCTTCAGCGCCGTACTGAACAAGGAGCTGTCGACGTCGCTCACCGCGGTTGCAATCACCGGACACGGCCCCTCAGCCCTGGCCGATTACGCACGCAGGCGATTCGATTACCAGCGCGCAAATCCATCTTTGACGAGACTGCTGTTCTGGGAAGGTTTGGAACGAGAGCCCTTCCACGCGGACGAATCTCGCCGTGAACACGCCCGAAACCTCGTCGGTGAGGCTCGCGCGGCAGTCCCCGAACTGTCGGAAGCCGACGCCCAAGAGATCCTGATCACCATCATCACCCTGGTCGACGGCTGGGTAGCTCTGCAGGCCACGGACCGGCAGATCGCCGGCCTCCCTTCGGACGAGAACGCACGAGCAGAACGCCGACGCGAGTTCATCGTGGAGGCCGTTCGATCGGTCACATCGACACTTGTGGGCCGGAAACCGCGGTAGTGCACAGACGCGCGCCGGGCACGTTGCGTCCCTGTGTTCGTCTCAGCCGCGTCGAGCCAGAATTCGCTGCGCGACGGTGCAATCCGCCGATCGAGACGTTCGGGGCACATGGCTGCGCGCTCCGAGCAAGCCCTGAGCGATGTCTTCGCGGACTATACTCGGGCAGTGCGAAAGGTCATCGGTGTCTCGAACCTGGATCTCAACCTGCTGGTCTCGCTCGACGCGCTCCTCCAGCACAAGAGTGTGACCAAGGCGGCTGGGCAGCTCGGCTCGAGTCAACCCACGCTGTCGGCGGCACTGGCACGCCTGCGTAGGCATTTCAACGACGAGCTGTTGTACCGCGTCGGAAACGAGTACCACCTCACGCCACTGGCGGCCGAGCTACGCCAACGTGCCAGGCTGGCTCTCGACGGTGTCGAACGTGTGTTTTCAGCTCAGCCGGAATTCGATCCGGCCGAGTCGCTACGCGAGTTCGATGTCCTGGTAAGCGATTACGGCATAACGGTTCTCGGAGACACTCTTGCGAGACTGTTCACCGAGGCTGCACCGCACGCCCGCCTACGCTTTCGACCCACCAGTCCGGATTCGGTCGCGCGCGCCGATCAAACGCTCGTCGGAACCGACCTCATGCTCGTACCGCACGGATTCGTCACCGATCTACCCCACCAGGATCTGTATCGGGACCGCTGGGTCATGGTGGTCTCGTCGGACAACGACACCATCGGGGCCGAGGCCACCGTGGAGGACTTGAAGACATCACCCTGGGTCGTGGTTTTTCATGGAAACTCCGCCGCCACCCCGGCCGACCGCCAGCTACGGATGCTAGGAATCGAACCGCAGGTACAGATCGTCACCGAGAGCTTCCTCACCGTCCCCAACCTCGTTGCAGGCAGCAATCGCATAGCGTTACTTCAGGAGCAATTGGTCAAACTGCTCCCCCTCAATTCAGGTCTACGGACGATGCAGTGCCCGGTCGAGGTCGGAGAGCTGGTCGAAGCCATGTGGTGGCACCCCGTCTACAACCGCGACCCGGAGCACATCTTTCTCCGTGAGATCGTTCTTCGGGCCGCGGAACTGGCCACTCGTGAACTGAAATGACGGTACGAAAGCCTACTTCACCGCGATCGGATTGACCGGTGCTCCGACGGCGCCGGTCACCGGGATGGGAGCAGCGGTGAGGAAGAACTCGAACACACCGTCGGTAGCGCAATCGGCACTCAACTCGTCGAGATCCCACATCTCACCGAGAAACAAGCCGATGTTGGGAATCGCAACCTGATGCAACGGCTGAAACGCCACATCGAACTCGTTGGGTCGAACCTCGAAGCCCCACGTGTCGGTCGCCACAGCCGCGATCTCACTGTCGTGCAGCCAGTCGGCTGTGGTGAAGGACAGGCCGGGAGCTGCCCCGCCCGCATACTCTCCCCAGCCCTCGCGGCGTACACGACTGAGTTGTCCGGTACGCACCAACACGAGGTCGCCGCGCCTTACTTCAGCGGTGACACCCTGCGCCGAGATGGTGGACTTCAGATGTTCCGTCGTGATGGCGAAGCCATCCGGCAACTCACCGTCCTCACCGAATTGCCTACCCACATCGAGAAGAACACCACGTCCGACTATTCCGTTCGCCACGGTCTCTATGCCGGTAACTCCATCTCCCAGGCTGGTTACGACTGAATCCGCGGGTCGTCCGTTCCACGCAATTCCGTGGTCGAAAATGTGTCCGAGCCCGTCCCATTGCGTCGAACACTGAAGCGGCATGGACACTACATCGTCCGCGCCACCGAGACCGTGTGGAAACCCCTGGATACCCGCGACTGCATCGGTGCCGGTGTCGAGCATCGTATGAACTGGATTCGTTCGCCGTCGCCAACCCTTCTGCGGACCGTCCATATCGAAACTCTGCGACAGCGAGAACGAGACACCCCGCTTGATCAGAGAGCCTGCTGCAGCGCGTAGTTCGTCGGTGATGTAGTTCATGGTGCCGCGAACGTCATCTTCACCCCACTTCCCCCAATTTCGATTGCGCTCAGCAGCTTTCGCAATCTCACCCTCGGGGTCACTACGATCCAGAACGAAAACGCGGTCGGTGCTGGTCATTCGGTGATCCTCTCGGAACGAACTCGTGCGTGGTCGACGATCCGGGCGGGAGGCACAACTGGAACTCGTCGGCTCTCACCGACAGTGTTGGTCAACGTTCCGATACCTTCGACGGTCATCGTCACGATGTCTCCGTGGTGCAGGGGCGGAGGAGATTTCTCTCCACGTCGACCCCACAGCTCGGCAAGACAACCCCCGTTGCCCATGGTTCCGCTGCCCAGTACATCGCCGGGGTGGACCCAGGAGTCGCGCGACGCGTAAGCAACGAGCGAGTCGAAACTCCAACCCATGTTGGCCAACGAATCGTGTCCCGCGCGCTCACCGTTCACGTCTACCGAGCACGAAAGCTCGAGAAACCCGTCTCGATCTCGTCGGTCGGTGAACTCGTCCGCAGTCACGATCCAAGGGCCGAGCGTACTGGCGAAGTCCTTGCCCTTCGCCGGTCCGAGGCCTACTTGCATCTCTCGTCTCTGCACGTCCCTCGCAGACCAATCGTTGAAGATGGTGTAGCCGAATATATGGTTGCCTGCCTCCTCGACCGACACGCTCGACCCGGATCTACCTATCACGGCAGCCACCTCCAACTCGAAGTCCAGTTCTCGACATGCGGCTGGAGGGCTGATCGTCGAGCCCGAACCGGTCACCGTGTATGGGTTGGTGAAATAGAACCGAGGTGCCTCGTACCACGCCTCGCCGACACCACCCCCGCCGACACCGCCCTCGCCGGACATGCTGCGTCGTACGCCCTCGACGTGCTCTTCGAATGCGACGAAGTCGCGGATCGTCCTCGGCTGCAACGGCGCTCGAAGACTGACCTCGCTCAGGTCCGTCGACGGGCCACCGAGTGCGCGCGAACCGATCTCGAGCGCACGATCCAGACCTCCGTCCAGAAGCGACTGGACGGATTCGTCGATCTGATGCACGCGGTCTGCGTGCACCACGCCGGTCGCTATCCGGCCTCCGAGTTCGTACGTTGCGAACCTCATACCGGCGGCGCCACGAACAGACCCTTGTCCGGGTCGTTGAAGGATCTCTGTGCCACGAACTCGTTCATGGCGTTGGCGGTACCCCACTGATCGGACACCTCGGGAGCCGAGAAATCGAGAAGATGAGGATGCCAGGTGTCTTCGTCGAGGACTTCCAGTTCGGTGGTGTATTCCATCGTGTTGCCATTGGGGTCCAGGAAATACGAGAAGGTGTTGTTTCCGGCTTTGTGGCGCCCCGGACCCCAGATCTTCTCGACGCCGGCCCGCAGCATTCGACCGGTCCCACGCATGTACTCGTCGATACCCCTCAGCTCGAACGACGCATGATGCAACGAGACGTGCGGTCCGCGCGCGATCGCCATGCTGTGGTGCTGCGCGTTGGTGCGCAGGAACCACATCATTTCGCCCATTCGCGGGTGCATGAGGGTATCCGACAATTTGAACCCGAACCACTTGTCGTAGAACGCAACCGTCGCCTCGGGGTTCGGAGAATTGAGCACGACATGCGAAAGCTTGACGGGGATCGACTCACCCTCCTCGACCTTCCGGTGCTGTCGCACAGCCACATCGGCAGATACCTCCACCGTGCGACCGTCGATGTCGAAAAATCTGAATCCGTATCCACCGCCCATCGTGTGCAGTGTTCCCGGTTCGTCGACCAGCTGAACACCACCGACCGCCAACTTTTCGGCCAGACTGTCCACCGCAACGGCGTCGGCGACACCGTAGGACACCAGATCCAGTCGCTTCTCGGCACTGTTTCGGATGCGAACTACGTACTGCTCCGGCGATCCCTCTGCTGCGAGATAGGTGATGTCTCCGTCGGTTCCGACATTCGTCAATCCCCACTGGTTGGTGTAGAACTCCAGCTGCTGCTGGTAATCGGGCACCGCGAGATCCACATGCCGTAGGTGCGTGAACGCGTAGTCGTTCATGAGTCAGCTCCTCTCGAGATCGGTGACAGCCCGAGGCGAGCGGCATTGTCACCGAGAACGGATAGTGTTGTGCGCTCCGACAAGGCTGCCGCGCGTACTTCGGCGACTGGATCCACGGTGCCCATGTCGAACGGATAGTCGGAACCGAGCACGACCGAGTCTGGTCCGACCGCGTCGATCAGAGTTCGAAGTGCGGCGGGGCCGTGCACCAACGAATCGAATGTGATTCGCGGCAGATAGCTGCTGGGTCGGTCGACGCAACGGCGCGCTTCCGGACGCACTGCCCACGCGTGGTCCGAACGACCGACGTACGTGGGTAGATACCCGCCACCGTGCGCAGCGATCAACTTCAACGTTGGATGACGATCGAGTACACCGGCGAAGATGATGTGTGACAACGCTACGGCGTTCTCTACTGGTTGCCCCACCGTGTTGGACAGATAGAAACGATCGAGCCTCTCGTCGAGCGAGCACCCGAAGGGATGAAGAAACACCACCGCGCCCAGCTCGGCTGCTCGCGCCCAGAACGGTTCGAGTCGGACATCCGACAGCTCTACCCCGGGCGCGAAGGACGAGATCTCCACGCCGGCCAATCCGCACGTGACGACGGCGTCGTTCAAAGCCCTCACCATGTCCTCCGGATGCTGCAGGGCGACCAAGCCGAGCCCGACAAGCCGACTGGGCTCCTCGGCGACCAATGCTGCGATTCCCCGGTTGGCGCTCGCCGTCACGATTTCGGCCAGCGTGCGCTCAGCCCAGTAGTGGTATTGCGAGGGTGACGGGGACACGACCTGAACGTCGATACCGGCTCGGTCCATGTCGGTCAGCCGTCGATCGAGATCGGTCAGTTGAGCGGCACGACGCGCGACCATGTCTCGGGACACGGCCAGTGACTCCGCCCCGTTTCGTACTCGGTCGAGTGCTCGGTGCGCGTCGAGCCCTGGTTGTCCTGCGACCGCGGCCTCCACCTCGGGCACGATTGCATGGGCGTGAACGTCGATTGTTTCGATACTCACGGTGCCTCGCTTACGAGGGCAGCGACACGCCCCATCAGGCCGGGAATATCGGCATCGGCATCGTGCTCCAACATCCAGGTGCCGATCTGGACCGAGGCTTCGACCACGGCACGAGCCCTCGGCAGCCTCCGAGCGGTGAACGCCTCGAGCACCGTTTCACTTATTTCGTCCGTCGCGAGCACCATCTCGGCGAGAACGAGTGAATCCTCCAGCGCCTGCGCTCCCCCCTGCGCCACTGTGGGCGGACAACAATGTGCTGCGTCACCGATCAGTACGACGCGACCGCGATGCCACGGGCCGTCCAGCACGTGAGTTTCGAACCAGGTGTAATTGACAGTCGCTGGATCATCGATGTGGTTCTTGATGTCGTCCCACGGGCCGTGGTAATTCTGGGCAAGGCCTCGCAACACTTCCAGGCGTTGTTCGGGGCTGGAGCCGGTTCGATCCCGAGCGTCCTCGACGATGTACGCGTACATCGAATTCGGGCCTGTGGGGCAATATCCCGCAATATATCCCGCGCCGCCGTAGATGATGTCGGTACGCGTGACACTGTTCGGGCGTGGTCCGACGAGCCGCCAAATACCCATCCCCGTTGGCTTCGGCATCAGATCGATTCCCACAGCTTTGCGCGTCCACGACCGAACGCCGTCGGCTCCGATCACCAAGTCGTATCGACCCAGTGTTCCATCGGAGAACGTCACATCCACCGCAGATCCGTCCTGAGCCAGGGAATGAGCTGCGGTGCCGAACCGCATGCGCGCGCCGGCCCGTTCGGCTCCGGCATGCAGGATCGACGCCAGCACCGGCCGCTCCATCCCCATACTCGCGGGCAAATCGGATCCACCGGTACGTGCGTCCTTCATTTCGAACAGCAGCGTCCCCGTCGGGTCGGGTGCCCTGAAGCCGAGGGTGTCGAATCCATACCCGTGTTCACGCACCTCGTCCCATACTCCCAGCTCTCTCAGGACGCGGAGTGCATTGCCTTGCAGCGTTATTCCAGATCCGAGCGCGAGATCGCGCGGGCTCGACTCGACGACGTCGACCGACGCGCCTCCCCGCGCGAATGCGATCGCGGCCGCGGATCCGGCAAGTCCAGCCCCAACGACGAGTACGGATGTCATGACGCGTCCACCACCGGCGTCTGCTGGAATCCGAGCCCGGTGATCGTCGACGTCATGACGTCTCCGTCCTGCAACAGGCGCCCCCAGTGCATACCGTTTCCTGCCGGACTTCCGGTCAGCACGAGGTCGCCGGGAAGCAGTCGAACCGTGCGGGATACAGCCGACACCAGTGCCGCGACGTCGAACAGCATGTCGTTGGTCGATTCGTCCTGCATCACCTGTCCGCCGACCTCGAGCGTCAGGCGCATCGCCGACACCTCGCCCGCGTCACTGCGGGGCACGATCCACGGTCCGAGCGGAAGAAATCCTGGCGCGTTCTTGGCGCGTAACCAGTCCGTCCCGATCTCCGGCATGTCTCGGCGGAACACCAGCTCTCGGGTGGTCAGATCGTTCGCGATCGTGAAACCTGCGACTGCTTCCAACGCTTCGTCAGGAGACAGCTGGTACGAGGAGCGTCCGATCACCGCGGCCAACTCGAGTTCCCAATCGTTCTTCTCGGTGCCGGGCGGCAAAGTGACAGCGTCGTAGGGTCCGGTGACAGCAGACGGTAGGCCCACGAAGAAATAGGGTTCACCCTCGGCTTTCCGCTTGTCCATCATCGCTGCGGTCTCCGCTCGAACCTGCTCTTCGGTTCGTCCGTTCGCGATGTCCGCGTGCTTGACAGCAAGATCGATGACGTGCGTACGGTAATTGGCGCCGGCCTGGAGAATCTGACGCGGTTCGATCGGCGCCAGCACTGTCGCATCGTTCAGATCGGTCCAAGCACCCGAGCTCGATCTCGCCGCCTCTCGCAGCAGCGGCAATACCCGGTCCCACTCTTCCAGGACCAGCCGCGTGTGGACGGGAGCGTCGAGTCCGAGCCTCTCTGCGACGGAATCGAGGTCCAGAAGTTTGCCGGACGACAGCGCTACCGCGTGCGGCCCGTCCGCGAGCAAGGCCGTACCGAGCGCGAACGACGGGAGAGGTAAAGAAGCAGTATCCACGAAAGATGCCTTCGGTCGAAACAGATGGGGTTGCCCACAACTCTCGTATGCGGTGGCGGCATCGGTCAAAGAGATAATCCAGATACCCGCTATCAGCGAAACCGATAAGCGACGGCAGACGGAGCCTCGAATACTTGACTCTCCCCCGCAGGGAGGATCGACGGTAGAACGATGAACGAGAAAACTTCTCCGGACTCTCGAATCGACTACCCGACCAGCCTGTCGCTGATCGGCCGAAGAGCAGTTGTCGTCGGCGGGACCCGAGGCCTCGGGGCAGCTGTCGTCGATCGCCTCGCAGATGCCGGGGCACTTGTGCTGTCGGTTGGCCGTACAGCTGCACCCGAAACCAGAGCGGCAGGCACGATCCAGGTCGACGTCACAGATCCGACATCGGCGGCCGAGATTGCTCGAGCAGCGAAGCAAGCGGGCGGAGTCGACATCGTGGTGCACGTTGCCGGCGGGTCCTCCTCGCCGGGCGGTGGTCACGCGACGATGACCGATGCTCACTGGGACGACGAACTCGCGCTCAACCTGCTGGCAGCAGTCCGCATCGACAGAGCGTTGGTGCCGCTTCTGTTCGCGAACGGAGCGGGTGCGATCGTGCACGTCGGATCGATACAAGGCAGGATGCCGTTGTACGACGGGACGCTGGGTTATGCCGCTGCCAAAGCAGCGTTGCGCACGTACAGCAAAGGGCTCGCGAACGAGCTCGCTCCTCGTGGAATCCGCGTCAACACGGTCTCACCCGGCGGGATTCAGAGCGACGGCGCACTCGATCTGGCCCGGCGGATAGCCGCGGCTCGCGGTGTGAACGAGCAAGAGGGCATGACTGTTCTCATGGACTCGCTCGGTGGGATTCCGGCCGGTCGATTGGCGCCGGCCTCCGAGATAGCCGACGTTATCGGATTCGTCGTGTCCGACGCGGCTGCATCGATGACGGGACACGACGTGATCGTGGATGGGGGCACCGTGAAGACGACGTGACCGCCGCACCCACGACGAGTCGACAGGTGCTCAGCGCGAGTGCGCAGTGACCTGTGCCGACCGCGGTCGGCTCAGGCTGCGTGGCCCGGCAGCAGCGGTACGGATGTTCGGGTACGACGGCTTCGGCGTGGAGGGCGCGGTCGTCGGCTCGGTGCGTCGTTCGCCCACACGAACCGACTCTGGACCGGCGCTCGGGTAAAGGACGCCGTCGATCCGCAATGAGACCTCGTAGTCGCCTTCCACCAGCGCGAAGGTCGACATCGTGACGCCCGTGTGACCCTCGGGAACCACCACGCGGTGACTCAGTGCGAACACACCCGCGTGCAACACCTCGCAGACCTGACCTGCGCGAACGTTGTCGGCTCGGACTGCGATCACGTTGGCTGCATCGCTTCGTGTGACCGACGCGGACACCTCGGGTGCATCTTCGACGAGCCTGAGATGGTTCCTGTCGCCCCGCATGAACTCACTCCTCCAGTCAGCAGGCCCCGACGTCGACGTCGAATGCCTCTCGATGGGTATTCGGATTCCGTGGCTGCAGGTATTGGTTTGTCGGCAGATCGGGCTTCAGCGGTGACGCACTCGACCGAGGCCCGCAGTCGATGATTCTGCGGTGCGCGTCAAACACAACGCTGTCAACAACGCGATTCCCCACAGCGCGAACAGCGGATCCCACACGATCGCGTGTCCGATCATCGTCGTCTCGTTGAATCCACCGCTCGGTGTGAACAGTCCAGCCAGCACCGCGCCCGCCGCGATGGTCGACATGCCGCCCCACCCGACCAGAACGAATCCGCCCGCCCAACCGACCGCCCGCAACGGGCGGTGGAAGCGCCCCTGATGACGCTCGTCGACCCACGGCACGACCGCCGCAACCAGCTTGACGACAGCGATCGTCCCCAGCGCCAGCCCGGTCTGCAGCGGGTGTTCAGCCGAAAGCTGGACGGCCCACTCCCCGACCGATTCGAGCTGCCATCGCCCGCCGAGCGCCCAGTACATGCTTGCCAACCCGTGAACCACCCCGGCCCCGGCGGCAACCGCGAACGCTGCAGTCGAAGCCTTCGTTCGCTCGGTGCTGCCTCGTGTTCGCATGGAACAACGGTACGAATTGCCCAAGGGCAGCACATCCAGGATTACCCGGAGTGCTGCCCTGACCGCACCCGGATACCGGCACCCAGTTTCCGGTGCCGCACAACGGGAGCGAATCGCTTGCACGGTGACTGTTGTCGTGGGGTTCGAGCATCATGCTGGGGCTACCAGTGCGCGATGGGAACTGCATCTCGATCCACTCCATGCGCCAGCATGAAGTACGGAGGTTGGCATCCTCACTCCGAATCGACTGTGCTCGTGGTCGATTCCGGCGCGGACGGCACCCAAGGCTTCAGCGGTTGCACCACATCACGGTAGAACGCATCTATCCCATCGGTGACACTGCCGATGAAGCTCGCAGCAGTTCCCGACCGCTTGCTGCCCATCTTCGAGGGTGACGTGAGGGTGAACCGTCGCAGTTCACTGACCCGCCCGGAAGTCAGTGATTTCGTGTCAGCGCGGACGGTCGCCAGGTTTTCGCACGATACCTCGCTGACATCGGCGAACACCACCTCGACGAGCACGTCCGCCGGCGCATCCTTCAATTGTTGCGCTACCCGCCCCAACGCTTCAATTCGTCGGGCGCGAAGTACATCTGTTGAGTAGCACCGAAACGAACCAGGATCTGGTTCTTCTCCTCGTAGAACCAGACCACAGTGCCATAGACACCGCTCATGGGCCCACCCGTCGCTGTTACCCCGTCACCAACCTCGAAAGCCGCCATTCCCACAGATTACCTACCGCCCAGATGCGAGGACGTGTGCAGAAGTAGTGAATCGACGCATTGTCACTCGCCCACTGCACCTTTGGGACTGCACGAGCTCACAGTTGTCCGACGATGGTCGAAACGAATCCGAGCAAACGAGCGCTGACCGTCAAGGAAGGCTGTATCCGGCGGCTCGGAAGAGTCGGTACCACTCTTCCCGGCTCAGACTGATACCGCTGCCGGCCACGGCTTCAGCTACTCGACTCGGCGTGGTCGTCCCCAGGACAACTTGGATCTTTGCCGGATGACGCGTGAGCCATGCCGTCGCAATGGAAGTGGGAGTCACACCGTGATCGCGGGCGAGATCGTCGAGAGCGTCGTTCAGTTCTGGGTAGTTTTCGCGATCACCGATGAAAACCTTTCCTGTGTAGCCGCTCTGGAAGGGCGACCAAGCTTGCAAGGCTATGTCGTTGATGCGCGCGTAATCCAGAAGGCCGTTGCTCAGGTCGATCGATTGGTCGAGACCACCGATGTTCGACGCCAAACCCGCAGCGATCAACGGCGCATGGGTGAGGCTCAATTGCACCTGATCGATGATCAGCGGCTGCGTCACCTCGGTGGCAAGCAACTGAATTTGACCGGGTGTGTGGTTGGAGACGCCGAAACTGCGCACCTTTCCGGCCGAGTGCAGAGCATCGAATGCAGCGGCGACCTCGCTGGGCTCGACCAGACTGTCCGGCCTGTGCAACAGCAGCACGTCGAGATGATCCATGCGCAGCGCGGAGAGCGATTTCTCGACGGTGTCGAGGATGTGCGCCTTGGAGAAGTCGTAGAACCCGTCCCGGATCCCTACCTTGCTTTGAATGACGACCTGCTCGCGTTCGGAGGGCAGGAATGTCACTGCGTCTCCGAATCGACGCTCGCATCCGTGTCGACTTGTGCCGTAGATATCAGCGTGGTCGAACACCGAAACACCCGCATCGCGAGCGGTCCCGACGAGCTTGGCGATACTCGCATCGTCGAGCGCTTCGATGCGCATCAGGCCGAGAACGATGCTCGACGCGTGCGGGCCGCCAGCGAACATCTCGTAATACTTCACGCACACCCTCGATCACCGTTCGTGCCTGCACCGTCCAGAGGCCGCCACCCTACCCTCCTCCAGCGCGCCAGTTTCTACATTTCGACGGTGTCGTTCGTGCCGACGTCCGGCTTGTCACCCGTGATCCTGGACTTGGCGTACGCGAGCAGGGTCGATACCTTGGACCCCGGCGCTGACCAGTATTCCGCGCCCTCCGCTTCGACAGAGATCAAAACGACCTCGGGAGACTCAGGGCCGTCGTCGAACCATGCCGCCGCCGCCTGATTCCATAGTTCCTTCTTCTTCGCCTCGTCGAGAACGATCTCTGCTCGTCCGGACACGGAAACCCAGGCTGTCCCCGACTGGAACGACACATTCACCGAACTGTCAGCGCGAACGTCGCCGACCTTGCGGGAATCGTTGCGCGCGAAGAACCACAACGAACCGTCGAAGTCGTGCTCCTGCAGTGCCATTGGACGGGACAGCAGGTGTCCGTCACGGCCGTGCGTGGTGAACATGCACAGCTTCGAATCCCTCAGGAGCTCGGTCACCTTGGAGATACCGGCCGTACGGTCGTCGTCGATTGTCATTTCAGGGTTGTACCCACAGTGAGCCCCCGCAAACGACAAGGGACTTGGACCCGACCGTTATCGCACCCGTCCGGATGGAACCCTCAACTGGGTTCGGTGGTGACCGCGGTGCCGTAGGCGCACACCTCGACTCCTCCGGTGTCGCCGTAATCGTTGGTTTCGAATCGAAACGCGACCACGGCATTGCCACCCTTCGCCGTGGCTTCCGCCGACAATCGGGACAGCGCTTCGGTGCGAGTTTCCTGCAAGAGCGTGGTGATGCCCTTCAGTTCCCCGCCCGCGAGCGCTTTGAACGAGGCACCGATATTCGATCCGATGTGGCGCGAGCGCACGGTCAAACCGAACACCTCACCGTGTACCGCTGTGATGCGATGGCCAGGAATCTCGTTCGTAGTCACGATGATCATGCACAGCACGATAGGCGGTGATCCACGACTGCGACAACGTATTCGACTGGATTCACTTGCCCGCCCGCAGTCGCCGGAGCACCGACGACTACTCCGGAGTAGGTTCCGAGCCGTACTCGAATGTCGAATCGAGGGCGCATTTCAGGGAGCCTCCCCGTTTTTCCAAACGCGCAACCCGATGCTCGTTCTGCGAACAGCGCCGCAGAGTCTCGAACTCACGCCGGGGGTGAGGAACACCTGAACCACGCCAACCCATTCTCACGCAGCCTTCGGAGTTCAGCCCCAGGGTGCAACGACGTCGATGATCCAGGTGACCCCGAAACGGTCGGTGAGCCGAACGGAACGTCAATCGTGATGCGCTCGGACTCGACCCGAATTCAACTGACCTAGGTCATGAGTCTTCGACAGGGCTGGCAGTGATCATGTGCGCAGAGGCGTCGCAGCCGCTGCACCCAAGGACGCCAAGGTTCGGTCGGCCACCCGCTCGAGCTGCGCACGCGTGGCGCCGTCGCGGGCTCGTTGCGACATGCCCTGGATGATCACGCCGATGTATTCGGAGATCTCGACAGGATCCCAGGATGTCGGGAGGACGCCGTCGGCAATGCCGACGGTGATGCGCTCCGACAGAAGCGCCACGTTGGCATTGCGCATGTCGCGCAATCGATCTGCGACACCCTGGTTGGCATCGGTGACGCTGACGGCAGAGCTGATGATGAGACACCCACCCGGACACGACTCGTCGGTGTAGTGCGACGCGGCGTCATACAACAGCCGGGAGATCAGCTTGACCGCATGGGGTTCCTCCGAGAAGGCGCGGTCCATGAAGTCACCGCGTGTGGCGAGGTAATGCTCCACGGCAGCGAAGAAAACGCCTTCTTTACCACCGAATGCGCTGTAGAGGCTCGGCGGGTTGATGTGCATCGCGGAGGTCAGCTTGGAGACGGATGTGCCCTCGTAGCCATGCTCCCAGAAGGCAAACATCGCCTGTTCCAGCGCGGTGCCCACGTCGAACTTCCGCCCCTGCCCCGGTACGCCTGCCATAGGACCTCCTGGTCTCGCTCCGAATTGTGATCCAGTCTACTCCTGTAGCGATCACTACGCGAATCCCTTACCCTCGGGTACGAACTTTGGTTCGCCGAAGCACCGCAAAGGAACCGTCACAGCCCGAGCTTGCAGTTCATCGTCCAGGGGGATCGAAATGCGTAGTGCCGCTTCATTCAAACTGAGACTCAGCCACACGACGGACGCCGACTCCGCATGGAAGGTCGAGGCCGTCAAGCAAGTCGAATACCATGTCATCGCCGCGCGAGACCTGTTCGCGCTGAAAAGTACGCAGCTACTCGACAGTTGCAGCGCGGCACCCTTGACCCGCGGCGACCGTCGTCTGATCATCATCGATGCCAATGTCGACCGCATCCACGGCGACCGTATCCGCAGGTACTTCGAACACCACGGCGTCGACGCACACTTCGTGCCCATGCGAGCCGACGAGACAGTCAAGGAGTGGAGCTCGGTAATCCGGGTGGTCGACGCCATGAACGGCTTCGGCATCGACCGGCGCCGCGAGCCGGTCATCGCCATCGGTGGTGGCGTACTGCTCGACGTCGTCGGATTCGCCGCCAGCGTGTACCGCCGTGGAACCCCCTACATCCGCATCCCGACCACGCTCATCGGCCTGGTCGACGCCGGTGTCGGCGTCAAGACCGGCGTCAACTACGCCATGGGCAAGAACCGTCTCGGAACGTACGCGCCGGCGATCGCCACCTACGTCGACCGCGCGTTTCTCCGCACCCTCGACGACCGGCACCTGTCCAACGGTCTCGCGGAGATTCTGAAGATGGCGCTGATCAAGTCGGTCGACCTGTTCGAGTTGCTCGAAACGTACGGTCCGCGTCTGATCGCCGACAACTTACAGGGGACGTCAGGCGAACTCGACACTGCCGCAACGCAGGTCATCGCGGAGTCCATCCATCTGATGCTGGAGGAACTGCAACCGAATCTGTGGGAGTCCTGCCTCGAACGGTGCGTCGACTACGGGCACACGTTCTCCCCCACTCTGGAGATGGAAGCGCTGCCCGCGTTGCTACACGGTGAAGCCGTCGGCATCGACATGGCCCTGACGTCGGCACTGGGTTTCCTGCGCGGCAGCCTCGGCAGCGCCGACCTCGACCGGATACTGACGGTCATGAAGCAGCTCGGGCTGCCGGTCTGGAACGACGTGTTGGACAAGACAGGACTGCTCGACGCCGCACTCGCCGACACCGTCCGTCACCGTGACGGTCGGCAGCGATTGCCGCTCCCCGTCGGCATCGGCGGTCACCACTTCGCGAACGACGTCACGCCCGGCGAAATCGCCTCCGCGCTGAAATTGCTGAGCCGAAAGAACGCCGAACTCGGAGAACCGACGGTCTCGAGGGTCGCGTCATGAAGTGGGACAGCCTCTACATCGAGGGCTTCGGTTCGTATCTGCCGGATGCGCGAGTGCAGGCTGCCGACATGGTCGCCGCAGGCCGCTTCGAGGAGGTCGAGCATCAGAAGACCGGGCAGACGTCGGCGGCAGTGTCCAACCCCGACCTCGGCGAGTCCGCTCCGGACATGGCCGTTCTCGCGGGCCGAGCTGCGTTGGAAGACAGCGGAATCAGCACCGAGGACGTCGACCTCCTCGTCCACGCCGTTGTCCTGCACAACGGGCTCGAGGCGTGGAACTGCGGCGCATACATCCAGAACGAACTCGGTATCGAGGAATGTTTGCCGATCGAGATCCGGACCGCCTGCGCCGGCGCGATCGTCGGGATGGAGATGATCGGACGCTGGTTCGACAGTCGCGGCAAGGGCCTGGTCACCGCATCCGACGCGTGGCGTGAGCCCCTGTTCGATCGGTGGAACTCCGACAGCGGACTGGTCTACGGCGACGGCGCGGGGGCCGCCGTCATCGGTCCGGATCCCGGCCCGTTCCGCCTGCTGTCCACCTCCGTGGTGAGCGACGCGCACCTCGAGCAGATGCACCGCGGCCACGACAGTCTCGCCATGCAGGTCTATAGCACCGACGGTCCGCTCGACCTGCGGAAGCGGGTAGCCGGATTCACCGAAACGCATTCCATCGACGAATTCTGGTCCCGCAACTCGGCAGCCCTGTCGCGTTGCGCCGAAACAGCATTGGGTGATGCCGCCACGCACCACGGTGAGATCACCCGGTGGATCGTCCCGAACTTCGGCAATGTGCTGCTCCGCAAGCAATGCTTCGAGCCGCTGAAGATCCGCCCCGATCAGACACTTGTCGAACTCGGCCGCGAGATCGGCCACACCGGTGCCGCCGATCCTCTGCTCGGTCTCGATCTGCTCCGCCGTACCGAGGCGCTGGAGCCGGGTGACCGAATCATGCTCACCGGCATCGGCGTCGGATTCACCTGGGGATGTGCAGTCGTCGAATACACCGGCCACGACAACTCAACGAAGGGATAGACCATGGTCACCGAGACACGTCTGAGCGAGCCCGCAGCCACGCGTCATACCAACGCGAACGTCGCCATCCTCTGGATGCTCCTCGCCGTATTCGGCGTCGGCACCGTCGAATATCTCGTCGCGGGTGTCCTCCCGGACATCTCGTCCGACGTCGCCGTGAGCAATTCGACGGCCGGCCTGCTCGTCACGATCTACGCCGTCACCGTCGTGATCGGCGGCCCGCTGCTCACCATCGTCACCACCCGGGTCCCGCGAACACCGCTCATCGCAGCGCTGATGGCCCTGTTCATCGTCGGCAACATCGGCACCGCATTGGCGCCGAACTTCGCCACCCTGGTCGTCTTCCGGGTCATCACCGCGCTTCCGCACGCGACGTTCTTCGCGCTGTGCCTCGTGCTGGCCACCTCCCTGGTGGCCCCCGAGTTCCAGGGCCGCGTCATCGCCCGCGTCACGCTCGGCCTCAACCTCGCTACGGTTCTCGGTGTTCCGCTGGGCACGTTGATCGGCACCCAACTCGGCTGGCGCTGGTCGTTCGCCATCATCGCGATCTTCCAGCTCGTCGTCACCGCAGCCCTCATCGTCTCGACCCGACGCGCAGCGCCGTCTCATCAGACCGGCAGCGTCACCTCGGAACTGGGCGTGTTCACCCGCCGCCCGGTGCTCTGGGCCATCGGCCTCACCGCGTTGAGCCAGGCCGCGCTGTTCGTCGTGTTCACCTACATCGCGCCGTACCTCACCGACCACGCCGGGATCTCGGCGTCCACCGTCACCATCGTGCTGTTCGTGTTCGGGGTCGGCTCGGTGGTCGGCAACCAACTCGGCGGCCACTTCGCCGACAAGGCCCTGGACAAGACGCTCTACGTCGCGCTCACCGCACTCGCCGCGGCACTGCTGGTGCTGTTCCTGTTCGGCGGCACCCCGTGGTTCGCGTTCGCGTGGATGTTCGTCCTGGGCGCCGCAGGCTTCTCCATCATTCCGCCGTTGGCCTCCAAACTGATCGGCGCGGCCAGTGAAGCGCCGCACCTCGCCGCGACGGTCAACATCGCCGGTTTCCAGCTCGCGAACGCCGCGGGCGCGTGGATCGGGTCCATTGCGTTGTCCGGCGGCAACAGCGTCGGGATTCTGCCCGCCATCGGGGCTGTTCTCGCCGTCGCCGCCGTCGGATTGCTGTTCCTCAGTCGCCGTACCGCCCGGGTGGCCGCGTGAGAGCGGCCGTGATCGACGCACCTCACTCGGTGTCGGTCGTCGAACTCGACGCGCCTGAATGCGGTCCTGACGACGTCGTCGTCGCGGTGAAGTACGTCGGCCTGTGCGGTACGGATCTCGAACTACTGCACGGCACGTCGTCGTATCTGGTGGACGGGAAGACGTCGTATCCGCATCACTTCGGACACGAGTGGGTGGGCATCGTGCAGGAATCCGGCGCTCACGTCCATGACCTCGCCGCCGGCGATGCCGTCACCGGCAGCACGATGCTCTTCTGCCAGTCGTGCACGGCCTGCGGATCGGGTCGACGCAATCAATGTTCCGACCTCCGTGAGGTCGGCCTCTACGAGCACGGCGGCGCCGCAGCCGAATTCCTCGTCATGCCGCGTCGCGCCCTGGTGTCCCTGGGCCGCGCTCCGGCCGAACCGGAACATGTTCTCATCGAACCCCTGGTCACCGTGCTCGAAGCCGTCGACTTGGCGTCGGTCTCCCCAGGCGATCGCGTCCTCGTCATCGGAGCGGGGACCATCGGCAGCCTCGCTATCGCCATGCTGTCGCAGTACCCCGTCACCGTCGACGTGCTCGAACCACGACCCATCGCCCACCTCGGTCCCGGCTCCGCCGCACACAGCTTCACCAGTACCGAGGCCCTGGCAGGACCCTACGACATCGTCGTGGAAGCCTCGGGTGGCGACGGCGCGCTGGGAACGGGAATCGGCGTACTCCGACCGGGCGGAAAGTGCATACTCGTCGGGGTCGCCGCGCAGTCGGAGTCCATCGACCCCGGAGCGGTTGCGCTGGCCGGAATCTCGATCATCGGGGTGCGCCATGGCGTCGATCACTATCGGCGTGCAGCGGGCCTGTTCCCCCTCATCCGGCCCGCCCTGGCGTCGCTCATCGACAGCGTCGTGCCCCTCTCGGACGCGAAATCCGCCTTCGATCGACTCGAAAGCCACCGAACCCGGCCGAAGGTGGTGATCTCCATTGACTAGACCCGGCTACACGGTCGTCACCGGCGCGAGCAGCGGCATCGGCCGCGCCATCGCGCTTGCGCTCGCCACGGAAGGGCACAACCTCATCCTCGGCTACGGCAACGGAATCGAGCGAATCGACGTCCTGGTCAACGATATTCGTGCGAGTCATCCCGTCGATGTCGTCCCGCTTCGGCTGTATCTGCGCGACGCCCATGCCGCCGTCGAGACCGTTCTCGACGCAGCAGATCGCCTGGGCGAGATCCGATGCCTGGTCAACAACGCCGGTGTCAACGACCGTTCTCCGGCCGATGCGCTCGACGTCGGCCGCATCGAGGATGTGCTGGCGATCAACACGGTCACGCCGTTGGCGTTGGCGTCGGCGGTGGGTCGCCGCATGATCGCCGACGATATCGCCGGATCCATCGTCAACGTCACCTCGGTTCACGACTCGGTGCCCATCACCGGGGGATCGATCTACTGCGCGAGCAAGGCGGCGCTGGCGGCGTCGAGCAAGGTGCTCGCCCTCGAATTCGCGCAGCACGGTATCCGTGTCAATTGCGTCGCACCGGGCGAAACGGCGACCGCGATGAACGGCGTCGACGACGAGTCCTCCTACGCCGCCATCGACCGGCCCGCGATCCCGCTCGGTCGTCCGGCGGGTGTGCACGAAGTAGCCACTGCCGCGGTGTTTCTCGCGAGCTCCGCGTCGAGCTATGTCACCGGAACCACCATCACGGTCGACGGCGGACTCGTACTCACCGCCGCCGAGGAGAACGCACGCTATGCCGGCGAACTGCACACGGCCGATACATCGAAGGCCGCCACATCGAAGGGAGCTGCATGAGAGCCATCATCGTTCACGGCAAGGGGGAACCCGACGTCCTCACCGTCGGCGAGATCGAGGAGCCCACCGCCGGGCCCGGCGATATCACCCTGTCGGTGGCCGCCGCGGCCGTCAACCCGGTAGACCTCAAGACCCGGTCCGGCTTCCTGCCCATCGAACTGACGTATCCCGCGGTGCTGGGATGGGACGTGTCGGGCACGGTCGAAGCAGTCGGCTCGTCCGTCACTCGATTCACCCCCGGCGACACCGTCATCGGGATGATCGCGCAGCCGGCGCACCGTTTCGGTACGTACGCCGAGCGCGTCGTCGCCGACGAATCGCTGTTCGCCCACGCCCCCACCGGCGTCGGCCTCGAGCATGCGGCCGCGATCCCGTTGGCGGCGCTCACCGCCGTGCAACAGCTCGACAAGATCACGCTTCCGGCAGGCGCCACCGTCGTGGTGACCGGTGCTGCGGGCGCGGTGGGGCGCATAGCGTCGGCGATCCTGTTGTCGCGCGGCCACCGGGTCGACGCGCTGGCGCGGGAGACGGACACCGACGACCTTCTCACGCTCGGCGTGGGGACGGTGTTGGCCAAGCCCGTCGATCTCGAGCCACGGAAGTACGACGCGGTGGTCGACACCGCCGGAGTGGTCGAGGCCATCGACGGTGTGCGTGACGGCGGATCGTTCGTCTCCATCGAAGACGGCGACCAACCCGAACCACAGCGGGGCATCACCCCGGGTAAGAGCTACGTGAACGAGGACGGGCCCGGCCTGGCGGAGTTCGCCTCACTCGTCTCCTCGGGGGAGATCACCGTGCCGATCGCTCGCACATTCGGATTCGACGAAGCCCCGCAGGCTCACGCCCTGCTCGCTGCCGGTGGAACACGAGGAAAGGTGCTGTTGATCCCATGACCGTCACCACGAATGACCGAACATCGCTCAGCACGATCGGAATCACTGTTCCCGACGCGCACGAGGCAGCCGATTTCGTCGCGTCTCTGCTCGGCGTCGAGAGTGGAAACGGCGCGACGGTTCCGGTCGGCTCCACATCGATCGAATTCACGTCCTCGCACAGCCCGAATCAGGCCCCGCCGCGCCTGGTCGACATCGGCACCAATCACCTCTGCTTCACCGTCGGCGACATCGATCGCGCTGCCGATCACCTTGCCGGGCTGGACGGTGTGTCCGTTCTCGGCGAGGTGATCACCGTGCCGGAAGGCCCGATTGCCGGCAACAGATGGGTCTACTTCCGTTCACCGTGGGGGACATTGTTCGAACTGCAGAACTGGCCCGAGGTGCCGGGCTATTACGGCGACACAGGCGCCCGGCTGCATCACCGACGCGAGGACCTACCGTCGGCCACTCTGCCCACGTGCCGCGGACTGGACCACTCGGGGTACAGCGTCGCCGATCTGGACGCGGCCATCGACCGCCTCGTGAATCACCATGCAGCGACGGAAGTTCTGCGGACCGACATCGAGGCCGACCGCGGCTTCATGACCGCGCAGTTCGACCTCGACGTGGAAGGTACGTCGCGGATGGCAATGGTGTCGGTGGGAGAGCTGAACATCGAGCTGTTCGAACACCACATCGGCCGTCGATACGCCGCACGCCCACTCACCGCGAACGGCAGCAACTTCCTGACGCTTCCTGCTGAGGGTCGGCGCGACGGCGTTCGACTGTTTCCGGGTGCGCTGTGAGGTACGGACTCAACCTCCCGAACTTCGGGCCGCAGATCGATCCCGACGGAATCCTCGCGTGGGCCACCACCGCCGAAGCCGCCGGCTTCGACAACGTGCTGCTGTCGGATCACGTGGTGCTGACCGACGACGCCCATCGCCGCTCGCCTGCGCCGTTCTACGAGTGCCTGGCGACGCTGTCGTGGTTGGCGGGTCAGACCCACACCATTCGTCTGGGTAGCGGCGTGCTCATCGGCAGCCACCGCCATCCGGCGCACCTCGCGCACGCGACGGCCACCATCGACACACTCAGCGGTGGGCGGTTGATCGTCGGCGTGGGTGTCGGGTGGACGTCTCAGGCGTTCGACGTGCTGGGTGTCCCCTATCACCAACGCGGGCGGCTGACCGATGACACCCTCGATACGCTGGTGGCGGCATGGTCGTCGGAGACCTACGGGGCCCTCGGCGCCAGTGGCACCCCGCGCCGCGTGCACGGTGGGCCGCTGCCCGCCCAGACGCCGCACCCGCCGCTGTGGATCGGCGGCAACGGCCCCGCTGCGATCGCGCGGACGAACCGCGTGGGCACTGGGTGGCATCCGCTGCACCCGTCGAGGCAGCTGTGCGCGGCCGGCGCCGACGCCCTCGACGACGGCAAGGACTTCGTCCCACGTATCTACTTCCTGCCCACCGAGACTCCGGTCCAGTCGCCGAACCGTCCCCTCGGGTACGGCAGCGTCGAGCAGATCCACTCGGACATCGATTTTCTCGAGGGGCTCGGCGCCGGCACCGTGGTTCTGGATACCGATCCGGGCGATCAACGGTTGCGGCGATCCACCGAGCACGATCTCGAACTCGTCCGCTTCGCCGGAGAAAACCTGGGGATGGGGGTCACGGTATGAGTCTGCAGTCCAGTCCGATTCGGCAGTCCATCACTGCGGGCGCGTTCCTGTTCGACATGGACGGCACCCTCGTCGACTCGCACGCATCCATCGAGGCGGTCTGGTTCGAGTTCGCCCAGCGACACGACGTCGACAGATCGATTGTTGCCGAGGCACTTCCGGGCCGACTCGCCGCCGATATCGTTCTGCGCGTCCTCGGACCCGCAGCCGACGTACGATCCGAGCTGCAGTGGATACGGGAGCGCGAGCGCCGGAGCGTGGTGCCGGTTCAGCCGATTGCCGGCGCCGCGAGATTCCTTGCGTCGGTGCCGCCCGAGCGGTGGGCGGTGGTCACGTCGGCGACGCGATCGATGATGGTCCGACGCCTCACCGCCGCCGGGCTCCCGACGCCGCGGATCGCCGTCGCCGCGGAGGACGTGACCGTCGGCAAGCCGGCCCCGGAAGGGTTCCTCTCTGCGGCAGCGCAACTGGGCGCATCCATCGAGTCGTGCATCGTGTTCGAGGACTCGTCGGCCGGAATGGCTGCCGCGGCGAATGCCGGTGTGCGGTGCATCACCATCGGCGACGAGCCCGGCCAGAACATCGCGCGCGTCGACAACTTCGACTCCCTGCGGGTCGAGATGCGCGACCGGTCGCTGGTCATCGACCTGCACCCGGCGAAAGACGTGCATCCGGTGATCGACGCGGTTCCCGTGCGATGACCGATACTGTCTCCGCCGATCTGGGTGGTACGTGGCTGCGCATTCGTGTAGGGAGCGCGATCGAACGGTTCCCGGCGCCCAGTGTGCTGCAACAGCCTGGCCTGTCCGTGGACAGGTTGCTGCAACAGTTGGTGGATACGCTCGACGTCCACGTGCCGCACGGTGCGAGGGTGAACATGTCCTGCGGCGCGGCGCTCGACGAGCAGAAGGGCGTGGCACTCGGTTCCGGGCCACTGTGGGGCGACGCGCCCTCGGGCGAGATTCCGCTACTGCACATGCTGTCGTCTCGACGCCCCGATGTGCGCTGGACCCTGGTCAACGACGTGACGGCAGGATTGGCGTCGTACGCTCGAGGGTTCGCGCGCCCCACCGATCGGCACCTGGCGTATATCACGATCAGCAGCGGCATCGCGGTGCGCACGGCCTACCTGGCCGAGAAGGTTGTTCCGGTCGATCACCGCGGATTGCAAGGCGAGGTCGGGCACGTGCGCGCCGTCAGTTCCGCGCCTCCGGCCGTGCTGCGGTTGCCGTGCGCGTGCGGTGGCGTCGGGCACATTTCGTCGATGTCGTCCGGTCCCGGAGTGGCGGCGGTCGCGCAAGTCCTCGGAATCGACTACGAGGAGCGGATTTTCGCTTCTTCGCTGGCGGAGGGTACCGATGACCTCGCTCGATTGCTGACCGTTGTAGTCGAACCCATTGCCGAGTTGATCCGCACCATGATCACGCTCGATCCGCGACTCGACCGCATCGGGATCGGCGGCGGGGTAGCGGAGGGACTGGTCGAGTTCTACGAGCGCGAACTCATTGCGCAGCTTGCCGGCTCGCGTTCGTATGCCGACTCGCTCACGTCGGATCGGGTTCGCGAGATCATCCACGTGTGCGCGCCCGGCGACATCGACACACTCTCCGGAGCGGACGCAATCGCCGACGGTTACCTTCGTGTGACAAAGATTTGAAAGAGGAACGATGACAATCGAACTCACCCACCGCGCCATCGTCCGGCACGGTAGCCACTCGTCCGTCGAGATTCGCCCGACGCCCTCCCCTGGGCCCGGCGAGCTGCTGCTCGCGCCGGAAGCGGTGTCGCTGTGTGGAACCGACATTCAGATCGTGCGGGGAGACCGGAACGATCCGTCCCCGATCGTCGGGCACGAGGGTGCTGCGCGAGTCGTCGAGCTGGGCGAAGGAGTGTCGGAATTCGCAGTGGGTGACCGCGTGGTGGTCAACCCGACCCATCCCCACGATTCGACCTTCCTACTCGGCCACAATGTGGAAGGTCTGTTTCAGGAACGCGTCGTGATCGGAGCGTCCGCAGTCAGCAGCGGTCTGGTGTCGTTGCTGCCGGACGACTTGTCGAGTGTCCGAGCGACCCTTGTGGAACCGTATGCCGTGGTTCGCTATGCACTGTCGTGTCTCGCGCGCGAGACCCCGCAAACGCTTCTCATCTTCGGGGACGGTCTGATCGGCAACCTCGCGGCCACGCTTGCACCCTCGGTGATGTTCCCGACCGTCGAGGTGGCGATGGTGCACCGTACGGAGCTGGGTGCGAAGTGGACCGCCAACTACCTGCCCTCGGTGCAGAACTTCTCCTCCGGCGACGACTGGGAACGTCACATCACCGGGTCCGTTGCGGTGCTCGGCGCGACCCACCGCGCGGGAACTGTCGCCTCGATCGACGAGGCGATACGGCGTCTCGGGGATCGGGTAGTGGCCGTGCACCCTATCGGCGGGGTGCCGGCCAAGGCGACGTCGGGCCTGCTACCAGGTGTGGACATCGCCGGGGTGAGGCAAGCCAACACCGGTGGCCCGACGCCTCCCGCGGTCACCACGTTCAGCCGCGGTGCGCAGCGAGTGGCATTCACTGGTAATCGAGGCGTCACCAACGACCAACTCACCGCGGCGGCTACGGCACTGACCGCAGCCGACGACGCGATCGACGGACTACTGACCCACCGGCGCGACATCGTGGAGGGCACGGCGTTGATGAACACCATCTGCGAACAACGGACCCGGGTGGTGGACGGTGAACTCGTGATGCGGTTGGTGGTGGGGTTGGGGGCGTGAGGTGGGCCCGCCGCGCGCACTTCGATAAGTGCCTCGAGGTCACGCACCAACCGAACTTAGTTCCAGCATCGATACTTCCGGCTCGGCACCTACGCGCACGGGCGGTCCCCACGTACCGGCGCCGCGCGTATGCCCGCGACGGTGACGAGCCCTTCGATCGAGGGTCGTTGCAAGGGAACGAGATACCGCAGAGGCCATAACTGACCTGCGTGAGTGTGTCCGGAGAGCTGGAGATCGATTCCGGCACCGACCTTGCGCAAGTCGTTTCGAGCGAAGAACCACAAGGTGCCGTCGAAATCATGCTCTTGCAATGCCATTGGACGAGAGAACAGGTGTCCGTCGCGGCCGTGCGAGGTGAACATGCACAGCTGTGACCCCTCAGCAGCTTGGTTACCTTGGCGATTCCGGCCGAGCGGTCGTCGTTGGATGTTGTCCCTGTGCTGTACCCAGTGCGCCCGCGGGCAAACGACAGCGGGTCCTTCAACGCCTTTCTCGGCCTACTGTGCCTCTTTTCGTTGGACCGACGCGACGAGGAAGGGATAACGGCCAGGCAACAGTCGTACGAGGAGATCGATCATCCGGGTGTCGCGGCCGACGAGGATCCGACCCTTGCCTTTCACGACGCCGTCGACGATTGTCTTCGCTGCTTCCGCGGGGAGCATCTTCAAGTATTTGGCCTCGTATGCCTTCGCGCGGCGATCCTTCTCTGGCGTCCAGTTGCCCGCTTCCTTCGACGCCTCGACCGCGTCGGCGCTGATGTTCGTTCGTACGCCACCCGGGTGAACGACGGTAACGCGGACGGGGCGTTTCTCGGTGAGCATCTCCACGCGGAGCGCCTCGGTGAAACCGCGTACGGCGTATTTCGACGTGCAGTAAGCCGTCAATCCGGAATATCCCAGCAGACCGTTGAGGCTGGAGATGTTCACGACGTGACCGTCGCCCGACGCGACCAGGTGAGGGAGGAAGGCACGGGTCCCCCTCACCACACCCCACATAATGATGTCGATGATTCGCTCGAACGATCCGTCGTCTTCGCGAGAAAACGGATGATTTCCCGCGATCCCGGCGTTGTTGTACAACTGATGCACCACTCCGAAATGCTCGAACACGTTGTTCGCGAACTGCTTCCATGCGTCGTTGTCTCGGACGTCGAGAGCTTCGGTGTATACATTCACACCGAGCGCTGTCAATTCGTCGGACACGTCGGCCAATCGCTGTTCGTGTACGTCTGCGATCGCGATCGACGCACCGCGATTCGCGAGATCGAGGGCCAGGGCGCGTCCGATACCGGATCCGGCGCCGGTGACGACGGCAACCTTGCCCCGCACGGACTTGGCTGTGCTCATCAGGAAAACTCCTTCGATAGTTCGATTGGGACCGCACCCTTTTCGGTCGGATTCACGACGACACACCCACCGTGCTTCGGATGTCCGATACCGATGCGGGCGGCTTCGCAACCGGTCGCAGCGAAGCGGACAACCTGGTTCTGCGCAGGCTCAGTGCATCGAGCACGTAGTTCTGACGCATACGCCACGGGTGGCGCTTGCCCTGTCCCGGAAATGCGTCGATCGAGCGCTGAACGTATCCCGACGCGAGGTCGAGCAACGGCTGTCGAGCCACGTCGTCGCCGGTGTGCGGCGCAACAGCACGCACGCCGGTTCGATCCATGTAGCGCAGTACTTTGCAGACCATCTTCGACGTCAACTCGGCTCGCAAAGTCCACGACGCGTTGGTGTAACCGATGCAGATGGCGAAGTTGGGAACCCCGGTCATCATCGTTCCCTGCCACACGACTTGGTGCGACAGCGCTACGGGTTCCCCGTCGACGATCAACGACATCCCACCGAACGCGCGCAGTTGCAAACCGGTTGCCGTGACCACGATGTCGGCGTCGATCGTCGTACCTGATTCGAGTGAAACACCGCCCGGTACGAATGTGTCGATTCGATCGGTGATCACCGACGCATCACCCTTTTCGATGGACTTGAACAGGTCTGCGTTCGGCACGGCGCACAACCGTTGATCCCATGGGTTGTACGACGGCGTGAAGTGCTCGGCGACAATCTTCTCGTCACCCAGGATCCGGGTGCTCAGATCGGTCAACAGCTTCCGCGCGGCGGCGGGTCGTCTTCGGCAGAACTGGTAGAACCCGATCCCGAACAGGATGTTCTTGGTTCGAATCAGACGGTGGGCCGGCCCGGCCGGGAGGACCGCGCGAACACGATCGGCGAACTTGTCGCGAGAGGGAACCGGACTTATCCAGGTGGGCGACCGTTGCAGCATCGTCACTCGAGCTGCGTCCTTCGCCAAGGAGGGAACCAAGGTCACTGCGGTCGCACCCGAGCCCACGATAACGATCTTCTTGTTCGTGTAATTGAGATCCTGCGGCCAGAACTGGGGGTGTACGACAGTCCCCTCGAAGTTTTCCAGGCCTGGCAACTCGGCGTTGTACGGGTTGTCGTAGTCGTAGTATCCAGCGCACGAGTAAAGGAAATTGCATCGGAGTGTCTCGGAGCGAGTGCCGGTATCGTCGCTCTTCTCGATGATCAAGGTCCACATCTGTTCGACACTGGACCACCGAGCTTCCACCACCTTGGTGCGGAAACGGATGTTCTGGTCGATTCCGTGGATTCGAGCGGTATCTGTGATGTAGTGCAGTATCGACGCACCATCAGCGATCGATTTTCCCTCGGTCCACGGTTGAAATTCGTACCCGAGTGTGAACATGTCCGAATCCGATCGGACCCCTGGATAGCGGAACAGATCCCATGTTCCGCCGATGGACTCACGAGCCTCGAGGATCGCATAGGTCTTGTCCGGACATTCGGTCTGCACTCGATAGCCTGCGCCGATACCCGACAAACCTGCACCCACGATCACCACGTCGACGTACGACTCGACCGTCCTCGCATCGCTCTTTCCCATCACTCCAGTCTGGCGCGTACCAGGTCGGTTGACTTGACACCACACGACAACTATTTGACTCTGTACGACATGGCGTTGATCAGATCGGCCGGTTTGCGTGGCTTTCGGTCCACGGTCGCCGAGCTAGGCGGTGACGCAGATCGCTACGCCGCGGCACTCGATGTTCCGGCTGCAGCACTCGACACCGACGACCTTCTGGTGTCGGACTGGTCGGTAGCAGCGCTGCTGGAACGAGCTGCCACCGACCTGCATTGCTCCGACCTCGGCCTTCGAATAGCGCGCCGTCAGGACCTGGGAATGCTCGGCCCTCTTGCGCTGGTCATTCAGAACTCCCCCACCATCGCTGACGCACTCGAGTGCACCTCTCGCTACTTGTTCGTACACGGCGAATCGCTGAGTGTGAGCCTCGAGGAAGATCCGCTCGGAGTAAGGGGCGTCAGTGCACTCCGCTATGGGTCTACCGAAGGTCTGCCCGCTCCGGTGCAGGGAACGGACCTCGGCCTCGGTTTCATCCACCGCGCGATCGTGTCGTTGACGGGCGGACCCTATGGTCTCCGTAGTGTCGAATTGCCGTACGTACCTGCGGCGTCGCTTGAAGTGTACGAGGCCTATTTCGGGGCACCCGTGAACACAGGTGGTGCCGCTGCGCGTCTTCGGCTACCGACGAGTCTGCTCCGAACGTCGCTGGACGGCGCGGACCCTCATCTACGGCAGCTGGTGTTGGCCTTCATGCTTCAGCAGGCAACGAATTCGGAGTCGGACGACGTAGCACCTCGAGTACGCTCCACCGTCACCTGTTCACTGGGGACGACAGTCCCCGACGTCAGTTCCGTCGCTCACGTGTTGGCGTTGCATCCGCGGACACTTCAACGCCGGTTGGCCGCGGAGGGAACGTCGTTCGGGTCGATACTCGACGAGTGCCGCCGCAGTGCAGCCCGCCGCTACCTGGCCGGTACCGACCTCCCTTTCGGGCAAGTTGCCTCGCTGCTCGGCCTTTCCGAGCAGTCTGCTCTCACGCGCTGCTGCCGACGCTGGTGGGGACTCACTCCAACAGCTGTTCGCCGGGGACGCGCCACGAAGGAAGCCGCGTTCTAGCCGACTGCGAAGACACTGTGCAGCAGGCCTGCAGGATCAAAGGAATTACATTCGTTCGGACAACTGATCCGATAGACGGGGGTTGCCCCCCCTGTCGAACCGAACCCCTCACAGTGGACGGCTGCGATGCGCTGTCCGGCAGCCTCTTTCGTAGTCGCCATAATAACGCGGTACACGATAGTCGGTAATTCGATTCTGCAACAACGCATTCGACAGGATGCGATCACTCTGCGCACACACGGTCACCCAAGCGCCGGTGACACCTCCGAAACTCTTCGAACAACGGTTTTCCGATCGCAGGCGTTGCCACCCCAGCGTGACGACCATATTCTGGCGACGTTGTAGCTGACGATGTTGTGGCTGACGATGTCGTGAGGACCGACCCCACGCCGTCTGTGCACGCGAAGGGATTTGCTCATGATGTCGGTAACTCACAGCCGGGATCGGTGCCCACACCCGAGGGCGCCGCGGCGATACGACGAGATCATCGCGTGCCGATTGCGACCCATCCCATACACGCCACACCTGATTGGTGACTTGACGGAAACCTGGTCTGGACCTCGTTCCTTCATGTAAGGATCCCTTACATGAAACGGTCCCGATACCAATCCGACACGATTCGACTCGTGGTGTCCACCGCCGCGACGATGACCCTGATCGCGTCGCTGAGCATCGTCACAGGGTCCACCGCTGCCGCTGACCCCGCACGGACCGAGACCCCGTGGACGTCGAGCTCCCCGGTCGACGGTGTCGTCAGCACCGAGATCACGTTGCGCGTTCCGCTGCCCGCCGAGGTGGCCCCGCACCCAGATCGCTGTGACACCCTGTCCTACCTTCGGTGGCGCTCGTCCTCGGGACCGGAGGACTCCGCAGCAGCAGATCGCATTCTCGTCGCACAGCCGGGTGTCTTCGAAGGTGCGGGCGCATTCGACAGCGTCGCGCGCAACACCGTGGCAGCCGCGGCAGCCGAAGGCAACTCGGTCGAGTTCTGGGCGCTGGACCGTCGATCGAATTGTTTGGAAGATCACCACGGAGTTCAAGCCGCTCTCGAGACCGGTGATTTCGACACGGCCGCGAACTACTACTTCAGCGGTCAGGAAGTCGACGGCAGAACGTTCGCCGGATACGCCGATGGAGCGGACACGCAATGGCTCGAAAGCCAGGGGCTCGAACAAACATTGAGGGACCAGTTCGACATCCTCAGGCTCGAGTTACCGGATCCCACGACGCGGAAAGACAAGGTGCTCTGCGGCGGGCACTCGCTCGGCGGATTCCTCACCGGATACTTTGCGGAGTGGGACTTCGACGGTAATGCCGCCACCACCGACGATGCCGGGTACAACCAGTGCGGCGGATATTTCGCCCTCGACACCGTCATCAAGGCCGGAATGCCCGCGGTGGGCGGACCGGATCTCGGTGAAATACCCCCCTTCTTGGCGGGGCCGCTCGAGCAGGCGTCACTTGCACTCGACTCGGCCTACCCGGTGCTCCGCCTCCCGGCCGTCATCAATCCGGAAACTACGAACCTCCTTGCGCTGGCAGGCCTGGCTGCGACATTGGATCCGGATGGGGTCAACGCCCTGCTCGACCGGGCGCCGAACAACACCAACATCGATCTGACTCGTCGCACGCTGCTGTCGCAGGACGCCGCGATGGCAATCACAGGTACTCCAGATGTACGAGACCTCGAGGTCACCAACGAAGCCACAGTCGGGGCCCTGCTCGACGACAATTCGCAGCCCCTCGGATTCCTGCAATCCAGCATGGGATTCCTTACCGGAGGACCGGTGGTCGACAAGTCGTTCCCGCTGCCGTCCTCGATAGCACTCGGCGACAGCGGAAGTGGCGCTTTCGGCGACGCGCACAAAGCATCACCGTCGGTTTTCGGCGACCCGGACATCACCTATCGGTGGCTGGACTACGACGAAGTCGGCACCGAAGCATCGCTTCCGAACGAAGGCGATTACACAAACCGAGCGAGCGAGGTCTCGTCGATCGCCGAGGTCGCACGCAGCCTCAGCGAACCACCCCTCGATTTCACCGAGTGGTACTTCCCCTCACGATTGAACTTCGACCTAGGCCAGACGGCCGCCCCGTCCATCGCCGCGCACCACCTCCACCCGGATGGCGTCAGCCGGAATCCGATCGTCACCTTCCACGGTGGCGGCGGTATCTCGTTGCCCGAGTCGAACAACCCGACAGACATTCCCATCGTCCTGCCCGGGTACAACCACATCGACGTTCTGACGGCCGCGCCGGTCCAGAACAACGGCCGACCAGAGGTTGTCTCCACGACACTCGCCCGGTTCGCAGCCAACCCCTCTGCCGGTGGTCGCTAGTTCAGGAACCGTCGAGCGGGACACCGAGCGCACGACGGCATTCGGTCAGAGCATCGCGCAGCCCGTTACGCTTCTCGTCGGACAAATCCGACAGCATGTGTTGCTCCAGCGCTCTGACTCCACCGTCGCATCGTTCCAGGAGTAATCGACCGGCGTCGGTCAGATCGACGAACATTCGACGCCGGTTCGATTCATCTGCGCGCCGCGAGACCAACCCCTTGGACTCCAGAGTGGTGACCATCTCGCCCATCGTCTGCGCTGTGACGAAAGAGTTTCTTGCCAGTTCGGCCGACGACACACCGTCGCGGCGAGCCAGTACGGTCAATGCCGTGTACTGCAGCACGGTGACCTCCATCGGCCTCAGCAACTCGTCCAGGCGAGCACGCACAGCCAACTCGAGCTGCTTGACGACGTAGAACATCGTCGGTGGTTCGGTGTCGACCACGACCGCGCCGGCTTGCTTTACCGACTTCCGGTTCTTGTTCACCATCGGCACGATACCGTCGACGTCCGAAACTCCAGGAGACCGATGAGCACACGCCCCCCTCTTCTACTGCTGCACGGAGTCACCATGTCCGCTGCAGCCTGGGACACCGTCGCGCCGTTACTGGACGACAGATTCGATCTGATCGTTCCCACGGCACTCGGGCATCGCGGCGGCCCGCCGGTGCAAGGACGAGCAAGCATCGGCGCCTTGACCGACGCAATCGAATCTTTGCTCGACGAGCTAGGACTCACCAAGGTCCACATCGCTGGAAACTCGATGGGTGGGTGGATGGCCATCGAGCTGGCACGGCGCGGTCGCGCGAGCTCGGTATGCGCTCTCTCCCCCGCCGGAATCTGGGAACCGACCGCGAAGCCGGGTCGTAGCCGAGTCACATTGATGCGAACGAAGAAGATGGCCGACGCCACACGTCTGCTCACCCCCTCGCTCATGCGTTCCGGGCTGCTTCGTCGAATAATCCTCGGAAACATTGCGCTGCACGGTAACCGGCTCACTGCGAAACAAGCGAGGACCTCTTTCTACGACCTGGTGGCGTGTACAGCGGCCGAGGACCTCTTGACCACAAGCGAATACATGCAGCCATTCGTCGATCTCCCATGTCCTGTCACGGTCGCATGGTCGGAGGGCGACCGCATCTTTCCGCCCCACGAGTTCGTCCCCACCGCGCGCAGGCGCCTACCGGCCGCACACTTCTCGATCCTGCCCGGCGTCGGCCACGTTCCGATGATCGACAACCCTGAGTCCGTCGCCCAGGCAATCGTCGACTCCATCGATGGACCGGTCACCTGACATCACCGCCTGGTCCTACCTTGACCCACGTCGCGCACCTCGAGGTGACGGTTGCAGCCACCGTCGAGGTGGGATGGATACCGAACCGAGTGTTTTCTACTTGTATCCGTCACCGATACGCGCGGAGTATCTCTCAATTCCCCGAACTCGTCACAGATGACATTCACGGCATACGACGGCGCACCAACGAACGCAGGCGGCATCGACGATTG
Organism: Rhodococcus sp. NPDC057297; assembly: GCF_042667435.1. Classification (NCBI taxonomy): domain Bacteria; kingdom Bacillati; phylum Actinomycetota; class Actinomycetes; order Mycobacteriales; family Nocardiaceae; genus Rhodococcus; species Rhodococcus sp. NPDC057297. The sequence goes on along the minus strand of NZ_JBHUZE010000011.1, from coordinate 18,337 downwards.
GTGACGTCCCCGCAGCCCACACACGAAAAAGCGGCCCCGGATTTTTCCGGAACCGCTTCTGAACTTCACTTCTGTGTCGGGCTGACAGGATTTGAACCTGCGACCACTTGACCCCCAGTCAAGTGCGCTACCAAGCTGCGCCACAGCCCGCCGCGCCGGTTAAGGCGCTCGATGAGATTACCCCAGCCCCACCCCTGACACGAAATCGCCTGGTCAGGGGTGGGCGGAGAGTCTATCGGCGGTTGTTGCCCTTGCCCGGCCGTTCGCGCTTTTCGCGGATACGGACCGAGACACGGACGGGGCTGCCGTCGAAGCCGAACTCTTCACGCAGACGCCGCTCGATGAACCGGCGGTAGCCGGCCTCGAGGAAGCCTGTGGTGAACAGAACGAATGTCGGCGGACGGGTGGTCGCCTGGGTGGCGAACATGATTCTCGGCAGACGCCCACCACGCATCGGCGGGGGCGTCGCGGCGACGACCTCCTTGAGCCAGTTGTTGAGCCTGCCGGTGGGGATTCGCTTGTCCCAGGACTCGAGAGCCGTCTCGAGGGCAGGAACAAGCTTCTGCACGGCCCTGCCGGTGTGCGCGGAGATGTTGACACGCTGCGCCCACGGCACCCGAGCGAGATCGCGATCGATCTCCTTCTCCAACTGCAGTCGACGGTCCTCGTCCACGAGGTCCCACTTGTTGAACGCCAGCACGAGCGCACGGCCCGCGTCGGCGACCATCGACAGAACACGCAGATCCTGCTCCGAGATGACCTGTGACGAGTCGATGAGCAGGATTGCGACCTCGGCGGCCTCGATGGCCGATTTCGTCCGCAGCGACGCATAGAACTCGGCGCCGCTGGCATGGCTGACTCGCTTACGCAGACCGGCCGTGTCGACGAAACGCCATGTCTTACCACCCAATTCGACGAGCGAGTCGACGGGGTCGACGGTGGTGCCTGCAACGTCGTGTACTACGGATCGCTCGTCGCCGGACAGCTTGTTGATCAGCGACGACTTGCCGACGTTGGGTTTACCGACCAAGGCAACTCGTCTCGGACCGCCGCCGGGAATACCTTCGCGGGGCGTCTCCGGGAGCGCTTCGAGAACGCGATCGAGCAGATCGCCGGTGCCGCGGCCGTGCGTCGCCGACACCGCATTCGGTTCGCCGAGGCCGAGCGACCACAGCGACGCGACCTCGGACTCGGTGCGTCCGTCGTCGACCTTGTTGGCCACCAGCAGCACCGGAGTCTTCGAGCGGCGCAGCACACGCGCAACCGCTTCGTCGGTCGTCGTCGACCCGACGCGTGCGTCGACGACGAGCAAAATCGCGTCAGCGGTGTTCATCGCCAACTCGGCCTGGCGCGCAACGGACTGTTGCAGTCCCTTGGCGTCGGGCTCCCACCCGCCGGTGTCCTGCACCAGGAACCGACGTCCGGCCCAGTTGGCCTCGTAGGATACTCGGTCTCGCGTGACGCCGGGGATGTCCTCGACAACTGCTTCGCGTCGGCCGATGATGCGGTTGACCAGCGTCGATTTTCCGACGTTCGGTCGCCCGACCACTGCCAGGGTCGGCACGGCAACGGCTTCTTCGCCCTCGGCGAACTCGTCACCGTCGAGGAACTCCCACTCCCCCTCGTCACTCCAGGTGCCGTCGCCTGCAGCCTCGGCTGCGTACAAATCCTCGGTCACTGCTTCACTCCAGTTCTGTCGTGCACAACCTGGAGCAACGCGTCGATGACGCCGTCCATGCCCAGATCGCTGGTATCCACGATCACGGAATCCTCGGCAGGCCGCAACGGAGATACGGCGCGAGTGGAATCCGCGTGATCGCGGCGTTGGACGTCGGCGAGCACGGCCTCGTAGTCGTCGACTCGTCCCTGAGAGATGTTCTGTTTGTTGCGCCGATCCGCCCGTGCTTCCGGCGACGCCGTCAGGAAGACCTTGACGTCGGCGTCGGTCAACACGACGGTCCCGATGTCGCGACCCTCCACAACGATCCGCGGAAACGACGCCGAGATGTCGCGCTGCTTCTGCACCAGGAGCTCACGCACCCGAGGAACGGCCGACACGGCCGAGACCGCCTTGGTGACGGCCTCGCCTCGGATCTCCTCCGAGACGTCCTCACCTGCAAGAGTCACTGCCTCCGCCGCGGGGTCGGTGCCGATGTCCAGAGGAAGCGTCGCGACGACGTCGGCCACCTTCTCCGAATCCGTCGGATCGATTCCGGCGCGCAGCACCCACACCGTCGCCACGCGGTACATCGCACCGGTGTCGAGGTACCGAGCGTCGAGTTCCGTGGCGAGCTTGCGCGAGACCGTCGACTTACCGGTTCCCGACGGCCCGTCCATGGCAATGACCAGGCCGTCGATGCCGAGATCGTCCATCACAGACCGACCGACTCGTAGAGCTTGCCGACCTCGCCGCGTCCCAGCACACGCAACGTGCCGGGACGCTGGTCGCCGAGAGCAACGTTGCCGACGTCGGTGCGCACGAGGCGACCGACCGGGAATCCGACCGAGTCGAACAGGCGCCTGACGATGTGCTTGCGGCCCTCGTGCAGGGTGACGCGCACGAGTGACAGGCCGTTGGAGATGTCGAGGAGCGCGAACCCGTCGACCTTCACCGGACCGTCGTCGAGGGTGACACCGGCTTTGAGCTTCTTGCCCAGATCTCGCGGGATCGCGCCGAACAACGTTGCCAGGTAGGTCTTCGACACCTCGTACGACGGATGCATCAGGCGGTGAGCAAGATCACCGTCGTTGGTGAAGAGCAGAAGCCCCTCGGTATCGGCATCGAGACGTCCGACGTGGAACAGTCGCTGCCCTGCCTGCACCCGCTCGGAGACGATGTCGCCGACGCACGGGCGTCCCAGATCGTCGGACATGGTGCACTGCCATCCACGCGGTTTGTTCATCGCGAGGTGAACGAGTTCTTCCTTCACCACAATGCGTGTGCCGTCGACGCGGACGATCGCGACGTCCGGATCGATCCGGATTCCCTGCTCGGTGACGATGCGGCCGTCGACCTCGACGCGACCGTCGGCGATCAGTTCTTCGGCAGCCCGGCGCGATGCGACACCGGCCTGAGCGAGCACCTTCTGCAGACGCACACCCTCACCGCGCGGGACGTGACGCCGCTTGGCGTCGGGTTCGATGTACTGGTGCTTCGCGGGCTTCGCGTTGGAAATGGTGGTCGACGGAGCCTGCTTCTTCTGCGGCTTCGGTGGCTTGGGCCGAGAGGGCTTCTTGCGCGGCACGGCGTCGTTGCTGCGATCGTTGATGCCGTTGTCGACCGGCTTGTTCTCGAAGGGTTTGCGCTGGTCGACGCCTTTGCGCGGGACTGCCTTGCGGGGCCCTCCGGCGCGGGGTGCATCCTCCCTGCGTCGGTTCTCGCGCGGATCCTCCGACCGTCCGGTCGTCGGCTTCCTACGCGGAGCCTGTCGTTTGTTCCTGTCCGGTGTGCCATCACGGCGAGCGGGCTTGTTCACTTCTTTACCTATCAGTCGTCCGAGTCGAGCTCGGCTACCGGATCGGGTTTCGATCCGCGGTTCTTGGTGGAGCGGGTAACTCTCGGGTCGGTATCCATGCTGTCACTGATCTCGTCGATCAGGTCCACTCCCGGCAACAACGGCGCCAGCGGTGGCAGATCCGTGAGCGAAGCCAGACCGAGCCGTTCGAGGAACAACTCGGTTGTGGAGTACATGGTTGCGTTCGATTCCGGATCCACTCCAGCTTCCGAAATCAGTCCGCGAGCGAGCAACGTGCGCATCACTCCGTCGACGTTGACCCCTCGCACGGCGCTGACTCGCGCGCGGGTCAACGGTTGACGATATGCGATAACGGCGAGAGTCTCCAATGCCGCGCGTGTGAGCTTGGACCGAGCGCCGTCGAGAAGCAGCCTCTCCACGTACGGCGCGTACACCGTGCGCGTGTAGAAACGCCAGCCGTCACCGGCGTATCGGAGATCGATTCCGCTGCGTCGTTCGGTCAGATCCGCGGACATCCTCTGCAGAATCGGCTTCACGCGTCCGACATCGCTCCCGACGGCCGACGCCAACTGCTCGTTCGATGCAGGCGAATCCACCACCAGCAGGACGGCCTCCAGAGCCGAGACGAGCGTGGCGTCGTCCAGCTCGTCCGTCTCCTCCGCAGACTCCACGTCGAGCGGCTGTTGCTCATCCATAATCCACCGCCGAGACCAGAACCTGCCCCGACTTCTCCTTACCCGTCCACGTCACCAACAGCTCACCCAACGGTTCGGGCTGCTCGAACGCCAGAACCTGCTCGCGAAACAACTCGAGCAGCGCGAGGAACCGCGCGACGATCTCCACGGTGTGTTCGCACCCCTCGGTCAGCTCCGAGAACGGCGTCCATGCGCCCTCGCCTTTGCTCTCCAGCCGTTCCATGACCCACTTCGCCTGCTCGGGAACCGACACCGAGTGCTGGTGAATGTGATCGAGACCGACCTTCGGGATCGGCTTCGGACGGAAGGCAGCCGCCGCGATGTCCGCGAATCGAGCTGCATCGACGCCCAACAGCACCTCGGGGATCAAGTCTGTGTAGCGGTCCTCCACGGACACCGACCGCGGATACCGGCGCAGGGCTGCTGCCTCGAGCTCGCCGAAGAGCTGGGCAACCTGCTTGTACGCCCGATACTGCAACAACCGCGCGAACAGAAGATCGCGCACTTCGAGAAGAGCAAGATCCTCGGCGTCCTCGACGTCACCCGACGGCAGCAGCCTCGCCGCCTTTAGATCCAGCAGAGTCGCCGCGACGACCAGAAACTCAGTCGTCTGATCGAGGCCCATCTCCTTGCCCAGGCTCTTGGTGAAGGAGATGAAATCGTCGGTGACGGTGTGCAGCGCGACTTCGGTGACGTCCAGGCGATGCTGACTGATCAGCGTGAGCAGGAGATCGAACGGCCCCTCGAAGTTGAGCAGCCGAACACGAAAACGCGACGGGTCCTCGTTCTCGGGTACTTCGATCGGCGTGGTCTCGGTGGCGGTGTCGGTCATCGGTTACGGACCGGAACGGTAGATGACCTCACGGGCCAACGACCGATAGGCTTGTGCACCAGATGATTTGGGCGCCCACGTAGTGATCGGCTCGCCGGCGACGGACGTCTCGGGGAACCGGACCGTCCGAGTGATCACCGTGTCGTAGACAACGTCGCCGAACACCTCGACGACACGAGTCATGACCTCACGCGAATGCAGCGTCCTCGCGTCGAACATCGTCACCACGATGCCGGCGAGCTTCAGCCGCGGATTCAGCCTGTCGCGCACCTTCTCGACGGTGTCGTTGAGCAGCGCGAGACCGCGCAGGCTGAAGTACTCGCACTCCATCGGAATCAGCACCTCGTCGGCGCACGTCAATGCGTTGACGGTGAGCAGACCCAGCGACGGCTGGCAGTCGATGAGCACGTAGTCGTATCGATCGAGCACCGGGTGCAGAACGCGACCGAGCGTCTGCTCGCGGCCCACCTCGGTAACCAATTGAATTTCCGCGGCGGACAGGTCGATGTTGCTCGGCAGAAGATCCAGATTCTCCACCCGCGTACGCATCAGGACGTCGTCCGCGGAGATCTTCGGCTCGACGAGCAGGTTGTACACAGTGAGATCCAACTCGTGGTGCGCGACGCCGAGGCCGGCCGACAATGCACCCTGCGGGTCGAGATCGACGAGCAGGACACGCCTGCCGTAGGCGGCGAGCGACGCACCCAGGTTGATCGTCGACGTCGTCTTGCCGACGCCGCCCTTTTGATTGCACATCGCGATGATCTTCGCGGGACCGTGCTTCGCCAAGGGCTGGGGATCGGGAACTTCCCTGGTCTTACGACCGGTGGGGCCTAATTCGGTTGCCGCAGGAATGGTTTCTCTCGTCTCACGGCTGGTGTCGGGCTGACGCGTATGGAACAACGCGCCGTCGTTGTGCGGATGCTGGGGCGTGAGGCCGTCGGGAGTGGCCTCGTAGCTTCGATACGACGAGTCACTCGCCGGAGCCGAGTGTGTGGCCGGTGCCGGCGGAGCTGGAGGCGTAGGGGTCGCCTCTTCCCAGGTCGTCTCCGAGCCAGACTCCGCCGCTGGCGGCCACGGTGTCGACACGTCTCCAGCGCTCCCCTGTCCGTTCGTACTTTTCGATTCTTCCTTCGCGACTGCTGTCCAACGCTACCGCGTGCTCGGTCGACACCTCCGCCGGACACGCGCAAAGCACGTCACCGGGAGCGTGGATGCGCCTCCGCCCACACTTCACGAAGCGTGTTGACGGTGACCAGGGTGTAGATCTGCGTCGTCGTCACCGATGAGTGCCCGAGAAGCTCCTGAACGACGCGCACATCCGCACCGCCGTCCAGCAGGTGCGTCGCGAACGAATGCCGCAATGTGTGCGGGGAGACCGCGGTGGCGATACCCGCCCGTTCCGCCGCCGTGTGCAGCACCTGCCATGCACTCTGCCGTGACAACCGACCGCTCCGAGCATTGAGAAACAGCGCAGGAGTCGCCTTCTTCGCCAGCGCCGGGCGACCCCGCACGAGATACGCGTCGACGGCGTCGACCGCCGGACGGCCGATCGGTACGACGCGCTGCTTGTCGCCCTTGCCGCGCAGAAGTACCGCACGGTTGTCGGTGTCGATGTCGTCGACGTCGAGACCCACGGCTTCCGAGATACGAGCGCCCGTCGAGTAGAGCAACTCCAGGAGTGCCTTGTCCCGCAGCCCTCTCGGAGCGTCAGGACCGCCCGTCGTCGCAGCGTCGAGAATCGCGATGACCTGATCCAGCGGAAGCGACTTGGGGAGACGACGACTGGGCGTCGGCGGCTTGACCGCGCTCGCCACGTCGACGCGGGTGAAGCCTTCGAGTGCCGCGAACTTGTGCAGCCCGCGGACCGCGATGAGGGTGCGCGCGGCCGAACTCGCAGCGAGAGGTGGAAACTCGTCTCCCCCACGTCGGAGCTCGATGACGAACGCTGTGACGTCGTGTTCGCCGACGGCTCCGAGATCCTCGATGTGATGCCCGGACAGGAAGGCCTCGTACCGCCGAAGATCCCTGCGGTACGAGGACAGAGTGTTCTTCGCAGCGCCGCGCTCGACCTCGAGGTGATCGAGATACGCGGATATCTGCTTCGCCAGCACCCCTGACCTATCCGTGAGAACGCTTCCGCAGCTCGAAGGTCGTCGGAAGATCCGGCCACGGGGCATCGGCGGGCCGCAGCGGCGTCGACCCAGCCCTGGACGCTGCCAAGGCGAGGATCCCCGATACCGCGGAGGCGTTGATGAACTCGCCGGACAGGGCGCGTTGGACGGCTTCGGTCAGCGGGACGAATTGCAATACCAGGTCGGCTTCTTCGTCCCGTGCTTCCGGACGGTCCACCTCGGACAGATCCTCCGCGAGGAAGATCCGCACACACTCGTCGGTGAAGCCCGGCGACGCCGTCACGTCGACGAGCACCGACCACGTGTCCGCGGCAAGACCGGTCTCCTCGGCCAGTTCGCGCTTGGCAGCGTCGACAGGTGGCTCGTCGAGCTCGTCGAGCAGACCGGCAGGCAGCTCCCACAGGCGCCGACCGATCGGGTGACGGTACTGCTCGATCATCGCCACGCGGCCGGACGAGTCGAGTGCCACGATCGCCACAGCGCCGTGATGCTCGACGACCTCGCGCTCGGCCACACGTCCGCCCGGCATCTCGACCTGGTCGAGCCGAAGCGCCAGAATTGCACCCTCGTACACGGTTTTGGTTGCGACGGTGGTGAACTCGTGGCGCCCCTGCGGACCCGAGCCGGATTCCGAAGTGGTCATCCGACGCTTTCGGTAGTGGCACCGGACACCGGGAACTCGGAATCCTTGGTGGCCTCTTCACCGTGCACATCCACCGGAAGGCGCTCGGCGGCCTTGTACTTCAACGCCGCATTGATCAGCGCCGCGAAAAGCGGATGCGGACGCGTCGGGCGGCTCTTGAGCTCGGGGTGAGCCTGCGTACCGACGAAGAACGGATGCACCGACGCGGGCAGCTCGACGAACTCCACGAGGTGGCCGTCGGGCGAAGTCCCACTGAAGACCAAGCCGCTCTTGGAGATTCGGTCACGGTAGGTGTTGTTGACCTCGTAGCGATGACGGTGACGCTCGGACACCTCCGTCGAACCGTACGCACCGGCCACGACAGATCCCTTGTTCAACTTCGCCGGGTAGGCACCCAGACGCATCGTGCCACCGAGATCGGCCTCACCGGCGACAGCATCCTCCTGGTCCGCCATCGTCGAGATGACGGCGTACTTCGTGTCCGGCTCGAACTCGGCCGAATTGGCGTCGGTCAAGCCCACCGATCGAGCCGCCTCGATGACCATGCACTGCAACCCGAGGCACAACCCCAACAGCGGAACCTTGCGGGTCCGCGCGAACTCGATGGCTCCGAGCTTTCCTTCGATACCGCGAATACCGAACCCACCGGGAATCAGCACCGCATCGACGTCACCCAACGCAGCCTGCGCACCGGCCGGCGTCGAGCATTCGTCGGACGGCACCCACTTGATCTCGACCTTCGACCGATGCGCGAAACCACCGGCGCGAAGCGCCTCGGTGACCGACAGATAAGCGTCGGGAAGATCGACGTACTTTCCGACGAGGCCGACGCGCACCGTCTCGCGGGGCTCGTGAACACGCTCGAGGAGCCCGCCCCACACCGTCCAATCGACGTCGCGGAACGGAAGCCCGAGTTTACGGACCACGTACGCGTCCAGACCCTCTTTGTGCAGGACCTTGGGAATGTCGTAGATCGACGGAGCGTCGGGAGTGGAGATGCAGCCGTCGACATCGACGTCGCACATCAGCGCGATCTTGTTCTTGAGGCCCGGAGGGACCTCGCGATCGCACCGCAGGATCAACGCATCCGGCTGAATACCGATGCTGCGCAGCGCTGCGACCGAGTGCTGCGTCGGCTTCGTCTTCAGCTCACCCGACGGGGCAAGAAACGGAACCAGCGAGACATGCAGAAAGAAGACGTTCTCGCGACCGACGTCGTGACGGACCTGGCGAGCGGCTTCGAGGAATGGCTGAGACTCGATATCGCCGACGGTGCCGCCGATCTCGGTGATGACCACGTCGGGCTGATGCCCCTGCAGATCCGGGCCGTTCATCGCGAGGATGCGGCTCTTGATCTCGTCGGTGATGTGCGGGATGACCTGAACCGTGTCGCCCAGGTACTCACCGCGACGTTCCTTGGCGATGACCGCCGAATAGACCTGACCGGTGGTGACGTTTGCGAACCCCGAAAGATCGCGATCGAGGAACCGCTCGTAGTGGCCGACGTCGAGGTCCGTCTCCGCGCCGTCCTCGGTCACGAAGACCTCGCCGTGCTGGAACGGATTCATGGTGCCCGGATCCACGTTGAGGTAGGGATCGAGCTTCTGCATGGTGACGCGAAGGCCACGTGCGGTCAGTAGCTGCCCGAGGCTCGACGCCGTGAGGCCCTTGCCGAGCGAAGACGCGACGCCTCCGCTGACGAAGATGTGCTTGGTGTCAGATCGCGACTGAAGGCGTGACAATGATGCTCCCGTGACCAATCTGCAGGGCTTGCTCCTGCCAGAGAGCTGGCAAGAGAGGTACTACGTCCATAATGGGCCTGCTACCCACGGGTCTTCACGGTAACACCACTACGGCCGTTCACGCGAACGACGCGCCACTTCTGTGCTGCGAGTTACCGCGCTGGAGCGCCCACCGTCACTGCCGTCGAATTGGCCCCGGTGCCGTACCGCCCCGCCGCACCGTCAAGTTGTTCCTGCAACGCGAGGGTTGTCGTGATGCGCCCTGCCTCTCGGTCGACGTTGTCGACCGTGCTCACACCCGTGGACAACGCCGAGTCGGCGCGCACGACCGCAACGGGCCCGTTCCCGTTCGCTGCTCCGGTGCGACCCGCCAGAACCGTGCCTGCTCCCCTGGCGTCGAGCCCGCCGGCGAACCTGGCGACGATCGCACCACGATTGCCGTCGCCGTCCTCGGAGCTACCTCCGGTGACGACGACAGCGAGCTGAGCCGGTGCAACGGCACCGTTGTCGTACGCGATGAACCCGCCACTGCGCAGCGTCTCCAGAGCCAGCGCCAACTCCTCGGGGGTGGACTGGGGCTCGGCGGTCTGCGCGTTCAGCAGTAACACCGAACCGAGCAGATCACCCGCCATGCTGCCCTGATCCACTGCACCCGTGCGCAATTGAATTCCTGCAGGCACCACGTTGGTCAGCCGCGTCCGTAGATCGTCACCGCTCGCAGCGGAGACGAACGAATCGGTGAGCGACACCCGGCCCGTCACCGCGGCGCCGGACGCCTCGATGGACCGCGTCACGCCGTCGACGTCACCCGGGTCCGCGTCGGGAGTGGTGATGACGACGACGCTCCTGTCGAGCAACGCGTCGCGCACCACGCGACCGGACACCGCAGCATCGAAACCGTCCGCGGAGTTGAGCTGCTCACCGAGCTGATTGTTGGTGTCCTGCAGCGTACCGACCTCGTTCTCGAGGTCGGTCTTGTCATCGCGTAGACCCGAGACGAGGCCGCTCGACAGCAACCCGGAACCGAGAACCACTCCGATCGCGAGAGCAACGAAGATCGCCGCGATCGAAATGGCATGTTGACGCATCGAAATCACGCGAGCAGCCCCTGAACCCACGTCGCGAACTGATTCCAGAGGTTCACAGCCCAATCGAGCACGTCGCCGCCCATGTTGGACACCACCAAAGCGACGATCACCGCAACCAGAGCCGCAAGAATCAGCAGAGCGATGGCCCCGCCGGAGACGCGACTGCGATACAGAGTCGCAACGGCTTTGGCGTCCACCAACTTCGCGCCCACCTTCAGTCGGGTCATGAAGGCCGCGGGATTGGTGTTGCGACGACCGCGGTCGAAGAACTCGTCCAGACTTGCCGGGCTACCGACGGTGACGATCAACGACGCCCCGTGGTGGTCGGCCAGCAGCAGTGCCAGATCGGCAGGCGCGCCCGTCGCCGGGAACGTCATCGCGCCGATGCCCAGATCCTGGATACGCTCGAGACCGTTGGCATGACCGTCCGAATCGGCAGGAAGGACCACCTCTGCGCCGGACTTCAGCGTCTGCGCGGTGATCTCCTCCGGATCGCCGACGATCAAATCCGGGCGGTGTCCCGCCTTCATCGCGGTGTCCGCGCCGGCTCCGACGCCGATGATGATCGGCTGATACTCCTTGATGAACGGCTTGAGATTCTTCAAATCCTCGGCGTGGCCTGGACCGTCGGCCACCACGACGACATGGCGATCTTGCAACACGATGTCGATGTCCGGCACACCGACACCGTCGATCAGCAGCGGACTCTCGGTGCGGATGAACTCGATCGTGTTGCCCGAGAACGCCTCGAGATGGTCGACCAGTCCGGTCTTGGCCTCGATCATCCGATCGGAGATCTCGGCTTCGCTCTGCTCCTCACCTTTGGCGAGGCGGCGGTCGCCGGTGTAGACGCCACCATCGTTCAAGCGGATCTTCGACCCGTCCTTGATCTTCTTGAACACCTCGGCGCCGGCCGAGTCGATCAGGGTGATGCCGTTCGCGACGATCACCTCGGGGCCGAGATTGGGATACCTACCCGAGATCGACGGGGAGGCGTTGACGACCGCCAGCACACCCGCCGAGACGAGCGAATCCGCCGTCAACCTGTCCAGGTCGAGCTCGTCGAGCACGACGATGTCCCCTGGACCGACGCGTTTCAGCAGCTTGGCAGTGTTGCGATCGACCCGGGCGATACCACTGATTCCGGGCAGCGAATCCTGATTGCGTGACAGCAGAGCCGGCATCTTCATGGGATCCATGATGACGCCGACCACACGCCCGACGGTGGAGGCGCGCCGAACCAATTACCACACTGGTCACATCTGCACCAGCAGGAGTGGAGCCTGCAGGAATGACCGGGAGGCAGGAGTGGAGCCTGCAGGAATGACCCGGAGGCAGGAGTGGAGCCTGCAGGAATGACCGGGACCGGGCTTGCGGCGGTTATTTTTCTCGGTCGGCGCGGGCGGTGGCGAGCAACTCTTCTGCATGAGCGCGACCGGTTTCGGTGTCGTCCAGACCGGCCAGCATTCTGGCCAGCTCGACGACCCTTTCCGACGAGGACAGCGTTTTCACGCCGCTGTTGGCGGCGCCCTTCTTCGAGTCCGCTTTGTCCACCACCAGATGTGTGTCGGCGAAGGCGGCTACCTGAGGCAGGTGGGTGACGACGATGACCTGGTGTGTCCTCGCCAGGCGAGCCAGCCGCCGTCCGACCTCGACCGCTGCCCGACCGCCGACACCGGCATCGACTTCGTCGAAGACCATGGTGGCGCCCTTGTCGGACCCCGCCAACACGACCTCGAGCGCCAACATCACGCGGGACAGTTCGCCGCCCGAGGCACTCTTGCTGATCGGCAGCGCCTGAGCACCGTCGTGCGCGGACAGTTTGAATTCGACCTCGTCGACACCGCTTGCACCGGCATGGAGCTCGGTACCGTCGACCGACAGCGGCGCGGTGTCCTGGGGGCCGGCGGGGATCGTGCGCAGATCGAGCTGCAATTTGGCCTTGCCCATCGCCAGGCCCGCCAGCTCCACACTGACTGCTTTGGCCAGCTTGGAGGCTGCCTTTGCTCGCGCAGCCGTCAGTTTGCTCGCCGCCGCGGACACATCTACCGCAGCGGAATCGACCTTCGCGGACAACTCGGACAGAGCGTCGGCCGACACATCGATCTTGGACAGACGATCACGCGCCTCGTCGGCCCACGCGATGACACCGTCGACATCCGCTGCGTACTTCCGAGTCAACGACTTCAGCTCGGACTGACGGTTGAGCATCGTCTCGAGCGCGGACGGATCGGACGGTAGGTCGGAAAGGTAGCTCGTGATGTCCGCGCCGATATCGGTGACCAACGCCAACGCGTCGTTCACTCGCGGCAGCAGATCGGTCAACGTGGTGTCGTCCGTCTGTTCCAGCCTTGTTCTGGCCTCGCCCAGCAGATGAAGAGCCGAGATGCCGTCGCCGACGTCGTCCGCGGCCCCCACCAACGCTGCGCCGGCGCCTTCAGCGGCTTCGCGCAGCGAATCCAGGTCGCCGAGCCTTCGCACGTCGGAGGCAATGGTGACGTCCTCGCCCATCTCAGGCGCGATGGCATCGATCTCCTGCAGGCCGAACTGCAACCGGTCGGCTTCCTGTGCCAGCTCGCGGCTGCGCTCGGTGCGGTCGATCAGTTCGGTTCTGGCAGCGAGCCACTCGGTACGTGCGGTGCGATATTTCTTCAGCGGCGTGGCGACCGAGTCACCTGCGAACCGGTCGAGCGCATCGAGCTGACGGTCTGCTCGGAGCAGCCGCAACTGATCGTTCTGGCCGTGGACGGTCAGCAACGAATCGGTGAAGCCGGACAGGATTGCTGCCGGGACACTTCTGCCGCCGAGGTGGGCACGCGAGCGTCCGTCCGCGTTGACGGTCCGCAGCGCGATGATGGAGTCGTCTTCATCGCGCTGCGCCCCGGCCGATTCGAGCACACGCTCGACCTCGTCGACGACCTGTGCCGACGCGGTTTCGGTGCTGAACCTGCCCTCGACGACAGCACGATCGGCGCCGAGACGCACCCTGCCTGCGTCGGCGCGGGCACCGGACAACAAGTGCAGGCTCGTGACGACCATTGTCTTGCCCGCACCCGTTTCACCGGTCAGGACAGTGAGGCCTTCGTGGAACTGTGCGCTTGCAGTTGAAATGACTCCGAGGCTGTCGATTCGAATCTCTTCGAGCATGCTTACCTCGCTCTCCCCCGCCATCCTGATGTAGGTAGCGCGAACTTGGTGACCATCCGATCGGCGAACGGCGCCGAGTCCAGGCGAACCCATCGAATCGGCGTGCCCCCACGGATGACTTCGACGCGGCCGCCGGCAGGCAACTTCATAGTTCTGCGTCCATCACAGAACACCAGCGCGTCGTGCCCGGCGGCATCCGTTTCCACCGCGATGAACGACTCCGGACTGGTCACCAGAGGACGCGCGAACAACGCGTGCGCATTGCTGGGAATGACCAGAATCGCCTCCAACTCGGGCCACACCACCGGGCCGCCCGCCGAGAACGCGTAGGCCGTCGACCCCGTGGGCGTCGCGATCAGCACGCCGTCGCAGCCGAACGCGGAGACGGGACGGTCGTCGACCTCCAACACGACCTCGAGCACACCGAGGCGTGAACCGTTCTCGATACTGGCCTCGTTCAACGCCCAGCCGCGCTCGACCACCTGGTCGCCGACGCGTATCGCGATGTCCAGCGTCATACGCGGCTCGACGCGGTACTCCCGACTCACCACTCGTGTGAGTACCTCTTCGAGATTGTCGGCCTCCGCTTCGGCAAGGAATCCGATACGTCCGAGATTGATCCCCAACACCGGAATGTCCGCGCTGCGCGCCAGTTCCGCAGCGCGCAGGAACGTGCCGTCTCCGCCCAGCACAAGCACCAGCTCGCAGCCCGCGGCGGCGTCGGGACCGAACTCGACGACCGAGAGTTCGAGGTCTGCACCGAGTGTCACGTCGGTACCGGTGGGACCGACTGCCTCGATGCGCGACGAATCAACCTCGTCCAACAACACGCGCAGGCGAATGCCCGCTTCACCCAGTACCTTCGCGACCCGCCTGGCGGTGTCCGCGATCTCGCGACGACCCGGATGAGCGACCAGCAAGACCTCGCGCACCGGAGTAGTCGCCGGAACGAAAGTCATTGTGGGCCCTCCTCGACCGCGCGTTCTACCAAGGCCTGCACATCAGCATCCGCAGCAGGTTTCTGCACGGACGAGTGCGATCGTAGCCACAAAAAATACTCGACGTTGCCCGAGGGACCGGGAAGCGGACTCGCCGTCACGTCCCGTAGCGACAAGTTCAGCTCGGCAGCTGCTCGCGCCACGTCGACGACCGTCTCGATGCGCAGCTGCGGATCACGAACGACACCGCCGGATCCGACGCGGTCCTTGCCGACCTCGAACTGCGGCTTCACCATCAGCGCCAGGTCCGCGTCGGGCGCAGTGCACGCCACGAACGCAGGCAACACAAGTTTGAGCGAGATGAACGACAGATCCGCAACCACGACCTCGACACGACCGTCGATGGTGTCCGCATCGATGGAACGCACGTTGGTTCTATCGACGACGTGAACCCGCTCGTCGGACTGCAGGCGCCACACGAGTTGGCCGTATCCGACGTCGACCGCGACCACTTCCTTCGCGTTCTTGCTCAGCAGCACATCGGTGAACCCGCCCGTCGATGCCCCTGCATCGAGGCACCGTTTGCCCGCGACCGAGAAGCCACCTCGTTCGAACACCTCCAGCGCCCCGAGCAGCTTGTGCGCGCCTCGGGACGCCCACTGAGTTTCGTTGTCGGTTTCGGACACCAGCAGCGGCGTTCCGGCCTCCACAGCAGTAGCGGGCTTCGTCGCGACCGTCCCTGCGATCTTCACTCGCCCGCCGGCAATCAGCTCCACCGCGTGTTCTCGCGAACGCGCCAAGCCTCGACGAACGAGCTCGGCGTCGACGCGTGCGCGCCGTGCCACGTCAGCTCTTGTCCACGGAGGAGAGCGCATGCACGAGAACATCGTGCGCACGTCCGAGGATCTGCGCCTGCACGTTCAGATCCATCGGGGCGTCACCCTCGTCCGGAAGCCGGTCCAGCAAAGCGTCGACTTCAGACACGACCTCGCTCGGGTCGACATCGGGGGTCGCTGAGTCCTGCGGGCGGTGCTGCCCTGGAAGTGGAATCGACGTGCTCATCGACGCTAACGCTATCGGATAGGTCCGACGTGTGTCCGAGCGCCCGACGCCGGATCGGTTACGTCAGCAGTCGAGCAAGCGCGTCTGTCCCGGCCCCGTCGACCTTTACGGTGGTCCACGCTCGGTCCGAGCGATACGCCGCATCAGCAGCAGTCAGGAGTCCGTCCAGAGGGTCCGGCGCGCCGGCTCCCACATACGTCACGACGAGCAGGCCGTCTTCGACGCCAGCAGACCATCCGTCCTTCGTTCCGACCCGAGACCTTTCGGAGGAGACATTCAGGACGTCCAGATCGAAGCCGATGTGAGTCGGCCTCTGCGACGGTTCAGCACGCACCGCATCCAACGCGCTGCTGACACCGGTCAGGACCAGTAGTGACGGAATGCCTATCGTGCACGCCCCGGCGATGTCGGTGTCCAGCCTGTCACCGACGACAAGCGGGCTCGTAGCCTCACTCAAACGAATGGCGTCCTGCATGATGGGCGCCGCCGGCTTACCCGCTACCAACGGTTCACTACCGGTCGCAGTACGAACGGCAGCCACCATCGAACCGTTGCCGGGCGCAAGGCCTCGCTCCGTCGGCAGGGTCGCGTCGGTGTTGGTGGCCACCCATACGGCACCTCCACGAATGGCGAACGCGGCTTCGGCAAGCATGCCCCAATCCGTTGCCGGATTGTGCCCCTGGACAACGGCAGCAGGCTCACCCTCTGATCGGCGAACAGGACTCAGACCGACCAGCGAAATCTCCGCCGACAAGGCGTCCGTGCCGACCACGACAACGGTCGAACCGGCAGGGACACGCTCCGCCAGCATCCGAGCAGCGACCTGCGCACTCGTCACCACGAACTCTTCGGACGTGTCGAACCCGAGCTCCACCAGATGATGCGCGACGTCCGCCGGCGACCTGCTCGCATTGTTGGTCACGAAGTACTGCTTCTCGCCGCTCCCTGAGTGCTCCGAGGCACCGCGGAGGTACTCGACCGCTCCAGAAATTGGATCGTTGCCCTGATAGACGGTGCCGTCCAGATCGAGCAACAGAACGTCGTGCTGAGACCTCAGAACCGAATCGGTGGTCACTGCCCGGACAACTCCTCGACACGCTCCTCGGCGTCTGTTTCTCCATCGACGTCGGCAGCAGCGGCATTGAGGAACCACTTGACGCCCTCGTCGACGCGTCCAGCTGCAACCAAAGCATCGGCGTACACGTAGAACAAGCGAGCAGCTGCGGTACCCGACCGCGATGCATCCAGATCAGGAGTCTGCAATGTCACGACGGCCTGGTCGAACTGACTCAGATCCATACGCGCACCGGCCACGACGATGCGGAGTTCCGACGCCGCCTCACCGGTCAGCTCCCGTGCTTCATCGCTTCGACCGAGTTCGATAGCGCGCTCAGGGCGACCCAGCCCTCGCTCACAATCCGCCATCACGGCGAGATGCCCCGGCCCTCCAGCCATACGCCGAGCGGCACGCAGCTCGGACAGAGCCTCGGCCCACTCACCCGCGTGGTACGCCGTCACACCCGCGGTCTCGCGGACCACGGCGATTCGTCCTGCTCGCTGACGGGCAGCACGAGCGTGCTGTAGCGCAAGCTGCGGATCATCGTCGAGCAGCCGACTCGCCATCACGAGGTGCCGTGCAACGGCAGTCGCATTGTTCTTGTCGAGACTCAGCAGATCACGACGGATCGCCGGCTCGAGCTGACCCGCCTCGACCTCGTCGGGCAGATCCGGCTCCTCCGGACGCGGCGGACGCCTGTCCGCGGGTCCGCTTGCCCTGCGATCACCCGAGAATCCGCCTTCACCGCCCCGACGACGAGGAGGCCCGTCGGACCTACCTCCGCCGCCCTCGCCTCGACGAGGATTGCCTGAACGGCCTGCGCCACCACCGGAACGGCCCCGCGAGTCGTTCGAGCGAGGGTTTCCGTCACCACGGAAGGAGCGGCGGTCGTTGCTGTCTTCCGGCACAACGGGTCCTTTCGATAAAGAGTTCAAGCTCTGCGTCGGTGAACCGACTCTGTCATCCAAACAGAGAGTCGGCTCAAAACTGAAAAAAGCAGACCCCAGGTGTGGGTTACGCAACTGAATACGCCCGCCGACCAGAACCAATGAGCATCCGCCCACAGTGCTTCGGACCTCTGGTTTCGTACTGGGCTTCCGGGTTCAAGGGCTCGATTCACCCTCGTGTTGTGTCCATATTCGGGGGGTGGGGTGTCGGTGATGGACGCTCGCCGTTGTGTCGGGTGCACGGCCAAGTGCTAGCACCTGGGTGAACGTCTGGCACGTGGGTGTGCGTCTGTGTCTCTGACTGGCGGAGGGGTGGTGGATTCACCCTCCTGTTGTGCGTGTGGGGGTGGTGTCAGCGCACATTCGGGGGGTGTTTTCGTGGAGGGTCGGGGTTCGGTGCGGATGCTCGCCGTTGTGTCAGGTGCTCGCCGTTGTGTCAGGTGCACGGCCAGGTGCTAGCACCTGGGTGAGCGTCCGGCACGTGGGTGTGCGTCTGTGTCTCTGCCCGGCGGAGATGGGTGGATTCACCCTCCTGTTGTGCGTGTGGAGGGGGTGTCAGCGCACATTCGGGGGGT
>NZ_JBHUZE010000010.1:0-255786 GCF_042667435.1 Rhodococcus sp. NPDC057297 | reverse complement strand
GCCTTGTGAACGAACGAACCCTTAGGTCCCATCCGCGGCGGAAAAGGCCGAGCCGCCGTCACAGCGGGAGTAGGCCTAGGCGCTAGGGCAGTCACTGATCCTCCTGAAGATGCGTCCCATCCCGATCGACAAGCGGGACGTCCTGGTGTCTTGCGCTATTCGAATCCTAGACCGTGCACTCCGAGCCTGACCAACCGGTCCTACCGTGTGTCGTATTCGGCTCCCGCACCAGCTGGGCGGCGTCGAACGACCAGCGAGACCGGCGATTCGAGGAGCGGTCGATCTTCTTCGATAGGGTATGACGGCATCCCGACTCCCGTAAGGAACACCCGAGTTGATCAAGACGTCTCCTGCGCGCACCGCTGCCCTTGCGATCGTGGTGACAGCACTGACACTCGCATCCGGATGCTCGGACACCGCATCCTCCGAGGACAACGCGTCGACCATCGTTCGGAGCACCACCAACATCGCCGGAGCGGGCGTCGTCGGCAATGACCGAGACACCGTCGGGCTGTGCCCGGCTCCTGCACCGCTGGATCCGACCGGCATCGACGGTGACACCCGCCCGGTCGGCCACAGCGAGGGCATCACGGACGTGCCGGCGGACCCGATGCGCGTCGTCGTACTGGACGCCGCGTCGCTGGACGCCACCTGTGCACTGGGTGTGTGGGAGCGCGTCGTCGGCGCAGCTCCGCTCGATCCCGACTTCCGCGGCGACGGCGATCAGGAGCTGTACCTGGGGACCGGAATTGCACAGATCCCGTCGGCCGGGGCCGTCGGTACGCCGGACATCGACGCCATTGCAGGCCTGTCCCCCGACCTGATAATCGGAGCGGATTCACTGGGACCGGACATGTACGACACACTCGGCGACATCGCCCCGACGGTCTTCACCAGCACCGACGAGGGATGGAAAGGCGCATTCCTGCAATCGGCGGCTGCACTGGGTCGGGGTGGGACCGCCTTCGAGGAACTAGCCCGCTTCACCGCGGACGCCGAGCAGGTCGGCCGGGACGTCAACGCCCAACAGACGCAGGCGTCGGTCGTGCGATTCCTTCCGGACTCCTTCTCCACCGACGCTCCCTCGACGTTCGCCAGCTCCGTTCTCGCGGAGATCGGCGTGCAACGACCTCCGACGCAGGTCGACACCGCCGCCACTGGATCGGCCGAGGACGTCGCAGCCGCCGAAGGCGACATCGTCTACGTCCGCTTCGACGGCGACGCCGGGGAGGACTACGGCACCTCGGTCATGACCGGCGAGGCGTGGGAGGGCCTGGGCTCGGTCAAGGACGGACGCATCTTCGTGGTCAACGACACCGTATGGTCGGGCAGCGGACTGATCGCCGCTCGCACGATCCTTGAGGACGTCACCAACTCCCTGAACGCGTACGTGTCCTGACATGCCGATCCCCGAATTCGTCCTCGCCCTCCGCGACAAGGTCGGCACGTCACCGCTCTGGCTGTCCGGCGTCAGCGCCGTCGTGGTCTCCGACGGCAAGATTCTCCTGACCCAGCGGCGGGACAACGGAAAATGGGCCGTTGTCTCCGGCATCCTCGAACCCGGCGAAGAACCCGGTCCGGCCGCTCTACGCGAAATCCGCGAGGAAGCCGGCATCGACGCCGAACTGATCCGCCTCACCGGCGTCGACGTCACCGAACAGATCACCTACCCCAACGGCGACGTGGCCCAATACCTGGACATCACCTTCCTCGCCCACCACACCGGCGGACACGCACACGTCGCCGACGACGAGAACCTCGCCGTCGCATGGTTCGACCCTGACGAACTTCCCGATAATCTCGCCGACACCTCGCGTCTGCGCATCCACCACGCTCTCGGCAACACAGCCGAAGCCTGGTTCCGGCGCTGAGTCGCCCCTCTCCCCCCACCACGCGCTGATCCGCCCTCCTCCACCCGGCCCTGAGTCGCCCCCATTCCCGAGCGAAAGTGATGTTCGGTCAGTCTGACTGACCGAACATCACTTTCGCTCACTTCTACTGACCAAACGCCACGTTCGGTGCGACGGCGGGCCCAGAATGTGATATCACTTTAGTATCACTACTGAGAGGGAGGCCATTGTGACTGGACCATCGACTGTTGCCGAGAAACCGACGGGTGCTCCGACGACGACGATTGCCGAACGGCCGGGATGGGATCTGCCGGGGTGGTCGATGCTCGGGGTCGGGCTCGTTCTGTTCCTGGGAGGTATCGCGGCGTTCGTACTCGGTCTCGTGTTCACCGTTGTCCCACTGGCTGTCGTCGGCGCCGTGTTGTTCGTCGTGTCGCTTCCCGTTCTTGCGGGCTTGACGTTGGTGCAGCCGAATCAGGCTCGCGTGCTTCAACTCCTGGGAAGTTCGTACAGCGGAACGCTCCGCACGCCCGGCCTGCGTTGGACGAATCCGTTGACGTACCGCAAGGCGATTTCGACGCGAATTCGCAATCACGAGACGGGACAGTCGAAGGTCAACGACGCCGACGGCAACCCCATCGAGATCTCGGCGATCGTGGTGTGGCAGGTGGCGGACACCGCACTCGCGTCGTTCCAGGTCGACGACTACGAGGAGTTCGTCGCGGTGCAGACCGAGTCGGCGGTTCGGCACATCGCCGGTAGCTACCCGTACGATGCCGAGGGTCGAATGTCGTTGCGCGAGAACGCGGACGAGATCACGGGCGCGATGAGCGAGGAAGTGCACGCACGGGTCAGATCGGCGGGCGTCGAGGTGATCGAGACGCGGATCAACCGGCTCGCCTACGCACCGGAGATCGCCCAGGCGATGCTGCGCCGTCAACAAGCAGGTGCTGTCATCGCAGCACGTCAGCAGATTGTCGAGGGCGCGGTGGGAATGGTCGAGATGGCCCTTGCAAAGCTCGAGGACAAGCACGTCGTCGAGTTGGACGAGGAACGCAAGGCCACGATGGTGTCCAACTTGCTCATCGTGCTGTGCAGTGACCGCGACACGCAGCCCGTGGTGAACACCGGATCGCTCTACCAGTAATCCGATGCCCGTCGAACGTAAGAAGCTTCTGCTCAGACTCGACCCAGCGGTGCACGACGCGCTTGCCCGCTGGGCTTCCGACGAGCTCCGGAGCACGAATGCGCAGATCGAGTTTCTGTTGCGTCGCGCTCTGACCGAGCAAGGGCGGATGCCGAAGGACGCGGAAACGATGCGGAAGCAAGGCAGGCCCCCCGGCTCGTAGCCGAGGGGCCTGCCCCGCCGAACAAGATCAGAAGTCCCAGTCCTCGTCTTCGGTGTTGACTGCCTTGCCGATGACGTACGACGACCCGGAGCCGGAGAAGAAGTCGTGGTTCTCGTCCGCGTTGGGCGAGAGTGCGGACAGGATCGCCGGGTTGACGTCGGTCTCGTCCTTGGGGAACAAGCCTTCGTATCCGAGGTTGTTGAGAGCTTTGTTGGCGTTGTAGCGCAGGAACTTCTTGACGTCCTCGGTCAGACCGATTTCGTCGTAGAGGTCCTGCGTGTACTCGACCTCGTTGTCGTACAGCTCGAACAGCAACTCGAACGTGTAGTTCTTCAGGTCCTCGCGCTCGGCTTCGGTGACCTTCTCCAGGCCCTTCTGGTACTTGTAGCCGATGTAGTAACCGTGCACGGCCTCGTCGCGGATGATCAAGCGAATGAGGTCGGCCGTGTTGGTCAGCTTGGCCCGTGAGGACCAGTACATCGGCAGGTAGAAGCCCGAGTAGAAGAGGAACGACTCGAGAAGCGTCGACGCGACCTTGCGCTTGAGCGGGTCGTCACCTTTGTAGTAGTCGAGGACGATTTCGGCTTTGCGTTGCAGGTTCGGGTTCTCCTCCGACCAGCGGAAGGCATCGTCGATGTCACGCGTCGAGCTCAGCGTCGAGAAGATCGAGCTGTAGCTCTTGGCATGGACCGACTCCATGAACGCGATGTTCGTGTAGACGGCTTCCTCGTGCGGGGTGATCGCGTCGGGGATCAGACTGACCGCTCCGACCGTGCCCTGAATTGTGTCGAGGAGCGTCAGCCCGGTGAACACCCGCATCGTCAACTGCTTCTCGACGGCATTGAGAGTCCCCCACGACGGGATGTCGTTGGAGACCGGCACCTTCTCGGGAAGCCAGAAATTACTGGTGAGCCTCTCCCAGACCTCGGCGTCCTTGTCGTCCTGGACGCGGTTCCAGTTGATTGCCGAGACGCGGTCGATGAGCTTGATCTTTGCCCCGTCCGCGGGCGAGTGCGGTGCTGCAGTCATGACGTGTCCTCTGTGGGTTGAATCGGGTGAAGATCAACGGCCTCGGCTTACAGCATGCACGAAACGCAGCCCTCGACCTCGGTGCCTTCGAGTGCCATCTGACGCAGTCGGATGTAGTAGAGCGTCTTGATGCCCTTGCGCCATGCGTAGATCTGAGCCTTGTTGATGTCACGCGTGGTGGCGGTGTCCTTGAAGAACAACGTCAACGACAAGCCCTGATCGACGTGCTGCGTTGCCGCGGCGTAGGTGTCGATGATCTTCTCGTACCCGATTTCGTAGGCATCCTGGTAGTAGTCCAGGTTGTCGTTGTCGAGGTACGGCGCCGGGTAGTAGACGCGACCGATCTTGCCTTCTTTGCGGATCTCGATCTTGGACGCGACGGGGTGGATCGAGGACGTCGAGTTGTTGATGTAGGAGATCGATCCGGTCGGCGGAACGGCCTGCAGGTTCTGGTTGTAGATGCCGTACTGCTGCACCGACGCCTTCAGCGCGGACCAGTCGGCCTGCGTGGGGATGTGCACGTCGGCGTCCGCGAACAGAGACGCCACCCGAGCGGTGCTGGGCTCCCACACCCGCTCGGTGTACTTGTCGAAGAACTCACCGGAGGCGTACTTGGATTCCGGGAACCCCTTGAAGTACGTTCCGCGGTCCTTCGCGAGCTGGTTCGACGCCTGGATAGCGTGGAACAGCACGGTGTAGAAGTAGATGTTCGTGAAGTCGACGCCTTCGGTGGAACCGTAGTGGATGCGCTCACGCGCGAGGTATCCGTGCAGGTTCATCTGGCCGAGACCGATAGCGTGAGAGTCGTTGTTGCCCTGCTCGATCGACGGCACCGAGTAGATGTGGGTCTGATCGGACACTGCGGTCAATCCACGGATAGCGACGGCGATGGTCTTGCCGAAGTCCGGTGAATCCATCGTCTTGGCGATGTTCAGCGAGCCGAGGTTGCAGGAGATGTCCTTGCCGACGTGACTGTAGGACAGATCGTCGTTGAACAGCGACGGCGTCGAGACCTGCAGGATCTCCGAGCAAAGGTTGGAGTGAGTGATCTTGCCCTTCACCGGATTCGCGCGGTTCACGGTGTCCTCGAACATGATGTACGGGTAACCGGATTCGAACTGGAGCTCGGCAAGTGTCTGGAAGAATTCGCGCGCCTTGATCTTGGTCTTGCGAATTCGCTTGTCGTCGACCATCTCGTAGTACTTCTCGGTGACGTTGATGTCCGCGAACGGAACGCCGTAGATACGCTCGACGTCGTACGGGGAGAACAAGTACATCTCTTCGTTCTTCTTCGCCAGCTCGAACGTGATGTCCGGGATGACGATTCCGAGCGACAGCGTCTTGATGCGGATCTTCTCGTCCGCGTTCTCGCGCTTGGTGTCGAGGAATTTGTAGACGTCCGGGTGGTGAGCATGCAGGTACACCGCTCCGGCACCCTGACGGGCACCGAGCTGATTGGCGTAGGAGAACGAGTCCTCGAGGAGCTTCATGATGGGGATGACGCCCGAGCTCTGGTTCTCGATCCGCTTGATCGGCGCACCCGCCTCGCGAATGTTGCTGAGCAGCAGAGCAACACCGCCGCCGCGCTTGGACAGCTGCAGGGCGGAGTTGATGGAACGACCGATGGACTCCATGTTGTCCTCGATACGCAGCAGGAAACAGGAGACGGGCTCGCCGCGCTGCTTCTTACCCGAGTTGAGGAATGTCGGGGTGGCCGGCTGGAATCGTCCGGCGATGATCTCGTCGACCAGATCCGTCGCAAGCCTTTCGTCGCCGGCCGCGAGGGTCAGAGCGACCATGCAGACGCGGTCCTCGAAGCGTTCGAGGTAACGCTTACCGTCGAACGTCTTGAGCGTGTAGGACGTGTAGTACTTGAACGCGCCGAGGAACGTCGGGAAACGGAACTTCTTCGAGTAGGCGTGGTTGATCAGGAACTTCACGAACTCACGCGAGTACTGGTCCAGCACCTCGGGCTCGTAGTAGTTCTCCTCGACGAGGTAGTCGAGCTTCTCGTCCAGATCGTGGAAGAAGACCGTGTTCTGGTTGACGTGCTGCAGAAAGTACTGGTTGGCCGCCTCGCGGTCCTTCTCGAACTGGATCTCGCCGTTGGGACCGTACAGATTCAACATCGCGTTCAACGCGTGATAATCCAGATCGCTGTCCGATCGAGCGGCGTTGACGGGTGCTACCTCGGTGATGGTCGGTGCCACGGCTTCGCTCCAGTTCCTTCTACATGTCGTTTGTTGTGTGCGCTGCGCTAGTGGACCTGCGCGGCGCGGCGGGATTCGCGCTCCCAGAAGTCCTCGAGACCCTCGCGGACTCGATGTACGTCTTCGGGAGTGCCCATCAGTTCGAATCGGTAGAGATACGGAACTGCGCACTTTTGCGAAATGACATCGCCTGCAAAGCAGAACGAATCACCGAAATTGGTATTACCGGCCGCGATGACCGCGCGGATCAGCGACCGATTGTGCTTGCGATTCAGAAATTTGATGACCTGTTTGGGGACGTAGCTGGTGTCGCGGCCTTCGAACGTCATTCCCCCGCCGTACGTGGGCACGATCAACACGTAGGGCTGGTCCACCGAGAAATCCTCGGGGTTCTTGAGCGGGATGCGACTTGCCGGAAGGGCGAGCTTCGTAACGAACCGATGCGTGTTCTCGGATGCGCTGGAGAAGTAGACGATCGGATGCGTCGACGGTGGAGCGGGAGCGAAATTCACACCTGCTCATCTCCTCCTACGTCCGGAGCACCCTGAGTTCAAGCAACGCTCGCCGTGAGTGCCTTGATGCGGTCGGGGCGGAATCCGGACCAGTGGTCTTCGCCGGCGACGACGACGGGAGCCTGGAGGTAGCCGAGCGCCATCACGTAATCACGAGCCTCGGCATCCTGCGAGATGTCGACGACGTTGTACTCGATGCCCTCTTTGTCGAGAGCGCGGTAGGTGGCATTGCACTGAACGCAGGCGGGCTTGGTGTAGACGGTGATGCTCATGATGTTCCCCTTTTCCGTACCGACCTCGGCCGACGATTCCGACGCCGAGCGGTGACCCGGGCCAGAGCAGTTTCGAGACGATTCACCGTGCTTCGAGCCCGTTTTCGGGGCTTTCGACGTTGTGTCCTCTCGACTGCTCAGACACTACACCTTGTGTCCGACATATGCCTACAACACGAGATGTTGCGAACAACATCGTTGGTATTCGCTGGTCACGGACTTGCCGTCGAGCGAAAAAAGGAATCATTGCGGCGTGTCGCGTGCGACACGCTTTCATGTCATGCGTCACACCGAAGACGTGAAACCACAGTGACCGAGTACAGCAAGCCGACACGCCGCACGCGAAGGGTGAAACGGTCCGGTTCGGACACGAGAAAGGCCCTCGAAGCCTTGTCGACTCCGAGGGCCTCGTCCGACCGCCGGTAGGCGCTGATGCGCCGTCGATCCGTCAGCGTTGGCGCGCCTTGAACCGCGGTTCCTTCTTGTTGATCACGAACACCTTGCCGTGACGACGCACGACCTGAGCGCCCGGCTTGTTCTTCAGCGATTTCAGCGAGTTTCGTACCTTCATACGAAGACTCTACATGAAAACGATTTCCGTTACTGTATCAGGCTGCGACGAGCTCGTCGGATGCCTTGACCAACTCCGCGACGACGGCGCCGATCTCGGCGGAGACCTCGGCATTCTCGCGCGGGTGGGCAGTTCCGAACTTGTCGATGGTTCCGCCGATGGTGAGCTCGACGTCCTCGAGCACCTTGCCGCCCGCGATGCCGACGGCCTTGCGGGCATCGTCGTGCGCCCACTTGGCACCGTTTCCACTCGGCGACGCACTGATGACGGCGACCGGCTTCTTCGACACCGCACCGGCGCCGTACGGACGGGACAGCCAGTCGATGGCGTTCTTCAGAACTGCAGGAATGGTGCCGTTGTATTCGGGCGTGACGAGCAGAAACGCGGTAGCCTTCTCCGCCGCGGCACGCAGTTCGAGTGCGGAACCGGGAACCTTGCCGTCGACGTCGATGTCCTCGTTGTAGAACGGCACATCGGCAAGACCGTCGTAGACCACCGCCGAGGAGCCCTCGGGGGTCAGCGACGCCGCGGTATCGGCAATCTGCTTGTTGACCGAATCCGCGCGGAGACTTCCGACGAGAACGAGAACGTGTGCATCAGACATGAGTAATTCCTTCGAGTTCGAGTATGCAGCCGGTGTTCGACCCAATTCTTACCACTCAAACGGACCGCGGTCCACTTCCATTCCCGAGCAGGTAGACTGTCCCTTGTGACCGATTTCATGCTGCCCATAGCCGGCGAGGAGACCGAGCGGTGCGACGCTGCGCGTAACCGGCGACTCCTGCTGGACGCGGCATCGGAACTGGTCGCGACGGTCGGAGCCGACGCTGTGACCATGGACGGCCTCGCTGCCAAGGCTGGTGTGGGCAAGGGCACAGTGTTCCGTCGGTTCGGGAGTCGATCCGGCCTGATGCAATCTCTGCTCGATCACACGGAGAAAGAGCTCCAGCAGTCGTTCCTCTTCGGTCCCCCGCCGCTGGGCCCGGGTGCCGACCCGATCGACAGGCTCGTCGCCTTCGGCCGCGCTCGGCTGCAACTGGTGGAGGTTCAGGGCGAGGTCATGCGCGCGGCCGAGAACTCGGCCCTGGTGCGGTACTCCGCGCCTGCTCACATGGTGAACTACACCCATGTGCTGACACTGCTGCGCAGTGCAGACGTCGGCGGCGATCTGGAACTACTGGCCTACAACCTGCTGACCCCACTCGAAGCGACACTGGTCATGCATCAGTTCCGCGATCTGGGTATGCCGATAGAACGGCTCGCCGACGGCTGGGAAGACCTGGTGCGCCGAGCCACCCGCTGACCGGCGAAAGTTCGCCCGGCGCCCCTAGAATGGCCGAATGTCACTACTACGCTCGGAACTTCGGACCCGCATCCTGCGTGAACTGGCGGTCCAGTCGTCGATCGACCCCGCGGCGGAGATCACTCGCCGTGTCGATTTTCTGAAGGCCTATCTACGCTCGACCCCCGCGAAGGGATTCGTGCTCGGCATCAGTGGTGGGCAGGACAGCACCCTCACGGGCGCGCTTTGCCAGCGTGCCGCGGCCGAACTACGCAGCGAGGGTGCCGAGGCAGAGTTCGTCGCGGTGCGTTTGCCGTACGGAGTTCAGGCCGACGAGGACGACGCGACGACGGCACTGACCTTCATCGGTCCGGACCGGACGGTCACCGTCAACATCAAGTCAGCGGCCGATGCTTCGGCCGCTGCCGCCGCCGAGGCGCTGGGCACGTCCGAGGTGCGTGACTTCGTGCGCGGCAACATCAAAGCGCGCCAACGCATGGTCGCGCAGTATGCTCTCGCCGGCCAGTTGGGCTACGTCGTCGTAGGAACCGATCACGCGGCCGAGGCGATCACCGGATTCTTCACCAAGTTCGGCGACGGCGGTGTCGACATCACCCCGCTCACCGGTCTCAGCAAGCGCCAGGGTGCGGCATTGCTACGTGAACTGCGCGCACCGGAGAGCACGTGGAAGAAAGTGCCGACAGCAGATCTGGAAGACGACCGACCCGCGCTCCCCGACGAGGAAGCACTCGGCGTCACCTACGACCAGATCGACGATTATCTCGAAGGCAAGGACGTGTCCGACGAGATCGCCGAGAGGTTGGAGCGGATGTTCCTGAACACCAGGCACAAGCGCGCCGTTCCGGTCACACCCTTCGACGACTGGTGGACCACCGAGAACTAAAGGACGCTAACCGCCGGCGAACGGCGGCAGGACATCGACCCTGTCGCCGAGCGTCGTGGCCGGATCACGGGTCAGGTCGTCGCCCACGAGAAACGCCGAGACTCGCAGCACGTCGGTAACCGAGCTTCCATGTCTCTGTTGCACAGCAGCTTTGAGAGCTGCAAGCGTACTTCCACCGGGAAGATCGAACATTTCGTGTGCGCACCCGGCAGCGTCGGCTGCGCCGGCGAAATACCTGACCTCAACCACCGATAGCTCCCATGCTTCGTGCGGGCGGTACGAAATCTGCGGCGTCGATACCGTGTCCGGCCCACTTGTTCCACATCGCGCCGCGCCACAGCCGTGCGATCTCGTCATCGGTGGCGCCGCCGCGCAGTGCGGCGCGAAGGTCGGTTTCCTCGTCGCTGAACAGGCACGACCGAACGGTGCCCTCGGCGGTCAACCGCGTGCGGTCGCAGTCCGAGCAGAACGACCTGGTGACGGACGCGATGATGCCGACGGTCGCCGATGTTCCGCCGACCGCCCATTCCTCCGCGGGAGCCGACGGGTCCGCGCGGCCGATTTCCGTCAGTTCGAACCGGGCCGACAGCACGTCGAGCAAGTGCTGCGCGTCGAGCATGTTCGCGCGCGCCCATTCCTGGTCCGCGTCCAGCGGCATCTGTTCGATGAAACGCAGTGCGACACCCTCGTCGAGGCACCACTGCAGGAGGTCCGCTGCGCCGTGCACCGTCTCCGGCATCAGGACGGCGTTGATCTTCACCGGGTTCAAACCGGCGCGCCTGGCCGCGCGAACACCTGCAAGCACCGACGGAAGCCGGTCGCGCCGAGTCAATTCCGCGAAGTGGTTCCGATCGATGGTGTCGAGCGAGACGTTCACCCGTCCGAGACCCGCTGCCACCAAGGCGTCGACGCGGTGTTCGAGACCGACGGCGTTGGTGGTCATCGCCAGCGGCACGCCCGGCGCGGACGCCGAGCAGAGCTGAAGGATCTCCGCCAGATCCGCACGCATCAACGGCTCTCCGCCGGTGAAGCGGACTTCCTCGACGCCGAGGCGCGAGGTGGCAACACCGACCACTCGGGCGATCTCGCTCGCCGTCAGCAGATCCCGAGCCGCGATCGCGGGGAGACCGGCTTCCGGCATGCAATAGGTGCACCGCAGCGAGCACTTCTCGGTGATGGACACCCTGAGGTCACGTGCGACGCGACCGAACCTGTCGACGAGGACGGGAACATCCGGCCGATCCTCGACGGTGTTCGGGCGCGCTCGGTTGATCGAAGGCATTCCGAGCCCGACCGCACCGGTGCCCACCGCATTGCCGACTGTCATGACCCTCCTTCGACTGTTCCGTGCCCGACTGTCCATCCTCCAGTATGCCGTCCGCCCGATTCTTCGTACGATCCACCGAACATTCGCGCGACGGCGCGCGCCTAGGATCGTGGAATGAGCAGGATCGTGGAATGAGCAGTGCTGGGCATGGTGGATCACCGGAGGCCGGCGGGCGTGCGCACCGTCCGAGCGGGGCGTCGGTGGAGGAACACCTTGCAGTCGTCGAGGAACTGTTGCGCCCGCTGCGCACGAGAACGCCGCTGTCGGTGTCGGTGGCCGAAGCCCTCGGCCGCGTCGTGCACGCCGACGTCGTCTCCCCCGTCGACCTCCCGTTGTTCCGCAATTCCCAGATGGACGGATACGCCGTTCTCGCATCGGACGTCTCGACGGTTCCGGTCACGCTGCGGGTCGACGGTGTCGTTGCTGCGGGTCCGTCGGAGATCGTCCGGATCGAATCGGGGTCGGCCGTCAAGATCATGACGGGCGCGCCCGTGCCCCTCGGCGCGGACGCCGTCGTCCCCGTCGAGAACACCGAGCGATCCGCCGAAGGATCAACGCCCTCCGGTGATGCCGTGACGGTCACCGTGTCGAGGCAACCGGGTGACTACATCCGTGAGCAGGGCAGCGACATCACCGCGGGCACGATCCTGGTGCGGGCCGGGCAGGTCCTCGAACCACGCCACATCGCGGTGCTCGCCGCGGTGGGCCTCGACAGCGTCACCGTACGTTCTCGACCCACGGTCGCGGTCATCACCACCGGCGAAGAATTGGTCGACGCCGGCAGCACCCTGCGTCCCGGCGAGATCTTCGACTCCAACGGGCTCACGCTGGCGGCGCACCTGCGGGCAAACGGCGCCGACGTCGTCTCCGTCCGCCGAAGCTCCGACGACCGGAGCGAGTTCGAAAAGATATTGTTCGACGCTGCCCGCGAAGCCGAACTCGTCATCACGTCCGGCGGAGTGTCGATGGGTGATTTCGAGGTCGTGAAGGATGTAGTGGGTCCTCTGGGTGGGCGTTTCGGGTCCGTGCGCATGCAGCCCGGCGGACCACAGGGCGTCGCGACCATCGAGGGAACGCCCGTGCTCGACTTTCCGGGTAATCCGGTGAGCACGGTCGTGTCCTTTCTGATTTTTGCGCGCAACATCGTTCGAGAGGCGGCAGGTCTGGACCGGATCGAGCCGCGGTCGGTCCCACTGGCGCACTCGATCACCTCGATACGCGGCAAGCGACAGATGCTCCGGGCACGCCTCGGCGACGACGGAGTCTCGTTGGTCGCCGGTCCCGGTTCGCACCTCGTCGCTGCAATGGCATGGGCCGACGTCCTCGTCGACGTGCCCGAGGACACGACGGCTCTCGAAGCCGGTGAGAAAGTTCAGGTGATCCCGCTGTGACCACGTCCGGTTTCTCCCACCTCGACTCCGAGGGTCGCGCACGCATGGTCGACGTCTCCGCCAAACAGGACACCGTTCGAATCGCCGTCGCCGCAGGCGAACTGGCCACCACGGCAGAGGTAGTCGCG
The DNA here is from genome assembly GCF_042667435.1 of Rhodococcus sp. NPDC057297. Lineage (NCBI taxonomy): Bacteria > Bacillati > Actinomycetota > Actinomycetes > Mycobacteriales > Nocardiaceae > Rhodococcus > Rhodococcus sp. NPDC057297. The sequence continues at coordinate 242,961 of NZ_JBHUZE010000010.1, read as the reverse complement.
TTGGTGCGCGCCGATGGCATGCCGAAAGCCGACGTGCTCGCGACCGCACGGATCGCAGGAATCTCCGGAGCGAAGAAGACGTCGGAACTCATCCCGCTCTGCCACCAACTCGCGCTGTCGAAGGTCGACATCGTGTTCGGTTTCACCGACACCACGATCACGGTGGAAGCCACCGCGAAGACCACAGGTCCGACAGGAGTGGAGATGGAGGCGCTGACGGCCGTCGCCGTGGCCGGGCTCACGTTGCACGACATGGTCAAGGCCGTCGACCCGTCGGCGACGATGAACGGTATTCGGTTGGTGCGCAAAGAAGGCGGCAAACGAGGGGCATGGTCGCGTGACGACACCGCATCCGCTGCGCCTCCGTCCCTGACCGAGAACGAATCTCCGGCGGGCCGAACAGCCGCCGTCCTGGTCGCCTCCACCGGTGGTGCGAACGGAACCCGTGAGGACACGACCGGGCCTCGCATCGCGGCGTGGCTTCTCGACAGGGGATTCACCGTGCGCGGCCCACTCGTCTACGCCGACGCGGAGATCGCGGCAGGCCTGCGCGACGCTCTCACCGACGGCCCCGCTCTCGTCGTCAGCACCGGTGGCACCGGCGTCTCCCCGACCGATGCGACCCCCGAGGCGACCAAAGCCGTTCTGGACCGCGAACTTCCGGGAATATCCGACGCCATCCGGCTTCAAGGAACGAAGGTCACGCCGCATGCCACGCTCAGCCGCGGGCTGTCCGGGGTGGCGGGCCGCTCTGTCGTCGTCAATCTCCCCGGATCACCGGGAGGCGTGAAAGACGGCCTGGCGGTGCTGGATCCGATCGTCGACCATCTACTCGCCCAGGTTGCTGGAGACGGACTCCACGCCGATTCGGAAAGTGACGTGAACACCCCATGACCGACCTGCTCGCCGCGATCTCCGCCGATCCCATCGACACATCGGCGGTGGAAAGTGCAGTCGCCGGTCCGACGCACGGTGCAGTCGTGTTGTTCTCCGGCGTCGTACGCAACCACGACGGCGGACAATCCGTGTCGGCGCTCGAGTACCAGGCCCACCCCGAGGCGGAAAGATTCCTTCGTACGTGCTGCGCGGAGGTCGCGGAAGAATCCGGCCTGCCCGTCGCAGCCGTGCATCGCGTCGGTGACCTGTCGATCGGCGACATCGCCCTCGTGGCCGCCGTCGCTTCGCCCCATCGCGCCGAGGCGTTCGCAACCTGTGCACTGCTCGTCGAACGGATCAAAGCAGAAGTGCCCATCTGGAAGCGACAGCACTTCGCGTCGGGCACGTCGGAATGGGTCGGCCTCTAACCGGACCGGACGTACCGGTGGACCGGGAGCATCGCGGACTCGTCGGCGAGGTCACCGGGCCGCCGGACGCAATCCAGTAGCCGAATCTCGGCCAGTTCCTCGTCGAGGTCGGTGCCGATCAGAACGAGCCGGGTCATTCTCGTGGTGTCGTCGCCCCACTCCGCCGGCGTCATCGTGATGTGCCGGCCGACGGTGTTCACCTCGTACCGCTCGCTGTAGCCGGGTACGTCGAAGTGAACGAACCCCTTGATGCGGTAGACGTCGCCAGCCGGGTTCTCCACCATGTCGACGAACCGTCGGGGATCGAACGGCTCGTCGCTCTCGAAGCTCGTCGTGGAGTACTTCGCATGCAAATGATGTGCATGATCGTCTTGGTCGCCATGGCTGTCGTGGTCGTGGTCGTGGTCGAGGAGAATCTCGTCGAACGACATCTGACGCGGCTGCGTGGGATCCTGCACGCGCTCGGGTACGTCGAAGAGCAGTTCGGCGTCGACGCGGCCGTGGTCGGTGGTCAGAACGGGCGTGTCGGCGACGATGCCGCGGACAAGGGATTCGATGTTCGACAGTGCGTCGGGCGACGGCACGTCCGCTTTGTTGAGCACCACCAGGTCGGCCAACTGCACGTGCTGGTCGAGTTCGGGGTGTTCGGCTCGGGTGGAGGCGAATTCGACGGCATCGACCACCCCGACGAGACCGCCGTACGACACCCGCGGATTGTCGCTTGCAAGAACCATCCGAATGAGATTTCGGGGCTCGGCGAGACCGCTGGCTTCGACGACGATCACGTCGAGCGCGGATTTGCTGCCCGCGAGGACGTCGAACATCGCGTCGAGTTCCTCCACGTCGACGGCGCAACACAGGCAACCGTTGCCCAGCGACACCATCGAGTCCACCTGTCCGGCAACCATCATCGAGTCGATGTTGATCGACCCGAAGTCGTTGACGACCACGCCGATGCGAATTCCGCGATTGTTGCGAAGAAGGTGATTGAGCAGCGTCGTCTTGCCGGAACCCAGGAAGCCCGAGACGAGGACAACGGGAATCGTTCGGTCTGCCTCGGCCACGCAGCGAGATTACTCGGTGCCGCGTTCGGTCATCGAGTCAGGATCTGACGGAGCAGACCTTGCGCGACATCGGCGACGGCCCGAACGTCCGCCTCACCGCCACCGGCGTCGACGTAGGGAGCGAGTTCGGACAGCAACCGCGACAGCGAGTTTCCCGCGGTCGAATCGGCAGCGGAAGGAACAGTCGGCAACGACGGCACCGACTCGGCATCCGTCTCGGCTGCGATCTCTTCGGGAGTGACCGAGGTGTCCGGCCCGAGCAGATAGTCGATGATCCCGGTGGACAGCGCGATCGCGTGCTTCAGTTGACCGTCGGTGGTCTCCAACGTGTCCGCATCCGACGGGTTGGATCCGTTGCCCATCTCGACGAACACCAGCGGTACACCCGTCAGCGCAGGGCCTGCGACGTCGGAGCGTTCCTGAACACCGTCGGTCACACCGGCGTAGTTGGCAGGAGTGAAACCGGCACGTTCGTAGGCGTCGCGCATCAGTGACGTTGCCTGCCGCCCACCCGCCGATTGTGCCGCGTCGGCCGCTGCATCGGGGATCGGCAAGGTGGGAACGATGAGGTGGAAACCGTGCTTGTTCTCGTCCAGGCCTGTGGACGTGGAGTCCGCATGAATGCTGACGGCCACGTCGGCCCCCGATCGCGTGGCGGCCTCCGCCCTCTCGTCGACGCAGCCGCCCCAACCGGTGTCGTCCGCCCGCGAAGTCACCACCGTCGCACCGAGGCTCTCCAGACTCGACTTCACGAGCTGAGAGACGTTCCAGTTGATCGTGTGCTCCGGCACTCCACCGAGCGACGTCATGCCCGTCGTCTGGCAGTCCTTGGTTCCGCCGCGTCCATCGTCGACCTGACGCGTGAGATCCTCCGAGTGGCCCGTCCCTTGATGACCCGGGTCCAGGAAGACCGTCTTGCCGGAGAGTTCGTTCCCGGTCGATTCGGAGGCCGGATCGGCACTCGCCGCCGCGGGAGCGATCACCGCAGCGGACAGCAGTCCGACCGACAGAAACGCGAGCACACCAGTTTTGTTCATCGACGGTTGTGGGCACACCGCGGCCTGAGCCCGGCGCACCGCTCCCCTCTCACTCCGACAGCCACCAGGCCACACGAGCCCTCGGTCGTTCCCACGGGAATCAGTGGACACTTGAGCCCCAAGTGAAGCAGCAGCATCAGGGAGACTCACGGGCGATCCGCAATTCGGAAGCAAATCGTGAGCAGGCCGTGACTCAACCGTTGCCTTTTCCTCGAAAACTTTCGCACACTTCATATTTCTTTCAGTGACACACAAAACGAGTTCGCACAAAAGCAATCATCCGTGACCGAACGTCACGTTCGCTCCGAACAGGGGCGCCGACAATTCGTCACGCATGGATTATTTGCCCAGCCGGTCGTATAGTCGCGTTGAGTGTGATGCAGACGCACCTGAACTTCATTGGAGAACTTTTCATATGGCCAAGAAAGTCTTCGTCCAACTGGTGGACGATATCGATGACAAGCCGATCGAATCCGGCGGCGAACACATAACATTCTCCGTGAACGGTGTCGGTTACGAAATAGACCTCAGCGACAAGAACGCGAAGGAATTTCACCGGAAGCTCGATTACTACATCGAGCATTCGTTGCGAGTCGGAGGAAAGCGCGCGAAGAAGTCCGGCGGATCCGATTCGGTGAACTCCAAGCGTGACGCGAATCAGACCAAGGCGATTCGGGAATGGGCGAAGTCGAACGGTTACGCGATTTCCACTCGTGGCCGAATTCCGGCGGATGTGGAGCAAGCCTTCGACGCGGCGCACTAGGAACGCCGCGATCGAGCGGAGTACCTACGCGAAAAAGGGAGAGCCACCGTGAAGGTGACTCTCCCTTTTTGTGGAGCTAAGGGGACTCGAACCCCTGACCCCCACACTGCCAGTGTGGTGCGCTACCAGCTGCGCCATAGCCCCGTACTTCGCTTCCGCGTTACCTTGCGGTTGCTCGAACGAAGTTACACCATTGTCGCTGACAGCAACAAATCAGCAGCTCAGGGCGCTTGCGGTGGAAGTGGGCACATCAGCTGATCGACTCGACCCACGATGACTCGCGCAGTGCGTCCACGAGTTCCCCGTCGACGAGAACTCCGGGCGTACCTGCGGCTCCCGCAGCGGACAATGCAGCCCGGGCGGTTTCGGCGTCGGCGGCTGAGACGTCTGCTGCGCGTCCACTCGTGATGCAGTCTGCAACCGAACTGTCCGCGCCGTTACGAGTTGCCATCTCCGCCAGTTCGGCGTTCGAATGGTCGGTCTCGCCGTTCTCTTCCGGTTGAAATTCTGCCGAGAACAATTCGGCGTGGAACGCGGAGTACACGATCGCGTCGGACGATTCGGCGACGCAGCGCGACGCTGCGACGGCCCGGCTGGAGTAGTCGCCGCTCGCGGACAACTGATCGAGTTGGGGCAGAACGACCATGTGGTAGCGAACCGTGACGGTTCCTTCGTCGATCTTCTGTGCCAGTTCCTGGCCGTGCTTCACTTCGAGCTCGCCGCAGAACGGGCACATCGGATCCTCGAAGATGTCGACGGTGCGCGGCGCACCCGGAACACCGAGTTCGACCACACCGTCGTCGGACACGATCGATTGGACCTCCGCGTTGCGGACCGAGCCGTATCCGTCGTTGCGTGGCTCGTCGCCTCCTCGCTGCCAGAGGATGGCCACCACGATCACGGCGACAACCACGACAAGTGCGACGCCCGCAAGCACGTAGGTGAAGGTGTTGGACGTCGGCTGAGGTGTGTACTTTGCCCCGGATGTTCTCTTTTGACTCACGTGCACATGATACGAAAGCCTCACGTGGCCGGGGCTGCGGCGCTCTTCCTGCCTCCCGGCTCGGGGACCGTGATCCACCATGCGGCTGCCGCGAGCAGAATCACGCCGGATGCCACGAAAGCGGTGCCGTACGACGCCCCCTCGACGATCTTGGCTGCGACCACCGGGCCGAGGATCGCACCCACGTCCGCGGACATCTGGAAGGTGGACAGCACCGGTCCGCCGCGCGCTTTGGACCCGATGACATCCGCGATGGACGCCTGCTGCGCCGGTGTCATCAGACCGGATCCGATGCCTGCGAGGACAGAGAACGCCATGAACAGCGCGATGTCGTCGGTGAGCCCGATCCCTGCGGTACCGATGCCCGCGACGACCAGGCCTGCCACGACGAACGGTTTACGCCCACGGAGGTCCGACTGACGACCTGCGGTGGTGAGCACGATCGCATTGCCGACGGCGAAGACGGCCAGCGACACCGCCGCGACCGCAGCGGAACGCTGGAGTACCTCGATGACGAAGAGTGGAATCAACGCCACCCGCACACCGAAGATCACCCAGCCTGTCGCGAAGTTCGACGCCAGTGCCGCTCGGTAGGCGGGCACCGCCCACGCTGCCCGGAGTGTGAGAACGGGGACCGCCGAGTCCGTGCTCGCCTTCTCGTTGTCGACGTCGCCGAGCGCGAAGAACACGACGGCCGCGGCGACGACGAGCGCCACCGCGTAGATCAGAAACGGCGCACGCAGACCGAGTCCGACGACTGCTCCCCCCAACAGCGGACCACCGATCGATCCGAGCAGAAAACTCGTGGCGTACAAGCCGGAAATTCGCCCACGGCTCTCGGGCGGGCTCATTCGGATCAACAATCCGAGAGCGGACACCGAGAACATCGTCGACCCGATGCCGCCGAGCCCACGGAACACGAGCAACTGCCAATAAGTCTGGGCGAACGCACATGCACCGGTGGACAGCGCGACGATCAGCAGACCCGACAGGTAGATCGGGCGCTCCCCCAGCTTCTGTACCAGCGTCCCGCTTGCCGGGGCGAACAGAAGACGCATCAGCGCGAAGGTACTGATGACGGCGGACGCCGCGAACACGCCGACTCCGAACTCCGTCGCGAACTGCGGGAGCGCAGGCGAGACTATGCCGAATCCGAGGGCGATGACGAAGCTTGCCGAGATCAACACCCAGATTTCGGACGAAACCGGCGAGCGCCCGCTTTCCTGTCGAGTACCTTCCGTCACGACTCGTTCAAGGCCTGAGACACCAATTCCTTTGCCGCTGACTGAACCTGAGCGAGGTGATCGGCTCCTCGGAACGATTCGGCGTAGATCTTGTAGACGTCCTCGGTGCCGGAGGGCCGTGCCGCGAACCACGCGTTCTCGGTGGTGACCTTCAGCCCTCCGATGGCTGCGTTGTTGCCGGGCGCCGTCGTCATGGTGGCGGTGATCTCCTCACCTGCGAGTTCGGTTGCGGTCACCTGACTGGGAGACAGCTTGCCGAGGACTGCCTTCTGCTCGCGGGTGGCCGGTGCATCGACCCGGGCGTACGACGGGTCGCCGTACTCGGCGGTGAATTCCGAATAGCGTTGAGAGGGTGTCTTTCCGGTGACTGCGGTGATCTCCGACGCGAGCAGTGCCAGGATGATTCCGTCCTTGTCGGTCGTCCAGACGCGGCCGTCGGTACGCAGGAAGGACGCCCCAGCGCTCTCCTCCCCGCCGAATCCGAGATCGCCGTCGAGCAAGCCGGGTACGAACCATTTGAAACCGACGGGGACCTCGAGCAATTGCCGACCCAGTCCGGCGACCACGCGGTCGATCATCGATGACGAGACAAGGGTTTTACCGACACGCGCGGTGGGCGACCAGCCCGAACGATGCGTGAACAAGTAGTCGATCGCCACCGCCAGATAGTGGTTGGGGTTCATCAGTCCACCGTCGGGCGTGACGATCCCGTGACGATCGGAATCTGCATCGTTGCCGGTCGCGATGTCGTACGACGTCCGAGCTGCGATCAACGACGCCATCGCGTTCGGTGAGGAGCAGTCCATTCTGATCTTGCCGTCGGTGTCGAGCGTCATGAAACGGAACGTGGAGTCGACGAGCGGATTCACCACGGTGAGGTCGAGATTGTGACGCTCGGCGATCGCGTCCCAGTAGTCGACGCTTGCGCCACCGAGCGGATCCGCACCGATCCGAACACCGGCAGCGCGAACGGCGTCGAGGTCGACGACGCTGGGCAGGTCGTCGACGTACGTGCCGAGGTAGTCGTAGCGTTCGACGGTGGTGCGCATCGCGGTGTCGAGGGACACCCGCCGCACCCCGGCGAGGTCGGCGCGCAGAAGTTCGTTGGCTCGGGCTGCGATGACCGACGTGGCGTCACTGTCGGCGGGCCCGCCGTGGGGCGGGTTGTACTTGAAGCCGCCGTCACGCGGTGGGTTGTGGGACGGGGTCACGACGATCCCGTCGGCCCGGCGCTCCGGTCCCGACGCGTTGTACCGCAGAATCGCGTGACTCACAGCGGGAGTCGGTGTGTAGCGGTCCCCCGAGTCGACCAGGACGGTGACGTCGTTGGCGGCCAGTACTTCGAGCGCCGTGGTCCAGGCGGGTTCGGACAGCGCGTGAGTGTCACGGCCGATGAACAACGGACCTGTGATCCCCTGGGCCGCGCGATATTCGACGATCGCCTGGGTCGTCGCCAGGATGTGTCGTTCGTTGAACGCCGAGTCGAGGCTGGAGCCTCGGTGTCCCGAGGTTCCGAACACGACCTGTTGCCCGGGATCCGACACGTCGGGCGTCCGCGAGTAGTAGGCGGTGATCAACTGCGCGACATCCACGAGGTCCTCGGGAAGGGCAATTGTTCCAGCTCGTTCGTGCGCCACGATGCGCCTCCTTGTTCTCACCCTGTGCCGGCGAGTTCGACTCTAATCGCTGACCGAGAACGCGGCGGGGCGCGGTTAGGAAGTGCGGGGTGATTTCGGAGGGCGAGGCAGGAAGTAACTCGTTCGACGCTGGTAGTCGGCGTATCCCGGCCGTCGTTCCATGGAGCGTTCCAGCAGTCGCGCGCCCGTCGCGAACACGAGGAAATAGGTCATCGCGACGGGCGAGAGCACCGTGACCACCCCAGGCCACGCCGACGCCGCAACGAGGAAAATGCCCCACCACACGCAGGCGTCGCCGAAGTAGTTCGGATGACGCGTCCACGACCACAGACCGCGGTCCATGATCTTGCCCTTGTTCGACGGGTCCGCCTTGAACGTTTTCAACTGCGCGTCACCGACCGCTTCGAAGGCCAGTCCGACAACCCACAGCAGTACACCGACGACCACGGTCACCGGTACGGAGGACTGCGCGACGGCGGAGACCTGGATCGGCAACGAGACGAACCAGAGCGCCGCACTCTGCGTCAGGTAGATCTTGCGGAGGGCGTACAGAGTCCGGTTTCCCGTGGCCTTGGACAGCAGCTCCTCGTACCGCGGGTCCTCACCACCGCCGACCGACCGGCGAAACACGTGCCACGCCAGGCGCAGTCCCCATACGGCGACGATGACGGTCACCAACAGTCGGCGCCATCCCTCACCGGTTCCGACCACGCCCGACACGAGTGCGATGAGGACGAAACCTCCACCCCACGTCACGTCGACGACGCTGTGCCGCCCGATTCTGCTGCCGATGAGTGCGGTGACGACCATCAGAACGGCGGTGGCCAGCAGCGAGGAGGCGGAGACGATCAGGAACTCGGACCGAAAGAACCCGTTCACGGTCTCGGGCCCACCCATACCGGTCGAACGGGGTCGAGGTCGACCCGCCCGTCGGGTTCGGGGCGCACCGACAGAATCTGGTCGACACCCATGCGGCCCTCGCGGAACGCCATACCGCCGCCGACGAGATACAGCCGCCAGACGCGTGCGACCTCCTCGCCGACCAGCTCGACGACGTCGTTCCAGCGAGCCTCGAATCGCTCGGTCCACACGTCGACCGTCCGCACGTAGTGCTCACGCATCGCGTGAACGTCGCGGACCTCGAGTCCGGCTTCCTCGATCATCGCGACGGTTCGACCGACGGGCCGCATGTACATATCCGGTGCGATGAACTGCTCGATGAACGCACCTCCGCCCGGGTTGTCGCCTTCTTTGCGAGACATCTGCTGGATCAGCACCCGCCCGCCGGGCCGCACGTTGCGGTGCAACGCAGCGGTGTACGTGGGGTAGTTCGACTCTCCCACGTGCTCGCCCATCTCGATGGACGCGACCGCGTCGAACGGACCGTCGGGGATCTCGCGGTAGTCCTGGATCCTGATCTCGACGCGGTCCTGTAGTCCTCGGTCGGCAATTCGCTTGTCGATGAACGCCTTCTGCTCACGCGAGATCGTGACGCCGACGACGTGGGCGCCGTATTCCTGCGCCGCGTGCAGACTCAACGAACCCCAACCACAGCCCACGTCGAGGAAACGCTGACCGGGAGCAGTGTCCAGGCCGATCTTGCGGCACACGAGGTCGAGCTTGTCCGTCTGTGCGTCGTCGAGGGTGTACGTCGGCGCGGTGGACGTCCAGTACCCCGACGAGTACGCCATGTGGGAATCGAGCACCAGTTCGTAGAAGTCGTTCGACAGGTCGTAGTGGTGGCTGATCGCGGCCCGGTCCCGCACCAGCGAATGCAGCCTGCCCTTGACGACCGCCTGCGACGCGGGTGGGGCGAGGGGACGACCGAACACTCCGAGTTCACGGGCCAACTTGGCGAGCTTCAGCAGCGCCGCGGGTGACGGACGAATGGCCGACAGCTTCCTCGCTCGAACTTCGCCCCACACGTGGGCGAGCGCGGCACCGAGGTCACCGTCGACGTCGAGTTCGTCCAGAACGTAGGACTGGGCCGCACCCAACTCCCCCGGGTTCCACAGCAGTCGCCGTAGAACGTTCGGCGATTTCAGGTGTACGTCGGGGGCACCGACGGTCCCCGCGACACTGCCGTCCCATGCGTGCAGGCGCACCGGCAGATTCCCTCCGACGTACGGCGCCACCAACTCCGCGATCCGCGGTGCAACTCCGGCGGTGCTCATCTGTCTCCCCTACGGTCGAGAACGATCTGCTGTACGTCGAGATACCCGGAGCGGAAGCCTGCTTCCGAGTAGCACAGATAGAAGTGCCACATTCGGTCGAATGTCCGATCGAAACCCAACTGGGCTGTCTCGGCGTGCCGGGCGGCGAACTCCTCGTCCCACCGCCGCAGAGTCCGTGCGTAGTGGTCGCCCATCGACAATCGTTCGCGCACACGAAGAGTCGTGTGATTCTCGGTCACTTCGTCGATCGCGCGCAGCGACGGCAGGAAACCGCCGGGGAAGATGTACTTGTGCACCCAGGTATAGGTGTTCCGGGTGGCCAGCATCCGGTCGTGCGGCATCGTGATCGCCTGAATCGCGACTCGGCCACCGGGCGCAAGCACTCGGTCGATGGTCCGGAAGTACTCACCCCAGTACTCGTGTCCGACGGCCTCGATCATCTCGACCGACACCACCGCGTCGTAATTGCCGTCGACCATGCGGTAATCGAGTAGATCGACCTGAACCCGTTCCGAGTATCCAGCGTCGGCGATGCGCTTGGAGGCGAGTTCCTGCTGCTCGGTGGACAACGTCACCGAGCGCACCGTCGCCCCCCGCGCCGCCGCACGGATGGCCAGTTCACCCCAGCCCGTGCCGATTTCCAGTACGCGGCTTCCTTCTTCGACGCGGGCGCGGTCGAGCAATCTGTCGATCTTGCGCCGCTGCGCTTCCGCGAGCGGTTCGCCGTCCTCACGGGTGCCTCCGGAAGCGAACAGCGCACTCGAATACGTCATGGTCTCGTCGAGGAACAACTCGAACAGGTCGTTGGACAGGTCGTAGTGTCGCGAGATGTTGGACCGAGTGTTGTCGGTCGTGTTCCGCTCCGCACGCGGAGGTTTCGGCACGTACAGGCCACGGAGACGCTGCAGCGATTTCGGAATCAACGTTGCCATCCGCGTGGCGAACACTTCGAGTACCGCAGTCAGGTCTTCTGCATCCCAGTCCCCTGCCATGTACGCCTCACCGAAACCGATGAGTCCGCTCTGGCCGACTCGCGCTGCGAAGTCGGCGGGCCGCACGATGTGCATCACCGGGGATTCGGGGCCACCCCCACCGATTACGCTGCCGTCGGCGAAACGCGCCCGCAGCGGTAGCGTTCCTACTGCGCGGCGAAACAAGAAGTCGGCGACCGGCGCCGCGATCTTTGCCTTCGTTCCTGCCGGCACGAATGCGATACCCGGCCAGTTCTGTATGTCCACGTCGGACTTCGATCGAACGACGGTTGTCATCGTGTTGCCCTTCCTACAGCGGGTGCTTTCGGACGTGGAACGATGGGTAGACCTCTCGCCCACAGCCGAATTCCTTGCCAGCGAATCTGTGCCACTACTCGCAAAGGTGCGAGCGGAACCGAGACTGCAGACGCCACCACCGACCGAGTGGTGGCAGGCGTGCGGCGGCCGGTCACGCTCGCCACGAACGGCGGTGCGCCTTCGCGTTCGAGAACGATGGAGAGCGCCAGCGTCGAGTCCGGCTCAGGCAGTTTCATCCGGTATTCGCCACTGACGTCGTTGAACGGCGAGACGTAGAACTCTTTGCGTGCTCGCGCCGCGCCCACGTCATCGGTGTGCAGAAGGTAGGCGTATCGCTCACCGTAGGTGTTGTGGACTTCCGCGACGACGCAGACGAGCCGGTCCTCCTTGTCGTGACACCAGAAGACGCTGAGCGGGTTGAACGTGTGTCCGAGCACCCGGGCGCTGGCGAGCATCGTGATGCGTCCTCCGCCGAGGTCGATGCCGTGGTCCGCCAGAAACGCGTCGATGTTCTGCCGGATGGACCTCGAGGGGTCACCGATGTGATCGCTCGCGTGGAACGTCGCGAGTGGCCGGATCCACCGAGGCAACGCGGGCAGACTGTCGAGGTCGACGAACCAGCTGTAACTGCGGTAGCGAAACTTGTTTCGTATCGGCGCCGTACGCACGTGAACGATGGTCGTCGAATAGATGGCGTCGGTGTACGTCACGTCCACTGCCCGCCCACACGTTCGGCAGCCACCCGACCCGATTCCGCGCCGTCCTCGTGGAAACCCCATCCGTGGTATGCACCCGCGAAAGCCACCGTGTCGGTGTTCAATTCCGGGAGCCTGCGTTGAGCTGCGAGCGACGCGGGCGTGTACTGCGGGTGCTCGTACGTCATCTCGTCGAGCACGGTCGACGGGTCGACGACGTGAGATCCACCGAGCGTCACCAGGAATCGCTGCGAGCCTTCCAGCCGCTGCAGTCTCGTCATGTCGTAGCTGACGAGAACGCTGTCCGGCTGCGCTCCGCATTCCGGAATGCGGTAGTTCCACGACGCCCGCGCCCGCGGCGTCGCCGGAAGCACCGCCTCGTCGGTGTGGAGTTGAGTTCGGTTGATCGAATACGGCATCGACCCGAGCACCGAATGCTCGAGTGCGGTCGGGTCGGCGAGCATCTTCAGTGCCTGATGGGGATGTACCGCGATGACCACGGCGTCGTAGCGTTCCATCACGTCGCGAGAGTCGCGGATGTCGACACCGCCGAAGTGTCGGTACACCGCGTGGACCGGTGAACTCGTGCGGATCTCGTCTATGTGCGCGGCGACGCGCTCGACGTAGCGCGCCGAGCCACCGGTCACCGTGCGCCAGACCGGAGAGCCCGTCACGCTGAGCATGCCGTGGTGTTCGAGAAAGGTGAACAGATATCGCGCCGGATAGTTCAGCGCAGTGCCCGGATCACACGACCACACCGCCGAGACGAGTGGAGCCATGAAGTGCGCGGTGAAGTAATCGGAGAAGCCCGTGCGACCGAGGAAGTCGGCAAGAGTTTCGTCGGCGACGGTACTGTCGGTCGCTCGCAACACGTCCGTCGCTGTGCGGTGGAATCGGGTGATTTCGCGGAGCATCTTCAGGTACCGAGGGCGGGCGAGAGTCCGTACCGACGGAAGAATCCCTCGGATCCCCTGACCGCCGGAGTATTCGAGGCCACACCCGTCGCACCGAATCGACATGCTCATGTCGGATTCCTGCGTGGGCACGTCCAACTCGGCGAAGAGACGCAGCAAAGTCGGATACGTCCGGTCGTTGTGGACGATGAACCCGGTGTCGACGCCGATGCCGTTCACATCGTGTGTGTCAGCATGACCACCGAGCCTGTCGTCGGCCTCGTACAGAGTCACGTGCGAGGACTTCGACAACACGTATGCCGCAGTCAAACCCGCGACACCGCTACCTACGACCGCCACACGCCGACGCGTCACGACGACACTCCGTTTTCTTCGGAGGGGACACGCGCGATGATGTCCATCGCGAATTTCGTCGTTGTCTCTACCCATGTGCGGGACTTTCGAATCATGAAGTGACCGCCGTCCATGTCCACGAACGTTGCATCTACACCCCGCCTGCGTGCGGCCTCGACTTCAGCCGACGACCTTCGCGGATCCGTCCAACTGTCGTCGCGCCCGTGGAGGACCCTCACAGGTCGGTCGGACTGGACGTTCGCCAGCTCGTCGCCGTCGGGCCACCACGGCGCGAGCGCCACGATGCCCAGGACCCCGGGATCGTGCCCGACGGCGGCTGCCGTCCGCCCGCCCATCGAGTGCCCGACAACTACCACCGGCACACCGGGGTGCTCGTCGCGAATCCGTAGCAACGCCCACCGGGCGTCACGAACGGGGCTGCGTTCGACACCGTTCCATCCGCGGAACCGGTACTGCAGTTGGTGTACTGCTACGCCATCTGCTCGGCCTGCACGCCGCAGCGCCCACGTGAACTGCCACATGCGCAGTCCCGACAGATGCCAGGGCCTACTGGGCGCGTGGCTGTCCACTTTGCCTCCGTGCAGGACGAGGACGACGGCGCGGACAGTGCCGCGCGGACTGGGGCCGGACCACAACTTCGGCGTGGCGATCTTGCTCATGATCACTATTCGACACCATCGCTGCCACGGGTTGGATTCTTGCGATGCAAGGCGATTGTGAGGTGAATTACAGGCTTCGAGCAAGAAAAAACCGGGCCGGAAAGCGTGTGCTTTCCGACCCGGTCTCGGTGGAGCTGCCGGGAATCGAACCCGGGTCCTCCGCTGTATCACCAGGGCTTCTCCGTGTGCAGTCTGCTATGCCTCTACTTGGATCTCCTGATCTCGCAAACAAGCCAGGATGACGATCCCAGCCACTGTTTGATGTTCCTCATCACTCCGTGGCCGAGTGAATCGGTAAGCCCTCTAGCTGATGCCAGTACCCGGGTCGAGGGCGAACCCGGACTGACAGACACGCAGTCGCTACTTAGGCAGCGAGTGCGTAGTCGCGCTGATTGGAATCGGCGCTTATATATTTGCGATGACGCTTACGGTGGTCTCTCGCCTGCACCGACACGCTTCCCCTGACTCAACATACAGAGTCGAAACCGTTCAGCCCCGTACGTCCCCAGCACTTTGCCGGGGCTTGTCAGTGTAACGCGTCCTCCGAACAGAATCATCCCGATATACGCAGCGCGTCGCTATGCGCGGTCGACTTCAGCCACGACGCGCTGCAACTGACGGCCTGCGACAACCTTTCGAGCAGGCAACGACCCGTACCAGAACGCGCGGCCCGCGAGGCCACGAGGAAAGAAGTCGATACGTTGCTCGAGCCGCGTTCCCCCGCCTGCAGACACCGCCGAGTACTGCATCCACGCGTTCCCGGGCAACTTGGCAGTGGAACGTAGCCTGATGTCACCGTCCGAATCACTGCGCTCGATCTGCCAGTTCTCGGCGCTGCCCGTCGCAACGGCTTTGTGCAGGCGGCTGCGAATCTCGTCGGCCCCGCTTCCGAGGTAGACGCTGCGCACGTCGGTGAAGACGGTTTCTCCCGCCCAATCGGGGTCGGACGGAAGAGGATCCGACGGGGCAGACACGGTCGACGTCCACGTCGACTCCGACTCGCCGTCGTCGATGGTGCGTAGCGCCAGCCGAACTGCATCGCGGTACGGCGTCAGACCGCCCTCCGGCCGTTCGACGACGGAGTCGATGTCGGTTTCGTGTGCCACCGCGTCGAACTGTAGGGATTCGATGAGCGGCATCGCCAGTCCCCTCGGTATCGGAGTCACCAGTCCGATCCAGTGTCCGGCCAGCCGTGGGGTGAGAACCGGCAGTACCACCATCTGTCTCTTGCGTAGGCCTGCAACGTCCGCGTAGATGTTCATCATCTCGCCGTACTCCATCACGTCCGGGCCGCCGACGTCGTAGGTCCTGCTCTCCGGAAGGTCTGCGTCCGCTGCTCCGAGTAGGTAATGCAGGATGTCGCGCACGGCGATCGGCTGAATCTTGTTGTGGACCCAGCGCGGTGTCGTCATGACCGGCAGCCGGTTGGTGAGATGACGAATCATCTCGAACGACGCCGAGCCTGCACCGATCACCACTCCGGCCTGAAGGACGAAGGTCGGCACTTCGGACTCGCACAGAATCGCGCCTACCTCGGCGCGCGATTCCAGGTGCTCGGAAAGCTCCCCAGACTGGGGGTGCAGCCCGCCGAGGTAGACGATCCGCGACACGCCGGCCTCCGCAGCGACCGCAGCGACATTCTCGGCGCTCTCACGCTCGGTTTTCTTGAAGTCACCGCCGCCGGAACCCATCGAGTGCACCAGGTAGTACACGACATCGACGTCGGCGAACGCTTTCTTCAGGGAATCGCGGTCACCGAGATCTCCTTGGGCAATCTCGACGTCGTCCGCCCACGGCACACCCTGGAGTTTGTCGGGATTGCGGGCCAGCACACGAACCGTGAATCCCGCGTCCAGAAGTCGCGGAGCGAGCCTGCCGCCGAGATAACCGGTCGCTCCGGTGACGAGGACACGGCGGGCATCGGGGCTGCTGTTGGCGTTCATCGTCTATCGATACCCCCGCGGGGGTATCTCAACCCGATCTCACCAGGCCGATCAACCTTGGACGATCGATCTTGGACGATCAACCCAGGGCGATCAGACCCACCGCGCCGAGAGCGACGACCATTCCCACCTGTTGCAGTCTGCCGACACGCTCGCCGAGCATGACCATCGCCAGGAGCACGGTCGCCGCGGGATACAGCGATGCGATGACACTGACCAAGGACAGCAACCCGCCCTGGTACGCGTAGAGCAGAGCGGCGTTCGCCACGACGTCGAGAATGCCGACGAACGCAGCGAGCTTCAGCACACTGCCGTGCGGCAGCGTGAAATGACCGGAGGCGAGCGCTACACACCACACCACCGCCGTCGCCGACGCGCGAGATGCAGCCAGCGGCCACAATCCCGATCCGTC
Source organism: Rhodococcus sp. NPDC057297 (assembly GCF_042667435.1). Lineage (NCBI taxonomy): Bacteria > Bacillati > Actinomycetota > Actinomycetes > Mycobacteriales > Nocardiaceae > Rhodococcus > Rhodococcus sp. NPDC057297. The sequence goes on along the minus strand of NZ_JBHUZE010000010.1, from coordinate 226,469 downwards.
GCCGATCTGATGGAGGCAGATGAACGCGAGCGCAAACGTGACACCCGATCCGACGGTCAACCACGCCACCGTCGGGGTGAATTTCATCTCGCGACCACCGGCTACTTCACCCGTCGTGTCGTCGGGAGACTCCTTGCTGACGAGGAGAACCGCGATCAACGCCAATGCGATACCCACGAACGCGAGCGCGCCCGGACGCTCCCCGATCGCGAACCCGGCGACGACGGGTATACCCGCCACCAGCACGGCAGTCAGAGGTGACACGACCGCCATCGGGCCCGACGCGAGCGCGAGGTAGAACCACCAGACGGCCAGGCCACCTGCCACTCCCGACGCCAAGCCCCACAGAATGGGCACCCACGAAATCTGGCCCCCGACGAACGGCGCCACGATCAGCACGATCACCAATGAGAAAGGGTAGGAGACGATCACCACTCGCAGGGCCGCCACCCGACGGGACGCGACACCCCCGACGAAATCGCTGACGCCGTATCCCACCGCAGCGACGAGTGCGAGCAGGATCGCGGTCAGCGCGAACCCCTCATCGCATGCCCCTCACCGCATACCCCCTCACCGCATGCCCCCCTCACCGCATACCCCCTCACCGCATACCTTTGATACGGCGGCCGAGTTCCCTGGTCACTTCACGCTCGGCGGTGCGACGGGCCAGGTCCTGACGCTTGTCGTAGTCCTGCTTACCCTTCGCGAGGGCAAGTTCGACCTTGACCTTGCCGTCGGAGAAGTACATCGACAACGGTACGAGGGTCAGTGACCCTTCTTTCGTCTTCCCGACGAGCCGCTCGATCTCGCGCTTGTGCAGCAACAGTTTTCGGGTGCGTCTGGGCGCATGGTTGGTCCAACTCCCCTGCGTGTACTCGGGGATGTGCAGCCCGCGCAACCAGATCTCGCCGTCGTCGACCGTCGCGAACGAGTCCGCAAGCGACGCTTTGCCTTCACGCAGGCTCTTCACCTCGGTGCCCACGAGCGCGATACCGGCCTCGTAGACGTCGAGAATCGAGTAGTGGTGGCGAGCCTTGCGGTTCGTCGCAATGGCCTTGCGGCCCTTCTCTTTCACTTCAGGGCCCTTTCTCGAGCGCTGTTCGTCCGTGCGTTCGCGCTCTTCGCGCTGTCCGCTCCAGCATAGAACCGTGTCGCAAGCACTTTTCTTCCGGATGGAATCGGCCGGATCGGGAACCTACTCGCGGACGTACAGCCGCAACGTGATGTACGCGGTGACCGCGGCCATGCCGATGCCGACGAGCGCCAGGAACGGTGAGACGAGCAAGACGTCGCTGTTGGAGATTCGGGCGAGGATGTTGGCGTCGTACACCTCGGACAGCACGTCGTCGATGAAGAGGTTCTTCGCGGTGAACAGCCCCGCAATCGCGAGACCGGACCCGATCAGTGCGGCCACCACGGCTTCGAGCAGGAACGGCAGCTGGGTGTACCACCTGGTCGCACCGACGAGTCGCATGATTCCCACCTCGGTACGCCGGGTGAAGGCTGCGATCTGAACCATGTTCGCAATCAACAGAACAGCGGCGACGGCTTGAACGATCGCGATGGCGAATGCCGCGTTGCGAACGCCGTTGAGCACGCTGAACAGTCGCTCGACGAGATCTCGCTGATTGAGCACGCTCTGCACTCCGGGCTGGCCCGCGAAGTTGTCGTTGATGACACCGAAGCGTTCTGGATCACTGAGCTTGACCTTGAACGAGGCCGGGAAGCTGTCCGGGCTGACCAGCTCCGCGAGTTCCGGTTGATCCTTGAACACGCGCTCGGTCGCATCCTTCACTGCGTCGTCGCGGTTGAGGTACTGCACCGACACCACGGACGGTGTCTGCTCGAGTTCACTGCGCAACGTCGAGCACGTGGATGCCGCGCAGTCCGGATCGGTCGCCGAGATGTCGTCGGTGAGGAAGATCTGTACTTCGACGCGGTCCAGGAAGATCTGCTGCGTCTTGCCCGCCATCTGCACGACGAGCAGTCCGCCTCCGAACAGACCGAGCGAAATGGCCGTCGTCAGAATCATGGCGATGGTCATGGTGATGTTGCGGCGAAGTCCGGTCAGGACTTCGCTGAAAATGAAACTTGCGCGCATCGGGGAATCCGGGCCCTTCGGTGGTGTCTGCAGTCGTCGATGTATGTAGTCGTCGATGTCTGTAGTCGTGGCGGCAGAAGTGCGGCGGCGTACTACCTACCGACGCCGTAGACCCCTCGGGCCTCGTCACGCACCACTCTGCCGTTGTCCAGTTCGATGACCCGCCGACGCATCGAGTCGACGATGTGGTTGTCGTGCGTTGCCATCAGCACCGTCGTTCCGGTCCTGTTGATCCGCTCGAGCAGCATCATGATGTCCTGGCTCGTGTCCGGATCGAGGTTTCCCGTCGGTTCGTCGGCCAGCAGCACCAGTGGGCGGTTCACGAAGGCCCGGGCGATGGCGACGCGCTGCTGCTCACCACCGGACAGCTCCGTGGGCAGTCGATCCGACTTACCGCCGAGCCCGACCAGATCCAGGACCTCGGGCACCGTCCGCTTGATCATCGATCGCGGCTTGCCGATGACCTCGAGCGCGAAGGCCACGTTCTCCACGACCGTCTTCTGCTGCAGAAGACGGAAGTCCTGGAACACGCACCCCATGCTCTGCCTGAGCTTCGGCACGCGCCGCGAGGACAACCGGTTCACGTGGAAGTCCGCGACGTGGATGTCGCCGGAGGTGGGTGTCTCCTCCTTCAGGAGAAGGCGCATGAACGTCGACTTCCCGGATCCCGACGGTCCGATGAGAAACACGAAGTCGCCCTTGTCCACCGACACCGAGACGTCGTCCAACGCCGGCCTGGTGGATGTCTTGTAGGACTTGGAGACATTCGAGGTGCTGATCACGGGTCGCCAGTGTAGCCCTTACCTACCGGTAACCGACTCGGCTCGACATGTGTGTTGCCTGAGGAATCCTAGGGAGATCCGGTGGCCGTCGGGGCCTGCGGAGCAGGGGGTAGCAGCGACCGCAGCTGCGGCGGCACCGTCAGTCCCGGCAGGTACGTCGGATCCTGCGTTGCCGACGTACCGGGCTGCCCTGTGGGCGATCCGGGGTCACCCGACACCTCGGGCGCGCCGGACTGCTCGTCGGCTGCGGACGGATCGACCGTGGTGGTCGGAGAAGGAGTGGACGTGTACGTCGGCTGGTACGTCTGTTGCGGCGCCTGCGTCGGGTAGCTCCCCGGGTCGACCGCCGTCGGTCCTTGAACCACTTCTCGCTGCGCGGTGACGACCTCGTCCACCTGTACGTACAGCAGTCCGGTCAGAACGAAGCAGACACCGAAGAACAACGTCGACGTCCGCACGCCACGAATGCGGTTCGGAATTCTCCAGCTTCTCCAGTTACGTGGCTGCGCGTCGGAGTCCGTGTCCGGTCGAGATTCGGTCACAGCTCCTCCTCGCGATCCCGGCGGGCGCCGTCCGGTGCGACTCCTGCGGTCGACACGTCCGGGCTGACGCTGATGCCCTCGGGCTGCAGCGCTGCTGCCACTCGAACACGTAGTTCCCGGCCGACCTGGAACTGCTTGCCGGGAAGAGTTCGAGCCACGAGCCGCACGTTGACCTGGTCGACCTCGATGGATTCGACCCCCATGACGGTCGGTTCGTCCAGCAGCAGCGGCCGCAGACGGCGGTCCTCGAACGCTGTGTGTCCCACGCGGCGGAGGATCTCGTTGACCCGGTTCAAGTCCGCGATGGACGGGATCGGCACGTCCACGACAGCGCGTGCCCAGTCCTTGGAGAGATTGATGGCCTTGACGATCTGGCCGTTGGGGACAGTGATGACTTCCCCGTCGACACTCCGAACGCGGGTCACGCGCAGCGTCACGTCCTCGACGGTGCCTTCTGCGTCCTCTGCCGAACCGTTGACGGCGATCTGCACGACATCACCGAACCCGTACTGCCGTTCGGTGATGATGAAGAACCCGGCCAGGATGTCCTGCACGACCCGCTGCGCACCGAAACCCAGTGCCGCACCGATCACCGTCGCGGGAGCGACGAGGCCACCGACGCCGAAGCCGAGCCTCCTGAGCACCTCGATGGTCACCAGGATGTAGACGAGAGTGACAGCGACCCAGGTGATCACCTGAGCGAGTGCGTGCCTATGCTTTGCTGCCTCGGACCGCACCAGGGCATCGCTGTGTTGATAGTTGGAGTCGATGCGGGAGGTGATCCGCGTACCTGTCCACGTGATGAGACGCGCGACCAGGAGTCCTCCGAGGATGTACAGCACAATTCCGAGGCCGTTGAGTTGGACCTCCGGTGTTACCGAGAACGACAGTGCTGTGTTCATCGTGTGTCTACTCGTCCCCCCGCATACGCCAACGAATTCCTGCTTCCAGGAAACCATCGATGTCACCGTCGAGCACGGTGGAGGGATTGTTGACCTCGTACTCGGTGCGCAGATCCTTGACCATCTGGTACGGATGCAGCACGTAGGAGCGCATCTGATTACCCCAGGAACTTCCGCCGTCGCCCTTGAGTGCATCCATCTCGGCGCGCTCTTCCTTGCGCTTTACCTCGAGCAGCTTGGCCTGGAGGACCCGCATCGCGGACACCTTGTTCTGCAGCTGAGACTTCTCGTTCTGACACGTCACGACGATTCCCGTGGGAATGTGCGTCAGACGGACGGCCGAGTCCGTGGTGTTGACGGACTGTCCGCCCGGGCCGCTGGACCGGTAGACGTCGACACGGATATCACCCTCGGGTATCTCGATGTGATCGGTCGTCTCGACGACCGGAAGCACCTCGACCTCGGCGAACGAGGTCTGCCGTCGACCCTGGTTGTCGAACGGGCTGATCCTCACGAGGCGGTGGGTTCCCTGCTCGACAGACAGAGTGCCGTAGGTGTACGGGGCCTTCACCGCGAAGGTCGCGCTCTTGATTCCTGCTTCTTCGGCGTAGGACGTGTCGTAGACCTCGACGCCGTATCCATGCTTCTCCGCCCAGCGGATGTACATGCGCATGAGCATCTCGGCCCAGTCCGCTGCGTCGATGCCGCCCGCACCGGAACGAATGTTGACGAGCGCGTCGCGTTGGTCGTACTCACCGGAGAGAAGCGTGCGCACCTCGGCCGCGGCGATGTCCTCGCGCAGCGATGCGCGCTCGGCGTCGGCATCGGCTGTCGCCGACGCTGCAGCGTCGCCTTCTTCTCCCTCGGCCAGCTCGTAGAGCACCGGCAGGTCGTCGAGGCGACCACGCAGTTCCTCGACGCGGCGCAGTTCGGCTTGCGCGTGCGAGAGCTGACTGGTGACCTGCTGAGCGTGTTCCTGGTCGTTCCACAGGTCCGGCGACGCAGCCTGATGTTCGAGCTCGTCGATCCGGCGACGTAGTTCCTCGACGTCGAGAACCGACTCGATCGTCGTGAGGGTGATGTCGAGTTCGTTCAGGTCCGCGGAGACGTCAGGATGCACGAGATCGAAGTTTACCGGCCGCGGCGCACTCGCCCGACCAACGCTGCCCGACGAGCAGGATTTCTACGATTTGGACGGGCCCTTCCACGGGCGTGAGCAGGCACGGCTGCGGATCGCGAGCCCTGGCCCGAACGTCGATCTCCTGTTAGTTTTCTCGGCATCGACACGAACGCATGCGACCATGCCGCGTACCCCCTGCTGTTGGTTGCGCGCCTCCACGTCGATTTCTGCAGGACCGGCACCAGTCTCTGTCGCTGATGGGTCCACCCCAACCGCAGGGCGCCCACAGTCGGCGCCATCTGCGCAGCTCCACCCCACGCAGAAACATCTGGAGGAGATTCATGACGGTCACCGACGAGTACCTGAAGAACAACGAGGCATACGCGGCACAGTTCACCGGCCCGCTCCCGCTTCCACCGTCGAAGAACGTTGCGGTGGTGGCATGCATGGACGCGCGCCTCGACGTCTACCGCATTCTCGGATTGAACGAAGGCGAGGCGCACGTCATCCGCAACGCAGGTGGCGTCGTCACCGACGACGAGATTCGATCACTCGCCATCAGCCAGCGTCTGCTCGGGACCAAGGAGATCATTCTGATTCACCACACCGACTGCGGAATGCTGACGTTCACCGACGACGAATTCAAGAACGGCATCCAGGACGAGATCGGCATCAAGCCCAACTGGGCGGCCGAAGCGTTCGCCGACCTCGACGCCGACGTGCGGCAGTCGCTCGCGCGGATCGAGCAGAGCCCGTTCGTGACCAAGCACGAATCGGTGCGCGGATTCGTCTTCGACGTCGCGACCGGGAAGCTGAACGAAGTCACGGTCTGACGTGCACAGCGCCCGGGGTGACGGTGCCACCGGCACCCCGGGCATTAGTGTTTGGAGCGTGACTTTCTCTGCCGCTGACCTGCAGCTCGCACTGTCCATCGCCGACCAGGCCGACGTCATCACGAGGGATCGTTTTCTCGCTCTCGACCTGGTGGTGGACGACAAACCCGACCTGAGTCCGGTCAGCGACGCCGACCTCGCCGTCGAGAACAAGGCGCGGTCCATCCTCCAGGACGAGCGGTCGGAGGATTCCGTCCTGGGCGAAGAGTTCGGTGGCGACGCCGTCTTCGACGGACGCCAATGGGTCATCGACCCGATCGACGGAACAAAGAATTTCGTGCGAGGTGTGCCGATCTGGGCCACGCTGATCGCGTTGCTCGAAGACGGCATTCCGGTCGTGGGCGTGATCAGCGCTCCGTTGCTGAACCGGCGCTGGTGGGCGTCGAAGGGCGGGGGCGCGTGGACGTCCTACGACGGCGGCGAACCTCGCTCCATCACAGTATCGTCGGTTCGCGAACTGGGCTCTGCCAGTTTGAGTTTCGCGAGCCTGTCCGGCTGGAAGGAGCGCGGGCTGCGAGATCGGTTCGTGGACCTGACGGACGAGGTGTGGCGGGTTCGCGGGTACGGCGACTTCTTCTCCTACTGCCTCCTCGCCGAGGGCACCCTCGACATCGCGACCGAACCCGAGGTGTCGCTGTGGGACCTGGCACCCCTGGACATCCTGGTTCGGGAAGCAGGCGGGCGCTTCTCCTCACTCGACGGCGACGCGGGCCCGCACGGCGGAAGCGCAGTGGCCACCAACGCCCTTCTGCACGACGAGGTACTGACGCGGCTCCGCCGCACGTGAGTGGAAATCTAGGCCAGGGCCAGGAGCGGAGCCTGCGGAGCGACCAGAAGACGCGACATTTCCACTCACGTGAAAGCTGCGAACAGCAATGCCAACAACGGGGTGATGCCCTGGATCACGGCCGGTCGGAGGTACTTCCGCCCGCCGGTGGCCAGCACGAATGCGGCACCGACGATGCTGAGGCACGAGAACACGACGATCGCGTCCCCGGCGTCGCCTCCCAGGAACAGGCCCACGACGATTCCCACTGCCAGAAATAGATTGTAGAAGCCCTGATTGAAGGCCATCGGCCGGACCACATCGGCGTCGGCCTGACTGGCGACTCCGAATCTGCGCCAGACGGCGGGCTTGGTCCAGGCGACGGATTCCATGAAGAAGATGACCACGTGCAGCGCGGCGGCGACGGCAGCGAAGATCGAAGCGATGACAGGCATGCTCGAATGCTTCCACAACGGGTGTGAACTGCGCGAACGGTCCACTTCTTACTCGGGAGTAGACAGCTAACTTACCCGGGAGTAAGATAGGCGGAGTCCGAGCCCGACGCCGAGAAACAGCTGGTGATCATGAACAAGCAAGACAGTGTCATCGAGACGAAGCGCAAGGCGCCTCGCGATACATCCGCAGTTGGCCTCAACCCGTTCAAGCGAGACGCCATCGGTACCGCCATGCGTGTTCTCACGGCTATCACCGGGTCCGATCTCGCGGAGAAGTACAACCTTCGCCAGACGATCGACCGCGTGACGTACGAGAGCACCAAAACTGGGTTCAAGACCCTCGGCGCTGCCAACCGCACGTTCGCGAAGGTCACCGGAGGCGACAAGCCGAAGCGACTCGAGGACGCCGCGGTCAAGAACCTCGACTACTTCGATCTGACGCCGGACGACGAGCAGCGCATGATCGTCGAGACCGTCAAGGAATTCGCCGAGGAGATCCTTCGACCCGCAGCGCACGACGCAGATGCCGCGGCGTCGTCGCCGGAGGATATCGTTCGTCGTTCCGCTGAACTCGGTATCACCTTCATCAACGTCCCGGAAGAACTCGACGGCGCGGCTACCGAGCGTGGCGCCGTCACCAACGCGTTGGTAGCGGAAGCGCTCGCGCACGGCGACCTCGGACTCGCGCTTCCCATCCTCGCACCGAGCGGTGTCGCGGTCGCATTGACGCAGTGGGGCACCGACGCACAGCAGAAGACCTACCTGCCTGCGTTCGTCGGCGAGAAGGTCCCGGGTGCGGCCGTCGTGGTCAACGAACCGCGTGCACTGTTCGACCCGTTCGCTCTGCAGACGAAGGCCGTGCGCTCCCCCAGCGGATTCAAGCTCAACGGAGTCAAGAGCGTCGTGCCTGCCGCGGGTAGCTCCGAACTGTTCGTCGTTGCCGCCGAACTCGAAGGCAGGCCTGCGTTCTTCATCGTCGAGTCCGACACCAAGGGTCTCGTCGTCGAAGCCGATCCGAGCATGGGTCTGCGTGCCGCCGGTCTCGGTCGACTCGTGCTGACCGACGTCGCGGTTCCGGAATCCGCACTGCTGGGCGATGGAGACGCAGATCAGCGCGCACTCGATTACGCCGAGGCCATCAGCCTTGCCCGGCTCGGCTGGTCCGCTCTCGCAGTCGGCACCGGTCAGGCTGTCCTCGACTACGTGATTCCGTACGTCAACGAGCGCGAGGCATTCGGCGAGCCGATCAGCAACCGCCAGGCGGTTGCGTTCATGGTCGCCAACATCGCGATCGAGCTGGACGGGCTGCGCCTGGTCACTCTTCGCGGCGCATCGCGTGCCGAACAGGGCAAGTCGTTCGCACGTGAAGCAGCGCTCGCCCGACGCCTCGCCGCCGAAAAGGGTATGCAGATCGGTTCCGACGGTGTGCAGTTGCTCGGTGGGCACGGATTCACCAAGGAACATCCGGTCGAACGCTGGTACCGCGATCTCCGCGCTGTCGGTGTCACCGAGGGCATCGTCCTCATCTGATTCGCCCCCATCCTCGTAGGCAACTCATCGGTCAAGGACTGAATTCATGATCAATCTAGAACTTCCCAAGAAGCTTCGGGCACAGGCGAATCAGGCTCATCAGGTTGCGGCCGAGATCTTCCGCCCGATCTCTCGCAAGTACGACCTCGCCGAGCACGAGTACCCCGTCGAACTCGACACCATGGCATCCATGGTGGAGGGAATGTCCGACGCTGGTACCGAGGTCGGCGGCGCCGCCGGCGGCCGAGAGAAGGACAGCGAGAGCGCTCCCAAGCCCAGCAAGACGGCCAATGCCAACGGTGGCAACATGGCTGCATTGGTCAACGTCATCGAAACCTGCTGGGGCGATGTCGGTTTGACTCTGTCCATTCCGTACCAGGGCCTCGGCAATTCCGCCATCGCGGCTGTGTCCACTGACGAGCAGCTCGAACGCTTCGGCAAGGTGTGGGCATCGATGGCAATCACCGAACCGAGTTTCGGATCCGACTCCGCTGCGGTGACGACGACTGCGGTTCTCGACGGCGACGAGTGGGTCCTCAACGGCGAGAAGATCTATGTCACCGCGGGCGAACGTTCGACGCACATCGTGGTGTGGGCGAGTGTCGACCGTTCGAAGGGCCGCGCGGCGATCAAGTCCTTCGTCGTGCCACGTGACGCCCCCGGTCTCAGTGTTGCTCGACTCGAGCACAAGCTCGGTATCAAGGCGTCGGACACTGCCGCCCTCCTGCTCGAGGACTGCCGAATCCCGAAGGACAACCTTCTCGGTTCCGCCGAGGTGAACACCGAAAAGGGATTTGCGGGCGTCATGCAGACGTTCGACAACACTCGCCCGCTCGTCGCGGGTATGGCCATCGGTGTCGCTCGCGCGGCCCTCGAAGAACTGCGCTCCATCCTCGACGAGGCAGGCGTGGAGATCTCGTACACCACTCCGGCCTACAGTCAGCATGCAGCGGCTGCCGAGTTCCTGCGTCTCGAGGCCGATTGGGAGGCGTCTCATCTGCTCGCGCTGCGGGCTGCGTGGATGGCCGACAACAAGGAGCCGAACTCGCTGCAGGCGTCGATGGCCAAAGCGAAGGCAGGCCGCTCGGCCACCGACATCACACTCAAGGCCGTCGAACTTGCAGGCAGCTACGGCTACTCGGAGCGCCTGCTGCTCGAGAAGTGGAGCCGTGACGCGAAGATTCTCGACATCTTCGAAGGAACCCAGCAGATTCAGCAGTTGATCGTCGCCCGTCGTGTTCTCGGAAAGACCTCCGCCGAACTGAAGTGATGCAGATGTGACGACGTGGCCCCGTGGACCGTGAGGTTCGCGGGGCCACGTCGTGTATCGACAGAACAATCGGGTGTCCACCGAAAAATTTCTTCGGGTCGTGTCGAAGACGGCGTTTCCCGTTCGTCGTCATCATGTACGCAGACAGAAGAGCAATTCGATGGAGGACACCATGAAGTACATGCTGCTGATCAACGCACCGAGTGCCGATTTCGACAACGGATGCACGCCGTCGGACTGGGTGCAGTACGGCAAGGAGATGCAGGACGCGGGCATATGGGTCACCGGTCACGCACTGGCCGACCTCACGACGGCGACGACCGTGCAGGTCGATTCGTCCGGAGAACGCAGCATCACCGACGGTCCGTACGCGGAGACCCGCGAGGTTCTGGGAGGCTTCGAGATCATCGATGTTCCCGACCTCGACGCTGCGTTGGATTGGGCCGCACGGTGCCCCGGTTCCAAGGGCGGGGGGACCGTCGTCGTCCGGCCTGTCGCCGAGTACTGACGGCGCCACGGCCGTGTCCGACGACGTACGTACCTCCCTCTCGGATGTGTTCCGAGAGGAGCACGGGCGACTCCTTGCGTCGATGGTGCACCGCTACGGCGACATCGACCTGGCCGAGGAAGTCACCTCGGAAGCGATCGAGGTTGCGTTGCAGCGTTGGCCGATCGACGGAGTACCCACCAAACCGGGCGCCTGGCTGTTGACGACAGCCAGGCGCCGAGCCGTCGATCGCCTCCGTCGAGACCGGACGCTCACCACGAAGCTGGCGATTCTGCAGATCGAGCAGGATCGCGCGAGCAGCGGGCAGACAACCGATGCGCTCGCCGTTGGCACCTTCGACGACGACGTGCCCGACGAACGGCTGCAGATGTTCTTCATGTGCGCGCATCCCGCGCTGAACGTCGACGACCGTCTTGCGATCACGTTGCGTTGCCTCGCGCAGCTCACGACGGCCGAGGTGGCACGGGCTTTCATGATCCCGCCGTCGACTGCGGGTCAGCGAATCTCGCGAGCCAAGAAGAAGATCCGAGAGGCGCGAGTTCCGTTTCGAATTCCCGGCCCCGACGAGCTGCCCACCAGACTGACGGTGGTGCTGCAGGTCGTGTACTCGATTTTCACCGAGGGGTACGCAGCGTCGAGCGGTGACGATCTCGTCCGGGTCGATCTCGCCGACGAGGCAATCCGGCTCGCCCGTATCCTGCAGGCCCTGCTGCCCCGCGAACGGGAGGTCACGGGGTTGCTGGCGCTCATGTTGTCGGTTCACGCACGCTCTGCCGCACGAGTGAACGGGGAGGGAACACTCGTGATGCTCGACCAGCAGGACCGGGCCCGGTGGGATCGGGACATGATCGGCGAGGGAGCCGACCTGACCGTGCAGGCTCTGACGGGCGGAGCAGCCGGCCCCTATTCGGTACAGGCCGCGATCGCGGCTCTCCACGTGGAGTCCGAGACGTGGGAGGCCACCGATTGGGCGCAGATCGTGGAACTGTACGGCGTGCTGATGTCGCTCGCCCCGTCTCCCGTCGTCGCAGTCAACAGAGCAGCCGCCATTGCGCTGCGCGACGGGCCGGCCGCTGGGCTGATGGAGCTCGACGCGTTGGCGGACGAACCTGCTCTGCAGGCCTACTCGCCGTATCACGCTGCTCGCGGCGACGTACTCAGCCGCCTCGGTGCATCGTCCGACGCAGCGATCTGTTTCGAGCGCGCGCGCACGGTTGCCGGGTCGATACCCGAGCGCGACTACCTCCGACGCCGGGCCGACGACGCTCGGGACGCCGCGGGCGCGTAACCGGGCGGCAGGCCCACGGTCGGATGTCGGAGTCCGATGCTGCCCACTCGCGGCCGGCACCGACACTCATAGACTGACGAGGACTGCAGGAATCGATATTCGATGGAAGTGAGGGCAACGATGTCCGAGTGGGCGAAGAAGATCAAGGACGAAGCCAAGGGACTCATCGCCGAGGCCGAACAGGAGCTCACGGCTCTCGAAGGGGTCGACACCGTCGACCTCACCGCGGACGAGACGGATGAATCGCCCACAGCGGGCACGGAATCGGATTCCACACGCTAGTTCCCGACCCGCAGTTCGGCTGGGATCGCTCGCGAGCGGTGCGAAGCCAGGGCGTCGACGACCATCGGATGGTCGTCGGCTTCCGGCAGGCCCGAAATCTCGATGACGCCGACGAGCGACCCCGCTACTCGCATGGGAACAGCTCCGCCTGCTGCTACGTATCGGCTGTTGTCGTACCGCGATTCCGCGTCGAAATTCCCGGATCACGGGGTCGACCAATCGAGTGGGCTGCGTGCACGAGACAGGGCCCCGACAGGGGACGCACAGCAAAGAACCCGGCATCGTGACACGATGCCGGGTTCTTGCGTTGGTAGCGGGGACAGGATTTGAACCTGCGACCTCTGGGTTATGAGCCCAGCGAGCTACCGAGCTGCTCCACCCCGCGTTGCAAGACATGAAGTTACCCGAAGGTGTCCGCCGGATGCAAATCGCGTGTACAGCCGTCGACGACGACACTTGCGCATCGTTCGACGTGCGAATTACCGGGAACAACGACCGAAACCAGTGTGCTGGACCACAGAAATCGCGTGAGACATCCCACATAACAGCTATGTAACGAACGGGACTCGAATACATTCCGAGGCCGTCCCACCTGCAGATAAACCGACCTCTGTCTCACATGGTGGACAACTGGTTCCCGGATTCTTTGTGTGACGTCACGACGATCCTCGACTACCTTCACGGTCGGCCCTACAACGCAGGGTCAGTACCGCCCCCGCCGCTGCATCGCTCTGCCCCGCGGGGAACGGTTCCCCGATACGCACGGGGGCAGAGCCGCAACACGTACGACGCCGCGCACCGAGTCCTCGCGCCGGCCCCTCGTACACGGTGCCTGGAGACGACCGCGAACGATCGTCGTCCCCTGGCTGGGTTGCGAAGGCAAGCGCGGAGAGGATTCACCCCGCATGACCAAGGAAATTCATTTCGGCAAGCGTGCACTCGGATGGGCCGCCGTCACCGGCGCCGTCGTAGCGATTCCCCTCGGCCTTTCCGTGGGCACCGCCAGCGCAGCCGAGCACAACTGGGACGGCGTCGCACAGTGCGAGAGCGGCGGCAACTGGAACATCAACACCGGAAACGGCTACTACGGCGGCCTGCAGTTCTCGCAGAGCACCTGGACCGCCAACGGCGGCACCGGATCGCCGCACACTGCCTCCAAGGCAGAGCAGATTCGCGTTGCCGAGAACACGCTGCAGAGCCAGGGTGTGGGCGCATGGCCGGTCTGCGGCCAGAACCTCACCACCGGTGCATCCACCCCGGAGCCCGAGGCGGCCCCCGCGGCACCGGCCGCACCAGCTGTCGAAGAGGCACCCGCCGCTCCCGCAGCACCGGCACTTCCGGTCGCGCCGGAGTTCCAGGCACCGGCACAGCAGGCTGTCGATCAGGCAGCTGCAACTGCCAAGCAGAGCTTCGACGCCGCGAAAGGCATCGCAGACCAGTACGGTCTGAGCGCTCAGTTCGAGCAGCTCGTGAGCACCAACCCGGTTCTCGCGTCGATCGGACGCTGAATTCGTCCGCAGGCTTGACCTGCTGACCGACGAAGGCGCCCGCATCGCTTCAGGAAGAGAAGCGATGCGGGCGCCTTCGTGTGTGCGGCCGCCAGGTCAGTGCACGGTCAGTTGGCGTTGTACGCGTCGATGGCCTGCTGAAGGGCATCGAACGCGTCCCCCAGACGACCGAGGTCGCCGCTCTGCTGCGCAGACCTGACATCGGCCAGAGCCGAGTTCAGACGCTGCACCTCCGCAGCCGACGGCTGACCGCCGGTTGCAGGCGGCGTGGTCGACGGTGCAGGCGCCGTCCCCTGCTCGGTGCCGTTCGCAGCGTCGGGCGACTCCGCCGTCGACTGCGGATCCGCGGCGTCGCCACCCGGTGCCGTGGCCGCGGTACCCGTACCCGATCCGAAGACCTGATCCAAGGCCTCGGACAGCGTTGCGGCGTACCCGACGCGGACGCCGCCTCCCGAACCCGGCTCGCGGTAGCTGACGAGAACCCTGGTCAACTGCGGGAACGTCGACGTCGATGCCGTGTTCCGTTCGGTGTACAGCGGTTCGACGTACAGAATGCCGCCGTTCGCGATGGGCAGGGTCAACAGGTTGCCGTACTGAATCGTGTTGGACTGCTGAAGAAGCGTGCGGTCCGAGGCCACGCGTGAATCCGATGTCATCGAGTTCTGCGCCTGCTGTGGACCCTGCGTCTGCGTGTTGGTCGGAAGCTGCAACACCGTGAACTTTCCGTAGTTCTCCGGATCGGAACGCACCGAAATGTAGGCGGAGAGCAGTTCACGGTTGAACCCGACCATGGCGCTGGTCAGACGGAACGAGGGTTCACCGGTCTCCGGATCACCGATCAGCACGTAGTACGGGGGCTGATTCAGGTCGGTTCCGCCGTCCACCGTCGGATCACTGGGAACCGACCAGAACGCGTTGTTGGTGAAGAACTCACTGGGATTGTCCACGTGGTACTTGGCCAGCATTTCGCGCTGGATCTTGAACAGATCCTCCGGGTAGCGGAAGTGCGATCGTAGTTCCGGCGAGATCTCCGACTCCGGCTGAACCGAATCCGGGAACACACCCATCCACGCCTTCAGCACCGGGTCGGTGTCGTCGACCTGGTAAAGCGTCACGGTGCCGTCGTAGGCGTCGACAGTGGCCTTCACCGAGTTCCTGATGTAGGACACTTCCTCGCGCGGGAGGGGCCTGCCCGTCGTGGGCTCGATGCTGTCCGCGGTCAGACCGTCCAACGACGCCCGCTGTGCGTACGGGAAGTTCTCCAAGGTGGTGTACCCGTCGACGATCCAGACGATCTTTCCGTCCACGACCGCCGGGTAGGAGTCGGTGTCGGTGGTCAGCCACGGGGCCACCTTCTGGACACGATCACGAGGATCGCGGTTGAAGATGATCTTGGAGTCGTCGCCGATGGCACCCGAGAACAGAATGTTGCGCTCGGCGTACTTCGCCGCGAAGGCAAGACGGTTGAACCAGTTCCCGACCGAGACGCCACCCGCACCGGTGTAGGTGTAGTTGGAATCGTCCGTGTCGTACTCGCGGTCACCCGTTCCCGTCGCGCCGACGATGGCGTAATCCGGGTCGGCCTGGGCGATCACCTCGCCGTAGTAGATGCGAGGCTGATCGACCGGGATGACCTGATCCTGGCCCTGTGAAGCGATGTCGCTGACGGTGTAGATCGGGTAGCCGCTGTTGCTGGTCGCACCCTCTGCCGTCGGATCCTCCACGGCCGCGTTGACGCGGTTGGCCGGCGCCGCGACGAAGCCGTTTCCGTGGGTGTAGACCGTGTGCCGGTTGATCCAGTCGGTCTGGTTACCGGTCAGGGACTCCGGCGACAGCTCACGCGCGGCGACGATGTAGTCCTGGAGTTGCCCGTCGATCTCGTAGCGATCGACGTCGAGGGTCGACGGGAAGCCGAAGAAGTTCTTCAGCTGCTGCTGCTGGGTGAACGTGCGAGACAGCACATTCGGATCCAGTAGACGGGTATTGGCGATGGTCGTGATGTCCGCGTCGCTCTCCCGCGGATTCTGCGAGCCTTCTCCCGAATACGGCTGGTACTCGACCTGGTCGTCACCGATGCCGTACGCGTCGCGCGTCGCGGCGATGTTGCGCTCGATGTACGTGCGTTCCTTCTCGGCCGCGTTCGGTCGGACCGAGAACTGCTCCATCAGCAGCGGGAAGACCGCGCCGACGAGAATCGAGGACAGTACCAGGAGCGCCGTAGCGAGAGCGGGAACACGCAGATCGCGGAGGAAGATTGCAGCGAAAAATGCTGCGGCACAGATCAGTGCGATGGCGAGCAGGATCAGCTTGGCGGGAAGTACGGCGTTGATGTCGGTGAAGCCTGCACCGGTGAAGATGGGTTCCTTGCGACCGCTGGACAGCAGCGAGTACCGATCCAGCCAGTACGCGATGGCCTTGAACAACACGAACGATCCCGCGAGCACCGCGAGCTGAATGCGCGCTGCGCGGGTCAGAGCACCCTCACGACCCGCCAGCCGGATTCCACCGAAGATGTACTGCGTGACCAGGTTTGCGAAGAATGCAATCAGCGTCGCGACGAACAACCAGTTCAAGATGAATCGGTAGAACGGCAGATCGAAAGAGTAGAAGCCGATGTCCAAATTGAACTGTGGGTCGGTGAGTCCGAATTCGCCACCGTTGAGGAACAACTGGACTGTCACCCAATTGGTCTGCGCGATCAGTCCCGAGATGATGCCGAACGCCAACGGTATTCCGATACCGAACAGGCGCAGCCGGCTCATGACCGTCGTCCGATAACGTGCAACCGGGTCGTTCGGACCGGCGACCGGAACGAACACCGGCCGGTTGCGGTACGCGAGCAGCAGCGACGCGAACACCACCGCGCCGACGAACAACCCGACCACCAGGAACAGAACGACACGCGTCAGAAGCGTGGTCGTGAAGACCTGCCGAAAGCCGACCTCCCCGAACCAAAGCCAGTTCGTGTAAGTGTCGATGAGGCGAGGGCCGACAAGCAGCAACGCTGCGAGGACCAATGCCAGAACAAGTAGAATCCGTCCGCGCCGCGACAGCGACGGTAGACCGGTTGGGGCCCTCATGCCCACGTGCCACACTCCAACTTCGGGCGATACACCTAGGTATCGCTGATGGGGTTCGACGGCGCACCGAGTGCGTCGCCTGTCCGATTTGGGAACCACTGTACGGAACGGCGGCACCGGCCGCTGACACCCCTTCGTCCTGCGCGCGCGGACCATGGGTCGGCGACGGCCGAACAGCGGAATGGGAAGATGAGCGGGTGAGCGATTTCAGCGACGACCTGTTCCGTGACGGCGTGGAACCCAACGCCGACAACGATGCCCTCGGTGCCGCTCTCGGGCGGTGCGCGCGCGAGGTCGCCGACTTCGTGGACGGCGAAGGCTGGGGTCAGGTCCCCCAGCTGTTCGCGCTGGTACCCACCGAACTCCTGGCGGCCGCGGAACCCGGACTGCTCGACGACCTCGCCGACGGTGCGTTGCTCACCCCGATCCAGCAGCACTCGCTACCCGAGGACATCACCGGCGGGTCACCTGCGCTCGACGAATTTCTGGCCACCACAACGTGGCCGGACGGTGTCGTCGGGTGCGCGCTGGTGCAGGAGATCGTCGTACTGCCTCCCACCGCGGAGTCGGCACTCGACGACGCACTGGTTCCTCTCCTCGCCGACCGCGACGCAGCGGACGACGCGGCCCGCGCCGCCGCCCACGCGCATCCCGACCGCAAGGACGGCAGGCTCATCGCAGCCGTTCTCAAGGACGGGCCGTCCTTGACTCTTCTGCAGTTGCAGCCCGACGACGACGCGGATCCGTTCGCCCCGGTGGAGCTCCTGCTCTACGAGGGCCTTGCACCCGGCATCGTCGCCGCCCTGCATGCGACATTCGACCTCGTCGAGGACGACTGACCTCGGTTCGTCAGCAGCTGGGCGCGTCTTCCCCGCGGCCGAGGGCATCGAGCGAGTCGATGGCGCCGTCGAGAGAATCGACCTTGACGAGACGAAGTCCGGCAGGAACGTTCTGCGACGCCTCGTCGCAGTTCTGCGACGGCACCAGAAACGTCGTCGCCCCGGCCTCACGCGCAGCGATCAGCTTGTACGGAATGCCGCCGATCGGCCCGACTGCTCCGGCCGAATCGATGGTGCCGGTACCGGCGACGAAATCGCCGTTGCTGAGCTCGCCGGGACTCAGCTTGTCCACGACGGCGAGGCTGAACATCAGACCGGCCGAGGGCCCGCCCACGTCGGCCAGGTTGAACGTGACCGAGAACGGAACGTCGGGCTCCTCGGTGGGCGTCACCCCGAGGTACCCGGACTCCGCGTCGTCGGGACGGGAACCGAGCACCACCGACTCGGTTCTGGTGACACCGTCCTTCTCCACGACGATGTCGATGGACTCGCCCGGTGAGCGAGCACTGACCGACTCGCGGACAGCGCTGACCGAATCGACGGGCTCACCCGCCACCGACACGAGTCGCTCACCTTCGTTCAACAGGCCCGCGGCCGGACCGTCGGGAGCCACCGAACCGACGACGAGAACGACGGGCAGTCCCAGATGGTGCAGCGCCGCGAGCTGAGCACTGTTCTCGGACTGTTCGAAATCGGCCTGATTGCCTTCCTGGACCTCTTCTTTCGTCTTGTTCGGCGGATACACCTCCTCGCGCGGAACGAGTCCTTGCCGTCCACTCGCCCAGTATCCGAGCGCTTCGAAGATGTTCAGCTGATCACGGACCGCCACCGTCGTCATGTTCAGATGCCCCGTGGTGGGATCGACATCCGTCCCGTCGATCTGCACCACGGGAACCCCGTCCGCATCACCGAGGGTGTTGTACGTCGGTCCTGGTCCGAGCGCAGCGAACGGAACCGTGACGACGGTGCCGACCACGCCGAGCACGACAACCGGTACGAGGGCGGCGACAAGAGTGGCAATCCGACGATTCACCCGACAAACATAGATCCGCCGACTGTGACGACGATGTGAGACCCCCGTCCGAACAAGTCACGGTTCATTCCGCAGGCTCACTCACGGCTCCACTCACGGCCTCCTGGTTCATTCCGCAGGCTCCACTCACGGCCTCCTGGTTCATTCCGCAGGCTCCACTCACGGCCTCCAGGTTCATTCCGCAGGCTCCACTCACGGCTCCTCTCACGGCGTTCGCCGTAAGCGTGATCACCAGCGGTGCTGTTCGCGCCCTCGCCTTGTACCGTTGGCTTATGAGCAATTTCGGTTTTCAGGGCTCCGACGAGGATCCGGACAAGAAGAAGGATCAGAGCGGTGGCGACGGCTCCGGCGGCAATCCCGGCGGTTTCGGCTTCGGCACCGAGGGTTTCGATCCTGCGGCCCTGGGGCAGATGCTCACCCAGTTCGGGCAGATGTTGAGCGGCATGGGTGCGCCCGGTGCCGGGGGCTCCGCCGCGGGCCCGGTCAATTACGACCTGGCCAAGCAGTTGGCACGCCAGCAGATCGGAGACTTCGCTCCCGTCGGCAAGGGCAAGGCCGACGCGGTTTCCGAGGCCGCTCATCTCGCGGAACTGTGGCTCGACGGCGCGACCACGCTCCCCGCTGGTGCGTCCAAGACGCTGGCGTGGACTCCGGTCGACTGGTTGGAGAACACGATCGACACCTGGAAGAGGCTGTGCGATCCGGTCGCCGAGCAGATTTCCGGAATGTGGACCGCCGGTCTGCCTGCCGAGGCGCAGCAGATGGCAGGACCGATGATGGGGATGCTCACGCAGATGGGCGGCATGGCGTTCGGCTCCCAGCTCGGCCAGGCGTTGGGGCAGCTGTCCAAGGAGGTTCTGACGTCGACCGACATCGGAATTCCCCTCGGACCGAGCGGAGTGTCCGCCCTTCTCCCCGAGTCCATCACGGCGTTCACCGAAGGTTTGGAGCAGCCCGAACGTGAGGTTCTCGTGTTCCTCGCGGCTCGCGAAGCTGCGCACCAGCGCCTCTACAGCCACGTTCCGTGGCTTCGTCAGCGCGTCTTGGCGACGGTCGAAGAGTACGCACGCGGTATCCGGATGGACTTCTCGGCCATCGAGGAAGCCGCGTCGGGCCTCGACCCGGCGTCGCTGACCGATCCGTCGAAGATCGAGGAGATACTGCAGCAGGGTGCGTTCGAGCCGCAGACGACTCCCGAACAGAAGCAGGCGCTCGAGCGACTCGAGACTCTGCTCGCCCTCGTCGAGGGTTGGGTAGAGACGGTCGTCTCCGAAGCCCTCGGGGAAAGGTTGCCCGGTGCCGTGGCACTCGCGGAGACGATTCGTCGCCGACGGGCATCCGGTGGACCGGCCGAGCAGACGTTCGCGACGCTCGTCGGTCTCGAACTTCGTCCACGCAAGGTTCGCGAAGCAGGCGATCTGTGGCGTCGACTCACCACAGCCGCAGGAATCGAGGGACGCGACGGCGTCTGGGCTCACCCGGACCTCCTGCCGGTGTCGTCCGATCTGGACGACCCGGCCGGGTTCCTCGACGGTGTCATCGGCGGAGGTTCCAGCTCCTTCGACGACCCCATAGCCCAGCTCGAAGCCATGGAAGCTCAGGAACGAGCAGCCAAGAACAAGTCGGACGAGACAGACGCCAACGACGCAGACAAGAACGACGCAGACAAGAAGGACGGGGACACCGGCAGCGCCGGCTGATCCCGGATTCACGGTCGACGAGGGGTGTGCCGAAATTTTCGGCGCAACCCTCGTTTTGTTTCGATCACGCTGGTGAGGAGTCTGCCGGCCTGTGGATAACCCGTCCTCGGCGCCGTCGCCGGGGATGCGTCGTGTGCGACTCTGCGTCCATGTCCGCCCACGAACCACCCCACCCTCCCCAGCCGGTTCCGATGCTGCGGCGGCCCAGACTCGACGTGCCGGTGTTCTCTCAACGGGACGGCACGATTCGGCTCGGGTGGAATCCGGATCGGTCGTTCGTCGTCACACCTCCGCCGGGCGTCGACTACGACGTTCTCGTCGATCTGCTGCGTCGGCTCGACGGAGTTCATTCGAGAGCGCACACGATCTGGTACGCGGGCACCGTCGGGATGTCCGCCAATGCGATGTCCACACTGCTGGCCGAGCTCGTCGAGGCAGAACTGTTGGTCGAAGGGCATTCGACGCCTCACGTTCCCGAGGGAGCAACGCGGACCGTGGTGCACGTCGTCGGACGCGGGCCGCTGGCCGACGCGGTCGTCGCGGTCCTCCCGACGTCGTCCTCGATCACGGTTCGACGTTCCACGTCTGGGGCGGGCAAGGTCGCGGGCACTGCCATCACGACCGGTGATGTCGCGGTACTCACGGACAATTTGGCCCCCGATCCGCATCTCGTGACCGAACTTGTTCGAGCCAGAACACCGCACGTGCAGGTTCGGCTGCGCGACGGCACGGGCGTGGTCGGCCCGTTCGTCATTCCAGGGAAGACGAGTTGTCTACGCTGCGCCGACCTGATCAGAGGCGGACTCGACCCACAGTGGCCGCACATCTCCGCGCAGCTTCTCGGCAGCGTCGGGCATGCGGACAAACCCACCGTCCTGGCAGCTGCGGCGGTCGTTCTCGGACAGATACACGAGTTCGTCCGCACCCGTCGACCGTCGTTGATCGACACGACCGTCGAGATCGACCTCGGTTCGCACATCATCGAACGGCGTCGGTGGACTCGTCATCCGCACTGCGATTGTGCCGTGTGACGAACGACGCGAACACAGGCGCTGTGGCCTGCAGTCTCGGCAGAATGTCGTCTCGTCCGACATGATGGAGGCGTGCCAGACATTCCACGCCGGGGTTCGGCCCGGACAGCCAAACTCGCGCGCATTCCGATCGGTATCGCCGGTCGGGCTGCAGTCGGTTTCGGAAAGAAGTTGGCCGGGGGGAACCGCCAGGAGATCGACTCCGATCTTGCCGCCAAAGCTGCCGAGCAATTGTTCGCGGTCCTCGGCGAGCTCAAGGGCGGTGCGATGAAATTCGGGCAGGCGCTGTCCGTGATGGAAGCCGCCGTGCCGGAGGAATTCGCCGAACCGTACCGGGAGGCTCTCACCAAGCTGCAGGCAGACGCACCGCCGCTCCCCGCCGCGAAGGTGCACCGCGTACTCGACAGGCAGCTGGGCACCGCCTGGCGGTCACGGTTCGCGTCGTTCGACGACACTCCGGTCGCCTCGGCGAGCATCGGGCAAGTGCACCGCGCAGTGTGGTCCGACGGCCGAGACGTCGCTGTGAAGGTGCAGTATCCAGGCGCAGACGACGCGCTCCGCGCCGATCTGAAGACGATGTCGCGGTTTGCCAACACCTTCAGTGCGATTTTCACCGGGGCCGACGTCAAGCCGGTCCTCGACGAGTTGATCGCCCGGACGGAGGACGAACTGGATTACCGGATCGAGGCGGCAAGCCAACGCAAGTTCGCGTCGACGTTCGACGGCGACAGCCGGTTCGCTGTGCCGCGGGTGGTGGCGAGTGCGCCCAAGGTTCTGGTCACCGAGTGGATGTCCGGGACCTCGTTGTCATCGATCATCGCCGGCGGTTCCGTCGAGCAGCGCAATGCTGCCGGTGAGCTTCTGGTCCTCTTCGCGTTCGCTGCGCCTGCACTAGCCGGTCTCCTGCACGCCGACCCGCATCCCGGTAACTTCATGATGCTTCCCGACGGACGGCTCGGTGTGATCGACTTCGGGGCCACTGCGCCGATGCCGGACGGTCTCCCGCCGGTGCTGGGCAGGATGGTCAGGCTGGCACGCGAAGAGAAGTTCGACGAATTGGTCGAACTCTGTACGGTCAGTGGGTTCGTGATCCCAGGTAGAACGGTGACAGCGAGGGAGATAGCCGACTATCTACGTCCGTTCACCGATCCGATCCGGACCGATTCCTTCCACTTCACCAGGTCGTGGCTGCAGAAAGCTGCCGGTACAGCAACTGAATTCGACAGTGCGCAGTTCAAGACCGCACGGGCGCTCAACATGCCTGCCGAGCAGGTCATGATCTTCAGGGTGCTGGGCGGACTCGTCGGCATCTGTGCGCAGTTGGATGCCTATGCGCCGTACATGGCCATTCTGACGGAGTGGATGCCGGGGTTCTCGGACGAGACCTGATCGGTCTCGTCCGAGAACCGGGCGGGTACGACGGCCGCCGTATCGGACTTCACGCGACCTGCTGCTTTCGCGGCCGTCCACGCGGGCGCTTCCGAGCGATGACGACTCCCTGATCGAGAATCTCACCTCCCCATACTCCCCAGGGCTCGGCACGGTCCAGTGCGGCACTCAAACACGTGCGCCGAACAGGACATTCGGCGCACAGCGCCTTTGCTCGCTCCAATTCTCCTGGTGTCTCGGCGAACCAGAGATCCGGATCGGCCACACGGCACGGCACTTCGTCACCGAGCGTCACGGCACTCAGGGTGTTCGACGATGAGGTCTCGCTGATCGGGGTCGCCTCGTCACCGAGGTGCGTGGCCGAGTATCGCTCGGCTGCAGCATGTTCGGATCGTTCGTATCGGCATGTCGTCCGGATCGTGGCGGTTGACACGTCGGTCTCCTCTACTTTTCGTGCGGCGTGTTTACGGTTGTTCGGTATCTGAGCGAACCGGTCGGGCCGAGAAGTTCGAATTCGAGGGGACTCATCGAACGAAAAAGGCCACGGTCCGCGTATGCGGGTCCGTGGCCTGAAAGGCAAGTCGAAAGCTCTACCGAGATTTCTCTCGATATCGACTTTCGACCACGGACACCACTGCCGTACGGCGACGGCGTGCTGCGGGGGACGCCTTGGCGGCGAACCACTGGGCGGCAAATGCTTCGGCCGCTGCAGCTGCTGGGACGACTGCTGCTCGTGCGCAGACTGCGTCGGCCGCGAGCTGATGCGCTCCGGCGACGCGCACTGCCCCGCCCGTCGACGCGGAAGAGAAGTGAGCGGAGTTACCGAGGACGTGCATCAGCCGTGCGTCGGTCGCGGGTGCGACAGCGCTCGTGACGATCGAATTGAAAATCTTCATGTTCTCCACCTCCTACTTCCGAATCGATTGCGGACAATGTGTGTGGCACGCGGTCTCCCGCGAGCGGTGAAAACAGACTAAACCTGTTGGTCGAAACTGCACAAGTTATTTTCTACCTGCGGTTTTACATCAGTTGGTCGATGATTCCCGCACGACGGTCAGGACGTCCTCACCGAAACGTTCCAACTTCTTCGCGCCGATCCCGGGAATGGCCACGAGACCGCGGTCGTCCTGTGGTTGCTGCTCCGCGATGGCCGTCAGCGTCGTATCGCTGAAGACAACGTAGGCAGGCACTTTCAGCTCCCGCGATTTGTCCAACCTCCATGCCTTCAATGCATCGAGCAGAGCAACGTCGACGTCCGTCGGGTGACTTTCGCAGCGACCGAGCATGGTCGCCGCCGTTCCGATCAACGGTTTGCCGCACAACCTGCACTTGGGTCCGGACTTCTTGGTCGTCGGAGTGGCGATGCGTGATGCGGGTGAATCCTCGGGAATCAATCCGTTGAGAAAACGCGACCGACGCCTGGATTTGCGACCGCCCTCGTTGCGCGCGAGCGCCCAGGACAGATGCAGATGCTCACGCGCACGAGTGACGCCGACGTACAGCAACCGCCGTTCCTCTTCGATCGCGGCGTCGTTGTTGGCACTCGGGTCGCTGCCGAGCGCATGCGAAATGGGCAGCGTGCCGTCGGCGAGTCCGACGATGAAGACAGCGTCCCACTCGAGACCCTTCGCTGCATGCAGCGACGCCAACGTCACACCCTGGACGACCGGTGGATGCCGCGCCTCGGCGCGGGCCGCCAGTTCACCGAGCAGACGATCCAGATCCAGAGCCGGATCCTGCGCCAACAATTCTTCGGTGACCTGTACCAGCCCGCCGAGCGATGCCCACTTCTCCCGCGCCTGCGCACCCGTCGGCTCCGTCGACGTCAAACCGAGCGGCGCCAGTACAGCGCGCACAAGCGACGGCAGGCCGTCGCCGTACTTGGACTCGTCCGGCAGATCCTCCCTCCCGGCGGCGCTACGAAG
The DNA here is from genome assembly GCF_042667435.1 of Rhodococcus sp. NPDC057297. Lineage (NCBI taxonomy): Bacteria > Bacillati > Actinomycetota > Actinomycetes > Mycobacteriales > Nocardiaceae > Rhodococcus > Rhodococcus sp. NPDC057297. Next base: position 201,525 of record NZ_JBHUZE010000010.1, on the reverse strand, counting down.
AGCCGAAATACCCTGCCGCACTTCAGGTCTGTTGAAGAACCCTTCGCCGCCACGGACCTGGTACGGAATCTGCAACTCCGTCAGAGCCTGCTCGTGCGCCTCCGATTGCGCGTTGATGCGGTAGAGCACCGCAATCTCCGCCGGCGCGACGCCCTTGCCGATCAACCTCTTGATTGCCCGAGCGACACCGTCGGCCTCGGCCGGCTCGTCGTCGTACTCGAAGAACTCCGGTTCTGGGCCTGCCGGCCGTTGCCCGATCAACTGCAGCCGAGTCCCGGCGATCCGCCCGCGCGCTGCACCGATCACCCGGTTGGCGAGCGACACCACCTCGGGAGTCGATCGGTAGTCACGCTCGAGACGCACGACGGTGGCGTCGGGAAAGCGTCTCGAGAAATCGAGCAGGTAACGCGGTGTCGCGCCGGTGAACGAGTAGATCGTCTGATTCGCATCACCGACGACCGTCAGGTCGTCACGCTCGCCGAGCCAGGCGTCGAGCACCCGCTGCTGCAGAGGCGTCACGTCCTGGTACTCGTCCACCACGAAGCAGCGGTACCGCTCACGGAACTCGTCGGCGACCGCAGAATGCTCTTCGAGCGCCGCGGCGGTGTGCAGCAGCAGGTCGTCGAAATCCAGCAGCATTCCGTCACCGCCGTGCGACTTCAAGTCCTCGTACCCGGCGTAGACCGACGCGACCTTCGCAGCATCCATCGGCACCTCCCGGCGCAGCCGCGCGGCCACCGCCGGGTAGTCCTCGGGCGCGATCAACGAACCCTTCGCCCACTCGATCTCACCGGCCAGATCGCGAACGGAGTCCGTCGACGTGGACACTCCTGCGCGGTGCGCAGATTGACTCACCAACGCGAACTTGCGATCCAGAAGTTGCCAGCCCGTGTCCCCGACCACCTGCGGCCAGAAGTACTTCAGCTGCCTCAGCGCGGCAGCGTGGAACGTGCGGGCCTGCACGGACGGTCCCTCACCGCCGACACCCAGTTCTCTCAGTCGGCCGCGCATCTCCCCCGCGGCCCTCGCCGTGAACGTCACTGCGAGGACTTGCCCAGCCGACACGTGACCGGCGTCGACGAGGTGTGCGATGCGCCTCGTGATAGTCCTCGTCTTGCCGGTACCCGCGCCGGCGAGAACGCAGACGGGGCCTCGTGGGGCCGCGACCGCGGCCGACTGTTCGGGATCCAACCCGGCGGTCATCGAATCCACAGACATGGTCTCCATCTTGTCAGGGGGTGCCGACACACCCGTCATCCCGCCTGCCGCCGCCCGCTCCGCCGGTGCTCACTCGACCGACGGAACAACACATTCGGCATCGGTGTTGAATCGTGTCGTGACTACCACCGAGAACGCAGTACCCAAGTCCCCCGCGGCATTGACCGTCTACTCCACGACGTGGTGCGGTTACTGCAGGCGTCTGAAGACCCAGCTCGACGAAGCCGGCATCGCGTACGCCGAGATCGACATCGAAGAGGATCCGAAATCCGCCGAGTTCGTCGGCAGCGTCAACGGCGGCAACCACGTCGTGCCGACGGTTCTCTACGCCGACGGCTCGACCGCGACCAACCCGTCACTCGCCGCGGTCAAGAGCGCACTCGGACTCTGATGCCACCCGTGGCGGGTCGGACGCGGTGACGACGCTGCACAACCTAACCGGCGGAACCCGCCCACGCTTCGAGCATGCCTCGGGCGATCGAGATCGAGCCGGGCAACAGAAGACGTGAATCGGAATCGGCGGCCCAGTCGCCGACTTCGAGAGCCGCTCGCACGTCGCTGCGCTCGAACCAGTGCGCCTCGGCGATCTCACCGTCGAGGAAGTTCAGCGGAACCTCTGGATCGGCGACGGCAGAGAATCCGATCATCACCGACCGCGGAAACGGCCACGGCTGACTGCCGAGGTACGTGATGTCGGCGACGGTGATGCCGACTTCCTCGCGGATCTCCCGCAGGACGCAGGTCTCGAGCGATTCACCCGCTTCGACGAAGCCCGCGAGGACCGAGAATCGACGCTCGGGCCACGCGGGAGCCCGGGCCAGGAGGACCTTGTCTGCTCCGTCGTGCACGAGGCAGATGACCGCGGGGTCGGTGCGGGGAAACTCCTCGTGACCGTTGGACGTGCTGACCCGCGACCACCCGGCCGCCGACGGAGTCGTCGCTGCGCCGTCGAGCGCGCTGAAGCTTGCACTCGCGTGCCAGTTCAGGATCGCGAGCGCGCTCGTCAGGATGGACAGCTGGGTCGCGTCCAGACGCTCACCGATGGTGCGTAGGTCCCCCAGCTCGCCGGTCAGTGCACCGACGCGCTGCGCCCACAGGTGACGTCCGTCGTCGATGCCCAGAAACACGGCGTCCAGCGCGGGTTCCGCACCGAGGTCCGTCGCATCGACGTACACCAGGGAGTCACCCTCGACCCGGAGCCTGCCGCGGTGATCGACCTGCAGCACCTTCGCCGTCGGCCAACCGCTACGCAGCGCGTCGGTGTCCTTTCGAAGTTCCTCGGCTCGGTCGAGTGGCGAGCGGGACAACAGCGGTGGAGAGGCGAGTTCGAATCGTGGCACCTCTAGACCCTACTGCGCCCACGCAGACGCTCGTCCGACCGCGTGGACTCGATTGTGCGCGCGTTCACTCCCCAACGCGGCGGATGTACAGCAGGCGATCCGATGCCTCGACAGCGTCGACCTCGGGCGATCCGACGCGGTACAGCTTGCCTCCGCGCACGACGCCCAACACGATGTCGGTGAGGTGCCGCGGCGATCCACCCACCTCGTCGCGCTCGACTTCGCGCTCGGCGACAGCGAATCCGGCCTCCGGCGTCAGGAGATCCTCGATCATCTCCACCACGCTCGGCGTCGAGGTAGCGATGCCGAGCAGACGTCCTGCAGTCTCCGAGGACACCACCACCGAGTCCGCACCCGACTGCCGAACCAAATGGGTGTTCTCGGCCTCTCGCACCGACGCGACGATTTTGGCCTTCGGCGCGATCTCTCGCGCGGTGAGTGTCACCAGAACTGCGGTGTCGTCGCGGTTGGTCGCGACGATGATCGCTGCGGCGTGCTGTGCGCCGGTCAATCGCAACACGTCCGACTTGGTCGCGGAACCGTGCACTGTAACGAGCCCCATGTTGGACGCGGAATCGAGGACCGTCTGGTCCGTGTCCACGACGACGATCTCCGACGCAGGAACACCGTCCCCGAGCATGGCGTCGACCGCCGTGCGGCCCTTGGTTCCGAAACCGATGACCACGGTGTGATTGCGCACGCTGCGCCTCCATCGCTGAATTTTGAATGCCTGCCGGGAACGCTCGGTCAGAACCGCGAGCGTCGTGCCGACCAACAAGATGAGGAAGAAGATTCGAAGTGGTGTGATCACCAGAATGTTGACGAGACGGGCCGACGGCGCGATGGGGGTGATGTCGCCGTATCCGGTCGTGGACAACGAGACCGTCGCGTAATACAGCGCGTCGAGGAAGGACAATTCGTTGTCTTGAGCGTCCCGATAGCCGTCGCGGTCCAGGTACACGATCACCGCGGCCAACAGCAGAGCCGCGAGTGCGATGAGGATGCGCCGATAGATCGCGCGCCACGGGCTGCTCTGCAACTCGGGAACCCGCAGAACACCCACCAACGCGAAGTCCGGCTTGTCGGTCAGCGTGTCGCCCGCACTCAAGCGGGCACGCAATCTACCAGCCACGTTTCCTTCTCTGCTCTCGTCGCACCTGCACTCGTCGCAGTCCGTTCGTTCGCCTCAACGGTCCGGCTCGCAGCCTAACCCCAAACCCGGGTTCCGCCGGTGTCGACGCGTCGACCTTCTTTCCTGCCGGTTATGGCACGGTGTAGCCATGACACAGCGCACGAGTCACGCCCCGGCCGCACGACTCGCCGTACTTCTGGGCGGCGCGGGAATCCTCCACTTCGCCACCCCCCAGTTCTTCGACATGCAGGTGCCTCGCGCTCTTCCGGGCAAGGCTCGCACGTACACGCAGGTGTCGGGGATCGCCGAGCTCGCCGTGGCCGGTGCATTGGCCGTTCCGGCGACACGGCGCCTCGGCGGCGGGCTTGCCGCAGCGCTCTTCGTCGCGGTGTTTCCCGCCAACATCGACCTGGCGCGCAGGTTCGTGAGCAACCCCAAGACCTCCCCCATGGTCAAAGCTGCTGTGCTGGCGCGTCTTCCGTTGCAGATTCCGTTGGTGACCGAAGCCTTGAAGGTGCGACGACTGGGGTGACCCTCACGATCCCCCGCTGAACTCGATGTCCTGGGTCCCGTCGATGAGGGTCGCGAGTTGCCGGGCGTCGGGCAGATCGGTCGGTGCGATGGTCCGGCCACTGCGCACGTAATGGAACGCTGCACGCACACGATCCAGAGGAACGGGCTCCGCAGTCGACGCGGACATCAGTTCGGCCCACGCGATGCGATACGCAGCGAGCTGCATGACCACCGACTTCTCCTCGCTTGCGGTCGGCTCCTTACCCGTCTTCCAGTCGATGACGGTCCATCCACCGTCCGAGTCTGCGAACACCGCGTCGATCCGGCCTCGCAGTACCGTCCCGGCAACGGACGTCTCGAACGGGACCTCGACTTCGATCGGGCTACGAAGAGACCAATCGGATTCCAGGAACGCCTGCTGCAACGTCTCGAGATCGACATCGGCGGAGGCGCCGGTGTCCGCCGAACCCGGCAGCTCGTCGAGATCCAACAACCTCGTCGCCCCGAAGCGCCGTTCGATCCAGGCGTGGAACGCCGTTCCCCGACGAGCCAGAGGGTTGGGAGGAAACGGCAACGGTCGACGAAGTCTCGACGCCAACGCGTCCGGATCCGCGGCCAGATCGACGAGCTGACTCACCGAGAGGTTGTGCGGCAACTCCACATCCACTCTGGTGTGCATGCGCTCCTCCCGTTCGGCGAGCAGAGCATCGACGTCGGCAGCCCAGTTCTCCAGATCTGCACTGCTCTCCAGATCTGCACTGTTCTCCAGATCTGCACTGCTCTCCAGATCTGCACTGTTCGCCGGATCGGAAACGTCGTCGTGGTAGGAAGGCTGCGACGTGTCCACGCTCAAGACCGCCCTCGCACCCCGCTCCACGGCGTCGCGGCGCCTTCCCAGCGGATCCCGCGGCCACAGCGCAGAATGCGGCTGGGCCGCAAGCGGATTCTCCGATCCGTCCTCGGGCGCGGGGTCCCAATGATCGACGACGCCGACAGGGCGGCCGCGATCGGAGCCGTCGTCGAGGACTGCGCGCACCTCGCTGAGGAAGTCGGACGGTCCGCGCGGTTTGCTGCTCGTCTCGTCCCAGTGGTGACCCGAGACGAACAGGACCCGTTCCGTCCTGGTGAGCGCTACGTAGAACAGGCGGCGGTCCTCGGCCAACCTGCGACGTGCCAGCGCATCCTTGTGCCGGTCGATGGCGTCGGAGAGGTCCTTACGATTGTGCACGTCGTCGAGTTCCAGAACGGGGACGCCCTCGGACATCTGGCCGCTGTCGTCGGCGACCGATCTGTCTCCGCGCAGTGTCGGCGGAAGCTCCGCCATCGCGCCGAGCCAGGTCGATGCAGCCGTCGACGACGGAAAAACACCCTTGGACACGTGAGGGACAGCGACGACCTCCCATTCGAGGCCCTTCGCCGAATGCACGGTGAGTACCTGCACTCGGTGCGGCGCCACCTCGATCTCTCCTGGTGCAAGTCCGTCCTCGACGGTCTCCGCCGCGGCGAGGAAGGCAAGGAAACCGGTGACCGTCGAGCTGGGATTGTCCGCGTAATCGGCTACGACAACCGCGAATTCGTCGAGGTGCTCGCGGCCGACCACTCCGACGGCAGACATCGGCGTACGAGCCTGGGCTTCGATTCCGATGCCCATCGACCGCTCGATGTCGGCCACGAGCTCCGTCAGAGGCTGACCGATTCGATCCCGTAGTGCATGCACCTCGGCGGCGAGCGCGGAGATCCTCGCAAATCCGCTCGCCGAGTAGCGCTCCTCCGGGCCGGGATCGGCGATGGCGTCCGCCAGTCCGGCGTCCTCCGAATGCTCACCCGGTAACGAACTTTCGAGCGCGGCATCGAGCGCCGCCACATCGTCGACTCGGCCCGATGTTCCGTGGCCGGAGCGAATTCCCAGTTCCCGCATACGCCGCGACAGAGCGCGAAGGTCGGCGGCACCGATCTGCCAGCGCGAACCGGTGAGGACACGCATGGCTGCACTTCCCGCCATCGGGTCCGCGACCAGTCGCAGCATCGCGATGACGTCGGCGACCTCCGGGACGTGCAGCAAGCCGCCCAGTCCGACCACCTCGACCGGAAGACCCCGGGCGCGAAGCGCATCGGCAATCGGTTCGGCGTCGGCGTTCCTACGCACCAACACCGCCGCCGTCGGAGGTAACCGATCCTCGGCGAGCGCCGCTCGATACTCCCCGGCGATGCTGTCCGCGACCCACTCGCGCTCGTCGAGCACCGTCGCCGACAGGGCGATCCTCACGTCACCGGGCTCCACCCCCGGCCGCGGCCGAAGCGTCGGCACCGACACACCAGTCTCAGGGTCGCTCCTGCCGGCTCCGCTCCCAGCCCCCCGGTCGCTCCCGCCGGCTCCGCTCCCAGCCCCCCGGTCGCTCCTGCCGGCTCCGCTCCCAGCCCCCTCACGAAGCGGCGTCGTGATCCGATTAGCGAGTTCGAGCGCTTCGGCAGGATTGCGCCAGCTGGTCAGCAGTTCGAGCCTGGGTGCGGGTGCGCCGCTCGACTGCGGGAAATCGGTCGCGAACCGCGGAAGATTGGCCGCCGAGGCACCTCGCCATCCGTAGATCGACTGCATCGGATCACCGACCGCGGTCAATGCGAGAGCCGCATCGGATCCTCGACCGAACAAGGAGGACAACAGGACTCGCTGTGCATGGCCTGTGTCCTGATACTCGTCGAGTAGTACCAGCCGGAACCTGCTCCGTTCGGACCTGCCCACGTCCTGGTGTTCGGCCGCGACCCGTGCCGCGAGCGACATCTGACTGCCGAAGTCGAGTGCACCCTCGCGACGCAGTGTCTCGGCGAGCCGTTCGACCAGTGGCAACAACGCAACACGTGCGTGCTGCGCATCGACGATGTCCAGCAGGGCCTTCGCCGGACCGCCCCGTTGTTTGGGACCGGGGCCGAGGGTGTGGACGAGTCGATCGAGCTCCAGGTGCGCGCCGCGGAGGGCGTCGGGCGCGACCAGATGCTCGGCGAGCTGACCCGACAGCGCAAGTACCGCCTCGGTGATCGACGTGGGGTTGCGTTCGGTGTCCAGGTCGCCGTCCCACGTGCTCACCACCCGATGCGCCAACTGCCACAGCTCGGTCTCCGACAGGAGTGTGGCCGACGGCTCGATCGGGAGCAACAGTCCATGCTCGGTCAACAGCCGCCCCGCGTACGAGTGGTACGTACTCACTTCCGGCTCACCGCTCAGAATTCGTTCTCGCAGAGCGAGACTGGGATCGAGTTCTCGAACGATGTCGGATCCGGCCAGCCGCGCGAGGCGGGCCCGGATTCGCGACGTGAGCTGCTGCGCGGCCTTTCGTGTGAACGTGAGGCCGAGCACGGCGTCGGGGTCGACGAATTCGTTGGCGACCATCCAGACGACGCGCGCAGCCATGGTCTCGGTCTTGCCCGCTCCCGCTCCCGCGACGACGAGCGTCGGCCCGAGCGGGGCCGAGATCACTGCCGCCTGTTCTGCTGTCGGCGGATGCTTCTGCCCCAGCGCCCGAGACAACTCGATCGGATCGATCCGCGCGTCGCGAACGGAACGTGCGAGTCGTGCGCCGGTTTTGGTGACCGTACTCAACTTTCGGTGACCTGCCTTCCGGTTTCCTGCGCCGGGCAACTGGACTTCACCGGGCAGTGCCTGCACCCGTCGTTCACGAATGCCTCGAAATTCGGCCCTTGCGTCGCCGACGCCGCGGCGTGAACCGTATCGCGCCACTCGGCCAACTTCTCCGGCGTCGGAGCTTCCTGGATACGCTGCGTCGCACCGTCCTGTTTGTGGGGCTTGGCGACGAAGACCAACCGTGCTCCGCCCGGCTCGCCCGCAGGCTCTCCCTCGATGGCGCCGGCCGCGGCCGCCACCTGGTAGGTGGCCAATTGATTGTGGGAGCGAGCGTCCTCCTTGGACATGACCGTCTTGGCCGTCTTGACGTCGATGATCACCGGCCGACCGTCCGGGTCGCGCTCGAGCCTGTCGATTCGTCCACGGAGCGCGACGGACGGTTCGTCGTCGGTCCGCGCCGGGAGGACACCGTCGACTGCTACCTCCACACCTGCTTCGGTGAGCTCACCTCGGGTTCCACTGAGCCATCTCTCGAAGGTGTCCAGCATCGCTCCGGTGCGATCCAACTCGTGACGCGAGAACCACTGCGAGCCGAGATCCACCGCATCCCAGGCCGTTTCGAGAGCACGTCGGACCTGCTCCGGAGGCATTTTTCCGGCAACCGCCTGAACGAGAGTGTGCACGAGAGTTCCCGTCACCGCGTGGGTGTTGGCGCCGTCGTTGCCGCCGTGTCGGTCCAGCATCCACCGCAGCGGGCACGTGGTGAGCTGCTCCACGGTGGACGGCGACAGCGGTACCGGGCCGTCACCGAGTGTCCACAGCGGAGCGTCGGTACTGGTACCCGCAACTCCGAACCACTCGCGTGGGTGTGCACCCTTCACCCCGGCGTCGGCCAGCCTGGCCAGTTGCCGCGCCGCGCGGGCGTGCTTCTGCGGGTCGTGTTCGGCGACATCGGCGTCGCACACGACTCTGCGGAGCTCGGCGACCAACATGGGCAGTGCGAGTACTCGTGCCGCAGGCTGCGGAACCTCGGGAACCTGCTCCAGCTCGTCCGCATCCTCGTTTCCTCGAAGTTCGTCGAGAAAGCGCGACCGAACCAGATCGGTGTCACCCGTCGAGGAGTCCACTGCAGTGACCAGCAGAGTCGACCGCGCTCGACTGCATGCGACCAGAAACAACCGTCTCTCGTCCGCGAGCAGAGGCGCCGTCTTGGACAACGTTCCGTCCGACGTCACGTCGTCGGCGATTCCGGACGCGAGATCGACGAGGGATTCCGTTCCCAACAGGCTGCCGCGAGCCCGAAGACCTGGCCACAAGCCCTCCTGCACACCGGCCACAGCCACGAGATCCCACTCCCGGCCCGCTGCCGAGTGTGCGCTCAGTACGGTCACGGCATCCTTGAGGACAGCACCGGCCATGCTATTCGATGTCGGAATCTGTTGTTGCGAAATGTATTCGACGAACCCGGCGAGCCGCGCCTGCGGCAGACGATCGACGTAAGCGGCTGCGCTGTCGAACAGGGCGACGACGGCATCGAGATCACGGTCCGCCTGAGCACCGGCCGATCCTCCACGAGCCGACGCCGCCGACCACCGCCGTTCGAGCCCGGAGGCCTGCCACGCAGCCCACAGCACGTCCTCGACTCCGCGTCCGCGACGTGCGACGGCGTTGGCCTTGCGCACCACACCGAGCACGCGGCGCAGCGGAGCCGCCTCCACGTCGGACAACTGGGCCATCCACCGAGAACGCTCCGTCTCGGGGTCGGCGTCGCTACCGGAGTGCCATCGAACTCCGGTGATGGCCTGCCGCAGCAACTCTGCCGAATCCCGCTCCCCGCCCGAGGCCAGCTCCACACGCCGGACACCGCGTCGGAGGCGTCGAAGTGCCACCGGATCCGCGCCGCCGACCGGACCCGACAGCAGAGCGAGCGCATCCTCACCGTCGAAGCTCGGGTCCACCAGGGCGCGCACCACGAGCAGCAAACCGACGGCGCCGTGCTGACGATGCAGCGGAAGTTCCGACGCCGGCGTCAGGATCGGGACCCCCGCCGCCTGCAAGGCTCGGCGCAGCGGCGCGATGACGCGGGGAACGGACCGTACGACCACAGCCATCGCAGACCACGGCATGCCGTCGACGAGGTGCGCGCGCCGCATCGTGTCCGCGATCAGCGCCGCTTCCTTCGCGGCCGACGGCAACACCTGCACGAGCGCTCGGGCGTCGCCGTACTGCGCGGACGCCACTGCCTCCGGGGCGCGGTGCCGACCCAGGCCGGGTAGACGGCCGCTGATCCTCGCGGTGAGAGCAGCGACTGCGGGTGCGCTGCGGAAATTTCGGTCGAGCATCACCTGTCGCTCGGACCCGGCGTCGGCGAGGTCGGCCAGAAAGGACGGATCGGCGCCGCGGAAGGTGAACACCGATTGATCCGGGTCTCCGGCGATCACCGTCGATTCCGTGCGGCTACCGATCAGCCGAACCAACTGTGCGGCTTGTGGATCCAGATGCTGCGCATCGTCGACGACAAGGTGTCTGATGCGGGCGCGCTCGGAATGCAGAAGATCCGGGTCGGTGGCGAACGCCATCAGTGCACTGCCGATCAGTTCGGCAGCGTCCAGCCCGGGGGCCGACGCGCCTGCCGCCTCGACTCCGACGGCTCCGCGCAGCAGCATCGCTTGCTCGTACCGCGCGGCGAACTTTCCGACGGCCACCCACTCCGGACGCGCTTGCTTACGACCCAGTTTCACCAGATCCTCCGGACCGATCCCGCGTTCTGCCGAACGCAGCATGAGGTCGCGTACCGCGGTGACGAACCCCGCCATGCCGAGCGCGGGACGCAATCGGTCCGGCCAGTCCTGGGCTCCGTCTTCGAGGTCACCGCGCAGCATCTCGCGGACGACGGCGTCCTGCTCGGCGCCGGTGAGCAGCCGAGGGGGCGGGTTGCCGTGAATGGCCGCCTGCAGGCGCAGCACAGCGAAAGCGTAGGAATGTACCGTCCGTACCAGAGGCTCCCGTGTTGCGCGCACGGCGTGCTCACCGGCGAACAATCCCCCGGTGATCTGCTGACGCATCGCGGTGGCCGCGCGCTTCGACTGAGTCAGCACGAGGACCGCTTCCGGATCACCGGCGACGATCCGCGACACCGCATAGTCCGCAACCAGGGAGGACTTACCGGTACCCGGGCCACCGATCACCTGCCACGGTTGCCACGCGGGTGCGCCGTCCACCGCAGCGGACACGGCGTCGGTCCGCCCGGTGAGCATGTGCGCCGCTGAACCCGTCCAGGTCCGGCGCGGTACGGCGACCTTCGGTGCCCGCACGAGGGTGGCCGCACCAGCGTGCCTACCCCCGTGCTGGGTACCGCTTCGACTGTCCGTACTCATGCACCGATTGGATCATGCGCCACCGACATGTCGTCTCAGCCTCCGACTGCGAAACGAGCAGCAGAACACCGGGTACGGCATAGTTGACCCGTGCCGAAGTTGAACTCTTACACGTACGGTCCCGCCGACGGCCCGGAGGTTCTCGCTGTTCACGGAATGACGGGCCACGGCGCTCGATGGGCGCATCTGGCCGAACGGCATCTGCCCGACGTCCGCGTCCTGGCCCCCGATCTCGTCGGCCACGGCCGGTCGCCGTGGACGCCGCCGTGGGACATCGACGCTCAGGTCGACGGCTTGAGCGAGCTGATCGACGCGCATGCGCGCGGCCCCGTGGTCGTCGTCGGTCACTCGTACGGCGGTGCGCTGGCCGTACACCTCGCGAAGTCCCACCCCGAGAAGGTGCGCGGGTTGCTGCTGCTCGATCCGGCGATCGAGCTGGACCCGTCGGATCTGCTCGAGGTGGCTGGGCTCACGGCGAAGTTCCCCGATTACACCGACGCCGAGGAAGCCAAGTCGGAGAAACTGAACGGCGCGTGGGCCGATGTCGATCCGGCTTTGCTCGATCAGGAGGTGGAGGACCACCTCGTCGACGCCGACGAGGGGCGTGTCGCCTGGCGGATCTCGACCCCGGCGATCGTCTCGTCGTGGGGTGAACTCGCCCGGCCGCTCGTGGTTCCTCCTGCCGATCTGCCGACGATTCTGGTGCAGGCGATGCGCGTGCAACCTCCGTACGTCGGAGACAAGTTCAAGGCCGCGTTGTCCGATCGACTCGGGGACAACCTGACCGTCCTCGAGTTCGACTGCGACCACATGGTGGCTCAGGCCAAGCCCGCAGAGGTCGCCGAGCTGGTGCGTCGGCTCCTGTAGATGGCAGCGATCACCGACGAGCAGGTCGAACGGGTCCGCGAACTCGTCGCGTCGATTCCCGCTGGACGCGTCAGTACCTACGGGGACATCGCTGCCGCGGCGGGCCTGTCGAGTCCGCGCATCGTGGCGTGGATCATGCGCACCGACTCCGCGGACCTGCCGTGGCATCGGGTGCTGCCGGTGAGCGGCAGACCGGCACCTCACCTCGCGACTCGCCAGTTGGAGAACCTGCGGAGCGAAGGCGTCCTCGCCGTCGACGGGCGCGTGCGCCTGGGGGAAATTCGGTTCGTGTTCGGCGCCGACTAACCTCGGAGAGCATGAACCTCGGACCGTTCGATCCTCGCCCGACTGCCAAGTACGCACTCGGTAAGGCGAGCCCCTTCGTCGCGGCAGCCGGACTGGTCATCGACGAGATCTCCGGAACTCGGGTGGTCGGCCACATCGAGCTGTCGGAGGACCATCACACTCCGTGGGGCGTCGTGCACGGTGGGGTCTACACCGCGGCAGTCGAATCCGCTGCGAGCATCGGCGCGAGCGAAGCGGTGAAGGATCGAGGCGAGTTCGCCGTCGGTGTGCACAACGGTACCGATTTCCTTCGCGCCAGCAAGGGCGGCAGGGTGGACGTCGTCGCAGAACCGCTGCAGCAAGGCCGAATTCAGCAACTGTGGCTGGTCACGATCACCGCCACGGACAGCGGAAAGGCCATCGCCCGGGGGCAGGTTCGGCTGCAGAACGTGCCGCTCCCGACATGAGAATCACCGGTGTCGATGCGGTCATCCTTGCGGGAGGCGCCGCACGCAGGATGCACGGCGTCGACAAACCAGGCCTGACTGTCGGCCGAATCAGTATGGTGCAGAGGATGATCGACGCGGTCGTGGTGGCAGGCACCATCGTTGTCGTCGGACCGCATCGACCGGAGTTGGCGCCACACATTGTGCAAACCCGCGAGAATCCCGCCGGGTCCGGGCCGGTCGCGGCGATCGCAGCGGGGTTGGACGCCCTCCGCGATCGCAGCGCCGGTACCGGTGACTCGAAAGCACTTCTGGTACTGGCCGCGGACCTCCCGTTCGTCGACGCCGCGGCGATCGATCGCCTCGTGGCGGAGTCGTCCGCCGCGGCCGCCACGTTCGCGGCGGACGGCGACGGACGCACGCAGTACCTCTTCGGTGTCTGGAACACCGCAGCGCTCAGGCGCAGCATCGACGATCTCCCGGACACGCGGGATGTGCCGATGCGTGCGTTGATTCCGCAGGATCACCGCGTGATCCACATCGACGGCGTCGACGACTGCGACACTCCCGAGCATCTGAGTCTGGCGCGGCGACACCTCGCCGAGTACTTGCCGGCTCAACCCGTACCGACCGTCGACGAGGCACGCGACACGATCCGAAACCGGCTGCGCCCCATTCCGACCCGACGTACGGCCACCCGTGACGCTCTCGGTGCGACCTCGAGCGAGCCCGTGATCGCGGCGGCCCCTCTGCCGCCGGTCGACATCTCGGCGATGGACGGATACGCGGTGTGCGGGACGGGGCCGTGGACGATTCGCAGCGAGATCGCGTTCGCAGGCACATCGGGCCACCGGCCGCTGGGGCGCGGGGAAGCCATGCGCATCGCCACCGGCGCCCACGTTCCCGCGGGAGCGGACTCGGTGGTACGAGACGAAGACGTGCGAGTGTCCGAAGACGACTTGGATCGAGCCGAGGGTGCACCCGTGCGCGACGACACTCGGCGTGCGGGCGAAGATTGGATCGCCGGAACGGTACTGGCCCCGGCGGGGACCGAAGTCGGGGCCGCCCTCGTGTCCGTCGCCCTCGGCGCCGAGATCGAGGACATCGCAGTACGCGGACCGGTCCGAGCACGAATAATTCTCAGCGGGAACGAGATTCAGGGATCCGGCGTGCTGCAACCAGGGCAGACCCGCGACACCATCGGGCCGGTCTTGCCGAACTATCTGGCTGCGTGCGGGATCTCCACGACCGACTCGGAACACCTCGACGATTCGCCCACGGCGTTCGACGATCTCCTCGCCGACCCCACCGACGCCGATCTCGTCGTCGTCGTCGGTGCGACCGGAGGCGGAGCCGCCGATTCTCTGCGCAGCGCGCTCGTCGACGCGGACGCGGACATCGTGGTGCACCGCACGCGCGTCCGTCCGGGCGGTTCGCAGATCACAGCGGTGCTACCGGACGGCACTGTGGTGCTCGGACTGCCCGGTAATCCGTTCGCGGCCGTCGCGACGGTCATGGTGACTGGACCCGCCGTCGTCGACGCTCTCACCGCGCGAACTCCCCGGCCTCCGCTGCTGGGATACGTGAGCGGGACCGACAAGGCGTCGACGACGCGCATCGTGCCCGTTGTGCGGGACGGCGCTCGCTGGCGCGTCTCCCCCGGTATCAGGACCGCCCATCTGCGCACTCTGATCGACAGCGACGCCGTGGCGTTGATCCCGCCGCAGCACGAACCCGACGTACCCGTCGAACTGGTGCTCCTGCCTCGGTGAATTACCGCACGGACCCGCGCGAGTAGTCGTTCGACCGCGCCGCAAGCTCGGCGGAGCCGCTACGGAATCGGTCGACGACGAGGTCCACGATGCCCTGATGCACTCCGAGAGGGTCGGCCACGCCGTCGCTCCCGGCGTCGGACAACCGGTCGTGAAAAAGCCCCCTTGCCAACAGATACGACGCCACGAACACCCGCTGGTGGCCGTGCGACCGTAGTGTCGCCACGGCGTCGGGAACGGTGGGGGCGGCGGTTGCGACATAGCCGATTCGGACCGGCACGTCGGTCAGTTCAGCCACCATCAGTGCAGCGCGGCGATGTTCGGCGAGGGCGCGCCGATCCGACGACCCGGCCGCAGCGAACACGATGGCATCACCCGGTCGCCAGCCCGCCGCGAGCAGTCGGTCCACCATCACTCGGGCGAACACCCGGTCCGGTCCGAGTGCCGGCGTCACCGTCGTGCACGGATGCTCGCTCGCGGCGACCTCACGCGGAACGTCGGTGTGCACGTGATACCCGGACGCCAGAAACGCCGGGACCACCACAGCGGGACCCTCCAGCTCGCGCAGTACCTCGGCCGGGGACGGCCCGAGCACGTCGACGAACGCCACCCGGGTCGGTCCGACCTCGACGCCGACGGCCTCGGCCAGTGTCGCGATCATCTCGACGCCGCGTGGATTGCGAGTTCCATGTGCCACCAACACCAGCGAAGGTGTTGCGGCAGAGCGAATGTCGTTCATGTCAGTACTTGCTTCCTTCCTGGTATGCAGCTACACCGACACTCTCGGCCGCGACACCAGTGTCGGATGGTGCATCGGGGAGTGTGTCGACCGGATCGATCGCGAGGCGATAGCCCCGCTTGACCACTGTCTGAATCACTTTCGGGGCACCGAGAGAGGATCTCAATCTCGTCATGGCCGTCTCGACGGCATGGGTGTCGTCGCCTCCTCCGGGGAGTGCGCCGAGCAGATCGTCCCTGGAGACGACGCGACCCGGCTTGGCAGCCAACGTCTTCAGGATCGCCATGCCCGCCGGAGACACCGCCCGAACCACACCGTCGACGACGACGCATCGGCTCCGCACACTCAGCGAGTGACCGCCTGCGTTCATCGGAGCGGCACGTCTCGGTAGTTCCTCGGCGATGTGCCGCGCGAGCGATCCCAGCCGGGCCCGCGTCGGTTGCGTCGTCGGCACGTCCGATTGTTCCAACGGCGCCGCGGTGACCGGTCCGACGCACACGGCGAGAACGCGCGTCCGCAAAGAATGCAACAACGCGTCCAGAACACCGTTCTCGTCCGCCCGCATCAACAGCGACACCACCGCCGGAGCGCTCGTGAAACTGATCGCGTCGAGATCCCCGAGGACGACGGCCTCGATCATCCGGTCCATCGGTGAGCTGTCGTCGGGAGCCGTCCACCGGTACACCGGAACCGGCACGACCTCGGCGCCGGCATTGCGCAACGCTTCGCAGAAATCCGGCACCGGCTCCCATTCGGTCGTGGCACCGTGCAGCTGAACCGCGATCCGTGTGCCCTCGACGCCCTCGGCGAGCAGGTGTTCGAGCACCTCCGCCGAGGATTCGGACGCCGGGCTCCACTCTTCTCGCAAGTCGGCGGCTCGAATGGCGCCCTTCGCCTTGGGCCCGCGAGCAAGAACTCTCGACGCCGCGAGGGCCTCGTTCAACGCTTCCGCTCGGCCCCACCCCTCCGCGGCCTCGATCCATCCTCGAAAACCGATACCCGTGGTGGCGACGGTTATCTCGGGAGGGTCGGCGATGATCTCTTCGGTCACGCGTTCCAGCTCGGCGTCGTCGGCCAGCGGAATGATTCGGATTGCGGGTGCATGCATGACCGTTGCACCTCGTCGTTGCAGCAGTGTCTCGAACTCGTCGGCCCGGCGTGACGCGGTGATCCCGACGGCGAATCCGGCCAGAGGCTCCCCCGAGATCGGTGTCGCAGCGCACGACTCCGTTCCCGCCTCGGCTGCACTCGTCACGTCGATTCGCCCCGAACGTAGATGACGCCGCCGTCCGTCCTGGTCTCGAAGGAACCGAGGCCGACGCTCTCGTCGTCGAGGCACCGTCCGTCGACCAGCGAGAAAACCTGCTTGAGCAGCGGCGACGCGACGGTCGCCTCCCCGGCCCGATCGCCGACGAGTCCTCTGGACATGACGGCCGCCCGACCGAACGGGTCGACGTTACCGACGGCGAAGGTCTCGCCCGTCTCGAGCAGGAACAGGGCCACCTGTGTGCCTCCACGCAACAGCACGGCTACTCCCCTGCCGGGTACCAGGGAATCGACGGTGCACGCCGGTGTCCACTCACGGGTCGCTGGAATGCTGCTCGCGGCCGGCGTGGTGGTGTTGAGCGAATCGATGACAGTCATGGTGTCGGACCTCCTGATGCAATTGCACTGTGCCGATGTTTCTTCGTCGTTAAGGGCCGATTACCCGGGTGTGCACATGCGTGCAGACCCGGGAACCGGCCCGCGTGAGGTGCTCAGGCGCCGATCTTCGGCATGCCCATCAACACCGGCACCTTGCGCCGGCCGGTGTCGTCGAACGAGATGGTCGGGTCCGACTCCGCGGGAGCGTTGACGAACGACACGAACCGGCCGAGTTTCTCCTCGTCTTCGAGTACGCCTGCCCATTCGTCCTTGTAGCCCGCGACGTGGCGCTCCATGTCGGCCTCCAACTCGGCCCCGATGCCCAGGCTGTCCTCGCACACGACGGCCTTCAGATGATCGAGACCACCGTCGAGAGAATCGAGCCACGGCGCAGTGCGCTGGAGTCGGTCTGCGGTCCGCACGTAGAACATGAGGTATCTGTCGATGTAGCTGACCAGAGTCGCATCGTCGAGGTTCGACGCCAGCAGCTGAGCGTGCTTCGGGGACTGTCCACCGTTGCCGCCGACGTACAGGTTCCAGCCGTGTTCGGTCGCGATGACGCCGACGTCCTTCCCGCGGGCCTCGGCGCACTCGCGTGCGCAACCGGACACTCCGAACTTGATCTTGTGCGGGGACCGCAGTCCGCGGTAACGGTTTTCGAGGTCGACGGCCATTCCCACCGAATCCTGTACACCGTATCGGCACCAGCTCGACCCGACGCAGCTCTTCACCGTCCGCAGCGATTTTCCGTACGCCTGGCCGGATTCCATGCCTGCGTCGACCAGGCGTTTCCAGATGGCGGGCAACTGCTCGACGCGTGCACCGAACAGATCGATGCGCTGGCCACCGGTGACCTTGGTGTAGAGCCCGAAGTCCCGGGCGACCTCACCGATGACGATGAGTTGCTCCGGGGTGCACTCGCCGCCCGGCATACGCGGTACGACCGAGTAGGTTCCGTTCTTCTGGATGTTCGCCAGGAAGTGATCGTTGGTGTCCTGCAGGGACGCCTGTTCGCCGTCGAGAATGTGGTCCGAGGAGGTGGACGCCAGAATCGACGCGACGACAGGTTTGCAGATATCGCATCCACTTCCCGTCCCGTACTTGGCGATCAGCGACGAGAACGTGCGCGTGTTCGTCGCACGGACGATCTCGAACAGTTCCGCGCGGGACTGGCCGAAGTGCTCGCACAGTGCCTTCGACATCACGACACCGGACGCCGCCAACAGCTGCTTGATGGACGGCAGGCAGCCTCCGCACGTGGTACCGGCGGTGGTGCAGCTCTTGACCGAGGCGACATCGCACGCGCCGTCCGCGATCGCGCCGCAGATCGCACCTTTGGTGACACCGTTGCACGAGCAGATCTCCGCGTCGTCCGGCAGTGCACCGATGCCTACCTGTTCGGCGGCCGGTGAGATCAACGAGCCTGGATCGCCCGGCAATTCACGACCGACGAGCGGACGCAGTAGCGAGTAGGCGGTGGCATCGCCGACGAGAATTCCACCGAGCAACGTCTTCGCATCGTCGGAGACGACAAGTTTGGCGTACGTCCCCTTCGGTGCGTCGCTGAAGACGACCTCGAGTGCACCCGGTGTTGCGGCCATGGCGTCACCGAAACTGGCGACATCCACGCCCATCAATTTGAGTTTGGTGGACATGTCCGCACCCGGGAACTCGGCAGCGCCGCCGAGCAACCTGTCCGCGACGACCTCGGCCGTCGAGTACCCCGGGGCGACCAGTCCGTAGCAGCGACCGTCGACGGCGGCGCACTCACCGATGGCGAACACTGCCGAATCGGATGTGCGGCACCCGGTGTCGACAAGGATGCCGCCACGTTCCCCGACGTCGAGGCCGCTCTCCCGTGCCAGACGATCCTGTGGGCGCACGCCCGCGGAGAAGACCAGCAGGGCTGCGTCGATGGTGCTGCCGTCGGACAGTTCGACCGTCAGCCCGGCGCTGTCGTTCTCGGTGATGGACGACGTCCCGACGCCGGTGTGCACGTTCAGCCCCAGATCGGTCACCAGCCGCGCCAGGAGCGCGCCGCCGCCTTCGTCGACCTGCAGCGGCATCAACCGCGGCGCGAACTCGATGACGTGCGGAGTCATTCCGAGCTTCTTCAGCGCGTTGGCTGCCTCCAGCCCCAGGAGGCCACCGCCGACGACCACGCCGACCGCGCCCGGTCCCGCAGCCTCGGCGCGGGCGCGGATGCGATCCAGATCGTCCAGGGTGCGGTAGACGAAGCAAGTGTCCAGGTCGTGTCCGGTGATGGGGGGCACGAACGGGTAGGAGCCCGTCGCGAACACCAGTGCGTCGTAACCGATCACCTCACCGGTCGACGTCGCAACCGTCCTACCTTCGCGGTCGACGCTGTCCGCGCGGACACCGAGCCGCATGTCCACCGCCGTGTCGTCCGGGTAGTCGTTGCCGGCGAGCGCGAGCTCCTTGTGATCCCAGGCCCCGACGTACGACGACAGGCCGACGCGGTCGTAGGCAGGCAGTGCCTCCTCGCAGAGAACGGTGACTTTCCATTCCGCTGCCTCGTCGCGAGACCGCAATGCCTCGACGAAGCGATGTCCGACCATGCCGTGACCGATGACCACCGCGTTCTTCGTCGCGTTCTTCATCAGGGGTTCCTTCCGAGAATTACTGCAGAGCATTGAAAGACTTTGGGGCGTCAGACTTCCACCGAGGACTGAGTTGCCTCGTCGGCGATCACGCGCGGTTTGCGCAGGTAGACGGCGTACGTCACCGCGCAGCACAGTACGTAGAAGGCAAGGATCACCCAGAAGGCCGTGGTCGCGGACTTCGCCTCACCGGAGTACGACGCACGCAGAACCAGGTTGATGCCGACGCCGCCCAATGCGCCGATGGCGCCTGCGATTCCGATGAGCGCTCCGGACATCCGGCGGGACCAGTGCTGCTGTTCCTCGGTCGACATGCCCTGCAGCTCGGTTGATTTGGCGGCGAAAATCGCCGGAATCATCTTGTAGACCGAGCCGTTGCCGAGACCGGACAGCAGGAACAGCAGAATGAATCCGACGACGAACAGCGCCATCATCGTGCCGCTGGCGGCCCCCGCGGTGTTGTCGTCCCAGGTGCTTGCGGCCACCAGAATGCCGGTGGCGAACACCATCGACACGAAGGTGTACAGCGTGATCTTGCCGCCACCGATCTTGTCTGCGAGCTTGCCGCCGAACGGGCGGGAGATGGATCCGAGAAGTGGTCCGAGGAAAGCGATCTGAGCTGCGTGGAGCGACGCCTGCGCCTGCTGGGCGGCCGTCGCCGGTGCACCGTCGGTCAATCCCGCGAGAAAGTTGATCTGCAACACCTGGCCGAACGCGAAGCTGAAACCGATGAACGAACCGAAGGTGCCGATGTAGAGGAACGCGATCCACCACGAGTCCGAGAACCTGAGGACATCGATCATGGAGCGTCCGTTGGTCTTCTGGTTGTCGAGGTTGTCCATGAACAGTGCGGCGCCGACGGCTGCGATCGCGATGAAGACGAGGTAGACGGCGCAGACGATCTCCGGTGCCGTGTTGCCGATCGTCGCGATCACGAGCAGACCGATCAGCTGAATCACGGGAACGCCGATGTTGCCGCCGCCTGCGTTCAGGCCGAGCGCCCAGCCCTTCTCACGCTGCGGGTAGAACGCATTGATGTTGGTCATCGACGACGCGAAGTTGCCGCCGCCGAGGCCCGCGAACGCCGCGACGACGATGTAGGTCGTGTACGACGCCGGGTTCAGCATGAAGTACATGGTCAGAACCGTCGGGACCAGAAGAACGAGAGCGCTGAAGATCGTCCAGTTCCGACCGCCGAACTTCGCTGTCGCGAAGGTGTACGGGATACGAAGCACAGCGCCGACGAGCGTGGGGACGGCGACGAGGAAGAATTTTCCTGCGGCGTCGATTCCGTACACCGACACAGGCATGAACAGCACCATGACCGACCAGATCGACCAGATGGAGAAGCCGACGTGCTCCGCGACGACGGACCAGATCAGATTCCGCTTCGCGATCGCCTTTCCACCGGCCTCCCAGGCGGCGACGTCCTCGGAGTTCCAGTGGCTGATGCGGTGCTTGATCGACACCGGCACCGTCCCCGGAGGGGGTGTCGACGGTGCGGGTGTCGAATCGGGCGCCGCATCGGCTTGTGGTGCCTCGGGAATGCTGGTCACGTGGGCCTCCTGATCGCGTGGGAGACCCAAAGATAGAAAAGCCATGTTGCGCGGGCGCTGCGCGCGGTGACCCCTTGATTAACTTGGTCTCACGAACACGCAAAGCCCGCCGTGAGATCACCGAGTGTCGTCGAGCCCGCGTCTCACCACGTATCTTCGAGCATGCGGGGCTTACAGCACAGATATCCCGCGACCAGCTGAATCGCGACGCATCCGGTGAGAACCAGGATGGGGATGCCCCAGCCCCCGGAGAGCGTGTGCAGGAAGCCGAAGGACAGCGGACCCGTCGCCGAGACCACGTAGCCCAATCCCTGCGTGAACCCGGACAGGCCGGATGATCCTGCCGGAGTGCGTGTCCGAAGGTTGATGAGTGTCAACGACATCGGGAACGTCATCGTGCCGAGCCCGACGAGGCAGACCCACACCACTGTTCCACTGGTCGGGGTGAAATGCAGGCCGGCGAATCCCACCAGGTAGAAGACGGCGGCGGCGACGACGAGGCCGTACGGGTTGCGCAGCCGAGCGCAGAGCGACGGCGCGGCCAGTGACGCGATCAGCCCCATTCCACCGAACGCGGCCACCGACGCCCCTGCTGCGGCCTCCCCGATGCCTGCGTCGGTGAGCACGGTCGGCAGCCACGTCAGCATCGCGTAGGTGATGAACGACGTCATCGCGAACATGCCGACCATCCCCCAGGCCAGCGACGACCGCCAGATACGACCCTGCGGTTTCTCGTGCACAGCGGACGTGCCGCCCTCGCCGGTCGTGTCCGCGACATCGTGGCCGCGACGCGACATCACCACGCCCAGCCAGGGCACAGCAGCGGCCAGGCCGACGAGCGCCCAGATTCCGATGGACAGTCGCCACCCGTGCGCGTCGGCGACCGGCACCGCCAGCAACGGCGGGACCATGGTGCTGACCTGCAGTGCGCAGATGTACATGGTGCTGACGATGGCGAGTCGGTCGGAGAAGTACCGCTTCACCAGAGGCGGAATGACGACGTTGCCGATTCCCATTCCGGCGAGAGCCACTGCGGACAGAAGAATGAGCGACGCGGTCCCCGGAGCGAAGGCCCGGGTGGCCATGCCGACCGTCGTCAACGCCATCGCGAGAAGAGCGGTGCGTTCCATACCGGTTCGCTTGACCAGGACGGGCGTCAGCAGTCCGAAGACGGCGAACATCGCCGGGGGAAGCATGCCGATGAGTCCCACGACGGACGACCCGAACTGCAGGTCGGTTCCGATACGGCCGAACAGCGGGCTGATGGACGTCACTGCCGCGCGGAGCGTCAACGCGGAGACGATGATCGCGGCGAATACCAGGACGCGTCCGCGCAGAAGGTTCTGCGCCTCGGCGCCTGCCCCGGTCTCTGTCATTGCGGTAGTACTCACGGCAGAAATCATAGGATGACCGGATCACCAGACGCAAAGAAGTTAAACTGACCGCCGAACGACAAGCCGACAACATCGAACGACGACGGGGAGAGCACGGGTGCAGCAGGTTCAACGGTCCAGCCTGATCTCGCAGGTGACAGCGCAACTGCGGGCCGAGATCGTGGCCGAACGCTGGCCCGTCGGCACCCGAATCCCCACCGAAGCCGAGCTCTGTGAACTGACCGGCACCGGCCGCAACACCGTCCGCGAGGCAGTGCAGGCCCTCGTGCACGCAGGAATGGTCGAACGCCGTCAAGGGTCGGGCACATTCGTACTGGCGACCTCGGACCTGGGCGGAACGCTCGGCAAGTACTTCGCCGACGCACAGGATCGCGACGTCACCGAGCTGCGACGCACCCTCGAAGTGACCGCGGCGATGCTGGCGGCCGAACGCCGCGACGACGCCGACGTCGCCGCGTTGACCGCGGCACTCGCCGACAGGCACTCGGCGTGGGCGCACGACGGCACCGACACCGCGATCGCGGTCGATGCCAGGTTCCACCGCGCCATCGTCGCGGCCAGCCACAATGCCATCTACCTCGAGTTCTACGACTCGCTGATGCCGATCATCGTCCAGACGATGCACCACCACGTCGCGGACCACGACAACGGATACGACGACGAGCACTCGGCACTGGTCGACGCCATCGTCCGCGGCGACGCCGAAGGCGCTCGCACGGCATCACTGAGGTTCTTCGACGAACTCGAGACGCCGGAACACTGACTCCCGAGCCCGCGGCGCTCAGAGCAGCAGCCTGACCAGGTCCGCGGTGCGCGCGAGACCGGGGAATGCCTCCGGGGTCGAACGCGGGTGGAGCGCATGAACGGAAAAGCGAAAGATCAACGCGCGCAACAACATCTGCGGCCACTCGGGAAGATCTTCCCACCGACCGATCAACGCGTCGTCGGCTCCGCCCCACGAGATCGCGTCGACGACCGTCACCGCGGCCGCCCAGGAGGCCGGCCTCCAATACGGCGCGATGTCGGTGATGCCCGGCGCCTCGCTTCCGTCGAACAACACGGTCCCGAACAGGTCACCGTGCACCAACTGATCACCGACACCCACCGGCTTGCGGAGGCTAGCAAGCTGCTTGATCAATTCCAGGCTCTGCTTGCCGTCGGCCGAGGTGACCTCAGGCGCCCCGGCCGCACGCGCCACACGCAACGGCGTCGCCTCCCACGCCGCACGGTCCGCGGCGGTGAACACGTCCGCATCGGACCACGGCGCGACGGGCGGCTGCACCAGAAAGCGCGGGCGTTCCAGACCGGCAGTCGCGGCATGCAGCCGCACCGACAGGGAGACGACCTCGTCGTGCCGCGGTTCCGGCGAGCCGACGATGAACGTGTCCGCGCGCCAACTACTGACGACGTAGCGGCCGTCCGTCGACCGCACCGGACGCGCCAGACGGAGACCGTCCACGGCCAAGGTCTCGCGCACCTTCGCGGACCACGCGGCTCGCGCGTGGTCGGCGACCGGCGAGAGCACGACGTCGCCGAGCCTCCAGCCACCGTCCCAATCCGCACCGAGCGGCACGGGAGGTACGTCACGCAGCCCGAATGTGGAGATCACGTGCTGAGGGGGTTCCAGTGAGCTCACGTCCGTCACGCTACCGTGGGCCACCTCCGACGGTGAGGAAGGCGCGCTAGTACACCGGAAGAGACGGATCCACCTGACGAGCCCACGCGACGATGCCACCGTGCAGGTGAACAGCGTCGGCGAAACCGGCCTTCTTCAGCACCGCCAAGACCTCCGCCGACCGAATTCCGGTTTTGCAGTGCAGAACGATTCGGCGATTCTGCGGAAGCTCCGCCATCGCCTCACCGGACAGGAATCGCCCCTTCGGAACGAGCGTCGCGCCGTCGATCCTGACGATGTCCCACTCCACCGGCTCACGCACGTCGATCAATGCGATCTCGTCGGGCCCCTTCAACAATGCCGCGAGTTCCGCGGGGGTGATCGACGACGATTCGGCGGCATCGGCTGCCTCGTCGGTGACCACACCGCAGAATTCGTCGTAGTCGATCAGCTCGGTGACCGGACGCCGATCCGGGTCCCGCTGGACGTTCAGGGTTCGGTAGCTCATCGACAACGCGTCGTAGATCATGAGCCGCCCCAGCAAGGTCTCACCGATCCCGGTGATCAGTTTGATCGCCTCGGTGACCATGATGGAACCGACGGACGCGCACAGCACACCGAGCACACCGCCTTCGGCGCACGACGGCACCAGTCCCGGTGGCGGCGCCTCCGGGTAGAGGTCGCGGTAGTTCAGCCCGAGACCACCGGGGGCGTCCTCCCAGAACACCGAGACCTGGCCCTGGAACCGGTAGATCGACCCCCACACGTACGGCTTGCCCGCCAGGATCGCAGCGTCGTTGACCAGATATCGCGTCGCGAAATTGTCGGTACCGTCCAGAATCAGGTCGTACTGCCGGAACAAGTCGACCGCGTTGCTGTTATCCAGCCGCATCCGATGCAGCCGCACGTCGACGCCGTCGTTCAGCTCGAGGACGGACTCACGCGCACTGACGGCCTTGGGCCGCCCCACGTCGGACGCCCCGTGAATGACCTGACGCTGAAGGTTGGACAGTTCGACGTCGTCGAACTCCACGATGCCCAGCGTGCCCACCCCGGCTGCGGCCAGGTACAGCAGTGCGGGCGAGCCGAGGCCTCCGGCGCCGATGACGAGCACACGTGCGGCGCGAAGACGTCGCTGACCGACAGTTCCGACGTCGGGAATGATCAGGTGGCGGCTGTAGCGGGCGACCTCGTCGTAGGACAACGGGCCCGACGGTTCCACCAGGGGCGGCAACACGCTCATCGACTTGCTTTCTCCTCGCGGGCACCGCCGACCGTGACCTGGTGACACGGCAGCGGACTTCAGGCCACGCTACTCGCCGAAATCAGCCTCGCGGATACGGCCACGGATTGAATCGACACGTCTTTCCGTCCATCGGAACCACGCCCTCCGGATCGAGCCGCGCGATGTCGTCGTTGGCGGTTCCGAACGTCTGCTGCATCATCACCGGCGCCAGACCACCGTCGGTTTCGCACGGCTGATGCTGCTGGTACCCGATGGCGTGCCCGACCTCGTGATTGATCTGATACTGCCGGTAGGAACCGATGTCACCCTGGAACGCGATGGCCCCTCGAACCCAGCGCGGCTCGTTGAGGACGACCCGGCCGATACCGGGGTTGTAGCACGACACTTCCAGCTGAATGTCGTACCCGCACGCCTGCCGAATGCTCATCTGAGACGTCAGCGAGATCCGAAAGTCCGGTTCACCTTGGTCGATCCGTCGGAACGCGAAGCGTTGATCGTTGGTCCAGCTCTTCGGGTTGCCCAGCGTCTGATCGACGAGTCGGCCGAACGACTCCTCGCCGCCGAAACCGGCCGTGTCGACACCGTCCTCGACCTCGACCGTGTAGGTGAACACCCGTTCGCTCCCCTGGCCCACCTGACCGGTCGCGCCCTGCACGACATGCCAAGTCCCCGCACCCTGGACCGTGAACGAACCACCGTCGGGCAGCTCACCGGAGGGAATCGAATCCGCGAAGTTGCCGTCCGCAGCAGGCGGAACACCGATCACACCCGTCGAATCTCCACTCGGACTGAGGGCACCGAAACCCGGGTCCGCCGGCTGATCGATGCCCGACGATGCCGTCGTCGTCGGCTCGCCGGTACGAACCGCATCGAACACCACCAAAGACGTCACCACGAGCAGAATCGGAACCGCATAGGCACGCCACCCGTACACCGACGTGAACTTGCCGAGCTTGGACTGCTTCTTCGCCTTCCGAGGCGGCCGCGGCGCACGTGTGCGAGCCGAGTCGTCGCGCGCCGTCGGATCCCATTGAGCCCGCAGTGGTTGGTGAGAACCCCGGCCGCCGACACCGCGGGAGAAGTCCCCGTCCCGGCCCCGATCCTCGACGGGGTGACGCCGCTCGACGCGCCGAGACGCAGAGTCCGGCCGCTGATCGTCGTACTCGTCGTCGGCCCACGCCCTCCCGCTGCGTCGCGGCCCACCTCGGTCACTCACCTCGCCAGAATCTCACAGTCACCGGCATCCGCCGTTCGCCGCGCCGATGTTTGTACTTCAGAACAATCTTCGCACCGCTGATATGCACGCGAAACGAGGTGGGAGCGCCGTTTCGCTGGTATCCATCACTGCGACTGGCGCACCACCGTCCCGACGATGCGGCGTGCTGCGAGTATCGTTGCTGAACGACCTGCGCTACGGACACCCCTTCGGCGCGGTGACGATGCGGATGGGAACTTCTTACATGACAGAACTGGCGGATCGAATGTCCTCGGACCGTTCCACCTCACCGGCGAGCCGACGCAGTGCGCGGTTGCCTCGCGACGCGCGCCGTGCGCAACTTCTCGCGGCTGCAAGCGAAGTGTTCGTCAGTCGCGGATATCACGCGTCGGGAATGGACGAGATCGCCGAGTGTGCCGGCGTCAGCAAGCCGGTGCTCTACCAGCACTTCCCCGGCAAGCTCGAGCTCTACCTCGCCGTACTGCAGAGCTACGTCGACACCCTGATAGCCGGCGTGCGCCAGGCCCTGCGATCGACGACCGACAACCGCAAGCGCGTCCGAGCAGCCGTACTTGCGTTCTACGACTTCGTCGACACCGACACCCAGGGATTCAGGCTCGTGTTCGAGTCCGATCTGATGGGCGACCCGCAGGTCAACGCCCGGGTGGAGCAGGCGACCGAAGCGTGCGTCGACGCGGTGTTCGATCTCGTTGCACACGATTCCGGCCTCGACCCTTACCGCGCCCGCGTGCTCGCCGTCGGACTCGTCGGAGCAAGTCAGTTCACGGCACGCTACTGGCTGGAAGCGGACCGCCCGATCTCCAAGGAAGACGCCGTCGACACCACCGTGTCGCTCGCCTGGGGCGGCCTGTCTCACGTGCCGCTGCAAGCTCCGTAGTCCACACGATCGAACGACGAAGGGCCGCGCACATGTGCGCGGCCCTTCGTCGTAGGACTGGCTCAGGCCGTGGCGAAGCCGACCTTGCGGGCGTCGGCCGGACCGATCTCCACGTACGCGACTCGTGCCGACTGGACGAGGTACTTACGTCCCTTCTCGTCCACCAGCGACAGCACGTCCTTCTTGCCGGCGAGTGCCTCGGCGACGAGCGCCTCGACCTCCTCGGGCGACTGGGCGCTGTTCACGACGAGCTCGCGAGAGCTTTCCGACACACCGATCTTGACCTCCACGGCCAACCTCCGAACTCAGTAGAGAAAACTTCAGCTGCTTCGACCAGGCTAGTGCAGCCACGCGGCGACGGTGACGTCCGACGGTGTGCTGTCAGCGAACATCGTGGTCTCAGACCAGCCCGAGCACCCGCATGCGCTCCGCGTGCTGCTCCTGCATCCGATCGAACAGAGCGGCGACACCGTTGAGATCACCCGATGCCGTGATCACCAGATCGGTCAGACTCTCGCGTTGAGCAAGCACGTACTGCGCCTGCGTGATCGCCTCGCCGAGCAGCCTGCGCCCCCACAACATCAACCGCGCCTTGTCCTGAGAACTGGCGGACACCCGGGTGGACACCTCGTGCACGACGAACTCCGAGTGACCCGTCTCGGCAAGCACCTCTCGTACCGTCGCCGCGACGGCCGGATCGAGAGTGTGCGCGATCTCGCGGTAGAAATCAGCGGCCAACCCGTCACCCACATAAGCCTTGACCAGCACTTCGAGCCACGTCGACGGGTTGGTCGACGCGTGGTAATCGTCCAATGCACGCACGAAAGGATCCATCGCGGAGTACACGTCGAGACCGCGATCCGACAACGCGGACACGAGGGTCTCGAAGTGGTTCATTTCTGCCGCCGCCATACTCGCCAACGCAACCCTCCCCTGCATCGACGGGGCCGATCGCGCGTCCTCGGCCAGGCGGTAGAACGCCGAGATCTCCCCGTACGCGAGCACTGCGTACAGCTCGGACACTCCCGGATGATCGAACGGAATCCGCGGCTCCGCATCGGACGTTTCCATGGCATCGGGAAGGGCATCCGTGGCATCGGGAAGGGCTTCCGTGGTCCCGGGAAGGGCTCCCGTGGTGGTCGGTAGAGCGTCGGCGGCGAACGATTCAGGCGAGTGGGCTCCCATGAGAATCG
The DNA here is from genome assembly GCF_042667435.1 of Rhodococcus sp. NPDC057297. NCBI lineage: Bacteria > Bacillati > Actinomycetota > Actinomycetes > Mycobacteriales > Nocardiaceae > Rhodococcus > Rhodococcus sp. NPDC057297. The sequence continues at coordinate 172,876 of NZ_JBHUZE010000010.1, read as the reverse complement.
ATCGTAGTCGCGCCCGACGCACGTGCGCGCTGTCACCGAAACGCGGAGCCTCTCACGTCCCGCAAAGCTCGGAATACGGGTTTTGGACGGTCGGCAAGCTACCATGGTGCACGGATCGACGCCCGGACCGATGACACGGACCGATTTTCCACGCGTCGAACCACACCGACAATGTGTGCGCACCTGATCCGGGTCGCTACGACTGCTTCGCCGCCTGTCGAGTACCACTACGTTCCACCGACACGGCTGAGGCTCGAGGCGAAATCACAGACCAGGATCGAGGGCATCGACTTCGGCCGGCAATAGGCCTGTGCCCTTCCTTGTGCGTACGTGTGAACACGAGGAAGGCCAGACCCCTGAGCAAGATCGTTATCGACCAAGAATCCGACACCGGCGACACCACCTTGTCCGCCCAGCTCGACGACACACACGTACCCCCGACCTTCGCGGAACTCGGCGTTCGCGAGGACATCGTCAAGTCATTGACCGCCATCGGCATCGAGCGGACCTTCGCCATCCAGGAGTTGACGCTCCCCCTCGCCCTCGCCGGCGACGACCTCATCGGTCAGGCCAGGACCGGAATGGGCAAGACGTACGGCTTCGGCGTACCGCTCCTGCACCGCATAGCCACGACCGACTCCGGCACCGCGGCACTCGACGGCACACCCCGCGCGCTCGTCATCGTCCCCACCCGCGAACTGTGTGTTCAGGTGACCTCGGATCTGACCAATGCGTCGAAGTTCCTGAAGTCCGGCGGCAAGTCCGTCGAGATCCTGTCCATCTACGGCGGGCGTCCCTACGAGGCCCAGATAGCACAGCTGCAGAAGGGCGTCGACGTCGTCGTCGGCACCCCCGGTCGTCTCCTCGATCTCGCCAAACAGGGCCACCTCATCCTCGGCAAGATCGGCGTCCTCGTTCTCGACGAGGCCGACGAGATGCTCGACCTCGGATTCCTCCCCGACATCGAGCGCATCCTCGGCATGGTGCCCAGCGGTCCCTCGGCCGGAGGCTCCACGCGTGGTCGTCGCCAGACGATGCTGTTCTCGGCCACCATGCCCGGACCGATCATCACGCTCGCACGCACGTTCCTGACGCAGCCCACGCACATCCGCGCCGAGGAAGCAGAGTCCTCCGCCGTGCACGATCGCACCGCGCAGCACATCTACCGCGCGCACGCTCTCGACAAGGTCGAGATGGTGTCCAAGGTCCTCCAGGCAGAAGGCCGCGGAGCGACCATGATCTTCACCCGCACCAAGCGCACCGCGCAGAAGGTCTCCGAGGAACTCCTCGAACGCGGGTTCGCCGTGGGTGCCGTGCACGGTGACCTCGGACAGATCCAGCGCGAGAAGGCATTGAAGAAGTTCCGGACCGGCGGCATCGACGTCCTGGTCGCGACCGATGTGGCAGCGCGAGGCATCGACATCGACGACGTCACTCACGTCATCAACTACCAGTGCCCGGAGGACGAGAAGACCTACGTCCACCGCATCGGCCGCACCGGCCGCGCGGGCCGCACCGGCATCGCCGTGACCCTCGTCGACTGGGACGACATCCCTCGCTGGCAGCTGATCGACAAAGCGCTGAATCTCGGAATCCCGGATCCGGTCGAGACCTACTCGAGCTCACCGCACCTCTTCGAGGAACTGGGCATCCCCGACGGCGTGACCGGCTCGATCAAGAAGGCGCCGGAGCGGACCGAACGCGCGCACACGGGCGACAACGGCGAAGTCGCCGACAGCGTCGACAGTGCCGTCGATTCGGATGCAGCAGCCGAACCTTCTCGGCCACGCCGAACCCGCGCCCGCCGTCGCACCCGCGGCGGCAAGGCCGATGCAGCTACAACCAACGGCACAGCCGCAGCTGCATCCAACGGCACAGCCGCAGGCGGGGATACGTCCACGGACAGCGCCCCGACCGAGTCGGGCACCAGCGGCGACACCCCGTCCGGTGAAGGCGCGGCACCCAAGCGTCGGCGTCGCCGCCGCCGCTCGCCCGCCTCGTCCGGACAGGTCAGCTCCACCGCCGAGTCGTCGCCCGCGTCAGCACCGGCAGCCGAGTAGCCTTCTTCTGTGCTTGCACCCGAACGTCGTCGACGCTCGGATCTCGTCGCCGCGGCAACCATTCTGGTTGTCGCGGTGCTCGCTGCCGGGGTGATCTGGTTCCGAAGCGACGCACACGGCACGACGTCCGAGACCGCACCCACCCCCCTGCCGCAGGCCACCACCGCACTCGCGGTGCCTGCGTCGTTGACCGAAGTGTGGCGAGCGCAGAGCCCGCTCACGTCGACACCGGTGGTCACCGGCAGCGCCGTGGTGAGCGGTGACGACGGCGGAGTGAACGGTCTGGATCCATCCACCGGTGAGACAGCCTGGAGCTACCGCAGGGACGTTCCGCTCTGCGCGGTGACAAGTGCATGGAACACCGCCGTCGCCGTGTTCGCGGACGACCGTGGATGCGCACAGGTCACCGAACTGGACGGGGCGACGGGATCACGCAAAGCTCAGCGATCCAGCGACGCAGATTCCGAAGTCCGTCTCAGCGACGACGGAACCTACGTCACGTCCCTGGGTGACACGCGCATGGAACTCTGGCGTTCGGACCTCGTACGGACCCTCGAGTACGGACGGGTCGACGCCCCGCAGAACCCCGGCACCCAACCTCGCACCGGCTGCACCCTGCTGTCCACCGCATCGAACAGTTCCCGCGTCGCGGTACTCGAACAGTGCCCCGAGGAGTCGGGTGCACGGTTGACCACCATGAACCCAGCGCCGAAGGACGCCACCGAACCGCAGGAGTACGGCTCCAGCGTCGTCGCATCGTTGACCAGCGCCGACGGCCCAGTGGACGGGGCGCGCGTCCTGATTGCCTCGGGGGATCGGGTGGCGTTGTCGATCCCATCGCATTCCGGTGAACCAGCGAAGGTTGCCCTGTTCGACGGCAATGCTCAGCCTCTGACCGAATTCGATCTCCCGGACGGAACGGTGCCCGAGGTATCGGCCGATCTGTATCCGACAGTCGTCAAGTCGGCGAACGTCTTCAGCTGGTGGACCGGATCCAGCACCGTCGCACTGGATTTGAGCGATCTGTCACCGCAGTGGACCGTTCCCGGAGCGCTCGGTCCCGGCACACTGATGGCCGGACGCCTGCTCTTGCCGGTCCAGGACGGCACAGCGGTCATCGATCCGTCGACGGGTACCGCCGAACGAACGATCCCGGTCGACCGCGGTGACTACTCCGGCCCGGTCGGACTCGCCGTCGTCGGCGACGTACTCATCGAACAACGCGGCACCGACCTGGTTGCACTCTCCGGTACCGAGGGTCAGACCTCGGGCGAATAGGTGCGGAGCGGGGATCCGTTCTCCCAGTGCTCCAACAGATTTGCCGCCAGATCTCGATAGGCCTGCGCACCCTTGCTCTTGCGACCCGACAACACCGTCGCACCCGACGCCGATGCCTCCGCGAAACGCACCGTCCGAGGAATGGGCGGGTCGAGAACCGGAAGGGAGTAGCGGTCGGACACATCGCCGAGAACGTCGCGACTGTGTGTGGTGCGTGCGTCGAACAACGTGGGGAGCGCACCGAGCAGCGACAGTTCGGAATTGGTGATCTGCTGAACTTCCGAGACCGTCCGCAGCAGCTGGCCGACGCCGCGGTGCGCAAGTGTTTCGCATTGCAGCGGCACCAGTACCGACCGAGCGGCCGTCAACCCGTTGAGTGTCAGCACACCCAACGACGGCGGGCAGTCGATGATCACGACGTCGTAGTCGTCGAGAATCGGCGCCAGAGCTCGCTTCAGCGCGTATTCACGGCCGGCACGCATGAGCAACAGCGCCTCGGCGCCCGCGAGATCGATCGTTGCCGGAAGCAGATCGATTCCCTCGTCGGTCTCGAGCAGCGCTTCGGCCGCCGGGGTATCCCCCGTCAGGACGTCGTGCACGGACGCCTCGAGTTTGTCGGGGTTGTGCCCGAGGGAGAACGTCAGGCACCCCTGCGGGTCGAGATCGACCACCAGAACCCGCCGGTCCAGTGCATGAAGCGCCGCCGCAAGTGAGGCCACCGTGGTGGTTTTCGCGACGCCGCCCTTTTGATTCGCTACCGCCAGTACTGTCGTCACGCCCCCGATCCTTGCCTACATCGGGGCGATCGGCCAGAGCGAGGGGGTCGTGGGCGCGTCGGGAACGGGCCAGAAACAACCCAGACCCGACGCGTCCGCCACCGAAATCAGTGCAGCATAACCGGTTTGGCGCTGTCCGCACCCTCTGCCGGAGTGATCTTCTTCCGGGGCAGGAAGAACGCCGGCACGAAGGTCAGCACGATGAGCACGAGCGCGACCATGAACGTGGAGCCGAACGCTCCCGCCGAGATGTCGAGAGCCTCGACCGGCGACGTCGCCTTCGCGACGTCCTTCAACTGATTGGTCAGCACCACCGACATGACCGCCGTACCGATCGAACCCGCCGTCTGCTGCACGATGTTCATCAGCGTCGATCCTCGCGCGACGTTGTGATCGGTGAGCGTCTGCAGAGCAGCGGTCATGATCGGCATCATCGTCGCACCGAGACCCATACCCATGACGAACAGCGCACCGAGCAGAATCGCGTACGAGGTGTCGGCACCGACCTGCGTGAAGACAGCCATGCCCGCGGTGATGAACACCATGCCCGCGAGCACGATCTTGCCGGGGCCCATGCGGTCCGCGAGGGTGCCCGCGATGGGCATCGTCAACATCGCCCCGATTCCCTGAGGCGCCAGCAACAGACCCGCAGCCAGAGTCGTCTCCCCGCGGATTTGCAGGAAGTAGCTCGGGAACAGCAGACCCGCGCCCATGAACGCAACCATGAACAGCACGGTCGTCAAGACCGCCACGGTGAGCGCCCGGTTGGCGAACAACCTGAGGTCGATCAACGGATGCTCGGTGCGAAGCGCATGGAAGACGAACAGGACGATCAACACGAAACCGACGATCGCGGGCACCAGCACGCGAACAGCCAACACCGTCTCGGTCTCGGGAATCGAGGACACTCCGAACAGGAACAGTGCGAGGCCGGGAGAGAGCATCAACATGCCGACGAAGTCGAACGATTCCGACGGCGTCGGATCGTCCTTCGGGAAGATGACGATTGCTGCGACGAGCGCGATCGCGCCGATCGGAACGTTGATCAGAAAGATCCAGTGCCAGCTCGCAGCCTCCAGCAGCCATCCGCCGAGGATCGGGCCGCTGATGGGTCCGAGAAGCATCGGCACGCCCAGCACGGCCATGACACGACCGATCCGCTCGGGACCTGCTGCCCTGGTCATGATCGTCATGCCGAGCGGCATCAGCATGCCGCCGCCCAGTCCCTGAAGCACACGGAAAGCGATGAGCGTGGTGATGTCCCACGCGAAGCTGCAGAGCACCGAGCCGAGCACGAACAGCACGAGAGCGGTGATGTACAGGCGCTTGGTACCGAACCTGTCCGCAGCCCAACCGGTCAGCGGAATCACCGTCGCCAGCGCCAGCGTGTATCCCGTCATCGTCCAGGCGACAGTCGCGTACGTCGCGTCGAACACGTCCATGAACGTGGGAAGCGCGACGCTCACCACGGTGACGTCGAGGATGGACATGATGGCGCCGAGAACGACGACACCCGCGATCTTGAGGACGGCGGAGTCGAGCTTGTCCGGCTTCACCGGATTCGAACTTGCCCCTGGCTGCGTCATGGTCGATCGTCCTTCGTGTCTCGGTGAGCAGAAACACTGCCCACCATCTGCCTGAACACGCACGACAACGTGCGCGGTGTGTCCGTTTTGTCGGTGGACCTTCCATCCCCGAGAAGTTCGATGCATCCCCGGGCAGCCCCCATGCGCGAGCAACCGAGTGCGTCGCGCGACCGGAACAGTATCCACCGACGGCCCGTCCGACTCAATCCGTTTTGTACGGGTAACCACCTGCAGGCCTGTGACACCCGACACGGCATCATTGCTTCCATGAGCGCCACCCCCACCTCGACCCCTAATTCCGGGTCCCCTGATTCAGGGACTACTGATTCCGGGACTACTGCTTCCGGACGTGTAGTTCTGTTGCGCCACGGCCAGACCGAATGGGCCACCTCGGGACGGCACACCGGCACGACGGACGTTCCACTGACCGACGTCGGAGAACGTCAAGCGGCCGCGGCAGGCGAACTCGTCGGCGAGCTCGGCCTGCGTGACCCGTTGATCGTCAGCAGTCCACGAACGCGGGCGCTGCGGACCGCGCAGCTCGCGGGGCTGACTGTCGAACGGGAGTGGGACGCACTGTCCGAGTGGGACTACGGAGACTACGAGGGAAAGACCTCCGCCGAGATCCAACGGACGGTGCCGCACTGGACCGTGTGGACCCATCCGTGTCCGGGTGGCGAGTCCGTCGAGCAGGTCGGCGCACGCGCGGACCTGGTGCTGTCGGTGATTCTTCCGGCCCTGGGCGAACGCGACGTGGTCCTCGTCGGACACGGACATTTCTCGAGGGCTCTGCTGACTCGCTGGCTGGAACTGCCGGTCTCCGAGGGCAAGAGGTTCGCCCTCTCCCCTGCCGCGTATTCGGTCCTCGGGTTCGAGCACTCGTTCCGGCAGGTCGTGGTGCACAACATCCATCCGTCGGTTCGGACCGGAGTTGCATCGTGATTCGGCGGGCCACCGACCGAGACGTCGACGCCATCACCGGCCTGATCCACGAACTGGCCGAGTACGAGAAGCTGCGGGAGCAGTGCACTGTGCGTCCGGATCAGATCCGCTCGGCCCTGTTCGGTGCCGATCCGTCGGTGTTCGCACACGTCGCGGACGTCGACGGTCAGGTCGTCGGGTTCGCGATGTGGTTCCTCAGTTTCTCGACGTGGGACGGCGTGAACGGCATCTACCTCGAAGACCTGTACGTGCAGCCGGAGCTCAGGGGGTCGGGAATCGGATCCGACCTGCTCGCTGCACTCGCAGCCGAGTGCGTGACGCACGGGTACACCAGACTCGGCTGGTCGGTGCTCAATTGGAACACGCCGTCGATCGGCTTCTACGAATCTCTCGGAGCGGTGGCACAGAGCGAATGGACAGCGTTCCGCCTAGGAGGCGAACCACTCAGGGCACTCGCAGCGCGCGCATCCGCCCGCAGCTAGAGCGTCTCGTCGTCGGCATCGACGTACTGCGCTGCCATCCACCTCGACGACGGCGGGCTGAACAGCAGCACGAGTATCGCCAGTGCGCCCACACCGAGCAGAACTCCGTACAGAGGCTGGTGAGAATCGGTCAGCAACGACCACACGACGGGCAACAGCAACAGTTGAACGACGAGGGCAATTGCCCGCCCCCACCGCTGGCCGAGAACGAGAGCGACACCCGCCGTGCCGACGGCAACCCCGATCACGGCGAACCAACCAGCTGTCCCGTACCCGTTCGCGACCTGGTCCTCCACGCCGTTCATCGCGCGAACGAGAAGGACCACCGCTGCGACGAGGGCAACCGCTCCTTCCACCGCGACGAGAACTCCTGCGGCCCTGAACGCAGGTGGAGGCACCGAGGGCAGGGATGGCGTGGACACCGGTAAAGCCTAGAACACCGATCCTGCCCGACAGGGTTCTGTCCCGACGGCACCCCGTGACCGATACCGGCGCGACACCGATACCGGACCGACGCCGAGAACCGGATAGGCTGACGCCCCGTGCGTGCGCTGCTGATCGTGAACCCGAATGCAACGTCGACCACGCCGGCGGCCCGCGACCTTCTGGCCCACGCGCTGTCAAGTCGGGTGCGCGTCACCACGGCACACACGACCCATCGCGATCATGCTGCGGAACTGGCACGCCAGGCCCGCGAGGACGGTGTCGGTCTGGTCATCGTCCACGGTGGAGACGGCACCGTGAACGAGGTGATCAACGGGCTGCTCGGGGTCCCACTGCCCACATCGATGCGCGCCGTCACGATCGGTCCCATCCCGGCTCTGGCCGTGGTCCCCGGCGGAAGCGCCAACGTCTTCGCACGCTCACTCGGAATCCACGCCGACCCGGTTGCCGCCACCAATCAGCTGATCGACCTTCTTGCCGCGCGATCGCGACGCACAATCGGTCTCGGCCACTGCGACAACAGGTGGTTCACGTTCAACGCCGGTCTGGGTCTCGACGCCGACGTGTGCCAGGCGATCGACGCGGGCCGAAAGGACGGCGGACCTGTCTCCGCGACTCGGTACGTTCGCGCTGCCGTCAGCGCCTTCTTTCGCAACAAACGACGTGATCCGAAACTCACCGTCGAAATTCCAGATCACGATCCAGTAACGGGCGTGCATTACGCTTTCGTTTCCAACTCGAGTCCGTGGACCTATCTGAACGAGCGTCCGGTGCACACCAATCCGGGCACCTCGTTCGACACCGGACTCGGACTCTTCGCGATGCGGACGACGCGCGTCCTGCCGAGCCTGAACGTATCGCGCCAACTCCTGTCGGCGGGCGCGGAACCCAAGTCACGCAAGCTCTTCCGAGTCGACGACGTTCCACGCATCAAGATCACGTCCAGCGAACCCATCGGGTTGCAGATGGACGGAGACTTCCTCGGATTGCGCACCGAGGCCGAATTTCACTCGACACCCTCGGCGCTCGAGGTCATCGCGGAGAACAGGTCCTGATAATGCCCGAATGGGTAGTTTTCAACCGGTTTTCGACGCGCCGAGACCGGGGCCCGTGGGCAGCGTCATAGCGTCTTTGCTGGGAAAACCTCTGCACATTGCCATTCGAGCGGGTACAAAGGAGCGCAGGAGGCTTAAGGCAGCCTAACAGAGTGAGCTTGACCACGGACGTGCGGCTATCTCTTGACTTCCCCTAAGTTCGTGAAAGCATTCACAAGCAACAGTGCGGAAACATTGGATACGCACGAGTGAACATCAGTCGAAAACGCAACGACACAGATCGCGGTAACAACAATCAACACGGCGCTGCGGCGCCCGGTAAGGAGCAGAGGATGGACTGGCGCCACAAGGCAATCTGTCGCGACGAAGATCCGGAACTATTTTTCCCCGTGGGAAACAGTGGCCCGGCACTCGCGCAGATCGCCGATGCCAAGGTCGTCTGCACGCGGTGCCCTGTCACCGCTGAGTGCCTGTCCTGGGCACTCGAGTCCGGCCAGGATGCCGGCGTGTGGGGCGGTATGAGCGAAGACGAGCGTCGCGCGCTGAAGCGTCGCAATGCACGTACGCGGGCTCGTAGCTCCGTATAACTCTCGGTGAACCGGTGAGGGCCAGTCCCTCACCCAGGTTCGCTCGGGCACAGCAGAACCCGGTGACTCCACGTCGGAGCCCGGGTTTTTTGCTGTCCGGTACCCAGAAGTCCGGCACCCAGGAGTCCGGCGCCCAGAGGTCCGACGGTCAGCTGTTTCAGGTTCGGGGCGATCGACGCCCGAGGGGGACGCGGAGGGACGCGTCGGTACCTCCCCGAGGCGATGGATGGAGCCCCAGGGAGCCACCCAGTTCGACGGACACCAACGTTCGGACGATCTGCAGGCCGAGACCCTCGGACTTCTCCAAAGAGAACCCTGTGGGCAAACCACGCCCGTCGTCGTGGATGACGACGTCGAGCCATCGCGCGGATCGGTCGGCCTGGATGCGGACGACACCCGCGGTTCCGGCGTCGAATCCGTGTTCCATCGCGTTCTGCACCAGTTCGGTCAACACCATCACCAGCGGTGTGGCCCGCTCGGCGGAGAAGACACCCAGCTTGCCTTCCCGCGCGACGCGAACGCGAGGGTTGACCGTCGCGACGTCGAGCATGATCGGGACCAGCCGGTCGACGATCTCGTCGAGGTCGATTTCTTCGTCCACCGACATCGACAACATCTCGTGCACCAGCGCGATCGACGTCACCCGTCGGACCGATTCCGACAACGCCACGCGTGCTTCCTCGTTCTCCAGACGTCGTGATTGCAGACGAAGCAGAGCGGCGACGGTCTGCAGATTGTTCTTCACCCGGTGATGGATCTCGCGGATGGTCGCGTCCTTGCTGAGCAGCGCACGGTCTCGGCGCTTGACCTCGGTCACGTCTCGCACCAGCACGATCGCCCCCACCGACTCACCGCGCGGCCGGAGCGACAGAGTTCTGATCAACACCGTCGCACCGCGCGCGTCGGCTTCCATCCGGTATCCCTCGCTTCCCGACAGCGACGCACGAATGTGGTCGGCGATCTCCTGGGAATCGAACGGATCGGTGATCAACGACCGCGTCACCGACGCCAGATCCGTCCCGGAGAGGTCGGTCGCCAAGCCCATCCGGTGATAGGCGGACAGTGCGTTCGGACTCGCATAGACGACGCGGCCGTCGGTGTCGACCCTGATGAAGCCGTCGCCTGCACGGGGTGAGGAGTTGACGTCGGTGCGTTCCACGGGGCTGGGAAACGTCCCCTCGCTGATCATCCGGCACAGATCGTCGGCGCAGCCCCGGTATGCGACCTCGAGCGCGCCTGCCGTCCGCTGCCGCGTCGGGTTGGCGTCGCGAGTGAGGATCGCGATGACGTGGTCGCCGCACCGCACCGGCACGCTGTCGGTGTTGGAACCACTGCTGACGATGTCGCGGGTGACCAGCGAATCCATGACCGTCGGGTGCTGAGACTCCGAGACGACGGCGCCGACCATGTCCTCGGTGAACACCGTCGGTGCGGTCGTCGGTCGGCACTGCGCGACGCACAGGATCTTGGCATCCGGGCTCGCATCCACGTCGTCGGTCCCGACCCAGAGAAGAAGGTCCGCGAACGACAGATCCGCGAGGAGCTGCCATTCCCCGACCACCCGTTGCAGGTGATCGACAGCTTCTCCGGTCAGATCGGTGTGTTCGGCGAGCAGGTCGCTCAGTGTCGACACAGTGACGGCTCCGTCGCGATTGTGGGCGGGTGCACGGCGGCGTAAATCTAGGAGACCACTGCGATCAGGTCGCCCTGCTTGATGACGTCGCCCACGGTGACGGCAATGGTGCTGACCACGCCGGCCGACTCGGCGAGCACGGGAATTTCCATCTTCATCGATTCGAGAACGACGAGTGTGTCCCCGACCGCCACCTCGTCGCCCTCGGTGACCACGATCTGGAACACGGTCGACACCATTTCCGCGCGCACGTCCTCGGCCATTGGGCATCCTCTCGTTCACGGGCGGTTTCGCCTGTGGTTCCGGCACCCGTGACAGGGCGGCCGACCACTCGTGAAAGACTGTAGTGAACCAGTAGAGAGGAGCTCATCATGGGTAAGCGTGGGCGCAAGAAGCGCAGTCGCAAGAACAACAAGGCAAACCACGGCAAACGTCCGAACAGCTGACGATCTGCCTCATCACACGACGAAGGCCGGGAAGCGCGATGCTTCCCGGCCTTCGTCGTACCTCGGCCGGATCTACCCCGGCGTCGTCACTCCTGCTCGGTGTGCTTGATCAGCACGGTTCGCCTTATCTCGATACTCAGGCGCTCCCGCAGGCCGGCAGGCGCCTGGTCACCACCGCACTTGCGGCTGATCAGACTCTTGACCTTCTCTTCGATGCCGTACGCGGCGAAGCATGATCCGCACTCGTCGATGTGACGTTGAAGCCGAGCCCGGCTGCCTTCGTCGCACTCGTTGTCGAGCATCAGCCACACGTCGGCGATGACCGCGGAGCAGTCCAACGCCTCGAACTGCCGATTCTGTTCGGCTTCGTCGTTCGCGTCCGATGTCACTTCGAGACCTCCTGCTCGTGCGCGTCGACCGCACCGTTGCGATTGAAACCACGTTCACGTGCCACGTCCGACAGCAGGCCCCGGAGCTGTTTACGCCCCCGGTGCAGCCGGGACATGACGGTGCCGATGGGCGTGCCCATGATGTCGGCGATCTCCTTGTATGGAAAACCTTCGACGTCGGCGTAGTACACCGCCATACGAAATTCCTCGGGCAGCGACTGAAGCGCGGCCTTGATGTCGTCGTCGGGCAGCGCATCGAGAGCTTCGACCTCGGCGGAACGCAGTCCCGTCGAGGTGTGCTCGGCCGTCGCGGCCAGCTGCCAATCCGTGATCTCGTCCGTCGGGTACTGCGCGGGTTGGCGCTGCTTCTTTCGGTACGAGTTGATGTACGTGTTGGTCAGGATGCGGTACAGCCACGCCTTGAGGTTCGTTCCCTCACGAAACGAGCGGAATGCGGAGTACGCCTTGATGTACGTCTCCTGGACCAGGTCCTCGGCGTCGGCCGGGTTCCGCGTCATCCGCAGTGCCGCGCCGTAGAGCTGATCCAGCATCGGCAGTGCGTCGCGCTCGAACCGCTCGGTCAGGTCCGCCGCCGACTCCACCGGTGCCTCGGCCTCCGCCTGAGCTGGGCGCTCGACTTCCTCCACGCTGATCCCTTCGGTAGCCATATCCGACCAGGTTACAGCGGGAGAAGGCAGCGCCTTCACGTAGATCGCACTCGAACTCGGAGCGGACCGGAGCGGGCGCTCGGTCGTCGTCACTGCCACAGCAGATCCCTTCCTCTTGCCTTGCGTACCTCTGGGCTCTTCAACACCGGCTTCGCCCCGGTCATTCCAGGCGCCGGTCTCGCTACAGTGATCCGATGCCCTCAGCGCACCGGTCCGCCGCCTCCACACCTGCCGTCGCCCTGTTGATCGCGCAGAAGGTCGAGCACTCGGTGCACACCTACGACCACGATCCGAGGTCGGAATCGTTCGGCACGGAAGCGGCGGACGTCCTCACCGAACGACTCGGTGTCGTCGCCGATCAGATCTTCAAGACGTTGGTCATCAAGCGTTCCGACAACACACTCGCGGTGGCGGTTCTGCCCGTCACGGCGACACTTTCCCTCAAAGCCGCAGCCTCGGCCCTCGGTACGAGAAAGATCGTGCTGGCAGACCGAGCGGAGGCCGAGAAATCGACCGGGTACGTCTTCGGCGGGATCTCCCCGCTCGGCCAGAAACGAGCGCTCGCGACCGTGGTCGACGAATCTGCCCTCGCCTGGGACCGAATTCTCTGCAGCGGAGGCAGACGAGGGTTCGAGATCGAGCTCGACCCGAAGGACCTCGTCCGACTCGCGCGGGCCGTGACGGCGCCCGTCGCCGCCAGCTGAGCGCCGATGCGCAAAGATGGTGTGGTGACCAACTGGACCGCACCGCTCTCCACAGCCCCCGTCGACGCGACCGTCACGCTGCCCGGTTCCAAGTCCATCACCAATCGCGCGTTGATCATCTCCGCACTGGCAGGCGGACAGTCGACGGTCACCGCAGCCCTGCGCAGCCGCGACACCGACCTGATGATCGCCGCGTTGCAGCAACTCGGAGTCGGTATCACGATCGACCCTGCCGATCCGACGTCTCTGACGGTCACTCCCGGCTCCCTGCGCGGCGGATCGATCGATTGCGGGCTCGCCGGAACGGTGATGCGGTTCGTTCCGCCTCTTGCAGCCCTGGCGGACGGTGTGGTGCGTTTCGACGGTGACGAGCAGGCACGGACCCGGCCGCTGGACACCATTCTGGGCGCGCTACGCCACCTGGGAGCCGACGTGGCCGGGGATTCACTGCCGTTCACCGTCACCGGGTCCGGCACTCTGCGGGGCGGGGCCGTCGACATCGACGCCTCGGGGTCCTCGCAGTTCGTGTCCGGGCTGATGCTCAGCGCAGCCGCGTTCGACGACGGCATCACCGTTCACCACACCGGAAAGCCCGTACCGTCGATGCCGCACATCGACATGACGGTCGAGATGCTCCGGCGCGCAGGTGTGCAGGTGAGTACCCCGGCCGACAGCGGCGACGCGGACACCTGGCGCGTGCATCCCGGCCCGGTCGGCGCCGTGTCGTGGGTGGTCGAACCCGACCTGTCGAACGCGACGCCGTTCCTGGCCGCAGCGGCGGTGACCGGAGGTGTCGTACGGGTCCCGAACTGGCCGTCGTCGACGACGCAACCGGGAGATGCCATCCGAGGAATTCTCGAATCCATGGGCGCCACGGTGACCCTCGAGAACGGAACCCTCGAGGTGCGAGGCGGTGCAACATTGACCGGAATCGACATCGACCTGCACGACGTCGGCGAGCTCACACCCACGGTGGCGGCTCTCGCCGCACTTGCGGACGGTCCATCGCATCTACGCGGAATCGCTCACCTGCGTGGACACGAAACCGACCGTCTCGCAGCACTTGTCGCAGAGATCCGACGACTGGGCGGGAACGCGACCGAGACCGACGACGGTCTGGACATCGCACCCGCGGCCCTGCACGGTGGGGTGTGGCGAGCGTACGCCGACCACCGGATGGCAACGGCAGGAGCAATTCTCGGCCTGGTGATCCCCGGAGTGGAAGTCGACGACATCGGAACCACCGCGAAAACCCTCCCAGGTTTCGAGAATCTGTGGGCATCGATGCTGGAAGACTCGCCGCACGAGGGGACACGGGTACGGCCCACCGACGAAGGTGTTTCGTCCTGAGTCGCCGCTACGACGAGTCGGACGTCCGCATCCGCCCGGGCAAGAGCTCACGCCCCCGGACGAAGACGCGGCCCGACCATGCCGATGCCCAGTCGGGAATGGTCGTGTCCGTGGACCGCGGCCGTTGGGGATGCGTTCTCGGAGGGGACCCGTCCCGGCCGGTCGTCACCATGCGCGCACGCGAACTGGGTCGCACACCCATCGTCGTCGGCGACGATGTCGACATCGTGGGAGACCTGTCCGGCAAGGTGGACACCTTGGCTCGCATCGTTCGGGTGTCCGAGCGCCGCACCGTGCTTCGCCGTACTGCCGACGACACCGATCCGTACGAACGTGTCGTGGTCGCCAACGCCGAACAACTGTTGATCGTCGCCGCACTGGCCGACCCTCCGCCGCGCACCGGATTCGTCGAGCGTGCGCTCGTCGCCGCATACGTCGGCGGTCTGAAACCTGTTCTGTGCCTGACCAAGAGCGATCTGGCCGACCCACACGAGTTCGCCTCGGCGTTCGCCGACCTCGACGTTCCGGTGGTGCTGGCCGGGCAGAGCGAAGATCTGACCGACCTCACCGCACGGCTGACCGACAGCGTCACGGCACTCATCGGCCACTCCGGCGTCGGGAAATCGACGTTGGTGAACAGGCTGGTGCCCGACGCCAAGCGCGCAACCGGCACGGTGTCCGGTGTCGGCAAGGGCCGTCACACGTCGACGCAGTCGATTGCACTTCCGTTGCCCGGCGGCGGGTGGGTGGTGGACACACCTGGCATTCGGTCGTTCGGGCTCGCGCACATTTCGCCGGAGAACGTGGTGGCCGCGTTCTCCGACCTGGCGGACGCCATCGAAAACTGCCCGCGTGGGTGTACTCACCTGGGCCCTCCGGCGGACCCGGAGTGCGCGCTCGATACATTGACCGGCGATGCTGCGAGACGCGTCGCTGCCGTCCGTCTACTGCTGGAAGCCGTACGTACCAACGAAAACTGGTGACCCCGCGAGTGCAGTTCCACTCACGAGGTCACCAGTCCGTGCTCGTACAGTCCTAAGCGGACAACTTCGCGACGAGGCCGCGAAGGCCTTTCTTCTTCTTCGATTCCGCGATGGCCGTACGCAATCCGCGGCGTTTGCCGGTGACTGGATCGACGGTCAGCAATCCGCGGGACTCGTCGGCGAACTTGCGCTCCGACGCCGTCTCCGGCGCGTCGTCCGCAGTTGCCTTGAGGTACTTGTTGGGCAACGAGAGCTTGGCGATGGTCCGCCAGGACAGCAAGTACTGCTTGCCGATCGAGCCGGTGGTGTACGGCAGGTCGTACTTCTCGGCGAGTTCCAGAACTCGGAACTTGATCTCGCGCAGGCGATTGCTGGGCAGATCCGGGAACAGGTGATGCTCGATCTGGTAGCAGAGGTTGCCGCTCATGAATTCCATGACGGGGCCTGCCTCGAAGTTCGCGCTGCCGAGCATCTGCCGCAGGTACCACTGCCCCTGCGTCTCGCCCTCCATGTCCGACTTCGTGAACTTCTCCGCACCGTCCGGGAAGTGCCCGCAGAAGATGACCGTGTTGGTCCAGACGTTGCGGATCATGTTGGCGACGATGTTGGCCGTCAGCGTGCTCTTCCACGCCGGACCGGTCAGGGCCGGGTAGACCACGTAGTCCTTGGCGATCTGCTTGCCGATCTTCTCGAGGACCTCTCGACGCTTACGCTCGAACTCCTCGCGCTCGACGCGGCCCTTGGCGACCTTGCCGAGTTCGAGATGCTGTGCAGCGACGCCGTATTCGAAGAAGAGCTGCAGAAGCAGGTTGTAGACAGGGTTGCCGAGATTGAAGGGCTTCCACCGCTGGTCGCGCGTGACACGGAGAAGTCCGTAGCCGACGTCGTCGTCCATTCCGAGCACGTTGGTGTACTTGTGATGGATGTAGTTGTGCGTCTGCTTCCAGTGCGCCGACGGCCCGGTGTTGTCCCACTCCCACGACGTGGAGTGGATCTCCGGATCGTTCATCCAGTCCCACTGCCCGTGCATCACGTTGTGCCCGAGTTCCATGTTCTCGATGATCTTGGCGGCGCCGAGCATGCCGGCCCCGAGGAACCAGGCCGGTCGCTTGCGGCTTGCGAACAGGACGGCACGACCGCCGATCTCCAGCGTCCGCTGCAGCCGAATGGTGTTGCGGATGTACCGTGCGTCGCGTTCTCCGCGTGACGCCTCGATGTCACGGCGGATTGCATCCAGCTCGACGCCGAGCGCCTCGACGTCCGCATCGGTCAAATGCGCGTATTCCTTGATGTCCGATATCGCCACGGGTTACGGCCCTCCTGGCAGTCGTCGGTGATGCACGTGGTGCACGATCACTACTACCGTACCGTAACTTACGGCAGCGTAGGTTACGACCCCGTAGGTGTGAGGGACTTCACGCGTGACTTCTGTGCCTGGCGCAGAGCCTTGGCCTGGCGCTTGGCTTCCTTCTTCGCGTTCCGCAGTGTGACCCGCGCTTCTGCAATGGCCGAGCGGAGACCGCGACGCTTGCCGGTCAGCGGATCGATTCGAAGCGCATGCACCGTGGGCTCCTCACCCGTCCTGAACCGGCGCTCGGAACTGGTCTCGGGTGCATTGTCCGACGTGGCACGCAACCACCGATCAGGGAGCGACAGCTTGTGAATGGTGCGCAGCGCCAGCAGGTACTGCTTACCGAGAGATCCGGTGGTGTACGGAAGGTCGTACTTCTCGCACAACGCGTGCACCTTCTCGGATATCTCCTCGTACCGGTTGCTGGGCAGGTCCGGGAACATGTGATGTTCGATCTGGTAGCAGAGGTTGCCGCTCATGAACGCCATGACCTTGCCTGCGTCGAAGTTGGCGCTGCCGAGCATCTGACGCAGGTACCACTCCGCGCGCGTCTCCGTCTCGAACTGACCGATCGTGAACTTCTCTGCACCGTCGGGAAAATGGCCGCAGAAGATGACCGCGTAGGCCCACAGGTTGCGGACGAGATTTGCGGTCGCGTTGGCGGTCAGAGTGCTTTTCCACGCAGGGCCGGTCAACGCCGGGAACAGAACGAAATCCTTGCCGACCTGACGGGCGATCTTACGAGCGAACGCCCTGTTGGACGGAGACTTCCAGAATTGCTTCTCGTGCTCGCCGTCCAGTTCCTTCTGCGCGTCCAAGTCGTGCAGAGCGATACCCCATTCGAACGTCGCCGCCAGGAGGACATTGGCAACCGGCTGCAAGAGGTTGATCGGTTTCCACGCTTCGTCGCGGGTCATACGGAGGATGCCGAAGCCGATGTCGTCATCCATGCCGACGATGTTGGTGTAGGTGTGATGGGAGTAGTTGTGCGCGCGCTTCCACTGCTCCGACGGACCCGTCTGGTCCCATTCCCACGACACCGAATGGATCTCCGGGTCGTTCATCCAATCCCACTGCCCGTGCATCACATTGTGCCCGAGCTCCATGTTCTCGATGATCTTCGCGACGCTCAGCATCGCGGTACCCACAAGCCACGCTGGACGATATTTGCTGCCCAACAGCACGATTCGACTGCCGAACTCCAGACAGCGCTGCAGCTTGATGGTCCGACGGATGTACGCGGCATCCTTCTCGCCGCGCGAATCCTCGATGTCGCGGCGAACAGCGTCCAGTTCTCTGCCGAAGGCTTCCATGTCCTCTTCGGTCAGGTGTGCGAACTCTTTGATGTCCGTGATGGCCATCGTGGTCCTCCGAAAGTCGTGGGCGCGGGCCCGAAATGCGTTTTCGCCTCTGTGCGCCAATGCAAGGGTAGCCGAACTTACTGAGAAGTCCGTGTGGGTTGGAGCACGCTCACACCGCGTCGCGGCCGGTCAGAGCTCGAGTGTGCAGTCGCCTGCAGCCGCGGAAATACAGGTCTGGATACGGTCACCTTCGCCGTGTTCCTTGCCCGAGCGTAGGTCGATGACGTGCCCGGCCGTCAACGGCACGACGCACGTCTGACAAATACCCATCCTGCACCCGAAGGGCATCTGAACACCCAGACCCTCCCCTGCCTCCAGCAAACTCGTGGCACCGTCGACCTCGACGGACCGGTCCGACTTGGAGAAGGTCACCTTGCCCCCCTTGCCGGACGTGTCGGCCCGGGCGATCTCGAAGCGTTCGAGGTGCAGTCTGTCCTCGATTCCCTCCGACTTCCACACTCGCTCGATCTCCTCGAGCAAGCCGGACGGGCCACACGCCCACGTCTGACGCTCGCGCCAGTCCGGGTAGAGCTCGTCGAGCGACGCCAACGCGAACTTGCCGTCCGATCTGGTCAGCTGCACGTGCGAGGTGAACTGCGGATGACCGGTCGCCAGCGATGCGAGCTCATCGGAGAACATCACCTCGTCCTCGGTGGGTGCCGAATGAATGTGCACCGTGTCCGGCATGTCTCCGTGTCTGTCCAGGGCGCGAAGCATGGAGATGATCGGTGTGATGCCACTGCCGGCCGTGATGAACAGAATTTTCTCCGGCGGCGGCGTCGGGAGCGCGAAATTGCCCTTCGGAGCGGCCAGCCGAACGATGGTGCCCTGGGGCACGCCGCCGACGAGGTGGCTGGAGAGGAAGCCCTCCGGCATCGCCTTCACCGTGATCGAGATCAGTTTCTCGTCCCAGTTCGGTGCGGACGTGAGCGAATACGAGCGCCAGTGCCAGCGCCCGCCGAGGTGCAAACCGATCCCGATGTACTGCCCGGGCTGGTAGTCGAAGTTGAATCCCCATCCGGGCTGGATGACCAGAGTGACTGCCGTTGCGGTCTCCTGCTCCACCCGAACGATGCGGCCGCGCAGCTCACGCGCCGACCACAACGGGTTGGCGAGGTGCAGGTAGTCGTCGGGAAGCAACGGTGTGGTGATGCGCGTGATCGCACCACGCAACATGTTCAGCTTCGGACGCTTGGGAGCAGATACACCCGCGGCGGGAGCTTCCAGCCACTTCTTGAGATCCATCGGAAAGTACATACCCCTCGTTCGAGACAGAGACAACGCTGACGTGCTGGACCAGCTGGCGCGAATAGGCCCGCATCAAGGTTACGCTACCGTAGGTTACTGGGGCGTTCGACTTCTACAGGAACTCCAACAGGAACGGCAGCTCCTGCGTCGCGTACCACGCAAGGGCGTGATCCTCGGCATCACCGAGAACGAACTCGGCGTCCGGATCGCCCATATCCGCCGCGTCCACGACACCGACCGCCTTCTCGACAACGGACTCGGCGCCTTCGAGGTCGACGTGGACCGACGCGACCTCGCTCATCCGAAGCGGCTCCTTCAACCGAACGACGGCGTCGTCCAGGTCCGGCCGAAGCGTCGGGTCCTCCACGTCCGCGGCGATCACCGCGCGCCGGAACACGACCGAGCCGTCGACGACACCGTCGCCCTCGTCTTCCAGCGCAGCACCGACCAGACGCAGCGACGCCCTGGCCGCTTCGTTCATCGCGACCTCGGCCAGCTCCTCGTCGTCTCCCGACGAGTAGGCCTCACGGAGGGTGGGGGTCACCGCGAACGCGGTACGACTGACCGGATGGAACTCACCGTCGGCCACCAGCGTCCGCAACATGGCGACCGTCGCCGGAACATAGACCCTCACGCGTACCTCACACTCTCGATTCGTTGCTGGCGTCGACGAGCTCTTCGAGCGCCTCGCGCAACAGGACGGTGATGACGTCGACGTCGGGCATCGCGCCACGATCGGCGTTCAGGCCGAAGCACACGAATCCGTCGTACGACGTCAAACCGATACTGAGAGCCTGGTTCTCGAACAGCGGCGACACGGGGAACATCTCCAACATACGGGCACCTCCGACGTACAGAGGGAACTGCGGGCCCGGGGCATTGGTGACGATCAGATTGAACAGTCGCCTCGACAGCCTGCTGCCCGCCCGTGCACCCATCGCGTGCAGACTGGCGGGCGCGAATCCCGAGATCCGCATCAGCGTGTCCGCGGTGACCCCGGGAGACTGCTTGGCGTGCGCTTCGGTGGCGTGCGCGATGTGCGACAACCGCACCACGGCATTCAGTTCACCGACCGGCAGATCGATCAGGAACGACGACACCTCGCTGCGGGGCGGCACCTCCGGGTCGTGGTCTCCGGTCAGCCGGTCGGCGTGCTCGTAGCCCGACGGATCCTCGGTGACGTAGACCGACATCGGAACCATCGCGCGCACGGTCGACGATGCCGTGACGGGCTCACCCCGTGACAGCAGCCAGTTGCGAAGAGCCCCGGTGACAACGGCCAACACGACGTCGTTGATGGAGCAGTCGAAGCGTGTGTGAATCTTGCGGTAGTCGGTCAGTTCGGTCTTCGCGACCGCGAAACGCCGGTTCCTCGAAATGGGGGCATTCAGGGGGCTCGTCGGCGCGCTCTGTGCGGCGGTGCGCACGACGGACAGCACCTTCCCCGCTGCGCCGAGCGCACCACCGGCAATTCCGGCCACCCCGGCCGCCGCACCACGCAAGATCTCGACCCCCTCGCTCGGTGAGGCGATCAGTTCCGTGATGGCATCGATCACCAGCGCGGATTCCTTGGGCTCGCGCGCAGGCATCCACAGTTCCTCAGCCATCGCAGGCGGGCTCTTGGTCGCATCAAGAATGACCTGGCCGATTTCGAGCGCCTTCTCACCGTCGACGAGCGCCGAGTGCGACTTCGTGAAGATCGCGAACCGGTTCTTGCTCAGACCCTCGACCAGGTACATCTCCCACAGAGGCCGAGTGCGGTCCAGTGGCCGCGAAGTCAGCCGCGCCACCAGATCGTGAAGTTGCTCGTCCGATCCCGGCTTCGGTAGGGCCGACCGGCGAATGTGATAGGTGATGTCGAACTCGCCGTCGTCCACCCAGACCGGCCGTGCCAGGCCGAATGCGACTTCCCGGACCTTCTGTCGATACCGCGGCACCAGAGCGAGGCGCTGCTCCACCAGCGACAGGAGGTCCTCGTAGCGGAAACCGTTGCGAGGCGTGCGAAACACCGCGAGGGAACCGAGATGCATCGGTGTACTGCTGGCCTCGAGGAAGTAGAACGACGCATCCTGAGTTGTCAGTCTGTTCGCCATCGCGGGTACCGGTTCCCCAATCCTTAGCCACACCGTGCCGATCACCACTGGTCGAGCGAGGTGATTCGTCGTACTCGAACCTAGACGAACCCACAGGTTACAGCCATTCGGCCGCGGTTCGATGGAACCGACCGCGGCTCGGTTCCGTCTGAATTACCAAGAAGAGGAATCCGCCGGAGGGACTCAGGATGAACGCAATGTCGGATGCGCGCCGGTTCGCGTACATCGCCCGTGCCGCCACGTTCGAACCACCGACGGACAGCGCACGTGCGAACGACGGGCGAGTGACGGACAGCCGGTCCGCGCCTGCTGCGTGCAGCAGGCCGATCCGGCGCCGACGCCCGTTCCCGCGCAGCGTCGGACACCACGACCACCCGGGAGTCACCGATCTTGCCAACTCGAACGGATCGCGCATCGGCCCACTGACGGCGGTAAGCGAGAACTCGGTGTCCGACGACGCTCGCCGCGGTGCCGAGCAGGCAGTTCGGTTACTGCTGGAGGTCCTGGATCGACGACGGCCGCCGGAGAAGATGGGACTGCTGTTCGCCCCGAACGTCGTGGAATCGGTGCGGACGATCGCACGAACCGAACCACCGGGGCGACGGTTGGGGGCGGCGAGCCTGCGTCGCATTCACGTCACGCACGCCGCACGCAACGCGACGGAAGTGTTCGGAACCTACACCCGCGGGACGCGGGTGTTCGCGGTCGCGGCCCGCCTCGAGTACCGGCGCAGCCTCAAGTACACCGGGTGGACAGTCACGTCGCTGCGCGTCGTCTGATGCCGTGCGCATCGGTTCGCCGCGCGCGACGTGACCGAGCCCCTAACGCTTTTTCTTGGACCGTGCCGGCTTGGACGTCTTCGACTGTGCCCGAGCGGCTTCGCGGCGTTCCCGACGAGTACCTTGCGCCGCGGCGTCTCCGTCCGACGAGTTGGATGCCGTCGCGACACCGGACCGTCGAACAGCGGTGCCACCGTCCTCGTCCGGACCGGAGAACGTCAGACGCTCCTCGGTGCGTTCGTCCAGACCCTTCGCACGCAAAGCCGACGGAACGGGAGCGGCAGGCGCCTTTTCGGTCGCTCTTGGACGTGCCGGTGCCGGCTGACCCGCTGAAGCCGGGGCCGACCCCGTCGGAGCCGAGGCCGTCGGAGCCGTGCCGGTGTTCGCTGGCCGCGTTCCGACCGGTGAGGCGAGTCCGGGTGCAACCGCAAGGCCTGCACCGGCTGCGGGACCGGCAGGAGCCGGTGTGGCCTCTACCTGAAGGTTGAACAGGAATCCGACGGACTCCTCCTTCAGTCCCTCGAGCATGCCCTGGAACATGTCGTAGCCTTCTCGCTGGTACTCGACCAGCGGGTCACGCTGCGCCATCGCCCGCAGGCCGATGCCTTCCTTCAAGTAGTCCATCTCGTACAGGTGTTCGCGCCACTTGCGGTCGAGGACGGACAGCAGCACACGGCGTTCGAGCTCACGCATACCGTTCTCGCCCGCCACCTCTTCGACGCTTTTCTCCCTGGTGGCGTACGCGGCGCGCGCATCGGTCAGCAACGCTTCGAGAAGTTCTTCGCGGCTCAGGTCGCTCTTCTCACCGAACTCGTTCTCGTGCGAGAGCTCCTTGTGGTCGAGACCGACCGGGTACAGCGTCTTCAGCGCAGTCCACAGCTGCTCGAGATCCCAGTCCTCGACGTAGCCCTCGGCGGTCGCGCCGTTGACGTAGGCAGTGATCACGTCGGTGATCATGCTTTCGACCTGGCCCTCCATGTCAGCGCCCTCGAGGATGCGACGTCGCTCCTCGTAGATGACCGTGCGCTGCTGGTTCATCACCTCGTCGTACTTCAAGACGTTCTTGCGGATCTCGAAGTTCTGCTGCTCAACCTGGGTCTGGGCACTCTTGATCGCCTTCGACACCATCTTGGCTTCGATGGGAACGTCGTCCGGAAGGTTGAGCCTGGTCATGATCGACTCGAGCGCACCCCCGTTGAATCGACGCATCAACTCGTCACCGAGCGACAGATAGAAGCGCGATTCACCCGGGTCACCCTGACGACCGGATCGACCACGGAGCTGGTTGTCGATGCGGCGGGAGTCGTGACGCTCCGTGCCGAGGACATACAGGCCGCCTGCGGCGCGGACGGTGTCTGCGTCGGCCTTGACCTGGGCCTTCACCGTTTCGAGGGCGGAATCCCACGCGGCCTGGTACTCCTCGGGAGTCTCGACGGGGTCGAGGCCCTGTTTGCGGAGCTGCAGGTCGGTGATGATGTCCGGGTTACCACCGAGCACGACGTCGGTACCGCGGCCTGCCATGTTGGTGGCGACCGTGACGGCGCCGTGGCGACCGGCCTCGGCGACGATCGTCGCTTCCTGCTCGTG
This sequence comes from Rhodococcus sp. NPDC057297, assembly GCF_042667435.1. Lineage (NCBI taxonomy): Bacteria > Bacillati > Actinomycetota > Actinomycetes > Mycobacteriales > Nocardiaceae > Rhodococcus > Rhodococcus sp. NPDC057297. The sequence goes on along the minus strand of NZ_JBHUZE010000010.1, from coordinate 149,074 downwards.
GAACTTGGCGTTCAGCACGCTGTGGACGACGCCGCGCTTGGTGAACTGCTTGGACAGATATTCCGAACGCTCAACGCTCGTCGTACCGATCAACACAGGCTGGCCCTTGCCGTGTCGCTCGACGACGTCGTCGACGACGGCGTCGAACTTGGCTTCCTCTGTCTTGTAGATGAGGTCGCCGTTGTCCACGCGAACCATGGGGCGGTTGGTCGGGATCGGGATAACACCGAGTCCGTAGGTCTGGTGAAGCTCCGCGGCCTCGGTCTGCGCGGTACCGGTCATGCCGGACAACTTGTCGTAGAGCCGGAAGTAGTTCTGCAGCGTGATCGTGGCGAGAGTCTGGTTCTCGGCCTTGATCTCCACCTTCTCCTTGGCCTCGATGGCCTGGTGCATGCCTTCGTTGTACCGACGACCGACCAGGATGCGACCGGTGAACTCGTCGACGATGATGACCTCACCGTCGCGGACGATGTAGTCCTTGTCCTTGGTGTAGAGCTCCTTGGCCTTGATCGAGTTGTTGAGGTAGTTCACCAACGGTGAGTTGGCGGCCTCGTACAGGTTGTCGATGCCGAGCTGATCCTCGACCAGCTCCACGCCTGCCTCGTGCACACCGACCGTGCGCTTCTTGATGTCCACCTCGTAGTGGACGTCGTTCTTCAGCAACGGTGCGATACGGGCGAACTCGCCGTACCACTTGGACGACGCGTCGGCCGGGCCCGAGATGATCAGTGGCGTGCGGGCCTCGTCGATCAGGATCGAGTCGACCTCGTCGACCACGGCGAAGTTGTGCCCCCGCTGGACCAGATCGTCGAGCGAGTGCGTCATGTTGTCGCGCAGGTAGTCGAAGCCGAACTCGTTGTTGGTTCCATACGTGATGTCGGCGGCATACGCGGTACGACGCTCGGCCGGGGTCATTCCGGACAGGATCACGTCGGTCTCGAGGCCGAGGAAACGGTGAACTCGTCCCATCCACTCGGAGTCGCGCTTGGCGAGGTAGTCGTTGACGGTGACGACGTGTACTCCGTCACCGGACAGCGCGTTGAGGTAGGCCGGCAGGACGCAGGTCAGGGTCTTGCCTTCACCGGTCTTCATCTCCGCGACGTTGCCGAAGTGCAGGGCCGCTCCGCCCATCACCTGAACGTCGAAATGCCGCTGGCTCAACACGCGCCACGATGCTTCGCGCGCAACGGCGAAGGCCTCGGGAAGGAGCTCGTCGAGCGTTTCGCCCTTGGCGTAGCGCTCCTTGAATTCGACGGTCTTTGCCCTGAGCTCGTCGTCGGACAAGCCCTCGACGTCCGGTGACAGGGTGGACACGTGGTCGGCGATGTTCTTGAGTCGCTTGACCATGCGACCCTCACCGACACGGAGCAGCTTGGAAAACGACAGCGAAGGCACGGGCTTTCTCGTCCTCGATCCTCGGTTACTTGTATTCGGTCGACAGGTTGGCGGTGCAGGCCTCTCCGACGTCGCGACTAGCTCTGGCGATGCGACCTGCCGATGAGGCCTGACGCAACCATGGTAGGCGTTGGACCGTCAGGGCCCACAGACCCACGTACCAAAGCAGGCCCCACCTGGTGTTTTCCAGGTCGGGCCTGCTTCGTCTCGAGATATTCCTACGAAATTCTCAGCTCACGTGAGCCTGATCAATCCGTAGTCGAACGCGTGACGGCGGTACACCACCGACGGTCTGTCGGTCGCGGAATCGTGGAACAGAAAGAAGTCGTGGCCGACGAGTTCCATCTCGTACAGAGCGTCGTCCACACTCATCGGGGCTGCGGAGTGGACCTTGGTGCGCACGATCTGACCGGGGCCCGACGGCTCGTCCTCGAACGTGTCGAGTTTGATGTCCGGGTCGATCGCCAGATCGTCGTCCTCGGCGAGTTCGGCGGTGGCCTCGGCCACCGAGACGGGACGCTTTTCTCCGTAGTGGACCTTGCGGCGGTCCTTCGTGCGACGCAACCTGCTTTCCAGTTTCGAGGTCACCGACTCCAGGGCGGCATAGAAACTGTCGGCACATGCCTCGGCACGAACCACGGGCCCCTTGCCCTTCGCGGTGATTTCCACGCGCTGACATGCCTTGGCCTGTCGGCGGTTTCGCTCGTGTTGGAGTTCGACGTCGAACAGGTAGATGGAGGGATCGAATCGTTCGAGCCTGGCGAGTTTTTCGGATACGTAGATCCGGAAGTGGTCTGGGATCTCGACGTTGCGGCCTTTGACCACAACGTCGGCATGGGTCTTGGTGGACTCGTCCGAAGGCTTCTCGTCGAAGAAAACCGAAGCTTGTGAAGGGGTCGTCACGCGTACCTCCCGATATCGGCCACGCCGCCGGTGCGACGCGGCAAGTGCTCATGCCGAGTGGGGAACCAACCGGCATCAGATTCAGCCGCATCACCTCCACGTAACGAGAAGTCGCATCGCCTCACACAGCAGAACCGCCGGTTCTTGCTCTGCAAGTACGTGACTGCGACGTTAGTCGGTCATCCGCCGGCGTGCCACCGTTCACGCGGAATTCACCGACATTCTCAGTACTTGTTCAGTCCCGTCGCGGTCCCGTCGCGGTGAGGAGCGGTCCACAGAAGTCTCACACCGCCGCCACTACCAGGACCCCGTCGACCGGGACCCCCAATTCCTTTAGCACTCTTACCGATTCGGCCGCAGTTGCACCCGTGGTCATGACGTCGTCGATCAACAACACCGAGGTGGCCGAGTATGCGCCGCAGCCGAGTTCGACCGCAGGCGCACCACGACGCACTCGAATCCTGCCGGAGATGTTGGCCGCCCGCTGCGCGGCACCGAGACCGACGGAATCCCGCACGCCGCGTGCCATCGCGAGTGCAGGCACCATCGACACCGGTTCCGGCGCAAGCGCAGCAGCGGCATCTGCCGCGAACCGGAGCACCGGATCACCGCCACGACTGCGCGCGGCTCGCGCCCGCGTCGGGGCCGGTATCAGAACGAGGCGCGCAAGTTCCGGTGGATCCAGATGCCCGAACAGCCTCAGGTGGCGTACCGCTGCTGCGACGGCTCGGCCTATCGGCGCCGCCAGGTCGTGTCGATTGCGCTCCTTGAGGGCGAGCACCGCCGCACGGCGAGCCCCGGCGTACGTGCCGAGCGCCCAACACGGCACGGACCGGTCCACGCGTGGACTCAGCGCGATCGGTGGGCTCGCCAACTCCTCCTCGCACCGCGCGCACCATTGGGTGCCAGAGCCGCCGCAGCCACCGCATTCACGTGGAAGGGCCAGGTCCAGCATCGCCGCCAATACACCGCTCATACGCGGGAGTATGGCCGACCGGTCCGACACGAACGATGCGCTCAGCCCGGCAGTACCGGAGTCGCCTTCACCCCGGCCAGGCCGGCGACTTCACGCCAGTACCGATCCCCCGCCGGATCGTTGTTGTTCAACTGAAACACCGCACGCGAATCCGCGACGTACTCGGCCGTTGTCGACGCGTCGACCGACAACACCGGCGCGGTCAGGTTCCGACTCGGCAACGCGTCGAGCCGCGAGCCGTCCGTGGTCACCTGAACCACCGGAACGTCTGTCGCGATACGCACCACGACCACCGCGTCGCCGGTGCTCCAGTCCAACGCGAGCGCGTCGCTACCGAGCCCGTTGGCAACTGCTTTCGGCGACACGAGCGAGTACGTTCCGTTGGGTTGGCGCACGACTGTCGCGACGTACACCAGCCCGTCGACGATCATGGCCGCCCGGACGCCGTCGCGAGAGAGACGAAGATCGGTGATTCTCGATCCGAGAGCCGTCACCGCACCTGCGTCGACGGGAAGCACCGACACCTGCCCGTTGGCCGGATCCCTCGCTGCGCGAATGACATTGGTGCCATCGATGACCGCCCACGCCGCGTTGTTGTCCACTCCCCACGTCGGACGGGTGATCGATTGTCCCTCGGCCACCGGGAACGCTCCGCTGTCGTAGCCGCCGATCATCAACGCCGACGACGGTTCGGGTGCGGGACGGCCGGTGTCGGCGACACCTGCCACGAGAGTGCCGTCCGTCGACAGCGCTGCGCTGCGCAGATTCTCGACGGTGCCGAAGTAGCCCGGCACCGGCGTCGTGCCACTGTCGTCGACGGACACCAAGCGACCGGACACCAATGCGTGCAACCCGACGTCGTTCTCCGGCGAGGCCAGCGGGTCGAGGGTACCGACGTCCGCCGTCGTCCATCCGTCGGGTTTGGAGTTGTCGAGGGGTTGCCCGTCCGCGAGCAGCACGTACGGGCCCGCGATGTCCGCCGACGCCAACGTCCACACCACCTGGGCCGCGAGCAGTTCGCGGTTCTTGGCGTCGACGGCCTGCAGGCCACCGAAGTCGATCCGAACGCCGCCGCCGGATCCGATGGCCTCCTGTGAGGTCCGCCCGTCGGCCTTGGTGATCGGCCCTCGAATCCCGACGCCGTTACCCAGCTCGTTGGACACGGCGGGAGCCAGGCTCGGCTTCGGTCCGTCGATCAGCAATTGGACCAATTGATCGGCCATCTGATCGGCCGCGCCGCTCACCCACCGCACGTCGGGTACGAGGGCCGCGCCGAGCGGGTCGACGAAGAACAGCGACTTGCGTTGATATGCACCGAAGAACTGCGAACGATCGATGACGACGCCGGGAGGTAGTTCGTCGATGCGCCACTCCCCGTCGACCTTGATCATCCTGATGTTCGAATCGACCGTGCCCGCGCCGGCTTGGTAGTCACCGCCGGGAGCGACGAGACCGACGGTGTTGGACCGAAGCGTGAACTGTGCCTCGGTGTCGGTGCGCATGCCGGTGAGAAGGTCGATCTTGTCGGCGACGACGGTCTTGGCGCTGTCGTCCCAACTGTTCGAGGCCGAGGCGGTCAGGAACTGCCGAGCTGCCTGATGCCGGTTCGCGGACGCCGCACTGGCGGTCACGAAATCACGCAGCAGCAGGTCCGGCTCGCGGCCCGATGCGGGCGGGGGCGGGGTTGTCGACGCCGCGCCCGCAGTGAGCGACCCGATCGCCTGCGGGCTGGAAGATTCGGGGAGGCTCGCGCATCCGCCCACTATCAGAACGAGACTCGTCAGGGCCGCGACCAGTGTGCCGACGCGCGAGAAGCGACTTTGTCGGTGTGCAGTCGTCATGTGGACCGCCCTCCACCGGTGTCCGCGCCGATCGAACCGGCGGAATCGACCGGCGCGCCGGGTCCCTTCGATTCGTCCGCTCGATCCGTCGCGGACGGAAGGGGTTGCCCCTGCGTGTATCGGCGAGTGCTCGGCTTCAGTGGAAGCGGGCTCCCGATCACCTTGTGCCCCCGCACCAGAGGCAAGGTCAGCCGGAAACATGCACCCTCGCCGACGGCTCCCCATGCTTCGAGTTTGCCGTCGTGCAGGCGTGCGTCTTCGACGCTGATAGCCAGGCCGAGGCCAGTGCCGCCAGATCTGCGGACCCTCGACGGATCCGAGCGCCAGAAGCGGTTGAACACCAGCTTCTCTTCGCCAGGGCGCAGGCCGATGCCTTGATCTCTCACGACGAATGCTGCGGCGTCGTTGTTGGCCCTGAGCCGGATCAGAACCGGACGGCCTTCTCCGTGATCGAGAGCATTGGCCAACAGGTTGCGGAGGATGCGCTCGACGCGACGGGGATCGACCTCCGCGACGACAGCGTGATCTGGCATGTCGACGATCACTTCGGTCGCGCTTTCGCGTGCCAGATGCCTGACCGTGGAGACCGCAGCCCTGGCGCACATGCGCAGGTCGAGTTGCTCGGACGCCAATTCGGCGACGCCCGCGTCGTGGCGACTGATCTCGAGGAGATCACCGAGGAGGGTCTCGAATCGATCGAGCTCGTTGACCAGCAGTTCCGACGATCGCTTCAGCGCGGGGTCGAGCTCGGCGGAGCCGTCGTGAATCAGATCGGCAGCCATGCGGACGGTCGTCAGCGGTGTCCGTAGCTCGTGGCTGACGTCGGAGGTGAACCTGCGCTGCAGGCTTCCGAACTCCTCCAACTGAGTGATCTGTTTCGACAGACTCTCGGCCATCTCGTTGAACGACATCGCCAACCGCGCCATGTCGTCCTCGCCGCGCACCGGCATCCGTTCCTTCAGTCTGCCGTCGGCGAAGCGAACGGCGATGCGCGATGCCGAGCGAATCGGTAGCACGACCTGCCTCGCCACCAACATGGAGATCGCGGCGAGCAGCACCAGGAGAACCGCGGCACCGATGAGCAGCGTCCCCCGCATGAGCGAGAGGGTGCGCTCCTCGCTTCCGAGCGGAAACACCAGGTACAGCTCCAGATCCGCGATGTCCGACGCGGTCGGCGTGCCGAAGATGATGGCCGGACCGGTGTAATCGCCCTGCTCGGCGTCACTGACCGTGGCGTACTGCCAGCTGATCAGGCCTTCCTGGACGAAATTTCGAAGACTCTCCGGAATCTGCGACGACGGGCCGATCGACGAGCCCGTCCGGATGCCGTCTCCGTCGACGATGAGCACGGGATCGAACGTACCGGCGGATCCGGTGCTCTGCCCGGAGTCGACGCCGCCGCTCGTCAGTTGAGCGCGAGCGCGCTCCAGACGCGAGGAGAGCCCCGTCGTTTCCTCGGCCCCCGCCAACGCTCCCTCCACGGTCATGCGGGATCGTTCGAGTTCCTCCGTGGCAGCCGTGATTTTCGCTTCCAGGAGCCGGTCGGTGATCTGGCTCGTCAGCACCGCACCGAGAATGATGATGACGACAAGGGACAACGTAAGTGTGGAGACGACCACACGCAGTTGCAGCGACCGGCGCCACGCATGGCCGATCGATGTGGTGAGCGCTCTGAACCAGCGCAGAAGCGGCGTGAACGTTCCGTTGATTCGACGCCGCGAACGGTTGGACCAGATCACGGCGGTCCGGCTTTGTAGCCGACTCCCCTCACCGTCAACACCACCTCAGGATTCTCCGGATCCTTCTCGACCTTGGCACGCAACCGCTGCACATGCACGTTCACCAGGCGGGTGTCGGCGGCGTGGCGGTACCCCCACACCTGCTCGAGCAGCACCTCGCGAGTGAACACCTGACGTGGCTTTCGTGCGAGGGCCACCAACAGGTCGAACTCGAGCGGCGTCAGGGACACCAACTCGTCCCCTCGACTGACCTTGTGCGCCGGGACATCGATGACGATGTCCGCGATGGAGAGCAACTCGGCCGGCTCGTCTTCGGTGCGACGCAGACGCGCTCGCACCCGAGCGACCAGTTCTTTCGGCTTGAACGGCTTCATGATGTAGTCGTCCGCACCGGACTCGAGTCCCAGCACGACGTCGACGGTGTCCGTCTTCGCGGTGAGCATCACGATGGGAACCCCGGAATCGGCCCGAAGAACACGGCACACGTCGATGCCGTTCATGCCGGGCAGCATCAGGTCGAGCAGCACGAGATCCGGACGGTTCTCTCGCACCGCGGACAACGCCTGTGTGCCGTCGCCGACCACGAACGGTTCGAAACCCTCGCCGCGAAGGACGATGGTCAGCATTTCGGCGAGTGCCGAATCGTCGTCGACTACAAGAATCCGAGGCTTCATGGACCTATGTTGTCACTTTCCCGGCGTCAGTTGGCTGATTGAACACGTCGGCGGCGAGTCGATCGGGATCGACGTCGGCGCCGACGACCTGCCACGGGGACATCCAGTTCGACGCCGCCAGTTCGCCGTACACCGCAGCGGTTCGCGATTGCAGCGATCCGTCGCGCTCGTAGGCATCCCGTGTACGCGAGGCGTCCGCGGTCTCGCGTGACTCCGCGCGCGAGGCGGCCAATTCCACCGACACGTCGAGGAAGATCTGAGTGTCCGGGATCGGTACCTGGAATCGATCGAATTCGAGGGCGCGGATCCATTCGACCGCCTCGCCGTCCGCGGACTGGTCGAGCCTCGCGGCGGTGTATGCCGCGTTGGACGCGACGTAACGATCCAACAGCACTATGTCGTTGTGAGAGAGCGCGTTTCGTAGCTCCCCCGCGGCCGATCTGCGGTCGAGCGCGAACAGCAACGCCATTGCGTGGACGCTCTGCGCGGTGTCGCCGTGTTCACCTCGTAACGCTTCCGCGGCGAGATCGGCGTGCACCGAGGCGTCGTACCTCGGAAAACCGATGCGAACCACGTCGAGATGTTCACGTTCCCACGCCGAGACGAGTCGACGGGCGAGCGTGTTCTTACCCGCGCCGTCGACTCCCTCGATGACGATCAGTCGGCCCACAGCAGGACCTAGTAGCGGTAGTGCTCGGGCTTGTACGGGCCCTCGACGTCGACGCCGATGTACTCGGCCTGCTCCTTGGTCAGCTTGGTGATGGTGCCACCGAGTGCTTCGACGTGAATGCGAGCGACCTTCTCGTCGAGGTGCTTCGGCAGGCGGTACACCTCGTTGTCGTATTCGCTCGGCTTCGTCCACAGCTCGATCTGTGCGATGACCTGGTTGGAGAAGCTGTTGCTCATCACGAACGACGGGTGGCCCGTCGCGTTGCCGAGGTTGAGCAACCGGCCCTCGGACAGCACGATGATCGAATGGCCGTCCTTGAACTGGAACTCGTCGACCTGCGGCTTGATGTTGATGCGCGTGACATCCGCGGCCTTCTCGAGCCCGGCCATGTCGATCTCGTTGTCGAAGTGACCGATGTTGCCGAGGATTGCCTGATGCTTCATCCGCTTCATATGGTCGAAGGTGATGATTCCCAGGTTGCCGGTGGAGGTGATGACGATGTCGGCCTTGTCGATGTACTCCTCGACGGTGCGGACGTCGAATCCGTCCATCAGAGCCTGCAGCGCGTTGATCGGGTCGGCCTCGGTGACCGTGACGCGAGCGCCCTGGCCCTTCAGTGCCTCGGCGCAGCCCTTGCCGACGTCGCCGTAACCGCAGACCAGGACGGCCTTGCCGCCGATGAGGACGTCGGTGCCGCGGTTGATGCCGTCGATCAACGAGTGGCGGGTGCCGTACTTGTTGTCGAACTTGCTCTTGGTGACCGAGTCGTTGACGTTGATCGCCGGGAACGTGAGCTCGCCTGCCGCTGCGAACTGGTACAGACGCAGGACGCCGGTGGTGGTCTCCTCGGTGACACCCTTGACCGACTCCGCGATGGCCGTCCACTTGGTCTTCGACTCTTCGAGCGAGCGACGCAGCAATCCGAGGAACACCTTGTACTCGTCGGAATCGTGATCGTCGTCGGTCGGCGGTACGACGCCTGCCTTCTCGAACTGGGCGCCACGCAGCACGAGCATCGTCGCGTCGCCACCGTCGTCGAGAATCATGTTCGCGGGTTCGCCCGGCCACGTGAGCATCTGCTCGGCAGCCCACCAGTACTCCTCGAGCGTCTCGCCCTTCCACGCGAACACCGGGACGCCCTTGGGCTCCTCCTCGGTTCCGTGGGGGCCGACGACGACAGCTGCTGCTGCGTGGTCCTGGGTGGAGAAGATGTTGCACGACGCCCACCGCACCTCGGCGCCGAGCGCAACGAGCGTCTCGATGAGAACGGCCGTCTGGACGGTCATGTGCAGCGACCCGGAGACGCGGGCGCCCTTGAGCGGGAGCACCTCCGCGTATTCACGTCGGAGTGCGATCAGACCCGGCATCTCGTGCTCGGCGAGCCGGATTTCCTTGCGGCCGAACTCTGCGAGCGAAAGATCTGCGACCTTGAAGTCGATTCCACCCCGGTGGTCCGCGGTGAGTGCCGATCCGGCGGCCGAACTGCCGCCGGCATGTGCTGAGGTCGTCATCGTGCCTCTCCTGTTGTGCGTTGCGTTTCCGCACCAGGCTATCGGGTCGACTCGCGGTGGGTTCGGCCCAGGTGTCGCCGCCGTCGTCCGGAATCAGGCGGCCGTACGAGATGTCCGGTTCTGCGACTCGGGCCCCGCGAGTGGTGCGTCTCGTCGAGCGTGCCGAGCGAGAACTTTGCCTCGACGTCGGGGCAGGATGTTGGCGCGGGTGATGTCACCGTCGTAGTGAGCGAGCACCCGGCGATCCATCACTCGACGCCACAGCGGAGGCACGGCGGCGACCAGCACCATGGATGCGTAGCCGGCCGGCAGCTGTGGGGCCTCGTCGCAGCTACGTAGCGTCTGGTACCGCTTGCCCGGATTGGCGTGATGATCGCTGTGCCGCTGGAGGTGGTACAGAAAAATGTTGGTGCACAAGCGATCGCTGTTCCAGCTGTGCCGCGGCGAGCACCGCTCGTAGCGGCCCCGTTCGTTCTTCTCCCGCAGCAGACCGTAGTGCTCCACGTAGTTGACAGTCTCCAGCAGCAGGAAACCGACGACTGCCTGCAGCAGAAGGTACGGCAGGATCGACAGCCCGAACACGAGCACGAGCGTGCCGAACAGTGCGACGCTCATCGCCCACGTGTGCAGCAGAGCGTTTCGCGGACTCCATCGGCGGATCCCACGCCGATGCAGACGCTGGTTCTCAAGCCGCCACGCGGACCGCAGTCCCCCGATAACGCTTCGAGGCAGAAACACGTACAAGTTCTCGCCGAGCCGAGCACTTGCCGGGTCCTCGGGGGTGGCGACGCGGACGTGATGACCGCGATTGTGCTCGACGAAGAAGTGACCGTAGAGGGTCTGCATCAGCGCGACCTTCGCGAGCCACCGCTCGTGCTCCTCGATCCGGTGACCGAGCTCGTGAGCCGCGTTGATTCCGGTACCCGCTACCAGTCCCACCGTCACAGCGAGACCGATCTTGTCGACGACGGCGAGTGAACCGAACGCCCACATCCAGCACGCGACCAGCAGCGTCACGAACTGAACGGGCAGGAAGAGGTATGTGCACCACCGGTAGAACCGGTCCTCCTGCATATGCTCCACGTCACTGTCGGACGGGTTGTCCCCGTCCTCGCCCGCCAGCATGTCGATGACAGGGATGACGACGAAGAACACCATCACACCGCTCCACCAGAAGATGGACATTCCGGTCCAGAGGACCAGCTGCGACGGCAGCAGCGCCGACGCCGGCGCCAGCAGGCCGAGAAGCCACAACGCGCGCTTCCCGGTCCGCCGCTGGCGAGTGACGTCTGTATTTTCTACTGGCTCGACATGTTCTACTGGCTCGACGGTTCCTACTGGCTCGACGGTCGCGTCCCCCGACACGCCACCCCCGGATGACTCGTCCACGACTGTGGCCGAGTGACCGGCGCGTTCCATTTCGATCCCCCTTGAAAGAAAACTTCGGGTCTGTTCGGCTAGCGTATAACAGGCAGAAGTTCCGATACAGGGGTTGGTCGAACAACTTCTTACTTGGACGAACGAGCCTGCTCACGCGCGCGCAGAGTCTTCTCCACGTTGCGCTTGCTGTAGACGAAGTAGATCACCACGCCGATGACCATCCAGCCGATGAATCGAAGCCATGTCTCGACCGAGAGGTTGACCATCAACCACAGGCAGGCAACCACGGCCAGGATGGGGACTACCGGCATGAGGGGGACCTTGAACCCACGCGGCAAGTCCGGTCTGGTGCGTCGCAACACCACGACGCCGATGGACACCAGTACGAATGCGAAGAGGGTGCCGATGTTGACCATCTCTTCGAGGACGCCGATCGGGAAGAACGCGGCGAGAACCGCGACCACCACACCGACGAGGATTGTGATGCGAACCGGAGTGCCGCGCTTGCCGGTATGCGCCAGCGAGGTCGGCACCAGCCCGTCGCGCGACATCGCGAACAGCACGCGGGTCTGACCGAGCATCAGCACCATCACCACGGTTGTCAGACCGGCAAGAGCACCGAACGAGATGATGTTCTTGGCCCACGTCAGACCGTTCAGGTCGAAGGCTGTCGCCAGAGTCGAACTGTCACCTGCCAGTTCGGTGTACTTGACCATCCCGGTCAGGACGAGCGTCACGGCGACATACAGCACGGTGACGATGGCCAGTGATCCGAGGATGCCACGCGGCAATGCCTTCTGCGGTTCCTTCGTTTCCTCGGCAGTCGTCGCGACGACGTCGAACCCGATGAACGCGAAGAACACAAGGCTCGCGGCGGCCAGAAGCCCGTACCAGCCGAAGGTGCTGCCACCGGCTCCGGTGACGAACGAGAACAGGGACTGATGGATTCCCTCGCCGGTCGATCCTTGCTCGGCGGGCGGAATGTAGGGCGAGTAGTTCTCGGCCTTGATGTAGAAGGCTCCGACGACCACGACCAGCAGTACCACTGCGACCTTGATCGCGGTGATCACCAACGACACCCGTGAGGAGAGTTTGGTTCCGCTCGCCAGCAGGACGGTGATGACGACAACGATCAGGAACGCGCCCCAGTCCACGTCCAACGGGCCGATGGTCACGATCGGCGACGAGGAACCGAGCACCTCCCCCAGATACAACGACCAGCCTTTGGCCACGACGGACGAGGCGAGCGCGAACTCGAGTATCAGGTCCCATCCGATGATCCAGGCGATGAACTCACCGAACGTGGCGTAGGAGAACGTGTACGCGCTGCCGGCCACCGGCACCGTCGATGCGAACTCGGCGTAGCACAGCGCCGCGAGACCACAGGCGACCGCAGCGAGCACGAAGGCCAGCGACACGGACGGTCCGGCGACGTTGCCAGCGGTACGCGCAGTCAACGTGAAGATTCCGGCACCGATGACGACGGCGACGCCGAAGACGGTCAGGTCCCACGAGTTCAGATCCTTGCGGAGCTTGGTATCCGGTTCGTCCGTGTCGCGGATGGAATCCTCGACCGACTTCGTTCGGAATATTCCAGTCCTGCGAGCCGGTCCGCTCGAACGCTCTTGTTCCATCTTCTCTGCTTCCACCTGTCGATACCGTCTGGTGTGTGTCACTCGAACACCTTCGGTAACACCCTAAGGCGTCGGCACGCCGGCTCGATGCAACTCGAGCGAACGCGTGCCTCAGACGCGGAAGTTGCCCACCGTTCCGCGGAACACTTCGGCGTCGCCCCACCGGGCGGTCACGGTCGGGGCTGCCTCCGACGCCGAGACCCATACTGCCGAGCCGCGTTCGACGATCTGCTCGCTCTCACCGTCCTGCACGGCCACCCGGCCCTCGGTGCACAGCACGATCTGCGGGCCGACACTGGCGAGAGTGGCCGACGCGCCGTCCGTGAGCGCCGTCCGGGACAGCGCGAACTCCGGTGCAGGCGTGTCGTAGACGATCGTCGAGGAATCGCCGGATACCTCGGGATCGAGGATGTTCACTTCGGCGGGCTCGAAATCGAGCACTCTCAGCAACTCCGGTACGTCGACGTGCTTCGGCGTCAGTCCTCCGCGAAGAACATTGTCGGAGTTGGCCATTATCTCCACGCCGGTACCGGACAGGTACGCGTGCAGGTTGCCGGCATCCAGGTAGAGCCCTTGCCCGGGTGACAACGTCACCCGGTTGAGGAGAAGCGCGGCCAGAACGCCTGCATCGCCTGGGTAGGACTCCCCCAGTTCCAACAATGTCCGTGCCTCGTCGACGAATTTGCCGTCATCGGCGTGCGCACCCGTCGACAAGTAGCGGATGCATCCCTCGGCCACCAACGGGAGGAGAGCATCGAGTGCAGGACCCGGCAACGTGATCCATGACGTGAACACCGTGCGCAGTCCGGCTTGGTCAGGTTGGTCGGCGAGCAGCGACCGGTACCCGGAGAGCGCATCCACACCGAGCGCATCGATGAATTCGACGGTGCGCCTCGGGGACCGAAAGCCTGCCAGCGCATGGAATTCGGTGAGCGCGACGATCAGTTCCGGCTTGTGCGACGCGTCTCGATAATTGCGGACCGGCGAGTCGATCGGAACTCGACGTGCCTCCTCGCGCGCAAAGCCCTCCTTCGCTTGAACGGAACTCGGGTGCGCTTGGAGGGACAGGGGTTCGTCGGCGGCGAGCAGCTTGAGCAGGAACGGCAACCGGCCCCCGTACTCGTGCGAGGTGGTGGCTCCGAGCTCACGATCGGGATCATCGTCGATTACCTCGAGCAGCGATCGAGTGGAATCCCCCGGCCCGATCCGAGCAGGGTCGGCGGGATGGGCGCCCAGCCAGATCTCTGCCTCTGGATGTTCCGACGGCACTTGCCGTCCTTGCAACTGCGCAAGCGAGGTTCTCGATCCCCACGCGTACGACCGAACCGCACCGTGCAGTGGTTGCACTAGTCACCGCCCATCAGATGTAAGTACGCGGCAGCCATCTCCAGCCGCGTGGCCAACAGTGTCATCGATTCGAATTCCCCGACCATCTCGGACAGGAGTGGATCACGCGCACTGCTCCGGTCGGAGACGGGGCCGACGGCAGGAACCGGCTCTGACGCGGCATCGTCGCCGCCCGCGACGAGAATCTCCACGTCGTCGAGAGCCGCAGTACGACGGTCGGCATCCAGTGCGCCGGTCGGCGCGGCGGCGACGAACACCCGGACGCCGGGTTGCGGTCTCGGACCGTCGAGTTGGTCGTCGTGGAAGAACGGGTCGTAGTCGGCCGGCATCTCGGACGAGGCACCGGCAGCCTGCACTCCGGCTGCCACCACGTCCGGTAGATCGCCGGACGCCGCCACTACTCCCGCGACGCGGAACAGCACTTCGCCGCCGTGCCGTGCCGTCTCCACCGCGAGTGCGCTCACTCCGGTGAACACCGCTCGGCGCCCTGAGATGCGTGACGCGATGGACTTGGCCGGATTGTGAAAGACCTCGTGCCGAGGGTGATTTCGCGACGCTTCCTCGTCCAGCGCGTCGGCGAGGCGAGCGAGATCGGGGAGCAACGCTCGGTAGGCGCCGGACGACAACGCACCCAGAACGCACACCGCGGCAGCGACGTAGCGCATCAGTGCGTTCGGTTCACGCACCGACACCCGCGGCGCCAGGAACATCGCGCGTCCGGCCGCCGCCGAACGGAGCGGCCCCTCGTCCGGAGTGACGAGTACGGTTTCGGCGCCGCGTCGCACGGCAGCAGCAGTGGCCTCCGACAACCGGGGATCCCCTGCGTCGTCTCCGCAGATCACCACGACATCGAGGGGGCCGACCCACGGCGGTGTGCCGTCCGATACGACCAACGGGACGCCGATCCGGGCTCCCACGGCAGCGACGACCATCGCGGTGGCGCGCCGGGCGCGACCGCCACCGGCAACGAATACCACGCTGCGGGGCTGGAGGTCCGACAATCGGTCACCGACGACGTCCTCGTAGGAGGACATCGTCGCACGGGCCTGTGCCCCGGCCAGCGCCGCGCTGCGCAACCAGCCTTCGACATCGGCCTTGGCGAGAGCGTCCGAATCGTCCAGATCCAGTGCAGGCGTCAGAGTAGTCATCGCAGTGCCACCGTCCTTCCCGATTCGACTCGCCGTTTCTGCCACCGATGGTGCCCGCATACCCACCGCCGCGTCCATTAATACAGTTCGGACGGAGTAGTGCGCCGCCGATCAGCCTCGGACGATGCCGAGAATCTCGGTCGTCAAGGCGTCCACTTCGTCCGAGGTACGGGCCTCGACGTTGAGCCGGAGAAGCGGTTCGGTGTTGGACGCACGCAGGTTGAACCAGGCGCCTCCGTTCAGATCCACTGTCACTCCGTCGAGCCGATCGACTCCGGCAGTGCGGTCGGCGAACGCGTCGAGCACTGCCGACGTCCGCGCTGCGGCATCGTCGACGGTGGAGTTGATCTCGCCCGACGCCGAGTACGTCTCGTACCCACGCATGAGCTCGCTGAGCGGACGGTCCTGCGAACCGAGCGCCGCGAGAACGTGCAATGCCGCCAACATGCCTGAGTCGGCGCCCCAGAAGTTCTTGAAGTAGTAGTGCGCGGAGTGTTCTCCGCCGAAGATCGCTCCGGTCTCCGCCATCTGCTGCTTGATGAACGAGTGGCCGACGCGAGTACGCACCGGGGTACCGCCGAGCGCGGTCACCAGCTCCGGCACCGCCCTCGATGTGATCAGGTTGTGGATGATCGTCGCTCCGGGTTCGCCGCGCAGTTCACGCTCGGCGACGAGGCCGGTCACTGCGGAGGGAGACACCGGGTCGCCGTTCTCGTCGACGACGAAGCATCGGTCGGCGTCACCGTCGAACGCGAGCCCGATGTCCGCACCGGTCTCTCGCACGAACTTCTGCAGGTCCACCAGGTTCGCTGGATCGAGAGGGTTGGCCTCGTGGTTGGGGAACGTGCCGTCCAGCTCGAAGTACAGCGGTTCGACGGTGACGGGCAACCCGTCGAACACGGCCGGAACCGTGTGGCCGCCCATCCCGTTACCGGCGTCGACGGCGATCTTGACTCCGGACACCCGTGACAGGTCGACAAGGCCCCTGACGAATGTCGCGTAATCGACGAGGACATCCTGTTCGGTGACCGAACCCGGCTTTCCGTCGTACGCCGGGACGCCGTCGACGAGCTCGGACTTGATGGTCGCAAGACCCGTGTCCTGACCGACCGGCTTGGCACCGGCACGGCAGAGTTTGATGCCGTTGTACTTCGCCGGATTGTGACTCGCGGTGAACATTGCGCCGGGGCAGTCGAACGATCCCGAAGCGAAGTACAGCTGATCCGTCGACGCGAGACCGATCAACACCACGTCGAGGCCCTGCGAGGTGACGCCGTCGGCGAACGCACGCGACAACTCGGGTGACGATGCCCGCATGTCGTGGCCGATCACGATGCGCGTGACGCCGGGTTCGCGCACCAGACGAGCGAAGGAAGCACCGACGTCGCGAACGAACTCGGCATCGATCTGCTCGCCGACCACCCCCCGCACGTCGTAGGCCTTGATGACTGCATTGACGGCTTCGGCAGTGCGTGCCACGAACGACTCCTCGGGGTTTCGAATGGTTCAACTGCGAGCGCGAATCGAGGGCGCACTCACCTACGAATGTGTCACAGATGGAGGTGGACGTCGCGATGACTCACACCAGATGTGACAGAAATGATGCCTGGGTCGATCATCCGAACGACAAAGCAGCGGACCGCAATTGCAGTTTCGGGCTACCGATCAAGCCGTCGGATCGGGAAGCACCCTCAAATGGCCGCGTCGCCCGGTTCTGACGGGCGAAGCCGCGCGGCGGTCCTGCGTGGACTCCGTAGCGGACCGGACACCGGCACTGGGTCGGGGAGCGTCGTCGCGAACGCGGTCTCCGCGGCCGGCTTCGCGGACGGCCTCCGCCAGCGCCGTCAGATCGTCCTCGTCCGGAGTCGAGGTGGTGAACCCACCTTCGTACCGAACCATCTCCCATCCCTTGGGTGCTGTGGTGGTCGAGGCATGCACCTCGCACAGATCCCAGGAATGCGGCTCGTCGACGGTGGCCAGTGGCCCGACGACAGCGGTGGAATCGGAGTAGACATACGTGAGCGTCGCAACGGCCGATCGGTTGCACCCAGGGCGGCAGCATCCACGCATAGATCTCACACGGAAGAGAGTAGTCCCCCACTCCGACGCCGAGCCGCTCGACACACCGCGCAACGGCACCGATAGCCTCTCGGCATGGCTCGAACCGGCTCCGGACGCAGAACGACCTCCCGATCCGCATCACGACGAGGCCGCGGTGTTCGCGGTCCGATCCTCCCCGCGTCGCTTCCCGGTCATCGATCGCGGGCCGACAAATTCGACCGCGCAGTCCTCGAAGCATTCGCGCGCATCGACCACCGGTGGCACGACAAGCTCGAACGTCTCGACATCGCAGTGGACGAGGTCCCGAAGATTCGTGCGAAAGACCCGGAATCGGTGAACTGGCCACCCGAGGTAGTGGCAGAAGGCCCGGTGCCGCTCTCTCGGCTGGTACCGGCGGGAATCGACAAGCGCGGAGAAACCACACGCGCTCGGATCGTGCTGTTCCGCCGTCCGCTGGAGCGACGTGCGAAACATCCCGAGGACCTGGAAGATCTACTGTTCGACGTTCTGGTGGAGCAGGTCGCCACTTACCTGGGGGTCGACCCGGATGTAGTGGACCCGCTGCCCGACGAGGACTGACGGACAACCGGCAACGACCCGGAAGAACCGGACGTCGGTGCACACAGCCGCTTCGGAATCGCGGCAGGGTCAGACGATGCCGCGCTTGAGGCGCCGGCGCTCACGCTCGGACAGTCCGCCCCAGATTCCGAAACGCTCGTCGTTGGCGAGCGCGTACTCGAGGCACTCGTCCTTCACCTCGCAGCCGAGGCAGATACGCTTCGCCTCACGCGTGGATCCGCCCTTCTCCGGGAAGAAGGCCTCGGGATCGGTCTGAGCGCACAGTGCGCGCTCCTGCCACTGATCCTCGATCTCCTCGAACATCTGATCGAATCCCGCGATCAAGCTGAGCACAGGCTTCACCGACTCCCGAACGACATCGAGATCGGGATCGGTCTCGTCGGAATCGGTTTCGTCGGAATCGGTTTCGTCGGAAAGCGCGGCGACGTGTTCGGTGTCGTCAGGCTCGACGTCGTCGGCCGGCGTCGCATCGACGTACGCGGCGCCCGCGTCCACCGGAACGACCTCGACTCCTCGGGCACCGTTCTGAATTGCGTTGTCGCAGTCGCTTCGTGCTGCGCCTGCTCGAGAATCGGTCTGCGGCGCGCCGTCGACTGCGCTGAGGTGAGCAAGAGCCTCGCCCTGTTGTTCACGTGTCACGTGCTGGTCATACATCGCTTCCGCCTCCTCACCATTTCTTCTAGCGCAGATACATCCGGTCGGTCCGAACACCTTGCCCCACGCCGGTATTCGTAATCACTCTGAACTCTCGACCTTTACTACACGTATCCACGAAATGGCGCCACATGGGAACGCGTGTTCGAATCAAGGTCGGCACCAAGCACACTCGCTCGGCAACCCTGGAATGACATACATGTGATTAGACACGCCGCACAGTGGTGCGGTCAAGCTGATGGGCACATTTCCAATACCATCTACGGCCCGAAATCGGCCGACACCCCGAATCAACGGTCGTTCCGCGCGTGTCGTCCCCGTGAACAGGCAGCTAAACATGCCTCGAGCACGGCCGGACACGAGGCGCCCACACACAGGCGTCCGGCAAGGCATAGGCTCCTCAGCTGTGAAAGTGACTGTCTTGGTGGGCGGGGTCGGTGGAGCGCGATTTCTCCAGGGCCTCAAGGAACTGCTCGGCGGTGGCGGTGACATCACCGCGATCGTCAACGTCGGGGACGACGTGTGGATGCACGGGCTTCGGATCTGTCCGGATCTGGACACCTGTATGTACACACTCGGCGGGGGCATCGACACCGACCGAGGATGGGGCCGCATCGCCGAAACGTGGCACGCGCGCGACGAGCTCGCCGCGTACGGAGCGGATCCGGACTGGTTCGGTCTCGGCGACCGCGACATCGCCACACACTTGATCCGTAGCCGGATGCTGCGGACCGGGTACCCGCTCTCCGCTGTCACCGAAGCGCTGTGCAACCGGTGGCAGCCCGGAGTTCGCCTCCTTCCTGTTTCCGACGATCGGAGCGAGACGCACGTCGTCGTCACCGACCCCGACGACGAGTCGGGTGAGAGTCAGCGCGCGATTCACTTCCAGGAGTGGTGGGTTCGCTACCGAGCTCGAATCCCGACGCACAGCTTCGCCCACATCGGCGCGGAACAGGCCAGTCCAGCCCCCGGTGTGCTCGACGCCATTGCCGACGCCGACGCCGTCATCCTGGCTCCGTCGAATCCAGTCGTGAGTGTCGGGGCGATCCTTGCCGTCCCCGGGATCCGCAGCGCCTTGCGCACCACGAAGGCCAAGGTCGTCGGCCTGTCCCCTGTCGTCGACGGCAGGCCCCTGCGAGGGATGGCCGACGAATGCCTGTCGGTCATCGGCGTCGAGACCACTGCCGAGGCGGTCGGAAAGTACTACGGCGCTCGCACCGACACGGGCATCCTCGACTCGTGGATGATCCATTCCACCGACACGGCAGAGATTCCCGGCGTCGACGTCCTCAGTGTGCCGCTGTTGATGACCGATCCGGCCACCACGGCGGAGATGGCAGCCGTTGCTCTACGTTCGGCAGGGCTGGCGCTGTGACCGAACAGGCAGGCTCCCCTGTGCCCGGCGATCACGCGCCGGGCGGCGGTATCGAGATCCTACCGGTCACAGGGCTTCCCGAGTTCCGCCCGGGCGACGACCTCGCTGCGGCCATCGCGACGGCCGCGCCGTGGATTCGCGACGACGACGTCCTCGTGGTGACGAGCAAGGCGTTCTCGAAGGTGGAAGGTCGACTGGTCGCCGCTCCGCTGGACCCGGAGGAACGCGATGCCGCGCGGCGTGTGCTCGTCGATCAGGAGGCTGTTCGCGTCGTCGCGCGTAAGGGCCGCACACTCATCACCGAGAACCGTCTCGGCATCGTCCAGGCCGCGTCGGGTATCGACGGGTCCAACGTGGACCGGGCAGAACTCGCGCTGCTCCCCGAGGATCCCGATGCGAGCGCGGCCGGTCTTCGGGCTGCGCTGGCGGAGTCGCTCGGTGTCACGGTCGGTGTCGTGGTTACCGACACGATGGGGCGTGCGTGGCGGGTCGGGCAGACGGACGCGGCCATCGGAAGTGCAGGCCTCGCCGTGGTGCACGCGTACGCCGGTGCCGAGGACAGTCAGGGGAACGAACTCGTGGTCACCGAGGTCGCCGTCGCGGACGAGATCGCTGCGGCCGGTGATCTCGTCAAGGGCAAGCTCGGTTCGGTTCCGGTGGCGGTCGTCCGCGGGCTGACCCCGGTCGACAACGGTTCGCGCGCACGCGATCTCGTGCGTCCCGGCGAAGACGATCTGTTCTGGCTCGGGACGGAAGAATCGATCGCACGCGGCAGGCGCGAGGCCGTCCCGTCGCGTCGTTCGGTTCGGTCGTTCGCTCCGGACTCGGTCGACCCCGACATCGTTCGCGACGCCGTGGCCGACGCTCTGACCGCACCGGCACCGCACCACACCCACCCCGTCAGATTCGTGTGGGTCAGAACTCCCGCGCTGCGCACCCGACTGCTCAGCGAGATGCAGAAGGCATGGCGGATGGATCTCGAGTCGGACGGCCTCGCCCCGAGTGCGATCGATGCCCGAGTCGCTCGCGGCAACATTCTGGTCGACGCACCGGAGATAGTGATTCCGTTCTGCGTTCCAGACGGGGCGCACACCTATCCCGACGCCCGCCGGACAGCAGCCGAGGAGACGATGTTCACCGTCGCGGTCGGCGCCGCCGTGCAAGGACTGCTGGTCTCGTTGGCAGTACGGGGTCTCGGTAGCTGCTGGGTAGGGTCGACGATCTTCGTCTCCGACCTCGTTCGGTCCGAGCTCGGCCTACGGGCCGATTGGAAAGCCATGGGAGCCATTGCAATCGGGCACCCGGCCGAACCGTCGGAACCTCGTGTGCGCACTGCACCGGGCTCCGAGCTGCTGGAGATGTGAGGTGAGCGCTCGCTCACTGCACGACTCCGCTCGACGTGTGCTCGAGGACTGGCCTGTCGGCGACGCCCGCGACGATGCGCTGCGGCACACCATGCTCGCGTTTCTCGCGGCGTGCCCCGACGGCTGCCTTCGCTCCAACGAAGCCGGCCACATCACGGCGTCGTCGCTCGTACTCGATTCCTCGGGACAGCAGGTACTGCTGACGCTTCATCCACGCGTCGGACGATGGATCCAACTCGGTGGTCACTGCGAACCGTCCGACAGCACCGTCGTCGATGCCGCACTCAGGGAAGCGCGCGAGGAGTCCGGCATCGACGATCTGACGATCGATCCTGTGCTTCTGTCCGCGGACACGCATCCGATCACCTGTTCACTCGGCAAGCCGACGCGCCATCTGGACCTCAGATTCCTCGTGCGCGCTCCCGAGGGTGCAACAGCAGTGCGCAGCGAGGAATCGACGGACCTGAGGTGGTGGCCGATCGGCGAGTTGCCGGAGTCCGCCGAGGTGGACACCATCACTCACCTGGTCGACCTCGCGGCTGCCCGCTGATCGGGGACGCACCCGGTCAGACGTACCCGGTCAGACGTCGGTGGAGAAACGCACTCCGCCGTCGGGGAGTTTGACGCCCGGCCACACGCGGGCGCCTCGCAGAAGTTCGCACCGTGCGCCGATGTCCGCCCCGTCTCCGATCACGCCGTCGCGGACCAACGCGCGAGGTCCGATGCGAGCGCCGAAGCCGATGATCGAGCGCTCCACCACGGCGCCTGCCTCGATGACGGCTCCGTCGAACACGACCGCTCCGTCGAGACGGGCACCTGCACCCACCTCGGCGCCGCGGCCGACGACTGTGCCGCCGATCAGCAGTGCGCCCGGAGCCACACCGGCGCTCGGGTGCACGAGGAACTCACCGCGGGGGCCACTCAGGGCAGGTGACGGGGCGATACCGCGCACCAGGTCCGACGAGCCCTTCACGAAATCCTCGGGTGTTCCCATGTCTCGCCAGTACGCGCTGTCGACGTGGCCGTAGACGCGCTTGTTCTCGGCGAGCAGCGCGGGGAACACCTCGCGCTCGACGGACACGGGCCTGTCGGCGGGGATGGTTTCGATGATCTCGCGTTTGAAGACGTAGCAACCTGCGTTGATCTGATCGGTCGGTGGGTCCTGAGCCTTCTCGAGGAATGCCGTGACCCGTCCGTCCTCGTCGGTGGGAACGCAACCGAATGCGCGGGGATCGCCGACGCGAACCAGGTGCAGCGTCACGTCCGCCTCGGTACGGGCGTGGGTGTCGAGCACCGCGGTCAGGTCGGTTCCACCGAGCACGTCACCGTTGAACACCACGACGTTGTCGGCACGCAGTTTCGGCAGCACGTTACGGATTCCGCCACCGGTGCCCAGCGGCTCGGTCTCGGTGACGTACTCGAGCTCGATGCCCAGATCGGAGCCGTCGCCGAAATGCTCTTCGAAGACTTCGGCTTTGAAGGACGTGCCGAGCACCACGTGGGTGATCCCGGCGGCCTTGATGCGCGCGAGCAAGTGATGGAGGAAGGGCAATCCCGCAGTCGGAAGCATCGGCTTCGGGGCCGACAGCGTCAGCGGCCTGAGCCGAGTCCCTTTGCCTCCCACCAGGATTACGGCATCGGTGGTCTTGCCCGTGTCAGCTGGCATTGTCGGCCTCTCTGTCGTGGTCCGGTCGAGTGTCGTCTGTCTGTCGCTGTCGAAGTGCCGAAGCCACAACAACCTTCGAGCGCGTCGCCAAACCTGCGCGTAACGCCCATCGTATGGGAGCTTGCCATAGATGAGGGTGGCGATCCGCTTGAAAGCGATACGCGCTCGCGTGGTGGGCCGGAAGCATGAGTTCCGGATGCCTACCTGCCGCATGCCCTTTGGAATGGGTTACTTCCACACTCGGCACGTACACATTGAGCCATCCGCCGGTTCCGAGGCGGTCACCCAGATCCACGTCCTCCATGTACATGAAATACCGCGAATCGAACCCGTTCACCGAGTCGAACGCGGCACGGCGCAGCAACAGGCACGACCCCGACAGCCATCCGACTG
Source organism: Rhodococcus sp. NPDC057297 (assembly GCF_042667435.1). Classification (NCBI taxonomy): domain Bacteria; kingdom Bacillati; phylum Actinomycetota; class Actinomycetes; order Mycobacteriales; family Nocardiaceae; genus Rhodococcus; species Rhodococcus sp. NPDC057297. Next base: position 125,764 of record NZ_JBHUZE010000010.1, on the reverse strand, counting down.
CCCGTTCGGTGGCTGCTTCGTTGTCCTGCCGGTATCGCAGTGTCCACGGGTTGTTCGGCCACACCTTCCCGAGGAGCGCATGGCCCGCGCCGGACGTGAGATCCGGAACCGACCGCGCCGACGGGTAACGGCTACCGTCCGGCTCACGAATCAGAGGTCCGAGCGCGCCTGCGCGCGGCCATCGCTCGGCTGCGTCGAGAAGTCCGTCGAGCGATCCCGGGTGCCACCGGACGTCGGGGTTGACCACGACGACGAACTCGACTCTGTCGTCGATCTCGGCGACAGCCCGGTTGACCGCGCCTCCGTAGCCGAGGTTGGCGCCGGTCCGGAACAGTCGCACGTTCGGGTACTTCGCCTCGGCGGCCTCCGGTGCCCCGTCGGTCGAGCCGTTGTCCGCCATGATGACCTGTGGGTCCTCGGACGTGGCCGTCGCCAACGACGTCAGGAACTGGTCAAGGTGTTCACCGGGCGAATAGGTCACCGTCACGACGGCCAGCTTGGAACTCACGCGGGCAACCCTATCGGTCCACGTGCACCGGGGCGTCCAAGGCATCGGCGAGTGCGTCACGCCAGTCCCGAAGCGGCGTCAGGCCGGACTCGCTCCACGCGTCGGGCGAGAGTACCGAGTACGAGGGCCGAGGTGCGGGCCGGACGAACTCCGCACTCGAGCACGGCTCCACCCGCTCCGGATCGGCACCGACTCCGGCGAACACCGCGCGGGCGAGCTGGAACCAGCTGGCGGTGCCTGCGTTCGTCAGGTTGAGGATCGGGGGCATCGGCGAGTTCGCGGCGGCGAGTTCGAGCAGTCCACCCGCCAGATCCCACGAGTAGGTGGGCGATCCCACCTGGTCGTCGACGACACGCACGGTGTCTCGTTCGCGTTCGAACCTGCGCATCGTGGACACGAAGTCCGAGCCGACGCCCGTGTACACCCACGCGGTCCTGACGACGGTCGCCGTCGGAAGCGCGTCGAGAACGGCGTGCTCGCCCGCGAGTTTCGTGCGGCCGTACGCACTGCGCGGTGCAGTGGGGTCACCCGGCTGGTAGGGGACATCGGACGTGCCGTCGAATACGTAGTCGGTCGACACGTGCACCAGCCGCGCCCCGACCTCGGCACACGCCTGCGCCAGGTTCGCGGGCCCGACGGCGTTCACCGAGAATGCGCGGTCCTCGTCCGTCTCGGCCGCGTCGACGGCCGTGTACGCGGCGCAATTGATCACGACGGACCCTGGTGTCACCGCAGCCCCGACCGAGTCTCGGTCGGTGATGTCGAGTTCGGCACTGGTGATGCCCGTCACCTGTACCCCTGCCCGCTCGGCTCGTTTCAGAATCTGTCGTCCGAGTTGCCCACCGGCGCCGGTCACAAGAATGTTCGTCACAGTCGGAAAGTGTGGCACGCCGTCCGTGCTTGAGCGAGGCAGTGAGATTTCACAAGTAGCCTGGATCCGAACCAGGATCGTCGAACAACGTCGTACAACGGAAGGAACCGCTCAGGTGCCAGGTCAGTCGGACGAGCCAGGGGACTTCCCACGCCCCGGCCGCGACGAGTATCGCCGTCGCTCCGACGAGTCCCGTGCCCGCCGGGAGCCCCGGAGTGGTTCTCGGGCCGAGTCCCGCAGGTCACGAGCCGACCGGAGCAGGAGCGAGATTCCTCGTCGTCGCCGTGAGGACGAACCGCGCCGGACCGGCCGGACCGCGACGGAGCGTACGGACCGCCGTCGACCCGGCCCGGCACATCGGGACCCGTCGGCCCCTGCCGCGCGATCCGCGAAGACGATGCGAGCACCACAGATCTTCGTCGCGGCACTGGCCGTGATGGTGTTGGTGGTCACCGGTTTCGCGTGGCGAAGCATCGACGGCCTTCGTTCCAACATCGCGACGGCAGGCGCGCTCGGCCTCGGCGGCGGAGCCGACGGCGCCGTGGACATCCTGATGGTGGGCACCGACAGCCGCACCGATGCGCACGGAAACGCACTGTCGCAGGCGGAACTCGATTCACTGCGCGCGGGCGAGGAGGTGGCGTCGAACACCGACACCATCGTGTTGATCCGCGTTCCCAACGACGGGTCGTCGGCGACGGCGATCTCGATTCCCCGCGACTCCTATGTTCAGGTGCCCGGCATCGGGATGTCGAAGATCAACGCCGCGTACGGCGCCACCAAGGAGAACAAGCGCCTCGAACTCGTCGAGAGCGGCGTGTCCGACGCCGACGCCGAGTCCCAGTCCACCGAGGCGGGCCGCGAGGCGCTCATCACGTCGGTGGCCGATCTGACAGGCATCACCGTCGACCACTACGCCGAGGTCGGTTTGCTCGGGTTCGTTCTCCTCACCGACGCGGTCGGCGGGGTCGGTGTGTGCCTCAACGCTCCGGTCGACGAGCCCCTGTCCGGTGCGAATTTCCCTGCCGGCGAGCAGACCTTGTCCGGCGCCGACGCACTCAGCTTCGTGCGGCAGCGCCACGATCTGCCGCGCGGTGATCTGGATCGCATCGTGCGGCAGCAAGTGTTCATGGCGTCGCTCGTGCGCAGTGTGCTGAGTGCACAGACACTGAGCAATCCCGGCAAACTGAACCAGTTGAGCGCGGCGGTACAACGGTCGGTGGTGCTCGACTCCGATTGGGACATACTGCAATTCGCCACTCGCCTGCAGGATCTTGCAGGCGGCCAAGTGAAGTTCGAGACGATTCCCGCGGTCGACATCAACGGGGTGACCGATTACGGCGAGTCCATCGTCGAGGTGGATCCCGCCGCAGTCAAGAAGTACGTCGAGGGCCTTCTGGACGGCTCGTCGGAGGACGACAGCGATGCCCCGACAACCGATGCGCCGCAGGTCGATCCGTCCTCGGTGACGGTCGACGTCGCGAACGACAGCGGCATCGACGGACTGGCCGGCGGGGTTGCCTCCACGTTGAGCGAGCTCGGGTACATCGGCGGCACCGTCGGCAACTACGAGGGAACGACGGTGTCCACCACCACGGTTCAGGCCGCCGATCCCGAGAGCGACGAAGCGAGAGCCGTCGCTGCCGCGCTCGGCGGCGTCAGCGTGGCCGGCGACGATTCGTTGACGAGTGGCACCGTGCGCGTGGTCCTCGCGTCCGACTACTCCGGACCGGGGACGGCAGGCGCCCCTGCCGCAACGAGCGCATCCGCTGCCTCCGAAACTGCGGGCAGCTCGGCAGGCGAGTCGCCCGCTCCCCCCATCGACGCCGGTTCCACCGGCCCCGCGTGCGTCAACTGAGGCGGTAGTGTTCCCTGCGTGGCTTCGACTCTGACGCAGGAACTTCTGGACCCCATCCTGACAACCGACCCAGCCGGCCCGCGCGTGACGTATTACGACGACGCCACCGGCGAGCGGGTCGAGGTCTCCGGTGTGACGCTGGCCAACTGGGCTGCGAAGACCGCGAACTTTCTCCGCGACGAGCTGGGTGTGGAACCGGGGACACGAGTCTCGGTACTGCTTCCCGCGCACTGGCAGACAGCGGCAGTGCTCCTCGGGGCGTGGTGGGCAGGCGCCGACGTCACCCTGAGCGCGGACCCCGACGTGGAGGTCGCGTTGGTGCACGGCGGGCGCATCGACGACGCAGGCGACGTGCCCGAGGTCGTGGCGCTGTCGCTCGACGCCTTCGGTAGACCGGTCCCGGATCTACCGGTGGGTGTGACCGATTACGCGACGTCGGTCCGTGTGCACGGGGATCAGTTTCGGCCGTCGGGACAATCGGGCGCTCTGGACGGTCGGTCGGTCGAAGAGGTTCTCGGCGCCGCACGTGCCCGCGCCGAGGCGCATTCGATCGCGGTGGGAGACCGCGTGCTGTCCTCGTTGCCGTGGACCACGGCCGACGAATTGATAGACGGGCTGCTCTCGGTGCTCGCCGCCGGCGCATCTTTGGTTCAGGTCAGCTCGCCCGACGACTCGAAGACCGAACGCCGCGTCGCGACGGAGAAGGTCACCAAGACCCTCTAGCCCGCTTCACTCGTCACTCCGGTCGTCGGATGCGATAGCCGCCGTCGGCCAGGCCTGCCTCGATCTCGTATCTGTTTCTCGCGCCCGGTCGATGGATCTCTTCGACGAGATAGCGAGGCGCGAAGGCGATGCCGTATCGCGCCCACTGATCGGCGTGGACGGCCTCGTGGCGCAATACCCGACGGGACACGTTGGAGTTCGTCAGGTAGACACCGCCGATCGTCGTCCCACCGCGCCCGAAGCCGTACCGCATCCCGGACGCGACGAACAGTGCACTCGGCTCGTCGAACTCGACTCTCGCTCGCCACAGGCCCGCGTAGGCAAGCGCCAGCCAGGTCACGACGACGACCTGGCGCCGACCGCGTGAGGCACGGCGTACGCGCGCCCGGAGCGAAAGCGGCACTATCCCAGCAGCTTGGCGCGCAGTGCGGCGTCCTTGTCCTCGACCATCCGCTCGAGCCCGGCCTGGAACGAGGCCATCCGCTCACGGAGAGCAGCGTCGGATGCACCGAGGATGCGTACGGCGAGCAGGCCGGCGTTACGCGCACCGCCGATGGACACCGTCGCCACCGGAACACCTGCCGGCATCTGCACGATGGACAGCAACGAATCCATGCCGTCGAGATACTTCAACGGCACCGGAACGCCCACGACCGGCAACGGCGTCGCCGACGCCACCATGCCGGGAAGGTGAGCAGCTCCCCCGGCTCCCGCGATGATCACCTTCAGTCCGCGTTCGGCGGCAGTGTTCGCGTAGTCGATCATGCGTTGCGGAGTGCGATGCGCGGAGATGACGCCGACCTCGAAGCGGACACCGAATTCTGCGAGGGCTTCCGCCGCGGCCTCCATGGTCGGCCAATCCGAGTCGCTTCCCATGATCAGGCCGACCTGAGGGCCCGTCGAATTGTCGCTCATGCGTGCGGATCCCATCCGTCGGTCCATTCCGCGTGCGACATCCAATGCGCGGCACGCTCTGCCTTTTCTCTGATCGCGGCCACATAGGCTGCGTCGTCGGCGCGTCCGCCTGCCGCGCCGAGCACGTTGACGTGGCCGATCTTGCGATCCTTGCGTTCGCCTTTGCCGTAGAGGTGCACCTTGGCGTCGGGCATCCGGGCGAACAGGTGATGCAGCCGCTCGTCCATGCTCATCGTGGGCGCCTCGGGTGCGCCGAGGATGTTCGCCATCACCGTCACCGGCGCCACGGGCGACGTGTCGCCGAGCGGATAGTCGAGAACGGCTCGCAGGTGCTGCTCGAACTGCGAGGTCCGGCAGCCGTCCATGGTCCAGTGCCCCGAGTTGTGCGGACGCATCGCGAGCTCGTTGACGAGGATGCGCCCGTCCGTCGTCTCGAAGAGTTCCACCGCCATGGATCCGACTACACCAAGTTCTGCGGCAAGGCCCAGAGCCATGCGCTCGGCGTCGATGGCAGTGTCCTCGTCGAGACCTGGCGCGGGCGCGATAACCACGGCGCACTGTCCGTGTCGCTGAACCGTCTCGACGACGGGCCACGACGCACCCTGGCCGAACGGCGAGCGCCCGACCATCGCGGACAGCTCGCGGCGCAGATCGACCTTGGTCTCGACCATCAGGGGCACGCCGAGATCGAGCTGTCGACCGACGATCTCCTCGGCTTCCTCGGCGTCGGCTGGCATCCACACGCCTCGGCCGTCGTATCCACCCCGAATTGCCTTGACCACGACGGGCCAGCCGTGTTCTTCGCCGAACTCGGTCACGTCGCCGGCCCAGGTCACCTCCGCGAACTCGGGGCTCGGGATGCCGAGATCAGCGAGCTTGCGGCGCATCTTCAGCTTGTCCTGCGCGTAGATCAACGCCGACGGCGGTGGCTGCACGTTGACACCCTCGGCGACGAGAGTCTCCAAGTGCTCGGTGGGCACATGCTCGTGATCGAACGTCACCGCGTTCGATCCCGTTGCAGCGGCCCTGAGCGCGTCGAGGTCGTCGTGGTGTCCGAGCACCACGTCCGCACTGACCTGTGCAGCGGGCTCGTCGGCACCGGCGGACAGCACTCGAAGCGTCTGTCCGAGCGCAACGGCTGCCTGGTGGGTCATCCTCGCGAGCTGGCCGCCACCGATCATCGCCACGACAGGCATTCCGTTGGTGGACGGACGCGGAGTACTGGGACGCGGGTTCGCCGCGTCGGAGGGGAAATGTGGACCGGTCACGGCTTCCTATCGTGTCATGTGAGGCGGATTCGACCGTCGTTGGCCTGAGAGAAGTCTGATGATCTGCGCGCCGGTTCGTGAAATCGAGGTGTCGTTTCGTAGACTTCTCCGTTGTGCCCTCGATCGACAGTGTGATTCACCGCCTCCCCGGTCCAATTCGGGAGCTGGCGATTCGTCACAGCGAACTGATCAAATTTGCCATCGTCGGCGGCACGACGATGGTGTTCGACCTCGCCATCTTCTACTCGCTCAGCCTCACGGTGCTCGAACCCAAGCCGGTGGTGGCCAAGGTCATCTCCGGTGTGATGGCGACGATCCTGAGCTACATCCTCAACCGTGAGTGGGCGTTCAAGAACCGAGGCGGACGCGAACGGCACCACGAGGCACTCCTGTTCTTCACGATCAGTGGCATCGGCGTGATTCTTGCCGCGGCGCCTCTGTTCATCGCCAACAACCTGTTCGACATCCGTGAAGGCCACACCAGCCTCACCATGCTGGTGATCGTCGACTTCGTGCTGAACTACATCATCGGCAACCTGATGCAGATGGCGTTCCGATTCTGGGCCCTGCGCAAGTTCGCCTTCCCGGAAGAGAACGCGCGCGGAGCAGCCGCTGGATCCACCGATTTCGACCCCACCGAGGAAGAAGCCGCCGAGGAACAACTCGGCCACAGCTGACTTCCCGCCGGCTACCGCGGCTCGCGAGTGCGGGGCGCTCCCATGCTCTGATCCCGCGAAGCCGGCAGGAACACCGAGAACATCGCGGGGCGTCGACGCTGCAGTTCCAATCGACCACCGTCGGCCTCCACCAATGCCCGAGCGAGCGCGAGCCCGACGCCGGTGGATCCCGCACCGGAGAATCCGCGGTCGAAGATGTGCGGCGCCATGTCGTTGCTGACGCCGTCCCCCTCGTCGGACACCTCCACACAAGCGAGAGCTTCCCGTCGTCGCTCCGCGGTGTCCACCGCGGGCACGAGCCGAACGGCCACCGTGCACGTACCGCCGCCGTGCGACAGCGCGTTGTCGACCAGCACGGACACCGCTTCTCGCAGCCGCGATCCGGTCACCGACGCCGTCACACCCACGTCACCTCGCAGAACCAGCTCACGCCCGGCGTCCTCGAAATTGCGCTGCCATTCCGCGACGAGACCGGTCAGCTCGGCGATCACGGGAACTTCCTCGGCTCCGGCCGAACCGTCGCTACGCGACGACCGGACCAATTCGTCGATCGCCAGTGTCAGTCGGTCCACCTGGGCCATCGCCTCGTCCGCCTCCTGAACGACGTCCGGGTCCGGGTGGACCGACAATTCGTCGAGGCGCAGGCGGACGGCGGTGAGCCGACTTCGCAGCTGATGCGACACGTCGGCCACGAGGGAGTGCTCACGCTGCAAGCGTCCGGAGATCTCCACCGTCGCGGAGTCGAGCACCTCGGACACTCGGTCGAGTTCGGCGATTCCGTGCCGGGTGGGATCCGGTCTGAAATCGCCCTCCGCGAGTCGGGCGGCTCGGCGCGCCACGTCCTGCAGTGGGTCGGCGAGCCGTTTCGCGGTGAGGACCGCGATGGCCGTGCCCGCGAGGATCGAGGCCAGCACCACCAGCCCGACGGCTCCTACCGCCTGCCGCTGCAATGTCCGCATGTCGTCGGACGGCACCTCGAGCCGTAGTGAGCCCGACGTCCCCATCGACAAGGACTCGACCAGCGGACGTGATACGAAAGGTTCGCCGATGTCGACACGCGACGCGGCATCCTGCGGGGTCGGGAACACCACGACGAGGCGCCCGGACTGCGGAATGGCCAGCCGTAGCGACCCGATGTCCAGGTCGCCGATCACCATTCCCGCTTCACCCTCCTGGGAGAGGATCTCCGACGCCATTCGATCGAGTCGACGCTGCAGGTCGTCGCGAGTGAAATCCTCGACCCACAGCCACGCGGTGTACATGAGCGGAAGGCCGAGCAGGAGCGCCGTGAGAATGACCACGGCGAGAATGGATTGGAGAATGCGACGACGCATCGTGTCGGCTGCTCTGCTTTTCTACTAGTCGCTGTTGATCCGGAACCCGACTCCACGCACCGTCGCGATGCGGCGCTCGGCGACCGAACCTTCGTCACCGATCTTTCGGCGAAGCCACGACATGTGCATGTCGAGTGTCTTCGAACCGCGCAGTTCGGCGTCACCCCACACCTCACGCAGAATGGTCTCGCGGGGAACGACCTGCCCCGCATGTTCGAGGAGCACCTTGAGCAGCTCGTATTCCTTGTTGGCGAGCGAGATCTCGTTGCCGCCGACGAGCACGCGTCGAGCAGCGGGCTCGAGCCTGATGTCGCCTACCTCGATCGGCCCGTCTTCGCCGGTTCCTCGTCGGCGCAGCAGCGCACGTACCCGCGCCATGAGCTCTGCCAACCGGAACGGCTTGCCGACGTAGTCGTCGGCGCCCGCGTCGAGCCCGACGACGAAATCCACCTCGTCGGTGCGTGCGGTGAGCATCAACACCGCCAGATCCGAGCTGTTGGCGCGTACCTGCCGGCAGACCTCGAGACCGTCCATCCCGGGAAGGCCGAGGTCCAGAATCAGGAGGTCGTAGTTGCCGTCGAGAGCACGCTGAAGAGCAGCGGGGCCCGTCTGTTCGACCGTCACCGTGTACCCCTCGCGGCCGAGGGCGCGGGACAGTGGCGCGGCAATAGCTTCGTCGTCTTCGGCAAGGAGCACATCGGTCACTCGGTGAGCGTACGGCCGGAAACTGTGAGAATGATGTATTTACCGGCCCGCACCCGGGTTCCGCGGAACCGCTACCGTCGCGCGGACACCGTCATCGACGCCGACCGGCCCGCCAACCGGGCCTGGCACTGTCCGGCGACGGACCGTCCACCTCGTGGCCGAGCTCGTCTCCGTCGATATCGCCGGAACTGCGGTATTCCCCCGATCGATACTCCCCGGACCGCCGAAATTCCAGGGAGTCGAACACCTGTTGGTAGAGCAGCGAGTGCACCCGCTGCACCCGTGGAATGTCGTCGAACTCGAGCGGATCGTCGGACGCCGACGCGATGATGAGCGTGCCCGTGCCGAGCATCCGGTCGACCAGTCCGTGCCGGAACTGGACATTGCTGATGCGGCTCATCGGGATGTCGATGCCCGAGTGCGTGATGACACCCTGTCGAATGAGCACGCGACGGTCGGTGACGATGAAGTGCGTGCATTTCCAGCTGATCAACGGAGCGACGCAGCGCCACGCGACCAGGGCTGCCCACACCACGGCGACGACGATGACCGCCGTCGTCGACGCTGTGCCGTCCATTCGAGCGGAGGCCACTCCGATCCCGAATCCGGCCAGGGCGGTGACGACGATAAAGGTCGCCGCCGGAAGGACGAGCATCTTCCAGTGAGGGTGGTGGTGCAGTAGCAGCTCTTCTTCGTCTGCCAACGCATCCTGCGGATAGCCCATGCGGATCGCTCTCCTTCTCCGGTTCCGCCGTGATCCTGCCACGACCGCGCTGCCGATCGGTGGCCGATCGGAAGCCGTTCGAGGGGTCAGTCGGTGTCGACAGCTCGTAGATGAGTGACGTCGCCGGCAGCGACCGCGACGGTTCCGGTGTCGGCGTCGTCGGTGCGAACGACGATCCGGCCCTGATCGTCGACGTCGGTCGCCTCGCCGACCATCTGGCGGTCTCCCGGCAGCTCGACGCGCACGCGGCGGCCGATTGTGTCGCACCGCTCGCGGTAGCGGTGGGCCAGGTGTTCGGTGTTCCAGTTGGAGTTGCGCCAGGAGTCGATCTCAACGCCGATCGCTCGGAGTATCGACCGCAGCAGCGTGCTGCGGTCGATGACGGCGGCGTTTTCCAACGCGAGCGACGTTGCCGTCGGGACCGGCAGTTCACTTTCGGTCATGGTGACGTTGAGGCCGATTCCGACGACGACAGAGGGGTTGGGGCCGTGCTCGGCCACCTCGGCGAGGATGCCCGCGACCTTACGGCCCTCGATGAGTACGTCGTTCGGCCACTTCAGTGCCGCGTCCACGGCGGCAACAGTGCGGAGCGAATCGACCACGGCCACACCGGCTAGCAGCGGAAGCCATCCGAGAACCGCCGGATCGATGCCTGGAAACTTGACGAGAACCGAGAACAGAAGTTGTGATCTCGGTGGACCCACGAAAGGCCGTGAGTGTCGTCCGCGCCCGCTGTCCTGTTGCTCGGCGACGAGGGCAGTCCGGTCGGCGAGGCCGTGTACCCGAGCAATGAGGTCGGCGTTGGTCGAACCGGTCTGCTCGACCACATCGAGCCTGGACCAGGAGGCTTGTGGTCCGTCGACGAGTGCCCGTCGAAGAGCGGCAGTGTCGAGCGGGGGGCGATCGAGGTTGGTCCACATGACTCAAGAGCATATGGGCTCACCGGTTCGATGGCCGGTGGCGCCGACTCCTGCTACCAACCGGTACGTGGCCCTCGGTAGGGCTCCCGTCACACCCGTGGTTAAAGTGTTTCCCCATGACCAGTGTTCAGGATTCGACTGCGCAGGGTACGGACGCCAAGCCCGACATTCACACGACGGCAGGCAAGCTCGCCGAACTCCGTAGCCGCCGCGAGGCCGCGATGGCACCGTCAGGCGCCGCCGCAATCGAGAAGGTGCACGCCAAAGGCAAGCTCACCGCCCGCGAACGCATCACCGCACTGCTCGACGAAGGTTCCTTCGTCGAAATGGACGCCCTCGCCCGCCACCGCTCCCAGAACTTCGGCCTCGCCGACAACCGCCCCTACGGCGACGGCGTCGTCACCGGCTACGGCACCATCGACGGACGCGACGTCTGCATCTTCTCCCAGGACGCCACCGTCTTCGGCGGCTCCCTCGGCGAAATCTACGGCGAGAAAATCGTCAAGGTCATGGACCTCGCCCTCAAGACCGGACGCCCCCTCATCGGCATCAACGAAGGCGCAGGCGCTCGCATCCAAGAAGGCGTCGTCTCCCTCGGCCTCTACGGCGAAATCTTCCACCGCAACGTCCAAGCCTCCGGCGTCATCCCCCAGATCTCCCTGATCATGGGACCCGCCGCAGGCGGACACGTCTACTCCCCAGCCCTGACCGACTTCGTCGTCATGGTCGACGGCACCTCCCAGATGTTCGTCACCGGACCCGACGTCATCAAAACCGTCACCGGCGAAAACGTCACCATGGAAGAACTCGGCGGCGCCCACACCCACATGGAGAAATCCGGCGTCGCGCACTACGTCGCCTCCGGCGAGCAGGACGCCCTCGACTACGTCCGCGACCTCCTCGGCTACCTGCCGTCCAACAACCGCGCGGATGCACCACGCACGATCCCGTCGGATCCGATCGACGGCGCCATCGAGGACAACCTCACCGCCGAGGACCTCGAACTCGACACCCTCATCCCGGATTCACCGAACACTCCGTACGACATGCACGAGGTCATCCGCCGCATCCTCGACGACGACGAATTCCTCGAAGTCCAGGAAGGCCGCGCCCGCAACATCATCGTCGGCTACGGACGCGTCGACGGCCGCTCGGTGGGCATCGTCGCCAACCAGCCCACCCAGTTCGCCGGCACGTTGGACATCGACGCCTCCGAGAAAGCCGCACGCTTCGTCCGCACGTGCGATGCGTTCAACGTCCCCATCATCACCCTCGTCGACGTCCCCGGCTTCCTGCCTGGCACCGGTCAGGAGTTCAACGGCATCATCCGCCGCGGCGCGAAACTGCTCTACGCCTACGGTGAAGCGACCGTCGGGAAGATCACCGTCATCACCCGCAAAGCCTACGGCGGCGCGTACGACGTCATGGGCTCCAAGCACATGGGCGCCGACGTCAACCTCGCCTGGCCGACCGCGCAGATCGCCGTCATGGGCGCCTCCGGAGCCGTCGGATTCGTCTACCGCAAGCAACTTCTCGAAGCCGCCAAGAACGGTGAAGACGTCGACGCACTGCGCTTGAAGTTGCAGCAGGAGTACGAAGACACCCTCGTCAACCCGTACGTCGCCGCCGAACGTGGTTACCTCGACGCCGTCATCCCGCCGAGCCACACCCGCGGACAGATCGTCTCCGCGCTACGCCTCCTCGAACGCAAACAAGTCACCCTGCCCCCGAAGAAGCACGGCAACATTCCTCTCTGACACGTCTTACTACGACCACCGGAAGTGAGCTTGCATAGATGAGTGCACCCGCACGCGAAACAGATCTGACCGTCGCCGACGAGCTGATCGAGTCCGCCGACCTCGGCGCCGACGGAGCAGCTGCCGCGGCGTCGGCGATCCGTATCGTCAAGGGCGATCCTTCCGACGAGGAGATCGCTGCGTTGGTCGCGGTTCTGACTGCGGCGCAGGGCTCGGCGTCGGCACCCGCGGATACGCGTCCGGCCGAGTTGTGGGGATCTCCCGTCACCATGCACCGCACGTTCGCGCCGTTCTCGCCGTACTCGTTCGCTGCGTCGCGCCGCTACTGAGGCACGTGCCTCGGGGCGTGGACACACAATGACAACGTTCGTTCTTGCTTCGGCGTCGCCGGCTCGGTTGGGAGTCCTCCGAGCCGCGGGCGTCGAGCCCGTCGTTCGGGTGTCCGGCGTCGACGAGGATGCATTGACGGCGTCACTCGGTGAATCGGCGTCCCCCGAGGACGTCGTCGTGGCGCTGGCTCGCGCCAAGGCAGAGGCAGTCGTGAACGGCCTGAGCGCTTCAGGCCCCGATACAGCCCAGATTGACACTGCTCTGAACGACGCTGCTCTGATCGACGCTGTGGTTGTCGGTTGTGATTCGATGCTGTCGATCGGCGGGGACCTCCAGGGCAAACCGCACACGGTCGACGTCGCCCGTCGACGCTGGCAAACCATGGCCGGGACGTCCGGCGAGCTCCTGACCGGCCACTCGGTCGTTCGCGTCCGCCACGGCCAAACGACGGCGGTGGTCGGTGCGTGCCATTCGACGACTGTTCACTTCGCGACACCGTCGGAGGCCGACCTGGAGACGTATCTGGCGTCGGGGGAACCTCTGGAGGTCGCGGGGTCCTTCACGCTGGACGGTCTCGGTGGGTGGTTCGTCGACCGCATCGAGGGTGACCCGTCCAGCGTCATCGGCATCGGCCTGCCCCTCGTTCGGCGATTGCTGAACGAGGTCGGCGTATCGATGTCCGATGTGTGGTCAGCCCGGCAGTAGTCCGGTGAGTTCGCGAGCCCACTCCTCGGCCAGAGCTTTCGGCTTGATGTTGGACGAGCTGTCGTGGCGTGCATGCTCGTGCACCTGCACCGCACCCAGTTCCACGAGCTTCTCTGCGATGATCTCGCCGCCACGGTTGAACGTGTCCTCGTAGATTCGGTCGCCGAGGCCGAACAGCGCGAACTTGAGCCCGGACAGGTCCGGTGCGTCCTCGACGAGTGCGTCGTAGAAGGGCTCGGCTCCCGTGGGCAGCTCGCCGTCACCGTAGGTGGAGCAGATGATGACGTGGAAGGCGTCGGTGTCGATCTCCGAGACCTCGTACTCGAGCATGTCGCGCACCTCGGCGTCGTGGTCCACCAGGATGTCGGCGATCTTGTCTGCCACTTCCTCGGCGGTACCGGTCTCCGAACCGAACAACACGACTACTGCCATGTTCACTTCCCCTTCGTCCGTAGCGCTGCACCGAAAAGGTGCGGAATCGGTGGATAAGCATAGCCTCACCAGAAAGTGGGCGTCAGCTGCCACCTGGTGTACTCGTCGGCGATCAGTTTCTTCAGATGTTCCCGGCCGGGGTACAGGTCCGGGTCCAGACCGGTCACAGAGAGCGTCGCCGTCTCGCCGCACGTGTTCCACCAGACACTGACGCCGCCCTTGGTACGCCGCAGCAACTCCGCCGTGGTGTTCTGCGTGATCGAGCGCATCGCGACCGACTCCGCCACGGCTCCGCCCACCGAACGCAGAGCGCCTCCGCGTGCACCCAGGTTGGAGCAGAGGCACAGCGGTGCGGTTGCCGACTTGGCTGCGCGCGCGACGACGGCGTCGGGCAACATCTGCATCAGCGGCTTCGTGAGCTCGAACGTGGTGGACCGGGTGGCGTCGGCGAGCGCTTGGAACGCCGCCTTGCTGTCCCGGCGAATGGGCCGGAGATCGTCGAGGTAGCCCCTGCCTCCGTCCACGACGATCGACACCCCGGACGTCGCGTTGGCACGGGTGTCGCCCGGAATGCGCGTGCTCACCGGAAGAGACACCTTGACTGCATCCGACTCCTTCACGCGGCCACCGGCCGTCAGAATGCCCAGGGCGACGGCCACCAACAGACTGTTGGCGCTACCCCCGGCCCTCGACGCTGCGGCCACCCATTCGTCCGTCGGGCAATCCACGACGACGGTGCTGGGAGAGAACTCCCCCGTTGTCCGTGCTGCCACAGGTAGCTTGCCTGCTCGCTGCTTGTCGACCACAGCCGGCTTGTCCACCACAGCCTGCTTGTCCACCACAGCCTGCGTACCCGCCTTCGAGGCGGACGGGGTGCTCGCACCCGGAAGCACGCCGCGCACGGTTCGGCCGAGTGCTCTGGCGGTGCCGGACGCCGCGGCCCGGAGTTGCCCGGCAGCATCGCGGAGGTCGGAGGTGGGTGCGGTGTCGAATGCCGAGGCGAAGTCGTCGGGATCAGAGGGTCCTCTCAGCGCTGCGATGGCTGCAGACGTCAGGGCGCCACCGTCACCGACCACGTGGGAGGCGACGAGAGACAGCGCGGACCCTCCGTTCTCGAGGTCCGTGTACGCGAGTTGCCACACCGGTCCGCTCGTGGGGTCGAGAGCGACCGTCGCGCGCTCTTCCATCCACTCGGCGAGCGCGTGCGCGGGAATGGCTCGCGCGCCTCGGAGTAGGGGCAGTGTCGACTCGGCCCGCACCCATCGGTCTCGTGCACCCGGAACCGACACTCGGTGTACGGCTCGATCGATCGGTCCGCCTGCGAGGTTCCGCCACGTCGAGTCCAGTACCTCGGAGTCGATCGGACCTGTGAAGCGCCAGACGATCTGATTGACGACGGGAACGTCGAGGACGCACTCCATCCGGAGGAACAGGTCGTCGTCGTACGTCAATCTGGTCACCGAGAAAGGGTATCGGAGAACGCGTGGTTGGAAACACCCGCGTGGTTCGAAACACCATTGCGCCCGTGCGTGTTACGCGACGTTCACCACTCGTGCGGTAGGTTTCAGTTCTGCGTGCGAGGACGCGGCCGAGGAGGGCGGAAATGAAGTTCGTGATGCCGTTCACAGGCAGCCGTGGGGACGTCCAACCAGGCCTGGTCGTGGCGTCCGAGCTGTCCGCTCGTGGGCACGATGTCACCTTCGGCGCACCTCCCAACCTCGTCGCGTTCGCCGAGGCAGCAACGGCGGACCATGCGTCCGTGTCCGTGGTGCCGTTCGGTCCGGATACCCGAGCGCTTCTGGAGTCGGATCTGGTGCGCACCCGAATCAAGTCGAAGAATCTTCGAACGCGGTGGGCCGCGTTGGCGGAACTGGCCAATTTCGGATGGGACGACATGGCCGAGAGCGTGCTGCTGATGGGTGCGCACGCAGACATGGCGATAGCCGGCACCCTCGGCCAGGAATTGGTCTTCAATTATGCTGAGTCACAATCCATTCCTTTCGCAGCATTGCATTATTGCCCCATCCGATCGAACCGGTCGATGTCGGTCGTGCCGTCGCGCACGATGCCCGGTGTTGTCAATCGAACGACGTGGCGGATCCTCGAGTCCATGCGGTGGAACTCGATGAAGAAGCGCGAGAACACTCAGCGCCGCGCCCTCGGACTGGGGAATGCGTCGCGCCCCCTCCCCGAACGGATCGAGTCGTACGGCGGGATCGAGATCCAAGCATACGATTCCGCGTTCTTCCCCGGTCTCCGGCAGGAATGGGAGGACAGGAGACCGTTCGTCGGGTTTCTCGAACCGGGCGGAAGCGAATCGTCGCGCAGCACCGGAGTTCTCGGTGCCGATCCGATCCCCGCATCGCTTCGATCCTGGATCGAATCCGGGACTGCGCCGGTGTACTTCGGATTCGGCAGCATGCCGGTCAGGGATCCGACGGGGTTGGTGAGAATGATCGAGGACGTCTGCGCGCGCGGTGGATACCGGGCGATCGTCAGTTCGGGTTGGAGCGCACTCGACGAACGCGTCGATGCCGACAGCAGCGTTGCCATCGCCGGCTCCGTCGACCACGGCGCCTTGTTTCCGTTGTGTCGGGCGGCAGTTCACCACGGCGGCGCGGGCACGACTGCCGCGAGCGTTCGGGCGGGGTTACCGACCATGGTGTGCTGGTTCAGCGCGGATCAACCGTTCTGGGGTGCCGCTCTGACGAGAACCGGCGCTGGGTGCTCGGCGAAGTTCGTCGAACTCGATCGGGACACTCTCGCCGCAGGCATCGAGACGTTGATGCGCCCCGACACCGCGTCACATGCACGACAATTGGCTTCGGCCATGACAACCCCGGCCGACACACGTCGCACCGCCGTGCGGTTGATAGAAGGTGCCGTTCACCAGAATTCGTGACCGATCCCCCAGCGGCCGAGAACCTCGGACACCACTTCTCGAACGTCCTCGTCGCTCGCCATTCGGTCCGGATCCATCCCGTGCATGCTGATCGTGATCGCAGCGTCGGTCTCGGTCGCCCAGGCCGTGGAACCACCGCCGAGCTGTCGTGCGAATTCGGCGTCCGCTCCCGAGAACGTCGCTCTGGCAGACACTCTCGTTGCTCGCACTCCGCCGATGGAGACAAAGTCGTCGGAGAGCCGACCGAGGTTGGAACACAGTCCCTCGGCGCCGTCCGCGGGGACGGGCAACCGTCTCGCCACCGCGTCGGGCAACATCTGGACGAGGGCCAACGGAACCGGCCCGGTGGCCGCGCCCACAGCCTGTCGTGCGGAGAATTCCTGGAATGCAGTTTTGCTCGCTTTCCGGATGCCAGTGAGATCACGGTCGGCAGGATCCGGCACGGGCACTCGCACGGCGATTATTTTCGTGGAGTTCGAATCGACGTCCGACGAGCGCCGATCGTTGAAGGGAAGCGACCACCGCAGTTCTTCTCCAGGCCGTGCGCGGCCCAGCGCAGCGGACACCGACGTCATGACGGCGATGAACAACGAATTGGACGTACCACCCCACTGTTCGGCCGCCGCCGTCCACTCGGACGCCGAGCAGCTGACCACGACGTAGGGCGGACTCCACGGCTCCGACGTCTCGGGCACATCGGTTCGGCTAGGTGCGTCGGGCGCGATCGGCGCTTCCGCTGACGACGGTTCTTCGTCAGCCGTACGTCGGACGACGGAAGTGACAGCCTGGGCGGATTTTCCCGCGAGCCACGTCGCGATCGGCCGGAGCTGGCCCACGGTGTCCGTGATGTCGGACGCGATCGAGTCGATCAGCGACGGCTTGTCACCCAGACGAGCCGAGTCCCCCACCGAGACGCCAGTGGATGCGCGTTCGACGGCGGCGACCATAGCCGCGCCGTCGGCAACCATGTGCGAGCAGACCAGAGACACGACCGTGCCGCCGTCTGCAACCGGGGCTGCGGACAGCTGCCATCCGATCCCCGCTTCCGGGTCGATGTCGACGGAGATACGCTGTTCCGCCCAGCATCGAACCGCATCCGTCGGGACCGAATTGGTGGAGTAGTCCAGCGGTAACGACGTGTTCGAGGTCACCCATCGGTGCCTTGCCGTGGGAACGGTAGGCGGAAGTACCCGTCGCGAGAGCAATCCCGCAGACAGGTTCGCGTGCAGTTTTGCGAGCTCCGCGACTTCTACGGGGCTGTCGAACCGCCACACGAACTGATTGAACACCGGATTACCGATTCCATGATGCATTCGGAGGAATAGGTGATCCGCAAATCCAATTCGGGTCATCTGCGAAAATCTACTACAAAGCCATTGACCGAGCAGGTTCGACAGAGTGTCGAAATCACCGGGAAACAGCGTCGGAAATCGAATTTCAAGAATTCGAGACAGGACTTCGTACGGATTGGTTGGTTTCGAGGATGTGGCGCAAGCCATAAGGATACCGACCCGAAAGTCCGAAAACCGAGAGAGCGACGTCGTCGCACCATGCAGCAGTGATCAGCGCATTCGCCAGGGCAATCGGACGAACTGCGCTGCCGACCAGCAGGTTACGAACGGGTAGTAGAAAATACCCGGACGTGACGTTCTCGGACGACAGAAAACGACACTGTCGTCAACTCGAGACCAGGTGATGAACAACACTTTTTTGCGTAGCGAATTACCGAACGATTCGCCTTAGTGTCGTCAGCGAAACCAATACCGAATGCACAATCCGCGAGAACCACGGAATGCGCGTTACAAACGGCTAGCACGGTGTCACGTCATGCGCGTGCGCTGTGCCTGTCGAGTCCGGCTTCACGAATCGTCACCCATGTTGCCAGTAGCTGCTGGCCGAGCTCGGAATTGGATGCTTTCGATGGAATACACCGAATTGGCGGACTACCCGCTGCCCGCAGGCAAGCTGACCGAGTGGGTCCCCGCCGTCGCCTCCGAGGCGTGGCGCGAGGATCCGCGGGGGATCTCCTTCACTCACGAGGACCACTGCAGCCGGGGCAACGACGGTTCGTGGATCGGTACCGTCTTCGAGATCCACCGTCGTTACGACGTCGAGGTCATGCGCCGGACCATCGGTGCCTACATCGCACGGCACGAGGCGTTCCGTACACGCGTCGAGCGCGACGACCGAACCGGCGCCTGGAGGCGCTACAGCGTCGAGGCCGACGCCGTCACGGTCGATGATCGGGCCGAGTCGTCGTCGTGGAGCGAGTCGCAGGTCTTCGAGCATCTCGAATCCTGGTTCGCCGACGTCGTCTCGCCGACGACGTGGCCGCACTTCGTTCTGGCGACCGTCGTCCCCGAGCCGCACGTGGCCGCCTCCGTCCCGCAGCAGGACAAGTTCCTCGTCGCGTTCGCCGCCGACCACTCGGTGATGGACGCGTACAGCCAGATCTACGCGATCAACGAGTTCGACCGCCTGTACGCACATGTTCTGGACGGCGCCGAGCACGGACTCCCCGAGGTGGGCAGTTACGTGGACTTCTCCGCAGCCGAACGTGAGCTGGGTGAATCGTTGACCGCCGACCACGACGCGGTACTGGCCTGGGATCGCTTCCTGGCTGCCGAGGACGGCCGATTCCCGGCGTTCCCGCTCCCGTTGCGCGCGGAGAACTCGTCGGCGCCGACCGATCTCGCCACTCGTCAGAGCAGCGTGTCTTCCTGGTTGCTCACCACCGAGCAGGTCGAGGTGTTCAATGCCAAATGCCGTGCAGCCGGCCAGAACATGCAGGCGGGGATTCTGGCGGCACTCGCGCTGGTCAACTCACGATTGACGGGCAACGGCACGTTCCGGACGATCATGCCCATGCACACCCGCTACGCGGAGAAATGGGCTGCGAGCGTCGGCTGGTACGTCGGGATTCTCCCGATGGAAATCCGACTGGACGATGCAGCGACCTTCGCCGAGGCGATAGAACGGGCCGACGTCGGGGCAACCGAGTACAAGGGGCTCGCCGCGATGCCGTACTCCAAGATCGCATCCCTGATGTCCTCCACCGAGATCCCGCGCTTCGTCGTCTCCTACATCGACCTGAGGTTCCTTCCGGACGGCGAGGAATGGCAGGAACGAAAGGGCCGCGCACTGCGCAGCGAGTGCCACGCAGAGGACGAGGTCTACTTCTGGATCAACCGCACCCTGCAAGGCCTGAACATCTCGGCCCGATTCCCCAGCTCGGACGTGTCGACGACCAACGTGCACCGGTTCATCACCGAATTCGTCTCCGTGGTGACCGCTGTGATCGAAGAACCAACGGAAACCCTCGATTCTGCAGTTGCCGCCGTCGGAGCCGGGCGAGAATAGATCCGGGAGGTACATCGATGATCATCACCGCGCTGAGCAACTGGACGCCTCGACCGGGCACTCTCGTGGAGTGGCACCCCAGTCGGGCGGCGTCGGACGCTGCGCTGGCAGCCCCGATTCACCCGGCCCCGCCGTCGTTTCTGCAGGAAGACCATCTGGTCGCGGCCGCAGCAGCGGCCACTCGCGGTGACGTCCACCACGCCTATACCGGAGTCGCCACCGAGATCGACGGGGCGCTCGATCGGGATGCCCTCTCCCGGGCGATCGCTGCCTACGTGCTTCGGCACGAAGGATTGCGGTGCTGGTTCGAGGTGAACGGCACGCAGGTCGTGCGGCACCTCGCCTCGAACGCGGTCGCCGAGTTCGAACCGAGGGATGCAGGCAGCTTCGACACCGACGAGCAGTTCCAGAGTTACGTCCGTGCCCGTTTCTCCGCCGAAGCCACCGCGTTCGAGTATCCGGGTTTCGTCGTCGGTGCCGTCGATCGCTCCGACGGTTTCACCCTCTACTACGGTGCGGATCACGCGTTCACCGACGGTGGTTCGCAGGCGCTGGTCATCAGCGAACTCGCTGATCTGTACGCAGTGGAGATCGGTGAGGACGCTCCCACACCTGCAGCGGCGGGCAGCCACCTCGAGTACGCGACCGCAGAGCGTGCGCTCGCGGCGACGTACGGCCCCGATGCCCCCGAGATCGCCGCGTGGAGAAGCATTTTCCAGAACAACGACGGCAAGATGCCGCGATTCCCTCTGCCACTCGGGCTGGGGGAAGGCGAACGCGGACCGGTACGGATCGTGGAACGCCATCTACTCGACGCCGACGCGACGGCTGCGCTCGACCGAGCGTGCAAGGCTGCGGGTGCACGCATCAGCAGCGGCGTGTTCGCTGCCGTCGGCATCGCCGATTTCGAACTGGCCGGCCGCACCGACTACTTCGGTATCACGGTGCTCAGCACGCGCCATCTCGGTGACTACGCGCAATCGCAGGGCTGGTTCGTGAACTTCGCGCCGGTCGCGTTCACCGTCGGTGATGCCGGTGCCTTCTCCGAGGTCGCCGTCGGAGCCCACGCCGGATTCGAGGCTTCGAAGAAGATCGCAGCGGTGCCCGTTCACGCCGTCCTCGGCGCGCTGGCTGCCGACGGAACGTTGGGCAGTGAACTGGCGGTGAGTCCGAACATGCTGTCCTACATCGATTTTCGATGGTTCCCCGGTGTCGGCCGTCCGGCTGACACGCGGGGTGAGCACTTCACCGGTGAAGGCAGGACGTCCAACGCGTCGATGTGGATCAACCGCGACGCGGACCATCTGTACTTGTGCGCGCAGGTACCCGACAATCCCGTCGCCGCCGAGTCGGTCGAGCGCTATCACTCGCACCTGCAGAACATCCTGGAATCGGTTGCCCGTGACGGCGACTATGCGATACGGGTGGCCGAAGTCGTCGGTGGTTGACCGGTGCAAGTGACCTCGATAGCCGACTTCACCACCGCGCCGGGGCTGTACCTGGACTGGCCGATCGTGATGGGCGCAGGTACTGCGTCGACCGTTCCGCCGTCGTTCAATCAGAGCTTCCACCTGTCGTCCGCACTCGAACCTACGGTCGACAGTGACACGGCATCGGTGTGGATCGCGGTCGCTTTCGACGTCGACGGACCGATCGACATCGGCGCTCTCACCTCCGCTTTCAGCGCCTTCGTACGCCGCCACCCGGCTCTGCGGACCTCCTTCGCCGCCCGAGACGGCGTCGTCGGTCGACGCGTGTACGAGCCACACGAGGTCGACGTCGCGGCACCGACGTCGGTGACGATCGACAACTCCGAGGCCCTCACCGAGCACCTCCGCGCCCAGCTGAACGTCCTGTGCCACCCCACCCGCATTCCGTCGTATTCGTTCGCAGCAGTGAGCCGCACGAGCCGCTCGACGGTGGTGTGCGGTTTCGATCACGCTCACGTCGATGCAGTCTCGATGACGGTGGCGGCCGAGGAGATCTCGCGTCTGTACGCGGCACACCGCCTACAGGACGCGGCGGCCCTTCCCGAGGTAGGAAGTTTCGTCGACTTCTGTGCGGCCGAAATCGCCGCGCCCGTGGTCGATCTCACGGATCCTCGTCTGCAGGCGTGGTCGAATTTCTTTGCGAGCTGTGGGAACCGGACACCCGAATTTCCGTTCGCCCTCGGCGTGCCGTCCGGTTCTCGGGCCCCTCAGGCCACGACCGTGCACCACCTGGCCGACGCCGCCGAGGCCTCGGCGTTCGAACAGACCTGTCGAACTCTGGGCGCCGGCAGTTTCGCCTCGATCGCCGCCGCGATGGCGCAGGCGTCTTCGGACATCGGTGGCCCTGGCACTCTTCCGCTTCTCTTTCCATTGCACACCCGTCGCGAAGCCCGGTACGAACACGCGATCGGGTGGTTCACCACCAACGCACCGATGAGCATCGAGGTGTTCGAGACGTTCGCGGACACACTCGCCTCGGCACAGTCGTCCTTTCGTGACGCGCTCGAGCTCGGGACCGTTCCGATACCCCGCGTCCTCGAAGCAGTGGGCGACACGCTCACACGCGGCCGCGGCGACGTCTTCATGATCTCCTACGTCGACTACCGGCGTCTGCCCGGAGCCGACGCCACCGGCCGCAACGCGCATCACATCAGCAACGTCACCACTGCCGACGACGCTCAGTTCTGGGTGTCGCGGACCGGGGACGGGCTTGCGCTTCGTTCGCGTTTTCCGGACACGACGCAGGCGCACATCGTGATCGAACGTTTCGTTCGAGCACTGGTGTCGGTCGTCCGTGCCGCGGCATCGGACCCGGTGGACACCAGTGACCTCTTGCTTCTGGGCCCGAGCGCATAGGATCGATGCAGTCAGCTCGTCACCCGGCGAACTGCTCATCTCCCTCTCGAATTCTCAGTAGGAGCGAAGAAGAAGTGCCCATAGCAGCAGATCCCACCCCCGCCTTCGCCGACTATGCGCACCCGGATCGCCTGGTGTCCACGCAGTGGCTGTCCGCCCATATCGGAACTCCCGGCCTCAAGGTCGTCGAATCCGACGAGGACGTCTTGCTGTACGACGTGGGACATATTCCCGGCGCAGTCAAGATCGACTGGCATCTGGACCTGAACGATCCCGTGACGCGGGACTACATCGACGGCGAGCAGTTCGCGGCACTGATGCGCCGGAAGGGGATCTCCCGCGACGACACCGTCGTGATCTACGGAGACAAGAGCAACTGGTGGGCTGCGTACGCACTCTGGGTCTTCACGCTCTTCGGCCACGAGGACGTGCGTCTGCTCGACGGTGGGCGCGACGCGTGGCTTGCGGAGATCCGTGAGACGACGCTCGATGTTCCCGAGTACCCGGCCACGGATTACCCGGTCGTCGAGCGGAACGACGCCCCCATCCGGGCGTACGCGTCGGATGTTCTGTCTGCGCTCGGGTCCGTTCCGCTGGTGGACGTCCGTTCACCAGCCGAATACACCGGCGAACGCACACACATGCCGGATTACCCGGAAGAGGGCGCATTGCGCGGCGGACACATCCCGACCGCCACGAGCATTCCGTGGGCCAAGGCAGCGGCAGCGGACGGCCGTTTCCGTTCACGCGCGGAACTGGACGAGATCTACGGAGACGTCGTTGCGAACGACGAAGTCATCGCGTACTGCCGTATCGGTGAGCGGTCCAGCCACACCTGGTTCGTTCTGACGCATCTGCTCGGGCACGAATCGGTCCGCAACTACGACGGCTCGTGGACCGAGTGGGGCAACGCGGTTCGTGTTCCGATCGTCCGTGGCGAGGAGCCCGGCGACGCACCGACGAAGAAGTAGCACTGTGGCCGAATCTCAGGGCATGCCCGACACCCTGGCCGAGATCGTCGACGACTTCGCTGCGGTCGGTGGCCAGGACAAGCTTCAGTTGCTGCTCGAGTTCAGTCGTGAGCTTCCCGAGCTGCCTGCCCATCTCGAGCAGGCAGCGATGGAGCCCGTCCCGGAGTGCCAGTCCCCGCTGTTTCTCTCCGTCGACGCCGACGACCGCGACCGTGTGCAGCTGTACTTCAGCGCGCCACCGGAGGCACCGACGACGCGGGGCTTCGCGTCGATCCTGCACCAGGGCCTCGACGGTCACTCTGCGCAGGACATTCTGGACGTACCGGACGACTTCTATCTGGCACTCGGGTTGGGTGACGCGGTGAGTCCGCTCCGGCTGCGCGGCATGTCCGCGATGCTGGCGCGCATCAAACGACACCTGAGGTGACCGGTCGTCTTGATCGATACACTTCGGGCTCGGTACACTCGGCTGCAGTAGTTGTCTGTTCAAGTCACCGGGAAAGATGGTCAGTGCCGCATGGAGTTCACCGAGCTGGCTGACTACGCCATCCCCGCTGGAACCATCACCGAGTGGATTCCCAGCGTCGGGCCGCACGCCACCACTCCGGTTCTGGCCGGGTGGCAGCCGGACAGCCGACCCACGTCGTACGTCCACGAGGCGCATCTACGCTCCAGCCTCGCCAGCCCGAGGCGAGGGCGGGAGAGCTGGCTAGGCGCAGCATTCGAGATCGACGCCCCGCTGGACAAGCCTGCGTTCCGGC
This sequence comes from Rhodococcus sp. NPDC057297, assembly GCF_042667435.1. Lineage (NCBI taxonomy): Bacteria > Bacillati > Actinomycetota > Actinomycetes > Mycobacteriales > Nocardiaceae > Rhodococcus > Rhodococcus sp. NPDC057297. The sequence goes on along the minus strand of NZ_JBHUZE010000010.1, from coordinate 101,197 downwards.
GCGCCGTCCTCGCGTGGATCGACCGTCACGAATCGATGCGCTCGCACGCGTCGATCGACGAGAACTCCGGCGCACTGTCTCGTGTCACCGCAGCCGAGGGTGCCATCGACATCTGGCAGGTGGAGCAGGAACGCTGCGTTCAGTCCGGTGAGGTCTACGAGCACCTTCAATACCTGTTCGACGAGTTCACGTCACCACTGGCGTGGCCCGCCTACGCGTTCGTGACGCTCGAGCCGCTGGCCGAGGAAGCCCCGAATCGCGTCACTGTCTTCTTCGCCGCGGACCACTCGATCATCGACGGACTGTCCACCGTTCTCGTCGCTCACGAGATCTCGGCGCTGTATGCGGAGGCCAAGGATCAGGTGCCTGCCGGGTTGTTCGAGGCAGGTTCGTACCTCGACTTCGGTGTGTCCGAGAGACGTGTGCACGAGGAACTGGAAAACACGCACGATGCCGTTCTGGCGTGGAAGCACTTCTTGGACGAGGGCAACGGTGAGCTGCCTGCGTTCCCGCTGGACATCGGTCGACCGGGCGGGATGCACGCTCCGCAGAGCGGCCTGTCGGCGTGGATCCTCGACGCGGAGCGGGCGGACGCCTTCTCGGTGGCGTGTCGGAAGACCGGAAACAGCCTGTTCTCCGGCCTGCTCGCCGCGTTGGCTGTCGCGGGCGCAGAACTCTCCGGCGACACTCGGTTTCGCACCATCACTCCGGTCCACACCCGCGACCAGCCGCACTGGGTGTCCTCTCTCGGATGGTTCGTCGGACTGTGCCCGTTGTCGTTCGACATCGCCGACGCGGAGTCGTTCGGTTCCATCGTGGCTCAGGCAACCGAGCAGGTCACGGCGACCAAACCTGTTGCCCGGGTTCCCCTCGATCGAGTCTTCCGGGCTTTGGACACGTCGGCGAAACCGCGTTTCGTCGTCTCCTTCATGGACGTGCGGTTCGCCCCCATGGCCGAGAACTGGCACGACTGGAATGCACGCGCGCTACGTAGCAGGCAGTACGACCACGATGTCTACATCTGGATCAACCGGACACCGCGCGGGATCAACATCTCGGCGCGCTACCCCAACACCGAGGAGGCGACGTCGAACGTCCATCAGTACGTCGGCGCACTTCGCCGGATCGTCGACGAGGTGGTCGACACCGGCAGTTACGCACTCCTCGGTCGAGCAGGGCGCTCGTACAGCCTGGACGCGTCCGGTACCGGCCCGATTGCTACCAATCAGTAGGTAGTGACTCGATTTTTGGGGAGGCTCCCCATAATCACCATCCAGTTTCGGTTGTGTTCGGGCCTGTGCTTAAACTCCGAAGAGACGCTCGTACCAGTGCGGCACCAAACGGCCAGCACGGAACACTCGACACCACAGGAGGCTCAGTGCCCAGCCATGCCAGTGCGCATATCACCAAAGTTCTCGTCGCCAACCGCGGCGAGATTGCAGTTCGGGTGATCAGAGCAGCAGCAGATGCAGGCCTGAGAAGTGTCGCGGTCTATGCCGAACCCGACGCCGACGCCCCCCACGTCCGCCTCGCCGACGAAGCCTTCGCCCTCGGCGGCCAGACCTCGGCGGAATCGTATCTGGTCATCGACAAACTCCTCGATGCCGCAGCCAAGTCCGGTGCCGACGCCATCCACCCCGGCTACGGTTTCCTCTCCGAGAACGCCGACTTCGCCCAGGCCGTCATCGACGCAGGCCTGATCTGGATCGGACCCTCCCCGCAGTCCATCCGCGACCTCGGCGACAAGGTCACCGCCCGCCACATCGCCGCACGCGCCAAAGCCCCCTCCGTTCCCGGCACCGCGGAACCGGTGAAGGACGCCGACGAAATCCTCGCCTTCGCCGACGAACACGGCCTCCCCATCGCCATCAAAGCCGCCTTCGGCGGAGGCGGCCGCGGCATGAAAGTCGCCCGCACCCGCGAAGAAATCCCCGAACTGTTCGACTCCGCCACCCGCGAAGCCGTCGCAGCCTTCGGCCGCGGCGAATGCTTCGTCGAGCGCTACCTCGACAAGCCCCGCCATGTCGAAGCACAGGTCATCGCCGACCAACACGGCAACGTCGTCGTCGCCGGCACCCGCGACTGCTCCCTGCAGCGCCGCTTCCAGAAGCTCGTCGAGGAAGCACCCGCACCGTTCCTCACCGACGCCCAGCGCGCCGAGATCCACTCCTCCGCCAAGGCCATCTGCAAAGAGGCCGGCTACTACGGCGCCGGGACCGTGGAGTACCTCGTCGGACAGGACGGCCTGGTCTCCTTCCTCGAGGTCAACACCCGCCTGCAGGTCGAACACCCGGTCACCGAAGAAACCTCCGGCATCGACCTGGTGCTGCAGCAGTTCCGCATCGCCAACGGCGAAGAGCTGTCCATCACCGAGGACCCCACCCCGCGCGGACACTCCTTCGAATTCCGCATCAACGGTGAAGACGCAGGCCGTGGCTTCCTGCCCGCCCCCGGCCCGGTCACCACGTTCGTCGCGCCGTCCGGCCCCGGTGTGCGCGTCGATTCCGGTGTCGAATCCGGCTCCGTCATCGGTGGCCAGTTCGACTCCATGCTCGCCAAGCTGATCGTCACCGGCGCCACCCGCGAGGAAGCCCTCGCACGCTCCCGTCGCGCGTTGGCCGAATTCACCGTCGATGGCCTCGCCACGGTCATCCCGTTCCACGCTGCCGTCGTCTCCGATCCCGCGTTCATCGGTAACGGGGAATCCTTCGACGTCCACACCCGCTGGATCGAAACCGAATGGGACAACCAGGTTCCCCCGTTCACCGCCGGCGAAGCGTTGGACGAGGACGAGGTTCTGCCGCGTCAGGCTGTCGTCGTCGAGGTCGGTGGCCGACGCGTCGAGGTCTCCCTGCCCGGCCAATTCTCCCTCGGTGGCGGTGGCAACGCCGGTGACGGCGCGATCCGTCGGAAGCCCAAGGCCCGCAAGCGCGGCGGAGCAGGAGCCGGAGCTGCATCAGGTGATGCTGTTACCGCACCCATGCAGGGCACCGTCGTCAAGGTCGCCGTCGAAGAAGGCCAGGAAGTCGCCGAAGGCGACCTCATCGCCGTCCTCGAAGCCATGAAAATGGAAAACCCCGTCAACGCCCACAAAGCAGGCGTCGTCACCGGGCTCGCCGTCCAACCAGGATCTGCCATCACCCAGGGCACCGTCCTCGCGGAACTGAAGTAGTACGAAAGAAAGCGACGTCCGGGTTAGTCTGTCTGTCATGGCCGACAACCCGGACGTTCGCATTGGTACCGCCGAACGCGAGCAGGCGCTCTCCAACCTGAGTCAGCACCTGAGCGACGGGCGCCTCACTCTCCCCGAGTTCGACGAGCGCAGCGCAGTGGTGACGGCAGCGACAACGCGTGGCGAGTTGGATTCTGTTTTCACCGATCTCCCCACCCCCTCGCTGGCACCGACGGCGTCTCGGCCACTGGATATCTCGAAGTCGGCGGAACCCACCGTAGAACCGGCAGCCCCGGCGGTGGTGGATGGCTGGGACTGGCGCAAAGCCACCCTGGCAGCCGCACCGATAGTCGCGCTGATCCTGTTCTTCGTGGTGCCGGTGTCCAACAGCTGGTTGTTCTTCCTACTCATTCCTCTGACCGGTGCCCTGCTGTTCGGTGGCGATCGCTCCAGGCGGCGCGATCGGTGACGGCGAAAGTACTTCTCTTCGACGTCTTCGGCACGGTCGTCGATTGGAGAACCAGCGTTGCGGCTCAGTGTGCGCACGCAGTGCCCGACGGCGTCGACTCCTACGCGTTCGCCGACCGTTGGCGCAGTCTCTACCAACCGTCGATGGAGGAAGTCCGGTCCGGTGCACGGGAGTTCGTCCGTCTCGACGTGCTTCACCTCGAAAGCCTGCGGACGGTGCTCGACGAGTTCGGCGTGCGTTTGCCCGCCGAGGCCGTTGCGGAGTTGAACAGTGCATGGCATCGACTGACACCGTGGCCGGACTCGGTCTCCGGACTCGAGCGGTTGAAGTCGCAGTTCGTCATCGCTCCCCTCTCCAACGGCAACATCTCGCTGCTGTTGGACATGGCGAAGAACGCCGGATTGCCGTGGGACGCGATTCTCGGCGCCGAGCCGGTGCGCGCCTACAAGCCGAGCCCCGAGGCATACCTCCGCACAGCCGACCTCCTCGGTGTCCCACCGGAGCACTGCATGATGGTCGCCGCGCACAACAGTGACCTCGACGCGGCGCGTGCATGCGGATTCCAGACCGCCTTCATCGCCCGCCCCACCGAGCACGGACCTTCTCAGTCGACGGATCTGACGGCGGAGTCGGACTGGACTCATAGCGTTTCGTCGATCGTCGAACTGGCTTCGGCGCTGGGATGCTGAACAGATCGAGAATCGCTCGATTACACGTCTGCAACCAACCCCGCTAGAGTTGTCCCTCGGTGCGCCGGGAAGTCTGGTCGGCATGAATTGACCATGCCCGAAAGTCGTTGCCCCACTGCTGTGGGTGATGACGTTGCGAAAGGCCATCATGCCGACATCTCCGACACCGCGAACACTGTTCTCCCGCGGTTCGTGGTCCGAAGCCAGTCGTATCGCCGCAGTACTCCGCAAAGAAACGGTAGGCGGAGTTCTACTACTCGTCGCTGCCGTCGCGGCACTCGTCTGGGCGAACTCGCCGTTGTCCGACAGTTACCGAACCTTGATGAACTTCACGATCGGGCCGTCCTCGGTTCATCTGAATCTCACCGTCTCGACGTGGGCAGCCGACGGACTGCTCGCGATCTTCTTCTTCGTCGTCGGCCTCGAACTCAAACGCGAGTTCGTCGCGGGCGACCTCCGCGATCCGAAGCGCGCAGCGCTTCCCATCGCGGCCGCGGTCGGCGGAATGATAGTTCCCGCACTGATTTTCGTGCTCGTTAACCGCAACACCGGTGACGGCGCGCTGCAGGGATGGGCCATTCCCACAGCGACCGATATCGCGTTTGCTGTGGCCATTCTCGCCGTGATCGGGACCCATCTACCCACTGCACTGAGGACGTTCCTTCTTACTCTCGCCGTTGTCGACGACTTACTCGCGATCACCGTCATCGCGATCTTCTACACGGACGAGGTGAACTTCGTAGCGCTCGCTCTCGCTGTGATCCCTCTCGGTCTGTTCACGATCGCCGTTCAGAAACGAATACGATCGTGGTGGATCCTCATCCCGCTCGCAGTCGTCACGTGGGTGTTGGTACACGAGTCGGGCATCCACGCCACCGTCGCAGGAGTACTACTGGGGTTCGCGGTTCCCGTGGTTCGAAGCCGTGCGGCAGGCGGACCCGATGCCGGCCCCGGACTGGCCGAACACTTCGAACACCGCATTCGCCCTCTCTCCGCCGGCGTCGCTGTTCCTGTGTTCGCTTTCTGCGCGGCAGGCGTGACTGTCGGCGGTTTCAGCGGACTGACCAGCGCGATCACCGACCCCGTCGCACTCGGAATCATTGCAGGCCTGGTGATCGGCAAGACCGTCGGGATTTTCGGCGTCACCTTCCTGCTCTCGAAACTCACCAGAGCATCGCTGGACAGCACCGTCAGGTGGGTGGACGTCGTGGGAATCTCCATGCTTGCCGGCATCGGATTCACCGTGTCGCTGCTGATCGGCGACCTCGCCTTCGGACCAGGCACCGAACGCGACGACCACGTCAAGATCGGTGTGCTCGCAGGATCGATCATGGCGGCCCTGCTGGCCTCGGCCCTCCTTCGAGCGCGCAACACGGTGTACCGGAAGATTCACGAGGACGAGACGCGAGATGACGACCAGGACGGGATTCCTGACGTTTATCAGCAGCGAAACCCCTGAGAAGCGACTTCCTTCAGTCGTCCCGACGTCCACACGCGGACCTCGTGTTCTCGTTGACAACCCGGTACGAAGTCATCGATAGTCGTGATCCACACCGGTTGCCCAGCGCGAGCATTCGACGGCGATGACGTCGTCGCGATTGCGGAGAAATTCTCGGGCTCCCTTGTCCCCCGTTGCGCCGGCGGCGACTGCGGCCCAGTGCTCGCGTCCGAACACCACCGGGTGACCGGGAGATCCGTCGAACACTGCCCGTGCGAGTCCGGTGGCGTCTGCTGCTGCCAGGACGGCGCGCACCACCTCCGCGCCGACGTCGGGGGTGTCCACCACGTGGACGACGGCGAATTCTGCGTCGCCTGCGGCGGCGAGACCGGCCTTCAGTGACGCGCTCATGCCTTCCTGCCAGTCGGCTGCGAACACGGCGCGAGCGGGTGCGGGGACGTCGGCGTCGGCGGCACCGAGAACGACCACCACGTCGGCACAACCTCCGTCCATCAATGCCTGTACGGCCGCGGCCAGCCAGTCGCCGTCGTGGGCGAGGACCTTGGGCGAGCCGTATCGGTGTCCTGCACCTGCGGCCAGCAGCACCCCGACTGCATCTGGAACCACCGCGCACCCTCCGTTTGGACATTCGCACAACGACTGCGGCCGGACGGCCGATCATTATTGTGCCCGCTCGACTCGCGGCATCTCCTGCGATGGCGGATTCTGTTATCACTTCTCCTGCAGCGTGGCAGGACTTCGATATCTGTTCGCTACCGCGAGGTGCCCACATGTCCGTTCTACCGATCAAGCGTCGCCGTGTTCATCCTGTCGACGAAGTGTTGCCCGTCCCCAAACTCGCCGCGTACGGCTTCCAGCATGTGGTCGCGTTCTATGCGGGCGCCGTGCTGGTGCCGATCATCATCGGCAGCGCGATCGGACTGACCAACGAACAGTTGATTCACCTGATCAACGCCGACCTGTTCACGTGCGGAATCGCGTCGATCATCCAGTCCGTGGGGTTCTGGAAGATCGGCGTGCGCCTCCCACTTCTGCAGGGCGTGACGTTCGCCGGAGTGTCACCGGTGATCGCGATAGCGATGGCGAACGGCGGCGGCACCGAGGGGTTGCTGTACGTCTACGGAGCCGTCATCGTCGCGGGGCTCGTCACGTTCTTCATGGCGCCGTACTTCAGCAAGCTTCTGAGGTTCTTCCCGCCCGTCGTGACCGGGACGGTGATCACCATCATCGGCGTCGCACTGCTCCCCGTCGCCGTCAACGACGCGGTGACCAATCCCGCCACGCACGAGCAGGATCCGACGAACGGACGATGGATGGCGTACGCCATCGGCACCCTGTTGATCATCGTGCTGATCCAGCGCTTCTTCAAAGGATTCATGGCGACCATCGCGGTGTTGCTCGGTTTGGTGATCGGAAGCGCCGTCGCGTTCGTTCTGGGAGACATGAGCTTCGACGGCACCGGTGACGCATCGTGGGTGGGCTTCACGCAGCCGTTCCTGTTCGGCGCTCCGAAGTTCAGCGTCATCGCGATCATCTCGATGATCGTCGTCATGCTGATCATTGCCGTCGAAACCACCGGAAGTGTCTATGCCACCGGCGAAATCGTCGGGAAGCGGATCAAAAAGGACGACATAGCGGCAACCCTGCGCGCGGACGGCGTGGCGACGGTGATCGGCGGGACGTTCAACTCGTTCCCCTACACCGCGTTCTCGGAGAACGTCGGACTGGTGCGTCTCACGGGAGTTCGGAGCCGGTGGGTCGTGGCGGCGGCGGGCGCAATCATGATTCTGCTGGGGCTACTGCCGAAAACCGCCGCGGTCGTTGCGTCGATCCCGCCGCCCGTGCTCGGCGGTGCGGCGCTGGCTCTGTTCGCGACGGTTGCCGTGGTGGGAATCCAGACGCTGTCCAAGGTCGATTTCACCGACCACCGCAATTTGATCATCGTGGCAACCAGCCTGGGCCTCGCGATGTTGGTGACGATCCAACCGACGGTGTCCCAGGGCGTGCCTGCATGGCTCGAGATGCTCTTCGGCAGCGGTATCGTCCTCGGAGCCGTCACGGCGATCGTGTTGAACGTGTTGTTCTTCCATCTCGGCAGTCGCGGCCAGGCCGTGGCAGGTGGACCGGGCAAGGGAATCACCCTGGACAAGGTCAACGCGATGACTCCCGACGAATTCGCCTCGACGTTCGGCGGTTTGGTCCAGGGCACCCCGTGGGTGGTCGAGCGCGCGTACCAGCAGGCACCGTTCGCCGACGCGCACAGCCTGCGGGAGGCGTTCCAGGAATCCTTGCTGGCCGGGACGACGGAGGAGCAGGTGGAGCTGATCAACAGTTACCCCGACCTCGGCAGCGAGGATGCGACGGGAACGCTGCACGCGGCAGATCACGTCGGACTGTCCAATCTGGAGGAAGACGAGCACGACAGCATCGTCCAACTTGCGGCGGAGTACCGGCAACACTTCGGATTTCCGCTCGTGATCTGCGCCAGGGAGACCGAACGCTACGACAGAGTTCTCGCCAACGGGTGGTCGCGCATGGAGAATGCAGTCGCGGCCGAGCGATCGTTCGCGATGATCGAGATCGCCAAGATCGCGAACTATCGCTTCGACGACCTGGTCGCCGACGCCAACCCCATCGCCGCCGCCCGCTTCGGTCGGCTGACCGAGCACAGATAGCGAGATGCGTTGTTACACGAATGGATAGGTCTGGACGGGTTCAACGAACTGTCGGACCGACAGGCGATGCACGCTCTGTTCGAGTGCTGCTCGTCGTCGATCTGGGCTCGACGGGTCGCCGGGTCTCGGCCGTTCTCGTCCCGAGATCAACTGCTGGACCGTGCCGATCGAGTGCTCGCCGAGCTCCCGGAAGCGGAGATCGACCAGGCGCTCGACGGCCACCCCAGGATCGGCGGGCGGGCGGACAACAGCTCCTCTCAGCGCGAACAGGCGGCTGTGCAGAGTGCAGGATCGGATGTACTGGCCGAGCTCGCCGAGGCCAATCGCAAGTACGAGGCGCAGTTCGGGCACGTGTACCTGGTGTGCGCCACCGGACGGTCGGCGACGGAGTTGCTCGCTATCCTCGAAGAGAGATTGGGGAACGACCCCGAAACCGAGCGACGGGTGCTGCGCGTGGAACTGGCCAAGATCAACAGAATTCGGCTCAATCGTGTACTGGGGCCGCAGCAGTGAGCGGGATCAGCACGCACGTTCTCGACGCGGTCGCCGGGACTCCCGCAGTCGGGATACGAGTCGCGCTGTTCCATCCGGTGGACGGACAGATCGCGACAGCCGCCACCGACGCCGACGGACGGGTGCCGGAGCTGGTGCCCGGACCGCTCGATGCCGGCACCTACCGTCTGTCTTTCGACACCGGCAGCTACTTCGACGTCCACGGCACGGCGACGTTCTATCCGGAGGTGTCGATCTCGTTCGCTGTGACCGACCCGGATGCGCACCACCACGTTCCATTGTTGTTGTCCCCGTTCGCCTATTCCACCTATCGCGGGAGCTGAGATGACCGACCTGAACGGCAAGATCGTCCTCGGGGCCAACCAATACGGTAAAGCCGAGAACCGAGTCGTACGGATCTACCGCGACACTCCGCGACACGAGATCCACGACATCAACGTTTCGAGTGCGCTGCGCGGCGACTTCTCACCCGCTCACCTCGTCGGCGATCAGTCGAACGTTCTACCGACGGACACGCAGAAGCAGACGGCGTACACGTACGCCAAGGCCAAGGGCCTGTTGCACATCGAAAGTTACGGGCTCGACCTCGCCCGGCATTACGTCGACGATGTCGAGCCGGTAGAGGGCGCCCGCATCGAGCTCGAGGAGTACGCCTGGCAGCGGGTGGTCGTCGACGGAGCCGAGCACAACCACACGTGGACACGCAAGGGTGAGGAGATCCGCACGTCCGCGGTGACCGTCGAAGGCAAGGGCGAACACCAGAAGACCTGGGTCGTCAGCGGTTTCAAGGAACTGATCATCCTCAAGTCCACCGGGTCGGAGTTCGCGGGCTTCCTGGAGGACGAGCTGACCGTGCTCGAGCCGACCCACGACCGGGTGATGGCGACGTCTCTCACCGCACAGTGGCGCTACACTCGCACCGACGTGGACTGGGACGGAGTCCACGCGGGCGTGAAGGCTGCGATGATCGAGCGTTTCGCCAATCTGCAGTCGCTTGCACTGCAGCAGACGTTGTACGCGATGGGTGAGGCGGTACTGCAGAAGTATCCGTTCATCGCAGAGATTCGGATGTCGGCACCGAACAAGCATCATTTCCTGTACGACACAGCACGTTTCGGTGTCCCCAACGACAACGAGGTGTTCAACGCCGACGATCGACCCTACGGTTTGATCCAGGCGACCGTCGAGCGCGAGGACGCCCCGGACGCCGGCAGTGCGTGGCGCACCTATTCGGTGGTCGGCTGAGCACCGGTAGCTACTGCAGAACCTGCTCGGCCCACTCGACGAGAGGGGCCATCTTCCGCCACGACTCACGGACCCGTGCAGCGGCTTTCGGTGTTTCGAGCCAGGCCGGCGAACCGAAATGCCTGCTGACGGTCAGGGTCTTGTGGCGGAGCAGATCGATCCGCGGGTGGTCGGCGTCGTACCCTCGGGGTTTGGTCTTGAGCTGATCGCCGCTGATCTCGAAGCCTGCTTTCTGCATCGCGGCGACGATGCTCTCGAGTTCGGTCCCGCGCACCTCGGTGTCGACGGCGCCGCGGAACCGGGCGATTCCGTCGGCGTCCGCGTGGTAGAAGCCGCCCGCGACGAAGAGCCCGGCCGGGTCGATCTGGACGTAATACCCCAGGGCCGAGCCCCGCGCGACGAACGCACCCTGGTGCGCTTTGTAGGGCGTCTTGTCCTTCGAGAATCGGACGTCTCGGTACGGCCTGAACATCTTCGCAGGACCGAACTCGGACTCGAGTTCGGCAAGTAGCGCCGTCATCGGTTCTTTCACCGAGTGTTGGTAGACGTCCTTGTGGGCGTTCCACCACACTTTGCTGTTGTCCGCTTCCAGGTCCTCGTAGAAGTCGAGAGCGGCGAAAGGAATCCCCGTGAAAGCCATGGGGACGATTCTAGGTGTGCGGCGGTGCCACCGATTGCAGTGCCAGGTAGACGTCGACGCGGTCCACCGTGGACCCCATATCACGGCCGAGCAGTTCTTCGACACGCTTGATCCGGTAGCGGACGGTGTTGAGATGGACGTGAAGCACATCGGCTGTCTTGTTCCACGACCCGCCCTGGGCCAGGAATTCGCGCAGGGTGTCGAGAAGTCCGGAGTCGCCGTCGTAGCGCAGCACCGGACCGAGGACACGCTCGGCGTATTCGCGTCGGACACGGTCGGGAAGAATCGACACCAGCGACACCGCCGAGTCCAGGTCGCCCGCGGCGACGACAGCGACCTGTTTCTCACTCGCCCTCGCCACGTCCGACGCGTGACGAGCGGAATGAATCGCTCCTTCGAGTGCCGAGCCTGTCACCTCGGAACTGACGCCGACCACGAGCCTGCTCCTCCCGATCCCCGCAGCCAGCCTGCGCAGTCTCGTCCGCAGAACGGGCACGATGTCGACGGCTTTGGTTGTCACGATCCCGACGATGTCACCGCGGCTGCCGCCACCGACGCATCCACCGCCGAAGGACGTCAGAGTGTCCGACAGAACGGTCCTGAGCAGTTCGTGCATGTCACCTCGACCGACGAAGACCGCACTGATCACGACGAGTGGTTGTTCGGGATCGACGCCGGCTTGGCGAAGCCGTACGAGCGTCTCGGATGTGGACCAGTCCTCTTCCAGCAATCGCACGGCCTGGTCGGCGATTTCGCTTCGCACGAGGCGGCCTTCCTCCCTGCGAGCGCGATCGAGAGCGGCGATCGACGCGAGCTGGCCGAAGGCGTCGGAGATCGCCGGCCCGAAGGTCCGGTAGTCACCGGAGACGGCGAGAAACCAGCGCATTGCTCTGGTGGACAGCGCCGCACCGACACCGAAGATGCTGTGGACGCGGCCTCCTGCGAGGGTGACCGTCGCGGGCAGGCTGTCGGCGGACAGGGCGCAGCGGGTCAGCGCATCGACGTCCTCGTCGGAGAAGGGGGTCGCTTCGACGACGAGTCGACGCCCGGTCGCGGTGAAGATCGAGCACTGCATTCCGGTCTCGCGTGTGGTGTGGACGGCCAGCTCGTCGAGGGCACGGCCGTCGGCGACAGCCGTCAGGAGCTGCCGTTGTCGCATGAGCGAGGTGTTCAACGCGGCAATCCTGTCGCCCGACACCCGGTCGACGAGGAACTCCGTCAGATCGCCGAACGACACCGATGCCGGTACGGCGAGCAGTGGAAGTCCGTGCCGCTCGCACGCGTCGACGAGATCGACCGGAACGTGGCCGAGCAACCCCTCGCCGGCGGCCAATGCCACAGCGCCCGAGTCGAACACTGCCCGAACGAACGCGTCCGAATCCTCGGGCGCTCGGCGCCACACGAGTCCGGTGATGACCAACTCGCCGCCCGCGATGTAGCGAGACGGGTCCGGTAGATCGGTCGTGAACGTCCATTTGACGGTTCGCTCGTACGCCGCCGTGTCCGTGGTCAGCATGCGGATGCCGAACTCCGGAACCGCGAGCAGGTCTTTGACCTGCATGTTCACCTCCGACGTTCCCCGGCTTTGTAGGAACGGACAATATCCGCGGAGTGTTTCGGTCGCGTTTCGGTCGTATCGCATCAGTACGCCGCCGTCGTAACAGATGTTCACTAGAGTTCGCATCAGGTCACGCAGGCTCCGCTCCTGCGGCTTGGAAGGGTCACTCCGCAGGCTCCGCTCCTGCGGCTTGGAAGGGTCACTCCGCAGGCTCCGCTCCTGCGGCTTGGAAGGGTCACTCCGCAGGCTCCGCTCCTGCGGCACAGGAAGGCAGTGAAGGATGGACCTGGGAACGATTGCCGACGTGGTGATTCCACGCATGCGGTCCGATGTTCCTCCCGGCCGCGACGACACTGCGGTCATTGCCGGTGGAACCTGGTTGATGTCGGAGAAACAGGACCATCTGACGCGTCTGGTCGACATCACCGGTCTGGGTTGGCCGCCGCTCGTGGTGAACGACGCCGGATTGACCGTCGCGGCGACCTGCACGATCGAGACACTTGCGTCGGCGAGCGTCGAGCGGGACTGGCCGGCGACCGGGTTGTTCGCCCAGTGTGCGACAGCATTGCTGGCGTCGTTCAAGATCTGGAAGGTCGCCACCGTCGGAGGCAACATCTGTCTCTCTCTGCCCGCGGGTGCGATGATCTCACTCGCGACGGCTCTGGACGGCGTCGCGACGGTCTGGGCGGACGACGGTTCCGAGTACACCGTCCCGGTGGTCGACATGGTGACCGGGCCCCACGAGAATGCCCTGCGGGTGGGCGACGTGCTGCGCAGCGTTCGCTTCACCGCCGAGTCGCTTTCCGCGACAACCGCTTTCCGGAAAGTCGCCCTCTCCCCGCTCGGACGCTCCGCGACGGTGGTCATCGGGCGTCGCGATGCCGACGAACAGTTCGTCATCAGCGTGACGGCCGCGACGAGACGCCCGTACGTACTTCGCTTTCCCGGGCTGCCGAGCCAGGACGAGTTGAGAGGAACTCTCGCCGCGAGTATTCCCGACACTGCCTGGTACGACGACCCCCACGGAGCGCCGGATTGGCGTCGACACATCACGATCGGCTCGGCTGCGGAGATTCTGGAGGAACTGACGTGCTAGTCGGCATCAACGGAACACCCACCGAATGTTCCCCTCGCCCAGGACAATGCCTGCGCACCATGTTGCGTGATCACGCGCATTTCGAGGTCAAGAAGGGGTGCGACGCCGGGGATTGCGGCGCCTGTTCGGTGCTTGTCGACGGAGAGCCGGTGCATTCCTGTATCTTCCCGGCGTTTCGTGCCGCCGATCGACAAGTGACCACCGTCGCGGGGCTGGGCACTCCCGAGGACCTGCATCCTGTCCAGCGACGATTCGTCGACGCGGGCGGCTTCCAATGCGGTTTCTGCACAGCGGGCATGGTGGTCACGGCGTCGACGCTCGACGAAGGAGTGGATCTGCCCCGCGACGATCTCGCGCAGAAGCTCAAGGGCAACCTGTGCCGCTGCACCGGGTATCGCAGCATCGCCGACGCGGTGCACGGCGTGGTGAACACCGAGAAGGTCACCGACGGTCCGTCGTCGGGTCGGTCACTGTCTGCTCCTGCAGCGACGCGAATCGTCACCGGAACCGAGGAATACACACTCGACATCACGCCGACCGGGCTTCTGCACGCCAGTGTTCTGGGCAGCCCACATCCGCACGCCCGAGTGGTATCGATCGACACGTCGGCGGCCGAGGCGCTACCCGGAGTCAGACTGGTTTTGACCTCCGCGGACAGCCCGGACCGGCTGTTCTCCACCGCCCGTCACGAGCAGCGGACGGACGACCCGGACGACACTCGTGTGATCGACACGGTGATGCGTTTCAAGGGGCAACGCGTCGCCGTGGTCGTCGGAGAGACCCTGGCCGATGCCGAGGCAGGGTGCCGAGCGCTCGAGGTGGAGTACGAGGTCCTGCCAGCGGTGTTCGATCCTGAGGAAGCCTCGCTACCCGGGGCGCCGCTCGTGCATGCGGACAAGGGGCAGGAGTCGAGGATCGCGGACCCGTCGCGCAATCTCGTTGCCGAACTGCACGGTGGAATCGGCGACGTCGACGCTGCCGTCGCCGATGCCGATGCCGTCGTCACCGGCCGATTCACCACACAACGAATCCAGCACGTTCATCTCGAGACGCACGGCACGATCGGATGGATCGACGACGCCGGGCGCCTGACATTGCGGACGAGCACGCAGGTCCCGTTCCTGGTGCGCAACGAAATCTGCGAGATCTTCGGTCTTCGCCCCGACCGCGTCCGGGTGTTCACCGCCCGCGTCGGCGGTGGATTCGGCGGGAAGCAGGAATTGCTGACCGAGGACATCGTTGCACTCGCAGTGTTGAGAACGGGCTCGCCCGTCCAGTTCGAGTTCACCCGCGGCGACGAGTTCACCGTCTCACCGTGCCGTCACCCGTTCCAGGTCGACGTCACGGTGGCAGGCACGGCCGACGGCGTCCTGACCGCGCTGGCGGTCGACGTGATGACCGACGCAGGGGCCTACGGAAACCACTCCCCCGGCGTCATGTTCCACGGGTGCGGAGAATCGGTCGCCGTCTATCGATGCGCCAACAAGCGTGTCGACGCGAAGTCCGTGTACACCAACAACATTCCGTCCGGCGCGTTTCGTGGGTACGGGCTGGGCCAGGTGATCTTCGCGGTCGAGTCCGCCATCGACGATCTGGCACGCGAGCTGGACATCGATCCCTTCGAGTTCCGACGCCGCAACGTCGTGGTGCCGGGTGATCCCCTCGTGGCCGCGCATGTCGAGGGAGACGATCTGATGTTCGGAAGCTACGGCCTGGACCAGTGTCTCGACCTCGCCGAGCGCGCGTTGAGGGAGGGCAACGGTGTCGGAGCTCCACCGGGATGGAAGGTCGGCGAGGGAATGGCGATCGCGATGATCGCAACCATCCCGCCGCGTGGACACTTCGCGGAGGTCACCGTATCGCTCGGTCACGACGGAACTTACGAGATCGGCATCGGCACAGCAGAGTTCGGCAATGGGACGACTACGGTGCACACGCAGATCGCCGCGACGGAACTCGCCACGTCTCCCGACCGGATCGTCGTCCGGCAGTCCGACACCGATTCCGCGACATACGACACGGGTGCCTTCGGATCGGCCGGGACCGTCGTGGCGGGCAAAGCGCTCCTGGCAGCGGTCAGGCTCCTCTCCGAACGCATCAGCGACGTTGCTGCGTCGGCGTTCGGCGTCGCGCCGGAGACATGCATCCTCGGGCCGGAGGGTGTGCACTGCGCGGATCGCTTCATGTCTTTGTCCGGTGTCCTCGCCGCAGCGGGCGGGACACTGACGGCGTCGGGTGACAGTGGCGGCGTCCCCCGCTCGTTGGCGTTCAACGTCCACGCCTTCCGCGTCGCAATCGAGGAGAGCACCGGCACCGTCCGCATCCTGCAGTCGATCCAGAGCGCCGACGCAGGCACCGTCATGAATCCCCAACAGTGCCGTGGCCAGGTCGAAGGCGGCGTGGCTCAGGGCATCGGTTCGGCGTTGTACGAGGAGATCCAGACCGACGGGGCGGGCACGGTCGTCACCGATTCCATTCGCAGCTACCACGTCCCGCAATTCGCCGACATCCCTCCGACCGAGGTGTACTTCGCCGACACGTACGACCAGCTCGGCCCGTTCGGCGCCAAGTCGATGAGCGAATCACCGTACAACCCGGTCGCCCCGGCGCTGGCGAATGCAATCAAGGATGCGATCGGATCACGGCTTCATGCCCTTCCGCTCTCCTCGGATCGGGTCTGGCGCTCACTCGACGGCTGAGAACGGGGCGTCTGGAAGACCTTCCAGTTCGTCGTCAGCCGCCAGTAGAGGTAGGAGACAAGGCCGATGGGAATGGGAAGGAACCACGTCGCGAATCGGAACACCAACACGGCCGCAACGAGTTCCGCCTGCTGACCGGTGGACAACCCGACCCCGAGCACGGCGATCAACGCGGCCTCGGCGACGCCGAGGCCACCCGGCGTCGGGGCAACGAACGCTGCGAGCGACATCGCCCCGAACGCCACGAAGATTCTGTCCCACCCGATGTCGTCGTGCTCTAGACCGGCCATCCGAACCGACACACCGAGCACTGTCGCGCCGAGCACCTGCGTCAGTACCATCGTGGCCGTCAGCGACCTCCAGGACGTCCGAACTTCGGCGAGTAGGTCGGCGCGGAAGTGCGCGATCTGCTCCTCCATGTCCCGAGCCTGGATTCTGGTGATGCGCTTGGCTATGGCACCGCGCATCCGTGTGAGCAGCCGGCCGAGGGCACGAGCAAATCGATCGCTCGTCAGGATGCATCCGATCGATGCGCAGATGGCCGTCACGACCACGCACGCGCCGACGGCAATCCACACCACCGACCCGGACACCGAGCCGAACACGACGAGTACGACGAGCGCGATCGCCATGACTCCGTAGCGCGAAAGGTTGGTCCACAACCCCACGGCGAGAATCGAGGTAGTGCTCGCGGCGAGCGTGAACCCCCACGATCGATACATCGCAAACGTCAATCCCGTTGCGACGGTGCCACCTTCGGGGACAGTGTTGGCGAGCGCCGACGACGCGGTTCGCGCTACCCCGGCACGCGGCAGGTCGAGCCCCGGGAGAGTGTAGGTCATGGGCTTGAACATCGATGCGAGGTAGACGAGACCGAGACCGGAGACGACGAGAACGTGGGTGAGGGAGATGGATCCGATGGCGTCGGACACTGCACCGGAGTTACCGACGGTCCGGTAGAGGAGCCACATCACCAGTCCGACCACTCCGTACGACAGGACGGCGGAGACAACCTTGCGCACTCCCGACCGCGTCATCGGTCGTAGAACGTCTGCAGAATTATGGTGCTGCGGGTACGAACGTTCGCGGTCGCTCGAATGTCCTGAAGCAGATGTTCGAGTGCACGCGGTGACGAGGTTCGCACCAACAGGACGTAGCTTTCCTCACCGGCGACCGAGTGACACGACTCGATCGCGGTGATGTGCCGGAGGCGGGCAGGCGCGTCGTCGGGCTGCGCCGGATCGATGGGGGTGATCGCAACGAACGCAGACAGCGGTCGCCCCAACGCTTCCGAGTCGACCTGTGCGGTGTAGCCACGAATGACTCGTCTCGATTCCAGACGGCGCACACGCGATTGCACCGCCGACACCGACAGGCTTGCCTTCTCGGCCAGAGTCGCAAGGGTCGCGCGGCCGTCTGCGACGAGTTCGTCGATGATCAACCGGTCGATCCGGTCGAGGTTTTCACTCACCTGCGCAATGTAGCCCAGAACGCCCGGTTTCGGCGGAGTGGACTACAGGAAATCCGCACCGGGAGCGAGCTAGGATGTGTCCGTGTCGTCCTGGCCGGAACGTGCTCGAGAACTCGCCGATTCGGTACTGTTCCCTGCCGCCGACTCCGTCGACGTCGACGGTGAGATCCCCTCCAGCCATTTCGACATCTTGGCGGCGGAGGGCTTCTACGGGCTCGCATCCGACCGCGGTGAACCGCTGGGGCCGGACGAATTGCCGCTCGTCGTCGAAACCCTCTGCGCCGGTTGCCTGGCAACCACCTTCACCTGGATGCAGCACAACGGCGTCGTCATGTCGCTCTCGCACACGAGCAACACGTCGTTGCGCACGCGGTATCTCGACGGCGTGATCGATGGATCCATCAAGGCGGGTGTTGCCTTCGCAGGCGCGATACCTCGGCCGCCCAAGCTGTATGCGCGCCGAACCGACACCGGCTACGTGCTGGACGGACACGCGCCGTTCGTTACGGGATGGGGCATAGTCGACATCCTTCAGGTCTCCGCGCGCGACGAGTTCGACGATTCCATCGTGCACCTCGTCATCCCCGCCACGGATGCGGCCGGTATCGAGGTCGAACGCCTGACGCTGATCGCCGTCGACGCGAGCAACACGGTCCGGTTGCTGTTCGACGGCGTCGAGGTGCACGATTCTCAGGTCGTGTCCGTCGTGACGGACGAGGAATTTCAGTCCGGACAGATTTACGGGTCGTACCTCAACGGGTGCATGGCAATGGGTGTTGCTCGGCGCGCCATCACTCAGATGGACGACATCGGAACCGATACCTCGTCGTTTCGTCTGTCCCATTCCCGGCGCCGCGCTGCGTTCGACGACGCCCTCGCCGGCAGGTACGACATGTTCGCGGCGCGGGCGGAAGCGTCGGAACTGGCGATGCGGGCGGCGGCGGCGCTGGTGACCGCCACCGGTTCGGGAGCAATCGTCGGGCACGGCACGCCGGAGCGTCTGATGCGGGAGGCTACGTTCACTCTCGTCGGCGCGGGACGGCCCCGGATCAAAGCCGAACTACTCCAGACCCTGCGGAGTGACCCAGCCGGCAGGAGCGGACGGTAGCGGTCAGACGAAGAGTGGGGGTAGAGCGAACACCATCACCGTCGACCAAGCGACGTGAGTCAGCATCGGCGCCAGGATGCCGCCGGAGGACCGGCGCTGGAGCGCCAACACGAATCCGAGGGTGATAGCGGCGAACGCGAGCATCGGGTTGCCGCTGGCGAGGGTGACGACCGTGTAGACGAGCGTCGAGATCAGTACCGGCTTGCGGCGTCCGATCGCAGCGAAAAGTGCGCCTCGGAAGAAGATCTCCTCGGCTACACCGTTGAGAAGCGTGATGAACACGATCAGACCCATCGACCCCATCGTTGCGTGCGCCAGCACGTTGGCGACGAAGTCCGCGAGAGGCGGAATCTGGCGAACGACGAGCCCACCGACGACGAACACACCGCCGGCAGCAAGGCCGATGAGTATCGGTGTGATGATCGGCCGACGCATGGAGCCGTTGAACGTGATGCGTCCGAGGTGGAGCGGGCCGGAGACGAATCCGCCGATGATCCACGTTGCCGCCAGCGCGATCGTCAGCGGGTAGAAGGCGTTGTCCCCCGGGCTCACCGACAGGGACACACCGAGAAGAACTGCTCCGACGACGAGTGTGATGCCGACGACGATGCGTCGGCGAAGGAAAGCGCGATCGGACTGCCGGTGATCACGGTCGACCTTGTCCACGAGCGCGGACTTCATCACGTCGACCACCGTGGTCTGCCACGTCGCCATCAAGCCTCCTCGTCCCCGCCGTGTTCGTCGTTCGATCCCCCGCGCACGCGTCGTATCACCGATCTCGCGCGTTCCGAAACACCGCCGACGACGTCGAGGTTGGTGCGCACCACCGCTGCCACCGGCCACGAGTACAGCATTTTGCGTGCACCGAGGGCTTCGAGCAGGCTCCACGTCTCGTCGGACGACGCTGCGACGCCGTAGCGGCGGATTCCGATTGCGTCGCCGCCGCTCCAGACCGCGTCGGTGTGTGCGAGCCGGAGCGGATCCTTGGACGCACGAACTCCCGGCGGCTCACCGACGGTGCCAAGAACACTGCGACGCATCGCTTCGTCGATAGTGGTCCGACCGCCCTCCTTCTCCCCCACGAGATCGACGATCCGACTTTCGGTCGCCGTCATCGTGTTGTGAAGGGAATGAACGAGGTCCTCGGCCAGGGCATCGGGCACTGGGATGATCTTCCCGATGACACGACCTGCGAGGCCGGTGGGGACGCCGGGAGTGGACACCCCGATCCGCGTCAGGCCGGCCGCGTCGACGTAGGCGAACAGTAGGTCTCGGTAGGGCACCACGTCGGGCCCGCCGATGTCGTATGCACCCGCGGGCACCTCCTGCCTGGAAGCCAACAGGTAGAACAGGACGTCGTCGACGGCGATGGGCTGCACGGGCCGATTCAGCCAGCTCGGTAGCGGCAACACCAGCAGGCGATCGGCGAGATAGCGCAGCATCTCGTAGGACGTCGAGCCTGCGCCGAGGACGATCGCGGCCTTGAGCCACACCACCTCCACGCCGTCGACGTCGAGTGCTTCGCCGACATCGGCGCGGCTTCCGAGGTGCTCGGACAGCGCTTCGCCTTCCGGAGCGAAACCGCCGAGATAGACAATTCTCCTGACACCGGCCGCTGCCGCCGCTTCGGCGAACTGCCCCGCCGAACGCAGGTCCTGGGATCGGTAGTCTTCCTGGCCGATGGCGTGCACCAGGTAGTACGCGGTATCGATGTCGCCGGCGGCGTCGAAGGCGTCGGCCAGCGAGCTCGTGTCACCCGCATCGAGCGCCACCGTCTCCACCTCGGCTCGCCAGTCGAAGCGATCGAGGCTTTCCGGCCGACGAGACGCAGCCACGACGGTGTCGCCGTCGTCGAGCAACGCGGCGACCAGACGCGAACCGATGTACCCACTTGCCCCCGTCACGAGAACTCTCATGCTCGCCAAGGCTAACCGGCTCGCGACACTTGTGCCGAAGGTGTGCTCGGCGCCGCATTGTCGGCCGCGGTGTGCGTCGGTGGACGAACGCGGTGTGGCATTGTTTGACACATGGCGTTGGTGCTCGCAGGCGTGCGGCTTCCCGATCCTGCCGGCGGCCTCGTCGCTGCGAGGATCGGACTCGACGTGGTGCGATACGGGGTGCGGTGGACCCGGGACACAGCTGTCTTCGCACTCGGACTTCCCGGCCGCATCGAGGCGCTTCTCGACGAGGTGACAGCGCTGATGGCCCGAATCGACGCCGTCGTCGACGCTGCCGAGCTCGTCGTCGCCGAGGCTGCGACGACCACCCGCTCGGCGGAAGGTGTGGTCGATTCCGCGTCCAAGGCGTCGGTGACCGCACTGCAGCTGGTCGAACTGTTCGACCCGATAGCGCAGCGCTCCGCGCCGTTCGCGAAGAAATTCGTCGACCACCTCGACGAGAACGAGGTCGATGCGGCCATCGCCATGGTCGACCAACTCCCCGGACTCGTCGAGCACATGGAAGCGGTCATACCCATCCTGGCAACCCTCGATTCCGTCGCACCGGAGATCCACGAATTGCTCGGCGTGACAAAGGATGTCCGTCGCGCAGTGATCGGCATACCCGGGTTCAAATTCTTCCGCAACCGAGGCCAGGATCGACTGGACGAGGAAGAAGGCCGCGACTGATCGTCCGCGACCCTCCTCGACTCGATCACTCCGGTACTACTTGCTCTCCGGGACTACTTGACGAACGCGAACTCGTCACCACCGTGGTACTTCGCGAGGGTCTCGGAGATGGACCGCCTGGACGGCGGGTGAAACGCGTAGGCCTGCAACGCAGCTGCGAGGTACCCGATGTCGGGCGAGGTGATGAATCCGATTCCGCCGAGGGATTCCATCGCTGTCGAACTCGCCCGAACCAGCGCATCCCGAATAGCTATGCGGCAGAACAGCAGTCGCGCGGAGATGTCCTGGCCCCGTTCACCGTCGTCGACGGCACGTGCCACGCTCTCGATAGCCGCGATGCTGTTCTCGATCTCCGCCGCAGCTCGGGTGTAACCCTCGTAGTCACCTTTGTCCTGCGCAAGCATCTTCTCCAGCAGCATCGTCGCAGCGCCGAGGTAGTTGGCGCTGATCAACATTCCGAACCACAGGTACCCGGTCATCTCGTGGACGCCGTCCGGGTCGTCGTCGCTGTTGAGCAGCACCAGGTCCGCCGGTACCTCGACATCGCGGAGAACGACCTCGTCGCTCTGCGAGCCTTCGAGGAACGGCGTCTCCCAGAACTTCGTGACGGACACTCCGTCGAGCGACGCGGGGATCAAGGCAACTGCGCGTTCGCCGTCCTTCGCGCCGACACCTTCGACCTCGACGCTGGCCGTCAACAGATCCATCGAACCGGACAGGCTGCAGGGCTTCTTGCTTCCGTTGATCACGTACACGTCGCCGACACGCTTCGCCTTCATCGTGGGAATGAAGACGCTGCCCCCCGGGGTGCCTTCCGAGAACCCCGACGCGATCACGGCCTTCTGCTCGATGAGCGATTTCATCAGCGCACGATCTTCTTCGCTGGCTCCCGTGGCGAACTCGTTGAGCGACGCGATCGACAGATGGTGCATGGTCGTCGCCGCTCCGAGCGACGGCGATCTCGATCCGATCGCCCGCTGTGCGCGCACGGCGTCGAGCGCGGAGGCGCCGCTACCGCCCAGCTCCGTGGGAACGATGAGCGAGGTGCCGCCGAACTCCTTGAATTTGGCGATTGCTTCGCCGTCCCTGCTTTCGAGGTCTTTCAGTGGCGTGCGGTCCAGATAATCTAGTAAACCCGGAATGTATTGTTCCAGAATTTCGCGTTCTCGAACCATCAATGCAGTCATGACTCTCCCTAACAATTTGAAATTCGCATGGCAGACAAAGGTGAATCGAATTCGCAACCTCGTGCTCACTACCCACCGTTCTACCAGGCAAAACATCCAAGAGTAGGTAAACTTCCCCCCTTTTCGAAACTGGGCGACGAGTTTGTTATGGCCTCCCACCTGGAGTAATGAAAATTTGTTTGATTCGAACCAATCCTGCCCATCCCATGGAGCCGAATCACTTCTCGAATTCGCGACCATCGTTCGACGACCGACTCCAAACCCACCCTGTGTCAGGAGAACCTGCAGCGATGACCGTCAACCGATTGATCAAACGACTCGACGGCGACGACCGAGTCGACCTCCTTCGCGCCGTGCGCGAATCCGACGTGAGCCCGTACTTCCGCGTCATGGAGTCCGCCACCGCACCCATCGTCCAGGTGGAAGGCAAGGACAAGATCATGCTGGGCTCCAACAATTACCTGGGGCTCGCCGACCACCCGGACATCACGCAGGGCGCGCAGGACGCACTCGACACCTTCGGCTCCGCCATCACCGGCAGTCGACTGCTCAACGGCACCATGGACATTCACCTGGAGCTCGAGAACGAGATCAAGGAATGGCACGGCACCGAGGACGCGATGGTGTTCACCACCGGTTACCAGACGAACCTCGGAACGATCGCCGCCGTCGTGGGTAAGGGCGACGTGATCGTGGTCGACTCTGCCGCACATGCGTCCATCCGCGACGGAAGTCAACTGTCCGGAGCAACCATTCGCAAATTCGCTCACAACGACATGGCCGACCTCGAACTCCAACTGCAGGGGCCTGTCGTCGGCGACGGTGCCGTCCTGGTCATCGTCGACGGCCTGTACTCGATGGAAGGTGACCTGGCTCCTCTGGACCAGGTGACAGCACTGTGCACGAAGTACGGTGCTGCGCTGATGGTCGACGAGGCCCACAGCCTCGGCATCTACGGCGAAAGCCTCACCGGCGCGGCGGAATTGTTCGGCACGGCAGGCGACACCGACATCAGAATGGCGTCTCTGTCCAAGAGCCCCAGCTCCACCGGAGGCTTCATCGCAGGATCCCACGACCTCCTCGACAGTCTTCGAATACATGCGAGAGCATTCCTGTTCACGACATCGGGCGTGCCCGCCGCAGTCGGCGCGTCCCTCGCGTCGATCAAGCTCATCAGGAGCGAGGAAGGCCGTCAGCGAGCGCGTCGGGTGTTGGAACACGCCGAATCCTTGCGCAGTGGACTCGCTGCCGAAGGACTCGATGTCGGCGCCAGGTCCCCGATACCGGGAGGAGACACCGCGTCACCGATCGTCTCGCTGCACATCGGGGACGACCTCACCGCAATGAATCTGTGGCGTCAACTGTTCGACAACGGTGTCTTCACCTCGGCGGCCCTACATCCGGCGGTCCCCCGCAACGGTGCGCTGCTCCGACTCTGCGTGATGGCCTCCCACACCGACGAACAGATCCGAACCGCCATCGCCACCATCGCAGAGACAGTCGCGGAGTTGCCCTCGTGACCCTTCGCATCGCTGTCACGGGCGCAACGAGCGATTTCGCCGCAGCGATCCTGCCTTCCCTGCTCGCCGACGACGACGTCGACTCCGTGGTCGGGATCGCCCGGCGTCCGCTCCGAATGCAGCATTCCAAACTCGAATCGGTACGTGCCGACATACGGTCACCCCGACTCGAAGAAGTTTTTCGAGGCTGCGACGTCGTCATCCATCTGGCCTTCGTCGTCGAAGAATTACGCGACAAGACCGAGACACACGACATCAACCAACGTGGCTCACGGAACGTTCTCGATTCCGCGTACGCCGCAGGGGTGGGCAGGCTCGTGATCACCTCGAGCATCAATGCGTACGGTGCGGACATTCACGACAAGCCCCTCGACGAAAGTCACTACCCCGCCGGCGATCCCGACAGGTATTACTTCCACGACAAAGCAGAGGTGGAGCACTACGCGGAGTGGTGGCTCCGCCGCCACCCCGGCGAGATGGCTGTATCCATGTTGCGACCGACGTACATCATCGGTCCCGACTTCGCCAACGACGGCATCGATCAGTTCACCGGCCGGGTCGGTGCATTCCCACAGGCGGACCGGGCCAGCTACCAGTTCCTGCACCAGAACGACCTGGCCGACGCCTTCCACCGCGCCGCCAAGCAGGACCTGATCGGCCCCTACAACGTGGGCCCACGCGACTGGACGCCGGTCCGCGAACTTGCGCGTATGCAGGGCCAGATCCTGTTCGACGTGCCCGAGAAACCTGCCGTGGCGGCTGCGAATCTCGCATTCCGACTCGGACTCACCCCGTTTTCTGGTCAGTGGGTCACTGCGGGCGAGCCCGTCGTGGACTCCACTGCGCTGAGCGAGAAAACCGGCTGGACACCCACTCTCACCTCACACGAGTGCGCCGCCGTCATGGTCCTGTTGCAGGGCAAGCCGATTCTGGGCGCCGAGCACGCCCTGACCAGCCAGAACGCCTGCGAGGCAGCACTGGAACCGGCATCGAGGTTCGTCGGCACCGTCGGCGGTGAGCACGTGTCGATCACAACGACCTCGGGTCGGCTTCACATCGAACTGCATCGAGGCTCGGCACAGGGACCGACTGTTGTCGTGCCCGTGCGCCCTGGACTGCATGCCCGCTATCTGACACCTGTCGCCCAGGAACTCGCCCGCGCCGGCATCACCACCGTCCTGCTCGACCTACCAGGTCACGGGCTCAGCACGGGGCCGCGAGGACGCGTCACTGCCGCGGAATTCGACGACGCCGTCGCCAACGCAGCCGACTACGCGCGACTGAACTTCGGATCGACCGTCACCGTCGTCGACATCGGAGATCGCACGCCCGCACCGAAGCAGACGTTGCGCAGACTCCGGCGGCACCACCCCGTCAATCCCGCCGACGGACTACTTCCCCGTCGTGTACGCGCCCACGACCTCCGCGGGCGTACCAAGACCCGAACAACCACCGCGACATCCGTCGACGAGGTCATCGATCTCGTCGGTGGAGCAGCCGAACCCACCAGCTCACGCGCCCACTCCTCGGTACGGTAGATCTGCCGGGGCCGCTCGCCGTCCGCGACGACAATGCCTCGCGTGCCTCGGCATCCGCCGCGGCCCGGTTGCGCTTCCACTGCGTCACCCAGTCCTCGACGTCGACCGGGCCGATCGGCACCAGCGGCGGCGATGGCATACGGATCCACGCCACGACACGCGCATTGAGGTCCTGCAACGCTTCTCGAACCGACGACTCCTGACGCAGCTCGATCAACGTGGTCGGAAGTTTCTCGATCTCCTTGCGCAACTGCAGAGACTCGGGCAGCAATGCGTCCGTCGACAGGTTCTCCCGCTTCAGAAACCCTTTCACCCACCACAGATCGTCGTGAGCCGAACTGGGCAACGGTTTACCCGCCCCCTCGAGATTCTCGAACTCGCCGCGCTCCTGCGCCTCGCGGATCTGTCGGTCCACGAAGGACTCGAACGTCACCCCTGGTTTCTTCCGTTCCACCACTGCTGCACCGCCGTTCCTCCGCTGAACATCCTCACTGCCGGAAACGCCCGTATTCCGCTAGGGTACTCACGTCGATCCGGGCCGACGCCGTCGTCGACCTCAGGGGGATCGTTCACTTCGGACCACGGGGAGTCTCATGAAGTTCGCTCGACTTGCACGAACAACGGTGACAGCTGTCATCGCCGTCTCTGCGCTGGCGGTCGCCACGGGCACTGCGCATGCGGAGCCTGCACCACTGGTGACGGGCACCGATCAGGGCATCGCCTACAGCACCACCACCACCGAGGACGGCAAGGCCGTGACGACGATCCTCGACACCGGATCCTTCCGACTCGACGCGACATCGGAGACCGTCGAGGTCCTCGACGCCGCCGGCACGTCCGTCGCGACGATCCCGCTCGCCTACCGGGTCGGTGAACAGGAGTTCTCCATCGCGCCTCTCATCGGAGTCGACGACCGCGAATTGACGCTCACGCCCGCAACGGATCCAGCGCTCGCCACCCCGGTGGCTCGGTCGGTCCTGCCCGTCACCGACGTCAACTCGCAGGCACGCTTTCTCGACGAACTGAACAAGGCATCGTTCGGCGCCGGGGTCAGCGCCGCCATCGGTGCCGGCATCGGACTTGTCATCGGCTGCGTCGTCGGCGTGTTCGTCGGGTGCATCCCCGGTGTCCTCGTCGGCGCCGCCGCAGGTGGAGTGATCGGCCTGATCAACACCGGAGGTTACCCGCTGCAGTCGGCCGCGTTCGACTACTTCACCGGCAGGCCCTGAGCCGCTGCAGCTGCACCGAGTCACCACGCGAAGGGCCCCACGGCAGTGAAGTCCGTGGGGCCCTTCGTCGTGTCAGCTGATCGGTTCGGAGTGCGCCACCCCGTTCGAGGTGGCCTTGTCCTCGTCCAGGTCGTCGCTTCCTGCCGAATTGTTCTTGCCGTCGAGGTTGTTGAGCAGACCGGTGACGTTCACGCCCGAACTTTCCAGCGTCTCGATCACGCCTGCGATGACCTGCGGGCTGATGCCGAGCACTGAACCGATGGATCCCTTCGCGCCGTCGGCGCCGCCGATGATCGAGATGCGGTCGATGTCGCCCACCGGCTTCGCTGCTGCCGCCGTCGCCTCGACGAGCGCAGCCAGCACGTCCGGGAGCGTGAGCAACCGGGCTGCTTGCGGCGTGTAGGAATTGAGCGCCTCGGCGATCTGACGCTTACCAGCCGCTTCCGCTTCCAGCTTGGCCCGCAGACCGTCGGCCTCTGCTTGCTGCTCGGCGCGCAATGCATCCGCCGCCACCTTGCGGCCTTCTGCCTCTGCTTCCAGTTTCGCCCGCAGACCGTCGGCGTCTGCCTGCTGCTCGGACCGCACGGCATCTGCGACGAGTTTGCGCGAATCCGCTTGTGCCGCTCCTGACTGACGCGCCGATTCGGCTTGTGCTTCCGCACGCAGAATTGCAGCTCGACGCTCACCTTCGGCCCTCGCGATCGCGGCCTGACGTTCGGCTTCGGCGGGCGCGATGACGTCCGCCTGCAGTGCCGCTTCCGACTGCTGCGAGCGACGCCGTTCCACCTCGGTACGTGCCTCGACCCGTGCGGCTTCGGCCTGTTCCCGCGCAATGCCGACTGCTTTCGCCGCGGTGGCCTGCGCGAGCGGGCCAGCCTGGTCCGCCTCGGCGTTCTCCGCTTCGGTCTGCGCACGGAGGCGTGCCAACTCGACGTCACGACGCTGATTCGCGGTCGCGATGGCCGTGTCGGCTTCGGCCTGCGCCACCGAACCTTCCTGACGTGCCTTGGCCGAACGAATCTGGGCGTCGCGCTCGGCATCCGCAGTTCCGACCGCTGCGTCACGCTTGACCTCGGCGATACGACGCTGTCCGAGAGATTCGAGATAGCCGTTCTTGTCGGAAATCCCGGCGATCTTGATGACGTCGACTTCCATGCCGATGCGCGCGAGATCGTTCCCGGCCTCGTCGATGACACTGCGCGCCAACGTGTCACGGTTGGAGTTCAGATCCTCGACGGTCATCGTCGCGGTGATACCTCGCAAGCTACCGGCGAGAATGTCGTTGATCTGACGCTGCAGTTCCGTCAGGTCGGACGTCAGGAAGCGTTGCACCGCAGTCTGAACCGCTTCGTCGGCCGAGCCGATACGCACCAGGCCCACTGCTTCCACGTTGACCGGGACACCGTCGTTGGACAGTGCGTTCTGCAGGTTGATGCTGATGTTGAACGGTTCCAGGGACATGATGTCCACGCGTTCGATGCCCGGCACCTTGAAGCGGGCACCACCGCGCACCACCTTGGGCTTGCCTCGACCGGTGAACACCGCGACCTCGTTGGGCGGAACCTTGATGTAGTTCTTGACGTACACCGTCGGCAGCACGACGAAGACGATCAGCGCGACGATCGCCGCGATCACGATTGTTGTCAGCATGTATCAGTTCCCCTCACGAACTCTTTGTAGTCGAAAGCCCCCACCGTGCAGGTCTTTCCGATCATCGACCGTCCACGACGTCGTCGACGGCCACGACGTGGAGATAGGTGTCGTCCACATCGGCGATGTAGACGGTGACACCTCGCAGAAGTGCTACCTTGCCCGAACTGACAGCCCGTGCGCCGACGCGATTGCCTTCACCGTCCGCGAACGACACCTCGCCCCATCCGTCCGCCGTGACGTCCAGCGTGACGGTGCCGAGCAGCCCGATGTACGACGCTCGCCCGATGTGCGAATTGTCCTGCTGCCGAATCATGTACGGAACGAACAGCCCTCGCGTCACGATCACGAGACCCGCCGCCACCGCGATGCCGACGAGAGCTGCAATCGGATCGGGTAGTTCGGTGAGCGCCGAAATCCATCCTGCCGCGCCGAAACCGAACAGCGCCGTCGCGATCGTCGTCAGCGACAGGAACGGCACACCGTCGCCGTGACTGTCACCGAGATCCGAGAACTCGCCGACGGTGAACGTTCCGACCAGTCCGACGACGCCCACGACGAAACACACGATGAACACGGTCAACAATTGAAGAACTCCACTCCCCGAGTCGGTCCAACGAATAGTAAAGGCAATCGTGTCGTAACGGGGGAATCGGTCTCGTATCGTGACCTGACGGCGAGGGTGGCCGCACGTGGACACAACACCGCCGTGTGTTCACAACCGTCATGACGGTTGTGAACACACGGCGGTGTTGTGAGAACGCTGTGTGGTTGGGAGAACGCTGTGTAGTTGCGAGAACGCTGTGTGGTGGCCGACGTGGCCCGAGTGAGCGGTCAGCCGTACTCCGCGACGAGCCGATCGAATTCGTCGCGGTCCACCAGTTGGGGCTCGCCGATCGCGAAGGCCTGCGCGTACTTGCTGGCCAGGTGGTAATCACGGCCGAGTGGGCCCCGCTCACCGTCCTCGTCGTCGCGTTGAATGCTGGAACCCGGCGGGACTTCGTTCTGCAGGCCGTTCGTCTTCTCACCGAGACGAGCGTCGAGCTTTGCGGAAATCTTCTGCATGATCTCTTGGTCGTCGGTCATCGGTATCCCGTACCCACGAGACGACGGTCCTACACCTGTGATTGTTTGTCGGTACCTCGGGGCATCATGGTGGGATGGCCGGCAAGAAAACCAACGCGCAGCAGGTGGACCCGGCGCTGACCAAGTTCTCTCCCGCCACTCAGGAGTGGTTCACCGGCGCATTCGACGCCCCCACGTCGGCACAGGCTGGTGCATGGGAGGCCATTTCCAGTGGTCGGCACACTCTGGTCGTCGCTCCCACCGGTTCGGGTAAGACCCTGTCCGCGTTCCTCTGGTCCATCGATCGACTCACGGTCCGTGAGGTGCCCGCGGAGCGGAAGACGACAGTTCTGTACATCTCGCCGCTCAAAGCGTTGGCGGTCGACGTCGAGAGAAACCTCCGCGCGCCACTCGTCGGGGTGACGCAGACGGCCAAACGACTCGGCCTCGAACCACCGGACATCTCGGTCGGAGTCCGCTCCGGCGACACCAGTCAGGCAGATCGTCGGGCCATGCTGAAGACTCCCCCGGACATCTTGATCACGACCCCGGAGTCTTTGTTCCTGATGCTCACCTCCGCGGCCAGGGAATCGCTCGACTCGGTCGAGACGGTCATCGTCGACGAGGTCCATGCGGTGGCCGGCAGCAAACGTGGCTCGCACCTTGCGCTGTCCCTGGAGCGCCTGGATCTGCTGCTCGGCACACCCGCGCAACGGATCGGGCTGTCGGCGACGGTGCGACCCCACGAGGAGGTCGGACGGTTCCTCACCGGCGCAGCCCCCATCGAGATCGTTGCTCCCCCGTCACCGAAGACGTTCGATCTCACGGTTCAGGTCCCGGTCGAGGACATGACGGAACTGGGTGTCGTGGAGACAGCGGAAGGTGATGCCTCGGCTGCGCCGCAGCACGGATCGATCTGGCCGCACGTCGAGGAGAAGGTCGTGGACTTGGTTCTCGACCACAAGTCGTGCATCGTGTTCGCCAATTCCCGACGCCTGGCCGAGCGTCTCACCGCTCGTCTCAACGAGATCTATGCCGAACGTCTCGGCGACGGGGTCGACACCGCCCACGGCCCCGCGTCGCTCATCGGTAGCTCCAGCGACGTGGGCCACGGTGCCGAACCACTGCTGGCGCGCGCACATCACGGCAGCGTGAGCAAGGATCAGCGCGCCCTCATCGAGGACGATCTGAAGACCGGACGCCTGCGATGCGTCGTGGCGACCAGCAGCCTCGAGCTCGGAATCGACATGGGCGCGGTCGATCTGGTCATCCAGGTCGAAGCACCGCCCTCGGTCGCGAGCGGTCTGCAGCGCGTGGGGCGTGCAGGCCACCAGGTAGGTGAGATCTCCAAGGGAGTGCTGTTCCCCAAGCACCGAACCGACTTGATTCATTGCGCGGTGACGGTCGAGCGGATGACGACGGGCAAGATCGAGGCTTTGTTCGTTCCCGCGAATCCGCTGGACATTCTGGCCCAGCAGACGGTGGCAGCGTGCGCGCTCGAGCCCATCGATGCTCACGACTGGTACGACGCGGTGCGTCGGACCGGGAGCTTTGCAACACTGCCCAGGTCTGCGTACGAGTCGACCCTCGACCTGTTGTCCGGTCGGTACCCGTCGGACGAATTCGCCGAACTTCGCCCTCGTCTCGTGTGGGACCGTGACGCGAACACGCTGACGGGCAGGCCGGGTGCACAACGCCTCGCGGTCACCTCCGGTGGCTCCATCCCGGACCGTGGGTTGTTCACGGTGTACATGGTGGGTGAAAAAGCCTCGCGTGTCGGCGAACTCGACGAGGAGATGGTGTACGAGTCTCGCGTCGGGGACGTGTTCGCGCTCGGCGCGACCAGTTGGCGGATAGAAGAGATCACACATGATCGGGTACTCGTCAGCCCTGCATACGGTCAACCCGGCCGGCTGCCGTTCTGGCATGGTGACGGGCTCGGTCGCCCCGCCGAGCTGGGGCGAGCGCTGGGCGAGTTCCTGCGTAGCACCTCCGAGCGGGAGAACCTCGAGGAGCGTCTCGCCGGTGACGGCCTCGACCCCAACGCAGTGACCAATCTCGTTGCATTGCTCGACGATCAGAAGGAAGCGACCGGTCAGTTGCCCACCGACCGCACGATGATCGTGGAGCGGTTCCGGGACGAGCTCGGAGACTGGCGTCTGGTGCTGCACTCGACCTACGGGCAGCAGGTGCATGCACCGTGGGCACTGGCGATCGGAGCACGACTGATCGAGAGATACGGAATCGACGCGGCACCCACTGCGTCCGACGACGGCATCATCGTCCGGCTCCCCGATACCGAGGACACGCCGCCCGGCGCGGATCTGTTCGTGTTCGAGAAAGACGAGATCGCCGACGTCGTCACCGAGCAGGTCGGTGGATCGGCGCTCTTCGCATCACGCTTCCGCGAATGCGCCGCTCGTGCACTGTTGCTCCCGCGCCGTAATCCCGGCAAACGCGCACCGCTGTGGCAGCAACGGCAACGGTCGGCGCAACTGCTCGATGTAGCGCGGAAGTACCCGACGTTCCCCATTCTGCTCGAGACGGTCCGTGAGTGCCTGCAAGACGTCTACGACCTGCCTGCGCTCGAGGACATCCTCGCGCAGATCGGCCGGCGCCAGATTCGCATCGTCGAGATCGAGACCCCTACCCCGTCACCGTTCGCGAACTCGTTGCTGTTCAACTACGTCGGCGCGTTCATGTACGAGGGCGACAGCCCCCTCGCGGAACGCCGTGCCCAAGCTCTGTCGCTCGACTCGACGCTGCTCGCGGAACTGCTCGGACGTGTCGAGCTGCGTGAGCTTCTGGATCAGGCCGTCATCGAGACGACGGAATTGGAGCTGCAGCGCCTCGCCGAGGACCGTCATGCCAAGGACATCGAGGGTGTCGCAGACCTCCTCAGGATGCTCGGGCCGCTGACCACCGACGAGGTGGCTGCCCGAACGGACGGCGAGGAATCGCCGATGTGGTTGGCGGAGTTGGTCTCCGCCAAGCGCGCCATGGAGGTCACGTTCGCCGGCACGTCCTGGTGGGTGGCTATCGAGGACGCCAGCAGGCTGCGCGACGCACTCGGTGTGCCCCTTCCCATCGGGACGCCCGCAGCGTTCATCGAACCGGTCGACGACCCCCTGACCGACCTGGTCAGCCGGTATGCGCGCACCCACGGCCCGTTCTCCGTCGATGACCTCGCCGAGAGGTTCGGCCTTGGAATCGCTGTCGCTCGAGCATCTCTGGCGGGCCTCGCCGCCGACAAGCGGATCATCGAAGGTGAGTTCCGTCCGGACAGATCAGGGTCGGAGTGGTGCGACGCCGAGGTCCTGCGTCGCTTGCGACGGCGATCCCTTGCCGCGGCCCGGCAGGAAGTCGAACCCGTCGCCACCGCCACGCTCGGACGTTTCCTGCCCGCCTGGCAACACGTGCAGAGCAGGCAGCTGTCCGGCATAGACGGTGTCGCGACGGTCGTCGAACAGTTGGCCGGAGTACCCATTCCCGCGTCGGCGTGGGAGTCGCTGGTCCTGTCGTCCCGTGTTCGGGACTATTCCCCCGCGATGCTCGACGAATTGACCTCGACCGGTGAGGTTCTGTGGTCCGGCCACGGGTCGATCACGTCCAAGGACGGATGGGTGTGCCTGCACATGGCGGACACCGCTCCCCTCACCTTGGCCCCTCCTGCGGAATCGGATCTTTCCGAACTGCAGATCTCGATTCTCGACGCCGTCGCGGCTGGTGGCGCGTACTTCTTCCGGCAACTCTCCGACACCGTCGGAAGCACGGACGACGACAGTCTGCACGCGGCGCTCTGGGAGTTGGTGTGGGCGGGTCGAATCGGTAACGACACGTTCGCGCCGCTGCGGGCACTGCTCAACTCGACGACACGAGCAGCCCCGAGCCATCGCTCCCCACGGAGGACCCCACGGTTGCGGTCGTACCGACGGTTCGAGCGGCCGTCGTTACCGACCCGCACCGGTCCGCCCACTGCGGGCGGCCGGTGGTCCCGCATCCCCGAAATCGAACCCGATGCGACCGTTCGAGCGCACGCCACCGCGGACGTTCTGCTCGAGCGATACGGCGTCGTCACTCGAGGTGCGGTCATGAACGAAGGTGTGCCCGGGGGATTCGCGACGATGTACAAGGTGCTGACCACGTTCGAGGACTCCGGCCGTAGCAGGCGCGGTTACTTCGTGGACACCCTCGGTGGTGCTCAGTTCTCGACGTCCGAGGTGGTGGACCGACTGCGCAGTTACGAGGAGCGAGAGAAGACAGGCGCGCTGGTGCTTGCCGCCTGCGACCCTGCCAACCCGTACGGCGCGGCCCTGACGTGGCCCAAACGGGACACAGGAGAAGATGGACCAGGCCATCGCCCTGGTCGCAAAGCAGGTGCGCTGGTCGTTCTGCACGAGGGCGAGCTAGCGTTGTACGTCGAGCGCGGTGGCAAAACCGTTCTCACCTTCTCCGACGACGATGCGGTGACAGCAGCCGCCGCGGGTGCGCTCGCCGGGGTCGTCAAACGCGGCGGGGTGGACAAATTGCTCGTCGAACGTGTCGACGGGCAGGATATCCATGGCACCGGCTTCTCCCGAATGCTGACCGAAGCAGGTTTTTCCGCCACACCTCGTGGCCTACGGCTGAGGAACTGACGTGCCCGAAGGCGATACCGTCTACCGGTCGGCCAACAGATTGCGCGCTGCACTGGAAGGCAAGGAACTCACCGGTTGCGACATCCGTGTTCCGCGCTACGCCACAGTCGATTTCACCGGACAGACTGTGCACTCGGTGCAGTCACGAGGTAAGCACCTGCTGATCGGGGTCGACGACCATTGGATCCACAGTCACCTCAAGATGGAGGGAACCTGGCAGGTCTACGAATCGGGCCAGCGGTGGCGTCGTCCGGCGTTTCAAGCTCGCATCATCCTGACCACCGATCGATCACAGGCCGTCGGCTTCGAACTGGGTGTGCTCGATATCGTCGAAGATGCGAACGACGCCGTCGGGTACCTCGGGCCGGATCTCCTCGGACCGGATTGGGACGCTGCGCTGGCCGTACGGAACCTGGAATCGGATCCCGAACGCCCCATCGGGCTCGCTCTCCTCGACCAACGCAACCTGGCCGGGCTCGGCAACGTCTACCGCAACGAAATCTGTTTTCTTCGCGGCGTCGATCCGCGCACACCAGTGAAGGACGCAGGCAGCATCGCCAAATTCGTCGACCTCTCCTTCCGCACCATCATGGCCAACAAGGACCGCAACCAACGGGTCACCACCGGTGACCGCCGAGCGGGGCGCCACTTCTGGGTGTACGGACGAGAGAACAAGCCGTGCAGACGATGCAGCACCACCGTCGAATTCGGGTTGTTGGGAGACAATCCGCTCGAGGAGCGCCAGATCTATTCGTGCCCGTATTGCCAGCCTCGTCCCAGCTGATCCACAGGTTCGACTCTCACCATCGAGTCATGATCTTCTTGGCAATTCTCACTGTGGCAGTGATGGCGGTATCCGGAGCCGTGGCATCCCGTGCGCCCCGGAGCCTCGTTCAGACCCCGGAGCGACGGTGAGCGTCACTTCGTCAGTGGCTGTACCGGCTCCAGAATTTCCTGGCGCGCCTCCGGAGCTACGACGCGCAGGGCGTCGGCCGATTCGTCGTCGGGCTGCATCTGAGACTTGACCTCGGCTTCGACGCGAGCGGTGTAGGTCTCCACCTCACGGTCCACGGTTGCGTCGTCCCAACCGAGGATGGGTGCGACGAGTGCGGCGACCTGACCTGCGCAGTTGACGCCGCGGTGCGAGTACTCGATGGAGATGCGCGTTCGCCGCGACAGTATGTCCTCGAGGTGAAGTGCCCCCTCCGCTGCCGCCGCGTACACGGCCTCGACCTGGAGGTAACTGGGCGCATCGGTGATCGGCTGCAGCAGTTCCGGCTTGTCCTTGGCCAGTTCGAGCACCTCGTCGATCAAGGAGCCGTAGCGGTCCAGCAGATGCGTCACCCGGTACGGATGGAGTCCGTACATCTCCGCGAGGTGATGGGTCTGGTTGACGAGAGCGAAGTATCCGTCGGCGCCGACCAGAGGCACCTTCTCGGTGATCGACGACGCGACCCGCGCCGGGATGTCGTCGGCGGCGAGGTCCACGGCGTCCTCCGCCATGACGCGATACGTCGTGTATTTTCCGCCAGCGATCGCGACGAGCCCGGGCGCGACGCGCGCGACCGCATGCTCACGGGACAGCTTCGAGGTCTCGTCGCTCTCCCCTGCCAGCAGCGGACGAAGACCGGCGTAGACACCGTCGATGTCCTCGTGCGTCAACGGAGTGACCAGCACCGAGTTGACCTCGCCGAGGATGTAGTCGATGTCCGCTTTGGTTGCTGCCGGGTGCGCCAGGTCGAGCTTCCAGTCCGTGTCCGTCGTACCGATGATCCAGTGTGCGCCCCACGGAATGATGAACAGCACGGACTTCTCCGTGCGCAGAATGATCGCTGCCTCGCTGACGATACGGTCGCGTGGAACCACGATGTGCACGCCCTTCGACGCGCGCACGCGGAAGCGTCCTCGTTGCGAGGACAACGCCTGGATCTCGTCGGTCCACACCCCGGTGGCGTTGATGACGACGTGGCCACGCACCTCCGTCGTCGCACCGTTCTCCGAATCACGCACGCGCACACCGGACACTCGGTCGGCTTCGCGCAGGAAGCCCACGACCTGGGTGGACGTACGCACGACGGCGCCGTAGTGAGCTGCGGTGCGCGCGACGCTCATGGTGTGCCGTGCGTCGTCGACGACGGTGTCGTAGTAGCGAATCCCACCGATCAAGGACTTGCGCTTCATGCCCGGAGCCATCCGTAACGCACCGGAGCGAGTCAGATGCTTCTGCGCCGGAACGGATTTGGCACCGCCCATGGTGTCGTAGAGGAAGATCCCGGCTGCGATGTACGGTCGTTCCCACACACGATGGGTCAGCGGAAAGAGGAATTCGAGAGGCTTCACCAAGTGCGGCGCCAGCGTCGACAGCGACAGCTCACGCTCGTGCAGCGCCTCGCGCACCAGGCCGAACTCGAGCTGCTCCAAGTAGCGAAGGCCACCATGGAACATCTTCGACGATCGACTCGACGTGCCGGACGCGAAGTCGCGTGCTTCGACGAGCGCCACCTTCAGACCTCGCGTCGCGGCGTCGAGTGCAGCGCCGGCACCGACGACGCCGCCGCCGACCACGACCACGTCGAACTGTTCCGAACCGAGCGCTTGCCATGCATCTTCACGTGCCTGCGGGCCAAGGAAGGTGGTGTTCGATCGGTTGCTCAAGAGCTCGCTCCCCACGTGGATGGTTCGTTTGTCCGTCTGTCGGCGCCGAATCAAGGCTACCGTTCGAGGCGAGTACCCGCCCCGTGCATGTGCACTACGTAAGGAGAGACGTGACCTCGGACACCTTCATCGCATCGATCGATCAAGGAACGACCTCGAGCCGGTGCATCATCTTCGGCCACGACGGGAAGCCTGTGGGCTCCGCGCAGAAGGAACACGAGCAGATCTTTCCGCGGGCGGGCTGGGTCGAACACGACGCCGAGGAAATCTGGGTCAACGTACGTGAGGTGGTCGGCGCTGCGCTCGGCAACGCCGATGTGAAGGCCGAGGACATCGCCGCGGTGGGCATCACCAATCAGCGTGAGACGACGCTGGTGTGGGACCGGACAACAGGAAAGCCGGTGTACAACGCGATCGTGTGGCAGGACACCCGCACGGACGAACTGTGCACCCGGCTGGCCGGCGACATGGGAACGGACCGGTACCAGCACATCACCGGCCTTCCCCTCTCCACGTACTTCGCCGGTCCGAAGATTCGGTGGATCCTGGACAACGTCGACGGCGTACGTGAGCGCGCCGAGGCCGGTGAGTTGTGCTTCGGCACGATGGATTCCTGGGTCCTGTGGAACCTGACCGGAGGGACCGACGGCGGAATCCACGTCACCGACGTCACCAACGCCTCACGCACGTTGCTGATGGATCTCGAGACGTTGCAGTGGCGCGAGGACATCTGCGCAGACTTCGACATTCCCGTCTCGATGCTCCCGGAGATCCGCACCTCCTCGGAAATCTACGGCGAGGTACGCCCGAAAGGAGTGCTTGCCGGAGTACCGATCGCCGGCATCCTCGGCGACCAGCAAGCCGCCACGTTCGGCCAGGCGTGCCTCGAACCCGGTGAAGCAAAGAACACCTACGGAACCGGAAACTTCCTGCTGCTCAACACCGGAACCACGCCGGTCCGCAGTGAGCACGGACTTCTCACCACCGTCTGTTACAAACTGGGAGACAAGGACACCGTCTACGCCTTGGAGGGTTCCGTGGCCGTCACCGGTTCGCTCGTCCAGTGGCTACGTGACAACCTCGGAATCATCAAGAACGCGAAGGACATCGAAGACCTGGCGGGCACCGTCGAGGACAACGGCGGCGTCTACTTCGTGCCCGCGTTCTCCGGGCTGTTCGCGCCGCGCTGGCGCCCCGACGCCCGCGGCGTGATCTCGGGACTGACCAGATTCGCCAACAAGGGCCACATCGCACGAGCAGCATTGGAAGCCACAGCGTTTCAGACCAGGGAAGTGATCGACGCGATGCGCGCCGACTCCGACGTGGAACTGACCACACTCAAGGTCGACGGAGGGATGGTCGTCAACGAACTTCTGATGCAGTTCCAGTCCGACATACTCGGCGTTCCCGTGGTGCGCCCCGTCGTCAACGAAACCACCGCACTCGGCGCCGCGTACGCCGCCGGACTCGCCGTCGACTACTGGAGCGGCGAAGACGACATACGTGCGAACTGGTCCGACG
Source organism: Rhodococcus sp. NPDC057297 (assembly GCF_042667435.1). Taxonomy (NCBI): domain Bacteria; kingdom Bacillati; phylum Actinomycetota; class Actinomycetes; order Mycobacteriales; family Nocardiaceae; genus Rhodococcus; species Rhodococcus sp. NPDC057297. The sequence goes on along the minus strand of NZ_JBHUZE010000010.1, from coordinate 62,774 downwards.
ACAAGACGTGGGAACCCGACCTCGATCCCACCGTCCGTGACGAGATGTACGCCAGGTGGAATCGAGCAGTCGAGCGTACCTACGACAGCGCGTGAGCCGACGCCAACCTGCGCACGGCCTCGCGTAGAACGTCGGGTTCGGCGCTGGCGAAGCACAACCGCATGGCGTTTTCGTACGCCGGGTCGTCGGCGAAAGCCCTACCCGGGACGAACGCGACGCCGTGGTCGAGTGCGCGCGGAAGCAGAGCCGTCGCGTCGGTACCGTCGTTCAGCGTCGCCCACACGAACATGCCGCCGTCCGCAGGCGACACCGACATGGCGTCACCGAACGTGGTGGTGAGAGCACGATGCAATGCGGATGCGCGGCTGCCGTACTCGGCCCTCAACGTGGCCAGGTGTGCAGTCAGCCACGGCGAGTCGGCCAGCAACCGTGCCGTCATCTGCTGCGTCATCGTCGATCCGCACAGATCCGCGCCCTGCTTGAGCAACTCGACGGCGTCGCACACGGGTCTCGGCGCGATCATCCATCCCACCCTCAGCGCAGGCGCAAGAATTTTCGACGCACTGGACAGTCTGATGACGCGGTCCGAGTACGACGCGATCGGTGCAGGGGGCTGCGAGTCGAACCAGATCTCCCCGTACGGGTCGTCCTCGAGAATCCAGAAACCGTATCGTTCGGCCAGCTCGGCAAGTGCGCGTCGACGATCGGACGACATCGTCACTCCGCGCGGATTGTGGAAGTTGCTGACGGTATGGACGAGGGCAGGACGAAGCCCGTCTGCCAACAACAGTTCCAGCGCGGTGACGTCCATGCCGTCGTCGTCGATCGGAACCGCACGAATGTCGGCACCGGCAATCGAGAAGACCTGCAGCGCACCGGTATAAGCGGGTTCGTCCACGACGACGACTGAGCCCGGGTCGACCACTGCTTGCGCGACCAGGGTCAGGGCCTGTTGCGAACCGTGTGTGATGACGACCTCGGAGGCGTCGACCCTTCGCCCGATCGCGTCCGATTCCCGGGCGGCAACGATGCCTCGGAGGTCGCGGACGCCGGATGTCTCGCCGTACTGAACCGACGCGGTCTCAATTAGAACGTCGTGCGCGGCCTCGCGAATCCTCTGCAACGGAACGAATTCCGTGGCCGGAAGTCCGCCCGCCATGCTGATCACGTCGCCTCGCGCGGTGAGCGCGAGGAGATCACGTATGGCGGAACTGTGCACGGAGTCGAGTCGATGGGCCAGGGCCGGAAAGGTAGCAGTCATGACATCTCCCAGTGTCGGATGTGTGTGAAGAACCCGAGGATCGACTGGGGTGTGAAGGAGCCGTATGGTGGTCGGCTCCTCCACTATGTCATGACAATTCAAGATATGAAATATGAATCTCACATCTCGAGACGAGAACTAGTCCAGGTCGTCGTGCCGCATGAGTTGACGAGCAGCTTCGGTGATCGATCCCGTCAGCGACGGGTACACCGAGAACGTCGCGGCAAGATCACCCACGGACAGGTTGTTCTGCACGGCCATCGCGATCGGCAGGATCAGTTCCGATGCTGTCGGGGCGACTACGACGCCGCCGATGACCACACCCGTCGCGGGGCGGCAGAAGATCTTGACGAAACCTCGCTTGAGGCCGGACATCTTGGCCCGGGGGTTGGTCGCCAGGGGAAGCATGACGGTCCGGGCCGGCACCTCACCCTTGTCGATCGAGGACTGACTGACGCCCACCGACGCGATCTCCGGACGCGTGAACACCGCCGATGCAACGGTTTTCAGCTTGATCGGGGTGACGCCCTCCCCGAGAGCGTGGTACATCGCGATGCGGCCCTGCATTGCCGCGACCGAGGCCAGCGGCAGCAATCCGGTGCAGTCACCTGCGGCGTAGATACCGGCAACGGATGTGCGAGAGACGCGATCGACGCGCAGGTAACCACCCTTGTCGAGCTCGATCCCCACGTTCTCCAGCCCCAGCCCGGAGGTGTTGGGGACCGAACCGACCGTCATCAGCGCGTGCGATCCCTCGACCGTGCGCCCGTCGGCCAGTTTCACGACGACACCGTTGTCGGTGCGCTCCACCGAATCTGCGCGGGCATGCTTGACGAGGGTGACGCCGCGCTCGTTGAACGCGTCCTCGAGTACCAGGGCTGCATCCTCGTCCTCGTGCGGCAACACACGATCGCGGCTGGACACGGCGGTGACCTTCACGCCCATCTCCGTGTACGCCGACACGAACTCGGCACCGGTCACACCGGATCCGACGACGATCAGATGCTCGGGAAGTGCGTCGAGATCGTAGAGCTGGCGCCAGTTGAGAATGCGCTCACCGTCGGGCTCGGCGCCCTTCAGGATGCGCGGGCTCGCTCCCGTCGAGATGAGTACGACGTCGGCGTCGAGGATCCGCTCGGACCCGTCGGCGAGCGTCGCGCGAATCTGATGCGCAGCCATTCCCACTTTCGAGTCGATCAGCTCCCCCCGACCCGAGATGAGCTCGACACCCACCGATCGCACGCGGGCGGCGATGTCCGCAGACTGCGCCTGCGCGAGCACCTTCACACGCTCGTGAATCTGCGGCAGAGCGATCGCCGCCTGCGACGGGTCGAGGGCGATGCCGAGATCGCTCGCGCGCCGCATCTCCGTTCTGATGCCGGTCGACGCGATGAACGTCTTCGACGGCACACAATCCCACAGGACACACGCGCCGCCGATTCCGTCCGCGTCGACGAGCGTCACCGTTCCCCCGTGCTGCGCCGCCACCAGTGCTGCCTCGTACCCAGCGGGTCCGCCACCGATGATCACGATCCGCGTCGTCATTGATCCTCTTTCTGGAGATTGGGGGAGCCTCGTTGCTGACGTCGAGGCTATTCCAGTGACGCGCGTCATGCAGTGGTAAGGATTACTTCACTTCGCCTCGACCAGCACGAACGCCTTGATCCGGGGTCGGCCCGCGACCGACTGCGCGCCGACGGTTTAGGCTGGCCGACGTGCCAATCTATGCCGCCTACGGATCGAACATGCATCCGGAGCAGATGTTGCAGCGTTGCCCACACTCCCCGCTGTCCGGAACAGGATGGTTGCACGGGTGGCGCCTGACGTTCGGGGGCGGCGATATCGGCTGGGAAGGTGCGCTGGCCACCGTTGCACCCGACCCGGACGAGAAGGTCTTCGTCGTGCTCTACGACGTGTCCGACGAGGACGAGCAGAGCCTGGACAGGTGGGAGGGTTCGGAGCTCGGCATCCACCGCAAGGTTCGCTTGCGTGTCGACACCGCGGACGGGCCGGTGCTCGCGTGGCTCTACGTTCTCGACGCCTACGAGGGTGGTCTGCCGTCGGCACGCTACCTCGGTGTCATGGCCGAGGCCGCGGAAATCGCCGGGGCGCCTGCCGAGTACGTCCGAGACCTCCGCACTCGGAACAGCCGGAACGTCGGCCCCGGCACCCCCTAGCTCACGTCAGTGGGGGTCGAGGGCGATTCCGGTCAGCACCTTGACGCCCACCGCGAGGGCGCGCTCGTCGAGATCGAACGTCGGCTGGTGAATGTCGAGCTGAGGTCCGGAGCCGGACCACACTCCCAGCCTGGCCATGGCACCTGGAATGTCCTCCAGGTACCAGGAGAAATCCTCGCCTCCGCCGGACTGAGGCGTGTCCGCGAGTGCCGTCGGCCCGAGCCTGCGGATGGCGTTCTCGAACGTTCGCGTCACCTCGGGTCCGTTGACCACGGGCGGAACCCCGCGCCGGTAGTTCAGTTCGAATCGGACGCCTGTCGGGGCGAGCAAGCCCGCCACGATTTCCGTCACGAGAGGCTCGAGCAGCGCCCAGGTCTCGTGGTCACCGGTACGGACGGTTCCGGTGAGCATGCCCGTCTGCGGGATCGCGTTCGGTGCCTGACCTGCGACCACCGCGCCCCACACCATCACTGTGCTCGTCCGCGGGTCGATCCTCCGGCTGAGCATCCCGGGCAGCCCTGTGATGACGGTTCCGAGCGCGTGCACCAGATCTGCCGTCAAGTGCGGGCGGGACGTATGACCGCCAGGAGAGTCCAGGCGTAGTTCGACGGTGTCCGCCGCCGACGTGATGGCGCCGACGCGCACTCCGACCTTGCCGACCTCGAGCCTCGGATCACAATGCAGTGCGAAGATCTTGGACACACCGTCGAGACCACCGGCCGCGACGACGTCGAGAGCACCACCGGGCATGACCTCTTCGGCGGGCTGGAAGATCAACCTGACTCCGAACGGCAGGTCCGGCAGGGACGCCAACGCCAGGGCCGTGCCTAGAAGAACTGTGGTGTGGGCGTCGTGTCCGCAGGCGTGGGACACGCCGGGCACCGTCGAGCTGTACGACGCGCCCGTGAATTCCTGCAGCGGCAGCGCATCCATGTCGGCGCGCAGCGCGACGCGAGGGCCGCTGGGTCCGATGTCGCACGTCAGTCCGGTTCCGCCCGGCAGAAGCTTCGGGCTCAGGCCGGCGGCTTCGAGCTTCTGGACGACGAACGCCGTGGTGGCGAACTCCTGGCGGGCGAGCTCGGGGTTGGCGTGAATGTGACGACGCCACTCCGACAGCTCGTCGGTGTGGTCGAGGATCCAGGTGTCGACGAGGGCGAACCGATCGTCGGTCGACGTCGTCGTCATCTGCTTGCCCGCGCTTCCACACCGTCGAGCAGGCGATCGCGAACAACCGGGTCCTGTGCCGCGCGCACGGCCGTTCGTGCGAGCAACCGCGCGCCGTCCAGCACCGCGGTATCCGCCGACTCGGTGATGCAGGCTGCCGCGAACTCCGGTTGATGCGTCACCGCACCTGCCGAATCCAAGCCGATGACCGGGTGGATCCCCGGCAGAACATTTGTCACATTTCCCATGTCGGTGCTGCCCAGCGGGCGGAATCCTTCCAGTTCAGGTGCCAGTGGTGAACGTCCGATCGCTTCGGCCTCGCGCCGGAACTGCGCGACCAACCACGGATCGGGAGTCAGTTCCTCGTAGGTCGGCGACACAGTGCGGATCTCGTGAGTGCATCCCGTGGCGACGGCCCCCGCCTCGAAGCAGGCGAAAGCTTTGCTTGTCAGTGCCGCAAGCGATTCCGACGTCGTCGCCCGCAGGTAGTACAGAAGCTCGGCGTGGCCGGGAACGATGTTGGGCGCCAGCCCGCCGTCGCCGACAATGCCGTGCAGTTGCTGCCCCGGCGACAAGTGTTGCCGCAGAAGACCGACGGCGACCTGCGCGACGGTGACGGCGTCTCCCGCGTTGATTCCCCACTCCGGTGCAGCCGACGCGTGGGCTGCGCGTCCTGTGTACGTCACCGCGACGTCGGACAGCGCCAACGACGTCGCCCCGACGATGTCGAAGGGGCCTGGGTGCACCATCAGCGCTGCCCCGACACCGTCGAACACCCCGCGTTCGAGCATCAGAACCTTGCCGCCGCCACTCTCCTCTGCGGGCGTGCCGAGGAGACGCACGGTGATGCCGAGCCTCTCGGCGAGCGGGGCAAGTGCCACCGCTGCACCCGCTGCGGCTGCGGCGATGATGTTGTGCCCGCACGCATGGCCGATCTCCGGGAGTGCGTCGTACTCGGCGCAGATCCCGATCACCAGATCACCGCTGCCGAACGTCGCCGTGAACGCAGTGGGGAGATCGGCCACACCGCGTTCGATCTCGAATTGGTGGCCGGCGAGCAGATCGGTCAGTTTGGCGACGCTTCGATGCTCCTCGAAGGCGAGTTCGGGTTCGGAATGAATCGAATGCGACAGCGCGAGCAGCTCTGGTGCGGCGCGTTGGACACCGCTGTCGGTCTCATCGATCACCGCACCAGTCTGTCACTACTGGTTTCCGAAGCTGAAGTTGCTCTCGCCCGTCGGAATATTCAACGCCGCGAGAACGTCGGCGTGGATCCCTGCCTTGATCCCCGCCAGGTTCTTCCCGCGCGTGCTCGTCGACGCCACTGCCCGCTCGACCGCAGCGGCCAGCACCTGATCCTCGTCGACGGCGGCGTCGGCGATCCCTGCCGCGACCGCGTCAACACCTCCGTAGCGTCGTCCTGTCGTCATGGCCTCGACCGCGGTCTGCTTCGGCAACCGGCCGTTGATCAGCGCCGACATGCCGACCGTGAAAGGCATGTTCAGGTTCACCTCCGGAAGGCAGTAGAACCCTCGGTCGGCCCGTACGATCCGGAAATCGTGTGCGGTGGCCAGCATGGCGCCTGCCCCGAAGGCATGGCCCTGCACCGCGGCGATCGTCGTCATCGGGAAGGTCAGCAGCCGCGTGTAGAGCGTGTGGACTCGGTCGAGATAGGACGTGATCTTGTCGAGGTTCGCGAACAGCCAGTCGGTGTCGAGTCCGTTGGTGAAGAACTTGCCGGTCGCCGTCGTCACCAATGCTGCCGGGCCCTCCACGGCCTCCACCTCGTCGAGCAGGGCATGCACACGGTCGATCCAGTCGGGATGGAAGCGGTTCTCGTTGTTCTCTGGACCGTCCTGGTCGCCGAGGAAGAGAATGTGGACGTCACCGTTGCGCTCGAGATATGGCATGCAGCAATCCTACCCATCGGTAACATGCGATGGTCCAAGAACCGTGGGACACCTATCTCCTAGGGTGGTCAACCGTGGGAACTTCTGACTCGAACACCAGCACTGCAGACCCGACAATCGACCCGACCGGTGCAGCCGCTACCGCCGCGCAGGCCATCGCCGACGCGACCGGCGTCACGTCGCATTCGGTCGCGATCGTGCTCGGCTCCGGGTGGCAGGCCGCAGCAGACCGATTCGGCGAACCGACCGCCACGGTCTCGATGAGTGACCTCCCCGGGTTCGCCCCGCCGTCGGCGTCCGGGCATTCGGGCACCATCACATCCGTGAAGGTCGGCGACACCGACACCCTGCTGCTGCAGGGACGCACCCACGCGTACGAGGGCCACGAGCTTCGTCGGGTCGTCCACCCGATTCGCTCGGCCATCGCGACGGGTGTCGGCACGGTGGTACTCACCAACGCCGCGGGCGGAATCCGCGAGGGCATGAGCGTCGGGCAGCCCGTGCTGATCTCCGATCACCTCAATTTGACGGCGCGATCCCCACTGATCGGCGCCGAGTTCGTCGACCTCGTCGATGCTTACTCGTCCGATCTGCGTGAACTGGCCCGTGAGATCGATCCGACCCTGGAGGAGGGTGTCTACGCGGGCCTGCCCGGCCCGCACTACGAGACTCCCGCCGAGATCAGGATGCTGCGGGTGCTCGGTGCAGACCTGGTCGGTATGTCGACGGTGCACGAGACCATTGCCGCACGTGCGCTCGGCGCCCGTGTCCTCGGCGTGTCGCTCGTGACCAACCTTGCGGCCGGAATGACCGGCGAGCACCTCGATCACAAAGAAGTACTCGAAGCCGGGAAGGCGTCGGCGGAGCGAATGGGCGAGCTGCTGCACCGCCTGGTCGGCGCACTGTGACCTCCGACCTTCAGGCGCAGGTCGCGGCGTGGATCGACGCCGATCCGGACCCCGCCACCCGGGAGGAGCTGGCCGAGCTTTCGGAAAGCGAACTCACGGAACGATTTTCGGGCCCACTGAGTTTCGGCACTGCAGGACTACGAGGTGCGGTGCGTGCAGGCCCCAACGGCATGAACGTCGCGGTCGTCACCCGCACGTCCGCCGGAATCGCAGCGTGGCTGCGCGTGCAGAAGCTCGGCGGAAGCACGGTCGTCGTCGGGCGTGATGCGCGGCACGGTTCCGACTCTTTCGCGACAGCGGCCGCGGAAATCTTCGCTGCACTGGGGTTCGACGTCGTCCTGCTCCCCCGGCCACTGCCGACGCCCGTCCTCGCGTTCGCAGTGCGAGCCCTGAACGCGGAGTTGGGCGTCCAGATCACGGCGTCGCACAATCCCGCTGCGGACAACGGGTACAAGGTCTACCTCGGCGGGGGCGCTCAACTGATTCCGCCGGCCGACAAGGAAATCGAGGCGGAGATCGCCGCAGTCGGCCGAGCCGTCGACGTCCCACGGACCATCGTCCTCTCGGGTGGCTCGGACATCACCGCGCGCTACCTCGACACGATGGCGCCCCTGGCACGTTCGACCGAACGCGGCATCCGCATCGCACTGACGCCGATGCACGGCGTCGGCGGCGAGGTCGCGATCGCGGCGCTCCGCAGTGCCGGATTCCGCGACATATCAGTGGTGACAAGCCAATTCGACCCCGACCCGGAATTTCCGACGGTGACCTTCCCCAACCCGGAGGAGCCGGGCGCCGCCGATGCCGTGCTCGCACTGGCCCACGAGATCGAGGCAGATCTGGCGATCGCACTGGATCCGGATGCAGATCGCTGCGCGATCGGGGTTCCCGGCCCGAACGGATGGCGCATGCTCAGCGGAGACGAGACGGGCGCACTGCTCGCGGAGCACATACTGCGCAGCGCACCTGCTAACTCGTTGGTGGCCAACACCATCGTCTCCTCACAGTTGCTGTCGGCGCTCGCGCCCGCCCGGGGGGCGCGCTACGCACGGACCCTCACCGGGTTCAAGTGGCTCGTCCGTGCGGGCGATGGCTTGGTGTACGCCTACGAGGAAGCGATCGGCCACTGCGTGGACCCGCAGTCGGTCAACGACAAGGACGGCATCTCCGCAGCCGTGATGCTCGCGGATCTCGTCGCGACACTGAAACAGAACGGACGGACGCCGCTGGACGCACTCGACGATCTGGCGGTCGAGTTCGGGGTGCACGCAGGCGCACAGGTGTCCACGCGAGTCGAGGACACCGATCGAATCTCTCGGATGATGGAGGAACTCAGGCACGACCCGCCGACCGAATTGGCTTCTCGTGCAGTCACCGTCACGGACTTCCTGCAGAATGCAGGCTCGCTGCGCACCGACGCGGTGGAGCTCGCCGGACAAGGCGTACGCGTCATCGTTCGCCCGTCCGGGACGGAGCCCAAGGTGAAGGCGTACCTCGAGGTCGTCGAACCCGTCGACTCCCCCGATGGACTGGCGGATGCACGAGTCCGGGCGGAGGCGACGCTCGACGAACTGAGGGCCTTCGCGCAGAACCTGTGACCTAGAACAGTGCGGTCTGGACGGCGGGAAGGTCGGATGTGTAGTCGCCGAACTTGATTCGGCGCCCCTTCAGTGCGTGCAGATCCACCACGTACGACGTCTCGTCGTCGGCGTCTCGTCCCGTGGTCGACGTGGTGATCTCCACGATGGCCGTTTGGCCGATGCAGGCATTCACGGAGAATCCGTGCGGGCCGCTCGTGAGGTCGCCGGGGTAGGCGAGCCTGTTCCCGGAGGCTAGGTCGCGAAAGCCAGCCACCTCCCACGCTTCGGTCACGACGCGGTACCCGGGGTCTTCGGACACCGGAGCGAGGTCCTCGCGCACCGCCGTCGCCAATGACGCCGTTGCAGCACCCAACCGCGCAGTGTCGACGGGAAGGGCCAGAGCCGCGGCCTTCGCCGACGACCGGACGGCTTGGCGAATCTGGAGTCGCTCGGTGACGCGATCTTCGAGCACCCGCACTATTTTCCCGTTTTCGGCCCGTGCCACGTACTCGGCGCAGACCGCTCCCTGCTCGGCGAGTCTGCCCCATTTCCTGGTATCCGCTGCGGTACCGACCTTGTGCACCGCATTGGCGAACGTCGCAATGTACAACCAATGCGGCTGCATCACATGAGGTTCGAGATCTTTCGACACGAATCCTCCGCGGTGGACGGTGTGCACGAACCGGAACGGATCCTTCGACTCGCATTCCTCGCACTGACTACCGCTGTCCACGGGACGTTGCTCCGGGCACGGCACATATCCGGGCGCCGGCCCGAACGCCACGCGCCCGGTGCACCACCGTTGGGCACCGAGCGCGAAGAACCCGAGATGCCCACCGCGCAGATCGACCGTTCTCACCTCACGCGACTGGACGTCCAGCACACGCAACCGAGGGTCACCCTCCTGCGCAGGCCAGGTGACCCCGAGGACCAGCGAGACGTTCAGCGTGGACCGAACTGACGGTCACCGGCGTCGCCGAGACCGGGAACGATGAAGGCGTCCTCGTTCAGACCGTCGTCGATACTCGCGGCGACCAGTCGCACCGGCAGTCCCGACGCCTCCAACGCCGCCACGCCCTCCGGCGCGGCAACGACACAGATGCACGTCACGTCGGCTGCACCTCGCTCGACGAGCAGTTCGATCGTGTGAACCATGGACCCGCCGGTAGCCAGCATGGGGTCGAGCACGTACACGGGCGTCGTCGACAGGTCGTCGGGCAGTGATTCCATGTACGGCACCGGCTGGTGCGTCTGTTCGTCACGCGCCATCCCGACGAAACCGACGCGGGACTGCGGGATGAGACCACTCGCCTTCTCGACCATCCCGAGTCCGGCGCGGAGGACGGGAACGAGCAGCGGCGGCTTGCTGAGCCGAGTGCCACTGGTGACGGCGACCGGCGTCTTGACATCGAAGGTCTCGATCGCCGCGTCGCGAGTGGCTTCGTAGACCAACATGTGGGTGAGTTGGCGAAGTGCGGATCGGAAGGTTGCGTTGTCGCTGCGCTCGTCGCGCATCCTCGTGAGCAGTGCTGCGGCCAGTGGATGTTCGACCACGTGAGTTTCCATGGATCCAAGGATAATTGTGGGAACCGATCGGGCCTCGGTTGCGTCGAAGATAGATGTAGGGATTTCCCTGCGTGGATCGAGCGGCTCGAGCAACCTGGGGGAACCGGTGACAGAGATTTCGGCAGTGGCAGCGGGGATACACGCGTTCTCGTCGACGGCGGGGTCCATGGCGGGAGAGGTCGCCGTCGCGGCCGCCGCCACGGCCGCGACGGGTCCGGCCGTGCTCTCACCCGTGTTCGGCGTGATCGGGACGGAATTCCTCGCCGCGTTCACCGCGGTGCACAGCGCCCATACCGCCGCGGTCTCCCGGTTGGCCGGCACCGTCGCGAGCATCGGGGTTGCTGCGTCCACGTCGGCCGCTGGGTACGACATCACCGATGCGTCGACGGCTGCGAGTCTGGCGTGATCGACCTGCTGGCGAGACCGATCACGGATCTGCTGGGCGCGTTCGGGTCAGGGGTGATTCCCGCGGGCGGCCCGGCGGATGTGCTGAGATCGTCGTCCCGGGTTCTCGACTCCGTCCAGAGCGTCGGACGGTCCGCCATCGGCGAGTTGGCTGCCACGTGGAGTGGTCCGGCCGCGACGGCGGCGCTCGACCTCGCCGGACGGGCGCAGACGAGCGCGGTCGGGTTGTCCGAGCACGGTGACGAGATCGCGGCCGTCGTGGACCGCGCGTGCGACAAGGTTCAAGCGGGTCTGGTCGAGCTTCAGGGCATCCTGCAGTCCTTCGTCGCCGTGGCCACCACTGCAGCCCCCGTGCTGTTCACTCCGGCCGGGTCGACCATGCTGATCGGTGCAGCCATCGATCATCTGCAGCGTGCCCTCGCCGTCGTCGCACGTGTGCGCGCCGAACTCGCCGGACACGCAGCGGAGATCGGCGCGTACGCGGCGCCTCCGCCGGTTCCCGAGCCCGCCGGAACTACGTCCGCCGCCGGCTCCCCCACCCCGACCCCGGTCAGGACCGTGACGGCCTCGGCACCTGTATCCGATCCAGGCAGCCAGTTCGGTCAGAACTTTCTTCGCACCGTCTCCGCGTCGGCGCCCTCGATGCCCGACGCGCCGTCCTCGCCCATCTCACCGTCCGCGGCTCCGGCGGCATCGTCTCCCCCGTCGGGCATGTCGATGTACGCCGGAACTCCGGCCCGCACGACAGCGGACACCGGTGCACCCGGCCGCGGCGTTCAGGTCGCCCTCCCCGACGGCAGCGTCGCGACTGCGCCCAACGAACAAGCCGCGGGCGCAGTCAGAAGTGCCCTGACTCAGCAGGGCACCCCGTACGTGTGGGGAGGCACGTCCCCCGGGCAGGGCCTCGACTGCAGCGGGCTGACCCAGTGGGCATACGGAGAACAGGGTGTGGAGCTTCCGCGGCTGGCGCAGGAACAGAACGTCGGCACCCAGGTCGGTCAGGACGAGCTGATGCCCGGCGATCTGGCGATATGGGACGGGCACGTCGCGATGGTGATCGGCAACGGCCAACTCGTCGAGGCGGGTGATCCGGTTCAGGTCGGTGAGATCAGAACGACCAACGCCGGTATGGGCTTCAAGGGCTTCTACAGGCCGACCGAATGACGAACGAGATGGTGGGCGAGGTGATGATCGCGCAGTCGGCAACCCGCGACAACTCGGTACGGGTCCGAGCGTCCGAGTCCGGCACGCCCGTGTCGATCCACATCGATCCGGGCGAACTCCGCTACGGCGGTGCAGAATTGGCTGCCACGGTCCTCGATCTCTGCAAGCGCGCAACCGAACGTGCGCGTGCCGAACGGAGAACACTTCTCGAACAGTCGGGGATGGACAAGGACGTCCTCGACATGCTGGGTCTGCCTACCGCATCCGCCGTCGCGGACGCGGAGAACGAACTGATGGGGGCCGAGCAGCCACCGTCGTCGTGGATGACACCACTGTGACCGATCGAATCGACATGTTCGTGGCACGCGCGGAGCGCGCTCTGGACACCCTGCACGGCGCGTCGGAGGCGCTGGCATCGCTGCAGGTCACACGCCGCACCGAGGACGGGAACGTGTCGGTCACCGTCGACGGCAGCGGTGCGATGACTGAGCTGGAACTGGCATCCGACCTCAGGGGGGAGTCGGCCCGGGACCTCGAAAAGGCAATCGTCGAACTGTCTGCCGACGCGGCACGGGAAGCTCTCGAACGTCGCGCGGCGATCGTGGACAGGATGCAAAGTTCCCTCTCAGAGACCTGAGATAGGCTTCCGGCCATGGCTGGCGACATCATCCCGATCGAACTTGGTCTCACCCGCGGCGACTTCGTCACCCTGTGGGCTCCGGAGTGGCGAGAGGGCGACGACGAGTGGGAGGCGTTCCTCGGGCACGAGGAGGACCTCTACGGCTTCGAAGCCGTGGCTCACCTCGCCGCATTCATCCGGAACGACAACGACAACGACCTCGTCGACCATCCGTCGTGGACGGTCGTGTCCTCGCTTGCAGCGAACGAGCTCGAGCCCGACGATCTCCACCGATTCGATCTGGTCGGTGTGCCGGAGCTCGTCGCCGAGGAACCCGACTCCGACGTCCTGGCCGAGCTCACCGCCATCTTCGAGATGGTTCAGACCATCGGCGATGTCTGCGAGATCAACTCTGTCGCTTCGTTCTTCGCCGGCAACCCCCACCTGGGTTCGGTGGGCCTCGGCGTCGACGCCTACGTCGGCAAGGACGGCCAGAAGTTGTGGGACCGTATCGGTGCGTCCATCGCCAAGAGCTGGGACGACATCATCGACGCCATCGACTCGGTGGTCACCACACCCGACGTCGATGCCAAGGCCGTCGACGTCGCGGAGGCGGAACTACTGGCCGCCGCGGAGAACATCGTCGACGCCGACGATCTGAGCGAGGACGACACCGACGAGGACACCGAGGACGGCGAGAGCGACACCGAGGAGGACCCGGATCCCATTGCCGTGCACGCCGCCGAGGACGATTTCTGGGCAGGCGTCGGTATCGACCCGGTGCGCATCATCACGTCCGAGGACACTTACTACACCCTGCGGTGCTACATCGACGACGAGCCGATCTTCCTCGGGCGCACCGGGTCCATCACCGTGTTCGGGTCCGAGCGTTCGCTGGCCCGCTACCTCGCCGACGATCACGATCACGATCTCGCCAAGGTCAGCACGTTCGCCGACGTTCAGACGGCCGCGATCGACGGCTCACTGCAGATCGAGGTGACCGACGACAACGTCTACGTCCTCCCCGGTCTCGCCGACGACTTGGCCGAGGGTCCGGATTCGGTGGATACCGACCAGCTGGATCTGGCCGTCGAATTGTTCACCGACGCCGCGGACTTCGCCGACGACGATTCGGTGGAGGAAGCGCTCGCCAGTTCCACGCCTTTGGGTTGGTACGTGTCGTACACCCTCGAGCCGGATCCGAACAGGCTCGCGCCGAGTCCGCCGTTCGCCGTCGAAGCCGAGGCGTGGCGGGCGCTCGAACGCGACTTCGAGGCCCGCCTACGCAAGGAGTGATCTGTGCGTCCGGCGCGCTTGTTCAGCCGACGAGTACCGCGTATCCCGGTTTGACGACGTCGTCGATCAGCTCGAGTCGTTCGTCGAACGGGATGAACGCGGACTTCATGGCGTTGATGGTGAACCGCTCGAGGTCAGTCCAGCCGTATCCGAACGTGGTCACCAGCTTGTGCATCTCGCGTGACATGGTCGTGTCGCTCATCAACCGGTTGTCGGTGTTGACGGTGACGCGGAAACGCAGCCGGGCCAACAGATCGAACGGGTGCTTCTCGAGGCTGTCGACTGCACCCGTCTGAACGTTGGAGCTGGGGCACAGCTCCAGGGGCATCCGCTTGTCCCGCACGTACGCGGCGAGCAGACCGAGATTCGGGACGCCGTCGGAGGAGACGTCGATGTCGTCGATGATCCGCACTCCGTGCCCGAGGCGGTCCGTCCCGCAGAACGCAACGGCCTCCTGGATCGACGGCAGCCCGAAGGCCTCACCGGCGTGGATGGTGAAGTGCGCGTTGGCTGCTCGCATGTACTCGAACGCGTCGAGGTGACGGCTCGGAGGGAAGCCTGCTTCCGCACCGGCGATGTCGAACCCGACGACACCGCGATCGCGGAATCGCACCGCCAGCTCGGCGATCTCCCGAGACCGCGCGGCGTGGCGCATGGCCGTCAGCAGACAGCCGACCCGGATCCTCTTGCCGTTCACCCGTGCGGCCGACTCCCCGGCCCGGAATCCTTCGAGGACGTGCTCGACGACCTGGTCGAGCGAGAGCCCTCGATCCAGATGTTGTTCGGGGGCGAAGCGGACCTCGGCGTAGATCACACCGTCGTCGGCGAGATCTTCGGCGCATTCACGCGCAACCCGCGACAACCCCTCCGGTGTCTGCATGACCGCAACGGTGTGCGCGAAAGTTTCGAGGTACCGCTCGAGCGAACCGCTGTCGGCGGCAGTGCGAAACCACTCTCCGAGGGCCTGGCCGTCTGTCTCGGGCAGTCCGTCGTATCCGCATTCCCCGGCGAGTTCGAGGACGGTCTGCGGCCGCAGACCGCCGTCGAGATGGTCGTGCAGCAGTGCTTTCGGAGCGGTCTCGATGGTGGGTAGGTCGAGCGGCGACGACCCGCCGGTGGACTCTGTCGATCTGGTCGCGGTACTCATGTTCCGACGGTAGCGCGATCGTGGAGCGTTCGCGTGTCATCGGATCCGTGCGGCCCCCGATCCGCACCCACGGCTGCGCTACCCGCCCACTCGTTCCAAGATTATCGGCGACGGATCGAACGTGTCTCCGAACGACCACGCGTCGACGATCGCTGCCGTCGCGTACTCGAACTTCTCGGGAGTGTCGGTGTAGAGCGTGGCGATCTTCTGCCCAGCGGTGACGCGGTCTCCCGGCTTCGCGTGCAGACGCACTCCCGCACCCGCTTGCACCGGCTCGCCCTGCCGCTCCCGTCCCGCGCCGAGCCTCCAGGCGGCGATGCCAACACCCATCGCATCGAGGCCCGTGATCACACCGTCGGTCTCGGCGGTGATGTCGTGCGATTCGGCCGCGTCCGGAAGCGGAGCCGACGGATCTCCGCCCTGGGCGGAGATCATCGCCTTCCACCGGTCCATGGCCGTGCCGTCGGCCAGCTTGTCCGCGGGGTCGACACCTTCGATTCCGGCTGCGGACAGCATCGTTCGGGCAAGCGTGACGGTCAGCTCGACGATGTCCGCCGGGCCGCCGCCGGCGAGGACTTCGAGTGATTCCTCGACTTCGAGCGCGTTGCCTGCTGTGAGTCCGAGCGGTGAATCCATGGCGGTCAGAAGTGCGATCGTGCGCACGCCTGCGTCGCTGCCGAGATCGACCATCGCCTCCGCCAGAGTCCGCGCGTCGGCGAGGTTCTTCATGAACGCCCCGGAGCCGACCTTGACGTCCAGGACGAGGGCGCCGGTTCCTTCGGCGATCTTCTTGCTCATGATCGAACTGGCGATCAACGGGATGGACTCGACGGTGCCGGTGACGTCCCGCAGCGCGTACAGCCTCTTGTCGGCCGGTGCGAGGTCCGCGTTGGCAGCACAGACGACAGCACCGACCGCGGGATCGGCGAGTATGCGGTGTATGTCGTCACCGGTCAGGTCCGCACGCCACCCGGGGATCGACTCCAGCTTGTCGAGCGTGCCGCCGGTGTGACCGAGTCCTCGTCCGGACAGCTGGGGGACCGCGGCGCCGCAGGCGGCCACCAGCGGAGCAAGAGGCAGCGTGATCTTGTCACCCACGCCCCCTGTCGAGTGCTTGTCGACGGTGGGGCGGGACAGCCCGCTGAAGTCCATCGTCGATCCCGACGCGATCATCGCCGACGTCCATCGGCTCAGTTCGCTGCGCGTCATACCGCGCCAGAAGATGGCCATGGCGAGCGCGGCCATCTGCTCGTCGGCGACGACGCCTCGAGTGAAGGCATCGATCACCCAATCGATCTGGTCGGCGGTGAGCTCGTGCCCGTCGCGCTTGGCGGAGATGACAGAAGTGGCGTCAGACATGGTTCCCCACTCTGCCCGATTCGAGGTCGTCCGGACCGAAGGCCGACGGCAGCAGGTCCCCCAACGGGGTCGGTCCGGCGGCGGTGTCGACGAGCAATCCGGTCCCGCCGAACTCGAACAGCAACTGCCTGCATCGGCCGCAGGGCATCAACTTCTGCCCGCGGCTGTCGCAACATGCGAAGGCGACCAAACGTCCGCCTCCGGTCGAATGAAGGTTGGACACGAGCCCGCACTCGGCGCAGAGCCCCAAACCATATGAGACATTTTCCACATTGCATCCAGTGACAATTCGCCCATCGTCCACTAACGCCGCGGCGCCGACCGGATAGTCGGAGTACGGCGCATAGGCTTGCCTCATAACCTCATGAGCTTTGTCTCGCAACGTCTTCCAGTCGATTTCAGGCATGTTCACAATCAAATCACGAGCGAGTCCCCCGTGCACCACGGACGACTGAACCGATACCGAAGAATTGGGAAGGCAAACCTAACAACGAAATGCAGGTCAGTACGAATCTCGAGTCGAATTAGTTCCAAGTTTCCAATGGGTTTAGAGTTCGAGGACGGCGGCATTCGATAACCGTTCGGAGCCGGAGTAAGACAAATCGAGCCAGGCATTCAAGCCCCGGCTACCAGGCTCGACGCGTCCACCAATGACGTTGGAGGCTTTGCACTCGATGAGTAGCACGACGGAAGTCGCTCCGGCCAAGGAGCGTAAGCGGTCTCTGTACCGCGGTGATCCGGGAATGTGGTCCTGGGTCCTGCACCGGATCACCGGTGTGTTGGTGTTCTTCTTCCTGTTCGTCCACGTTCTGGACACCGCAATGGTCCGGGTCAACCCCGAGACGTACGACGCGATCATCGACACCTACAAGACGCCGCTCGTCGGCCTCATGGAGATCGGTCTCGTCGCTGCAGTGCTGTACCACGCACTCAACGGCATCCGCGTCATGCTGGTCGACTTCTGGTCCAAGGGACCGAAGTACCAGAAGCTGATGCTGTGGATCATCGCCGCGGTGTGGATCGTGGTCATGATTCCGGGAGCGGGCCGAATCTTCTACAACATGTTCACAGCGAGCGGGCACTGATGGCAACGACACACGGATCCGAGGCCAAGTCCCTCGGCAAGACCTACGACCGACCGGCCAGCCTGGACAACCCGCGCTCGCCGCGCCGGAAGTCCCGCGGCAACTTCGAGCTGTACGCATGGCTGTTCATGCGCTTCTCCGGACTCGCGCTCGTCGTCCTCGTTCTGGGCCACATGTTCATCATGTTGATGCTCGACGAGGGAGTGCACCGCATCAACTTCGCGTTCGTCGCCGGACGTTGGTCGAGCCCCTTCTGGCAGTTCTGGGACCTGACGATGCTGTGGCTGGCTCAGCTGCACGGAGGCAACGGCCTGCGCACCATCATCGCGGACTACTCCCGCAAGGACTCGACCCGATTCTGGCTGACGACGCTGCTCGTGCTGTCGATGATCCTGATCATGGGCTTGGGCACCTACGTCATCTTCACCTTCGATCCGAACATTTCGGCGAGCTAAGGGAACTGAAGCATTCATGCAGGAACATCGTTATGACGTGCTCATCGTCGGCGCCGGTGGCGCAGGCATGCGAGCAGCCATCGAAGCCGGCCCCCGGGCCCGCACGGCGGTACTGACCAAGCTCTACCCGACGCGCTCGCACACCGGTGCCGCGCAGGGTGGCATGTGTGCCGCACTCGCCAACGTCGAGGAAGACAACTGGGAGTGGCACACCTTCGACACCGTCAAGGGTGGCGATTACCTCGCCGACCAGGACGCCGTCGAGATCATGGCCAAGGAAGCAATCGACGCCGTTCTCGACCTCGAGAAGATGGGTCTGCCGTTCAACCGGACACCCGAGGGCAAGATCGACCAGCGTCGCTTCGGTGGCCACACCCGTGACCACGGCAAGGCCCCCGTCCGACGCGCGTGTTACGCCGCCGACCGCACCGGCCACATGATCCTTCAGACTCTGTACCAGAACTGCGTCAAGCACGACGTGGAGTTCTACAACGAGTTCTACGCACTCGATCTCTGCTTGACCGAGACCGACAACGGTCCGGTCGCGACCGGCATCATCGCCTACGAGTTGGCGACGGGCGAGCTGCACATCTTCCACGCCAAGTCCATCGTCTTCGCGACGGGCGGTTCGGGCCGGATGTACAAGACCACCTCCAACGCCCACACCCTCACCGGTGACGGCATGGGCATCGTCTTCCGCAAGGGACTTCCCCTGGAGGACATGGAGTTCCACCAGTTCCACCCGACAGGCCTCGCAGGTCTCGGCATCCTCATCTCCGAGGCGGTTCGAGGCGAGGGCGGCATCCTCCGCAACGAGTCCGGCGAGCGCTTCATGGAGCGCTACGCCCCCACCATCAAGGACCTCGCTCCTCGCGACATCGTCGCACGCTCGATGGTCCTCGAGGTCCTCGAAGGACGCGGTGGAGGTCCCAACAAGGACTACGTCTACATCGACGTCACGCACATCCCCGAGGAAGTTCTCGACGAGAAGCTCCCGGACATCATGGAGTTCTCGCGCACCTACCTCGGCGTGGACCCCGTGAAGGAGCCCGTGCCCGTCTACCCCACGTGCCACTACGTCATGGGCGGGATCCCCACCAAGATCAACGGTGAGGTGCTGCGGAACAACGACGACATCGTTCCCGGCCTCTACGCGGCAGGTGAATGCGCATGCGTGTCGGTGCACGGTGCAAACCGCCTCGGCACCAACTCGCTGCTCGACATCAACGTCTTCGGACGTCGCTCGGGTATCGCAGCGGCCAAGTACGCCAACTCGGTGGACTTCACTCCGCTCCCCGAGGAGCCGGCGAAGATGGTCGAGGAGTGGCTCGAACTCGTTCTGTCCGACCACGGCCACGAGCGCGTCGCGGACATCCGCACCGAGCTGCAGCAGTCGATGGACAACAACGCTTCGGTGTTCCGCACCGAGGAGCGCCTCGAGACCGCACTGAAGGACGTTCGCGCCCTCAAGGAGCGGTACAACCACATCACCGTGCAGGACAAGGGAACTCGCTACAACAGCGATCTCCTCGAGGCCGTCGAACTCGGCTTCCTGCTGGAAATGGCAGAGGTCACGGTCGTCGGAGCACTCAACCGGAAGGAATCGCGCGGCGGACACGCACGCGAGGACTACCCCAACCGCAACGACGACGAGTACATGAAGCACACCATGGCCTACAAAGAAGGCACTGGCCTGCTCACCGACATCCGTCTGGACTACAAGCCGGTAATCCAGACCCGTTACGAGCCGATGGAGCGGAAGTACTGATATGAGCGCCCCCACTCTCGACAAGCCAGATCAGGTCGCCGAGCCGCCCGTACCCAACGGTGCAGTGATGGTCACCCTCAAGATCGCCCGCTTCAACCCGGAGAACGGCGACGGACAGCACTGGGACAGCTTCCAGGTCCCGACGCTACCGACGGACCGTCTGCTCAACCTGCTGCTGTACGTGAAGGGCTACCTCGACGGCACCCTGACGTTCCGCCGCTCCTGCGCACACGGTGTCTGCGGTTCCGACGCCATGCGTATCAACGGTGTCAATCGTCTCGCCTGCAAGGTGCTGATGCGTGACATGCTGCCGAAGGACTCGTCCAAGTCGCTGACCATCACGATCGAGCCCATCAGAGGTCTGCCGGTCGAGAAGGACCTCATCGTCGACATGGAACCGTTCTTCGACGCCTTCCGCGCCGTCAAGCCGTTCCTCATCGCCAGTGGCAACGAGCCGACTCGTGAGCGCATCCAGAGCCAGGCCGACCGCGCCCGGTTCGACGACACGACCAAGTGCATCCTCTGCGCGTGCTGCACCACGTCGTGCCCCGTGTTCTGGAGCGACGGCAGCTACTTCGGTCCGGCCGCCATCGTGAACGCACACCGGTTCATCTTCGACAGCCGTGACGAAGGCGCCTCCGAGCGTCTGGACATCCTGAACGACGTCGAAGGCGTGTGGCGCTGCCGCACCACCTTCAACTGCACCGACGCATGCCCTCGTGGCATTCAGGTCACCAAGGCTATTCAGGAAGTCAAGCGCGCACTGTTGTTCGCCCGCTAGTCGGCTTGCTCGTCGCTTGGTCCCTACAGCATGAATGCGCCACTGCCCTGCAGTGGCGCATTCTTGCGTTCGGGGTGGGGCGTCAGACGAAGGCGCTGAAGCCCGTCACTCCCCTGCCGACGATGAGGTTGTTCATCTGGGATGTGCCCTCGTAGGAGTACAGAGCCTCGGCGTCCGCGAAGTATCGGATCACGTCGTGTTCGAGCAGGATTCCGTTACCGCCCATTATCTCTCGTGCCCAGCCGACCACCTCGCGGAGCCGCGTCGTGCAGTAGGTCTTGGACAGCGCCGCGTGTTCGTCGTAGTGAATTCCGGAGTCCTGAAGTTGTGACACCCGCAAGGCCATGCCCAGACACGCGGTGATGTTGCCCGCCATCCGCGCGATCAGATCCGAGATGAGCTGGAACGACGCGATCGGCTTACCGAACTGCTCGCGTTCCTGGGCGTAGGTGACCGCGCGTTCGAAGGCCCCGATCATGACGCCGACGGCTCCCCACGCGACGCCGCCGCGCGTCAGGCGCAGCACCTTGGACGTGTCCGCGAACGAGTTGGCGTTCTCTAGCTTGTTGGCCACCGGCACTCGGCAGTCCTCGAGGTACACGTCGGCGTTCTCGACGGCACGGAGCGAGTACTTACCCTCGATCTTTTCGGCACGGAAGCCGTCGAACTCCTTCTCGACGACGAAGCCCTTCACCTCACCGTCCGCCTCGTCCTTGGCGAACACGATGATCAGGTCTGCGAACGTCGCGTTCCCGATCCATCTCTTGCTGCCGTTCAGAATCCAGTGGTCGCCATCGAGGCGTGCTGTGGTCTCGAGTCCGCCCGACACGTCGGAACCACCGTGGGGCTCGGACAGTCCGAAGGCACCGATCTTCTCCATCCGACGCATGGCAGGCAGCCAGCGCTCACGCTGATCCTCGGAACCGAGAATGGAAATACTGCTCATCGCGAGACCGCTGTGCACGCTGAACATCGTCCCGGTCGACGGATCGACCCGGGAGAACTCCATGCCGAGCCACCCGGTGAGCACTTTGCGCGCGGCGGTGCGTCCTTCGAATTCGTAGCCGAGCCCGGTGATCTCGAGTTCGGCGATCTTCGGCAGCAGATGCACCGGAGACTGAGCTTTCTCCCAGAACTCGTTGGCCCGTGGCGCTACCTCGGCGGCAAGGAATTCGCGTACCTTCAGCACGATCTTCGCTTCGTCGTCGGTCAGAATTCCCTGGTAGCCGAACAGATCGGCAGCAAGGTAATCGGGTTGTAGCGGCCCCAGCGGTTCGTGCTTGCTCATGAAAGGGACTCCTTCGTCCTGTCGGTAGTCCTGACTGATACCCGATCCAGCTCACCGAACACCTCGTCGTTGTGCTCACCCAGGCTGGGCGCCGGGCGGCGAATCGACAGCGGCGTTCCGCTGAACCGCATCGGGATTCCCACCGCCCGGTAGCTGCCCTCGGTGGGATGCTCGGCGACGTCGAGGAGATGCCCGTCCTGCACGTACCGAGACTCCGTGGCGCTCTCCATGTCCAATACCGCGGCCATCGGAATGCTGTGCGCGGCGCACAGCCCCTCCCACTCGGCGGTGGTGCGCTCGGGTGCGATCTTCTCGATCGCCGCGTACAGCGCGCCCATGTCGTCGAGAACCGCCTGCCACGTCGAGAACCGGGGGTCGGAGTTCAAGTCGCCGTGGCCGGCGGCCTCGAAGAAGTCGTGCACGTTTGCCGGGCTGTAGGGCAGGATGCACGCCCACCCGTCCTTCGTCTGCACTGCACCGTGATCGGCGCTCATCGACCGGTAGAAACCGGTCGGCCCCACCGGAGGCTCGTACGTGTGACCACCGAGATGCTCGACGAGGTTGAACGCGAGCATGGTGTCGGTCATCGGCACCTCGATGTGTTGGCCTTCTCCGGTCGCCCGCTGGTGAATCACGGCCGCCAGCGTCGAGTAGACGATGGTCAGTGCGCAGACCTTGTCGGCAAGGATGGTCGGGACGTAATTGGCAGTTCCGGTGGCACGGCGCATCAGATCGGTCAGGCCGCTGGCCGCCTGGACGATCTCGTCGTAGGCAGCATGGTCAGCGAACTCGGAGTCGGATCGAAATCCCTGCGCGCTCGTGTAGACCAGGCGCGGATACCGATCCTTCAGCGAGTCGTAGTCGAATCCGAGCCGGCTCAACGCACCGGGCCGCATGTTGGTCACGAGCACGTCGGCGTCGGCAAGCAATCGATGAAGGTCGTTCTTGCCGGCCTCGGTCTTGAGGTCGAGCACGACACTGCGTTTGTTGCGGTTGACGTTCAAAGCGAGGGCGCCCATACCGTCGTTTCTCCGTGGCACCGATCGCCGGGTGGAGTCCCCCGCCGGTGACTCGACCTTGACGACGTCGGCACCCAGGTCTCCGAGTATCTGGGCTGCGTACGGTCCCATGACGACGGTGGCGAGATCGATCACCCGAACGCCGTCGAGCGGTCCCTGTGTGTTCATGAGCTCCTCCTGTCCTCGTCCCCGACCGATACATCAAACTTACCTACGCTAACTACTTTTACGCAATGAGGTGGTTGCCATACCTATATAGGTATATTTAGGGTTGGTGCATGGCCGAGGACAAACGCCGCCCACACCACCGCGCGGTCGACCGAATCGCAGCGCTGCTCGGGGCCGCCACCACCGAACCCCGTGGGCTGACGCTCACCGAACTGGCGCACTCGATCGACGCACCCTTGTCGTCAGTCCAGAAACTCGTGTACGGGCTGGTCGCATCCGGATTTCTGGACGAGCGCGAGGGAAGGTACACGATCGGGCCGCTGTCGGCCGTGCTGGAACGGCGTTCCGGCCGCACAGCAATTGCGGACTTCTCGCGAACTCGCCTCGAAGACCTACACGAACGCACGGGAGCAGCAGCCTTGCTCGTCGTGCGCATCGGCGACGATGCCGTCAACATCGAATCCGTCGGGCTCACCGACGCCGCAGCCTTCGTCGACACCACCCGCTGGCGTCACCCGTTGCCCTCCACCGCGGGCGGTCGCGTACTGCTCGCCTATATGCCGGAGCGGCCGCGTCGCGCATGGGCGGCCGAGAACCTCCGCGACGACCCGGAGCGAACCACGGCACTGCTGGACGAATTGGACGCCATTCGCGCCGACGGTGTCGCCGTCGGACCGAGCGGGTCACTGAGACCGGACTTGGAATCGGTCGCCGTTCCCCTCGTCCGTGACGGAGAGGTGGTCGCCGCCGTCGCCCTCACTCGGTCGCGAATCGGCGCCGGCACACCTCTGGACGAGGTGAAGAAGACGCTTCTGGCCTCGGTCACCGGGCCCGAACGGTAACCGCTCTACCCGCATCCTTGGGCAACAGAACACCACCGACCACGATGACGACCATCAGGACACCCAGCAGCGCGAACGACAGTGAGAACGCATCGCCGGACGGCTTGCCGAGCCCGGTCACAATGGACGTCGAGACCGTCAGCGCAATAGCGCCGAGTGCGACGCCGAAGCCGGAGAACAACTCCTGCACAGTGGCGTTGAACGTATTCGCGTGTGTCAGCCGCTCGCTCGAGATGTCGGCGAACGCAAGCGAATTGTAGGCAGTGAATCCGATGGACCGGAGCGCCCCGCTGACGACGAGTATCGCTGCGACGGCAACAGGAGGAGTGTCGACACCCACCGAAGCGATCGCAGCGAAGCAGAGAACCGACAACGCACCGTCGGCCACGATCACGGTGCGAATACCGAAGCGCCGCATCAACGGAGTGGTCGTC
Source organism: Rhodococcus sp. NPDC057297 (assembly GCF_042667435.1). Classification (NCBI taxonomy): domain Bacteria; kingdom Bacillati; phylum Actinomycetota; class Actinomycetes; order Mycobacteriales; family Nocardiaceae; genus Rhodococcus; species Rhodococcus sp. NPDC057297. Next base: position 38,378 of record NZ_JBHUZE010000010.1, on the reverse strand, counting down.
GGTTTTACAGCGATGTTCCCCAGGAAGAGCGCGATCACCATCAGCCCCGACACGAGCGGTGACCATCCGAACCGCAGTTGGAACATGAGCGGTAGCAAGAACGGAACCGCGGTGATCAGCATGCGGTAGAACGAGCCGTACGTCGCGGTGTTGCGGAACGACTCCACTTTCAGCACCGTGAGGTCGAGCAACGGATGCTCGGTGCGCCGGAGATGCACGATGGCCACAGCCGTCGCCACGAGCGCAACGGCGAACCCGATTCCTACTCCGACCCAGGGTGTTCCGTCCGCGCGAATACTGTCGAGAGAGATGATCAACGCGGCGATACCGACGGTCGTCAGCACCATGCCGCGCCAGTCGAGGGGCCGCGCTGCCGTCGCACTCGGGTCGCCGCGTACCACCTTCAGGCCGACTATCAACCCGACGATGCCGAGAGGGACATTGATCAAGAAGATCCACCGCCACGACAGGTACGTGACGATCGCACCCCCGAGCGCAGGCGCGAGCACGGGGGCAGTCAGAGCAGGCCACGTCAAATAGGCTATGGCCCGGACATATTCGGATTTGGTCGACGCACGCAGAACCGCGAGGCGCCCGACCGGCACCATCATCGCTCCGCCGACGCCTTGCAGCACCCGCATTCCGACGAGCACCGGCAATGACGGACTGAGTGCGCAGCCCACGGACGCGGCAGTGAAGATCACTATTGCAGTGAGGAACACACGCCGGACCCCGAACCGTTCCGCCATCCATCCGCTGACCGGGATGAGCACGGCCAGCGTCAGGATGTATGCGGAGATCGCGATCCCGACATCGACGGCGTCCACACCGAACGACGACGAGATCGCGGGCACAGCGGTCGCGATCACCGTCGCGTCGAGTATCTCCATGAAGTACGCGCCCGCCACGAGCAATGCGAGTCCACGCGGAAAGGCCGAGCCCGACGGGGCGTTCAGAACTCCTCGTACGTGTCGGGGTCCTGATCCCAGATCCGTCCACGCTCGAGGCCCGAGATCGCGTCGATCTCGTCATCGGTGAGTTCGAAGTCGAAGATGTCCAGGTTCTGCTTCTGTCGATCGGAATTGGACGACTTCGGCAGCGGTACCGCACCGAGCTGAACGTGCCAGCGGAGCACGACCTGCCCCGGCGAGACACCGAGCCGCTCGGCTGCTGTCGCGATCGGATCCGCGTTCAACAGCTCGGATCCGCGTCCGAGGGGGCTCCAACTCTCGGTGACGATGCCGTGTTCATCGTGGTAGGCGCGTAGATCGGCCTGGGGAAAGTAGGGGTGGAGTTCGATCTGATTGACCGACGGCACAACTCCGGTCTCCGCGGCGAGACGGTCGAGATGTTCGGTCGTGAAGTTGGAGACGCCGATCGACTTGACCAACCCTTCCTTCTGCAGATCGATCATCGCGCGCCAGGTATCGACGTACTTGTTCACTTTCGGCAACGGCCAATGAATCAACAACAGGTCGACGTAGTCGACGCCGAGATTCGCCAGAGACGTGCGCGCCGATTCCTTCGCCGCGTCGTACCCGTGCAGTCGACCAGGGATCTTGGTGGTGATCAGGATGTCACCGCGAGGCACGCTGGATGCCGCTACCGCCCGACCGACCCCGGGCTCGGTTTCGTAGCGGAGCGCGGTGTCGATCAACCGATACCCTGCGTCCAGAGCGGACGTGACCGTCGCGGCCATGTCCTCTCCGTCGGCTTTCACGGTGCCGAGTCCGACAGCGGGAAGGGCAGTTCCGTCGTTCAATCCGATGGTAGGTGACACGAAAACCTCCGAAGACACTAGATCAGTATTCGACGACAACCGTACGTCCGCCGTCGTTCATCGATTCCACCAGAGCGTCCGCGACGAGCCCCGCGCGGAGTCCGGCATCGGCGTCGGCAAGCGTCGACGGTCGGTTCTGCTCGATCGAATCGACCCATTCCTGCAGTTCGAGACGGTAAGCCTCGGCATAACGCGGTACCCAGTCGAGCGGGTACTCGATGGAGCGTTTCAGGTCGCGGTCGACGATGACGTGTGCCGGCACCGCGAACGACGCGACGCCCTCCTCGCCGACGATCTCGCAGCGGGTGTCGTAACCGTAGCGGGCGCCCACGAACAGTTCGACCGTCATCAGGACGTCGGATTCGGTGCGCAGCAACATGATCTGCGGATCCTGACGGATACCGGAATGCTTCGACGTCCGGCCTGCATGCCAGCTGACCTCCGTGATAGGGGAACCGAGCAACCACGGCATGATGTCGAGCTCGTGGATAGCCGAGTTGGTGATGGTGGCCGCCGAGTCGCCGGGACCGGCCACGACATTACGGCTGACGCAGTGCGCGACGAGGGTGTCGCCTATCCGCTCGGGTGCCGCGGCGCGCTTGAGTTCGTTGTACGCGGGGTCGAAACGGCGCATGAACCCGACGGTGATGAGGTTGCGGTCTCCCTGTGCGGCGATGATCTCGCGGCATTCGACGGCCGTCGGTGCGAGCGGCTTCTCGCACAGGACCGGCTTGCCTGCAGCGAGCGCAGCATGCACGAGCTCGGCATGGGTGGAGTCGTGCGACGCCACGACGATCGCGTCGACCGAGTCGTCGGCGATGAGCTCGAAGCCGTCGGCCACCACGTCTGAGGCCTTCAGCTCGGCTGCGACCGTCTTGGCCCGGTCTGTGTCGAAATCGGCGACCGCGGACACTTCCGCACCCGAGATCGATCCGTCGATCTTGCGAGCGTGATCGGCACCCATGACGCCGACTCCGATGATTCCAACACGTACAGTCATGTGTCGAGTATTACATCCTGATGTCCTGACAAACCACCCTTCGACAGAACAGGTGTGCCGATGACCGCGCTACCCGTCTCGACCGTGCCGAATCCGAACGAGGCACCGGTACTGCGTTGGGGCATCCTCGGCCCTGGCTGGATCGCCGACCGCTTCGCGGAATCGCTGGCGAAGAACTCGACTCAGCAGGTCGTGGCCGTAGCCTCCCGAAGCGGAGATCGCGCAGCCGAATTCGCCGGGCACCACTCCCTGCCGACGTCCTACGGCAGCTACGGCGCGCTGCTTGCCGATCCGGACATCGACATCGTCTACATCGCGACGCCGCACACCGAACATCACACGAACGCGCTCGCGTCGATAGCTGCAGGCAAGCACGTGCTCGTCGAGAAGCCACTTGCCGTCGATGCATCTCGCGCTGCCGAGATCGGAGCAGCCGGCGCCGAAGCAGGCGTGTTCGTCGGGGAAGCCATGTGGACGAAGTTCTTGCCGAAGTTCGACGTCCTACGTCAGATCGTCGACAACGGCGTGCTCGGCCCGATCCGGACGGTCCTGGTGGACCACGGCGAGTACTTCACCACCGACCACCGCATCTACGACCCGGCACTCGCGGGCGGCCCGTTGCTGGACCTCGGCACCTACGACGCGTCGTTCGTCCACGCGGTCTTGGGCGTACCCGAGTCCATCATCGCCGTCGGCCAGCCCGCGAACGACGAACTGAACGGTCAGGTCTCCGCCGTGCTCTCCCACACCGGCGGCAACCATTCGGTCATGAACACCACGATCCTGAGCAACACTCCGACGTCGGCGACGATCTGCGGCCGCGACGGAACACTGACGATCGAAGGCCCGTTCTTCATGCCGGGATCCTTCACCGTGACCCTCCGCAGCGGTGAGAAACTCGAGTACCGCGAGGACAAGGGCGTGCAGGTGGACGGTCTCCACTACGCGGCCGTCGACGCCGCCCGCGCGATCGGCGAGGGCCGCCTGGAATCGTCGGTGCACACGATCGAGGACGCAGTGCAGACATTGGCGATCATCGACGCGATTCGCCGGCAGCTCGGGATCACCGACGGCCCGTTCGCCCGGTAGCGATGTCCGCCGAGCCCTCAGCGCGCGGCCGGGGTGTTGAACCGCGTCACGATCTGGATCGGTGACGGCTCGGCGGTGACGCCGTCGACGGCACCTGCGGACTGCATCAGTAAGCGGCAGGCCGTCCTGGCGTCGGCGCGCAGGTCGTGGTGCAGCACAGCGGACAGGGACCCGGTGCGCAGCAACGGCCGGTTGTCACCGTCGAGGTCGTGTGCGACGAACACCCGGCACCTCCTGCCCGCCCGTTCGAATGCCCGGACCGCACCGGTGTTGCCGCCGCCGATGGAGTACACGGCCTCGATGTCCGGATACTCCGCGAGCACGGCCGAGACCCGTTCCTCCACCGTCGAGTCGAGCCCTTCGCTGTCGGATATCTCGACGACGCGTCTCCCGGAGTCCAGCGCCCGCAACGTGCTGCGGAACCCGATCTCCCTCTCCCCCTCGTTCCTGAAGATGTTGCTGGTCAGCAAGATCAGTACCGAGGACTGCGCGTCGCCCAGCCAGGAGTCGACCAGGTAGGCCGCAGTGGATCCCGCCGCCCGGTTGTCGATGCCGACGTAGCCGAGCCGCGCGCTGCTCGGCACGTCGGTCACGTACGTCACGACGGGAATACCGAGTGCCACGAGCCGGTCGACCGCCTCCACCACCTCGGGGTCGTCCGGCGCCTTGACGATGACACCGTGCGATCCGCGCGCGGTGAAACGGCCCAGTGTGTCCACCATCTCGGCCACCGATTCGGTCTCCCTGAAGTGGAACCTGCACCGGACCACGGCGGGCGAGAGCATCGGCAGTTCTGCCTCCAGCGCTGCCCTGAATTCTTTCGAGAAGCGCGCCGGTGTCTGCATGACTACGTCGAACAGGAACTTCCTGCCGTTCAGGCGCAGTTGGGACCGCTGTTTGTCCAGATCCGAAATCGCCTGCTGCACTTCCGCTCTGGTAGCACTGCGCACACCCGGTCGATCGTGCAGTACGCGGTCGACGGTGGCACGACTCAGCCCGGCTTGCTGGGCGATCTCATTGACTTTGTAGCGATGCGTCACGACGATCCTCTGAGGCGTTTTTGATGCGTCACGACGGTTGATCCTACGCGTCGATCTGAGTCACACTCGAGGTCTACATTTCTCCTGCAGAAAGACCTTCACTGATGGGCGTAACCGTCGGCGTCATCGGCCTCGGCCGGATCGGCGCATTTCACACCGACACATTGAGCACGCTCGCCGGGGTCGACGGACTCGTCGTCACCGACGAGCGTCCCGCCGTCACCTCCGCAGTCGCATCGAAGTTCGGCGCCACGCCGGTCGACGGCGCTGAGGCACTGCTGAAGTCCGGAGTCGACGGAGTTGTCGTCGCTGCGGCAACACCCGCACATGCTGCGCTCGTACTCGCCTGCGTCGACGCCGGCATCCCCGTGTTCTGCGAAAAGCCGATCGCCGCGACACCCGGCGAGAGCCTGGCCGTCGTCACCGCGATCGACAGCAGTGACGTCCCGGTCCAGATCGGGTACAACCGTCGCTTCGCGCCTGCCTTCGCCGCCGCCAAGAGCGCCGTGACCTCCGGTGAGCTCGGCTGGCTGCACACAGTTCGCTCGACCACACTCGATCCGGCGCCTCCCCCGCTGGACTACGTCGCCGTGTCCGGTGGCATCTTCCGCGACTGCAGCGTGCACGATTTCGACATCGTCCGCTGGATCGTCGGCCACGAGGTCACCGAGGTGTACGCGGCGGGTTCGAACCAGGGTGATCCCGCCTTCACCGAATACGGAGACGTGGACACTGCCACGACCACTCTGACATTCGAGAACGGAACGATCGGCGTCGTCTCCAACACCCGCTACAACGCGTGCGGGTACGACTGCAGGCTCGAAGTGCACGGCTCCGACGATTCCGTCGTCGCCGGCTGGGACGATCAGGTCCCGGTGCGAAATCTGGAGGCCGGATCGACGTTCCCGGGCGGGACGCCTCACTCGTTCTTCATGGACCGCTTCACCTCGGCATACCAGGCCGAGCTCGGCGCGTTCGTCGACGTGATCACCGGACGAATCGAATCCCCCTGCACCGCACGCGATGCTCTCGAAGTGGCATACATCGCCGAGGCGGCAACCCTGTCCCTGCAACAGCACCGACCGGTGCGAATCGACGAGGTACGACTGTGACAACGACCCATACCGACATTCGAATCGCCGGCGCGCCCATCTCCTGGGGCGTCTGCGAAGTTCCCGGCTGGGGATACCAGATCGCATCCGACCGCGTCCTCACCGAGATGCGCGACGCCGGACTCACCGCCACCGAGGTCGGACCCGAGGGTTTCCTCCCCGCCGACCCGGACGAGCTCGCCTCCACGCTCGACACGTTCGACCTGAAGTCCGTCGGCGGGTTCGCCCCGGTGCTGCTGCACCACGCGCACCACGATCCTGTTCCCGGAATCGCACCGCTGCTCGACGCCTTCATCGCCTCCCGCGCCGAGGTGCTGGTGCTCGCCGCGGCGACTGGGAGCGACGGTTACGACTCGCGCCCCGAGCTCGACGACGAACAATGGGACACGTTGCTGCGCAACCTCGATCGGCTACAGGAAGCAGCGGCCGAGCGCGGAATCCGCGCGGTACTTCACCCGCACGTCGGCACCATGATCGAGAAACGGGACGAGGTCTACCGGGTCCTGAACGGCTCCACCATCCCACTGTGCCTCGACACCGGCCACCTCCTCATCGGCGGGACCGATCCGCTCGAACTCGTCGAGGCCCACGCGTCTCGGATCACACACGCTCACCTCAAGGACGTCGACGCTGCCCTCGCAGCACGCGTCCAGGCCGGGGAGCTCACCTACACCGAGGCTGTCGCGCAGGGCATGTACACGCCGCTGGGAACGGGCGACGTCGGCATCGGCAAGATCGTGAACGGGCTCCTCGACTCAGGTTTCGACGGTTGGTTCGTCCTCGAGCAGGACACCATCCTGTCCGAGGAGCCTACCGATGCGGGCCCTGTCACCGATGTGATCGCCAGCGTGGCATACCTGCGGAGTGTCGTCGACGCCCGCGTATCGTCGTAGTCCGTGAACTCTCTACGGATCGGAGTCCTCGGCGCCTCACGCATCGCCGAGGTCGCCATCGTCGAACCGGCACAGATCCTGGGCCATCGCCTTGTCGCGTGCGCTGCGCGCGACACGGCGCGAGCGTCGGTCTTCGCCGAAAAGTACGGTGTGGACCGGGTTCTCGACTCCTACCAGGATGTCATCGACGACTCCGAAGTCGACGTCGTCTACAACCCCCTCGCCAACTCGCTGCACGCGCCGTGGAATCTCGCGGCCGTACGGGCGGGCAAGCCCGTGCTCACCGAGAAGCCGTTCGCGCGTGACCGAGTCGAAGCCGCGACAGTTCGCGATGCTGCGGCGTCGGCAGGAGTCACGGTCATGGAGGGATTTCACTACCTGTTCCATCCGGTGACTCGTCGACTTCAGCAGCTGCTGGAGGACGGAACCCTCGGCGAGCTTCGGCACGTCGAGGTCGTCATGCGTATGCCCGCGCCGGACCCCGCCGATCTGCGATGGTCCCTCGACTTGGCAGGCGGGGTCATGATGGATCTCGGCTGCTACGGGCTCCACGCACAAAGGCTGTTCGGCCGGTTCGCAGGCGGCGCACCGATCGTTGCGTCCGCGTCCGCGGTGCAGCGTTACCCCGGAGTCGACGAGTCGATCGACGTGGATCTCGAATTCCCGAGCGGGGCAACGGGTGTGTCGCGGAACTCGATGATCGACCCGGACTACCTGTTCACACTGAAGGTGGTCGGCTCGAAGGGCGAAGCATTCGCGCACAACTACATCAAGCCGAACGAGGACGATCGCGTGAGCGTCACCGTCGGGTCGACGACCACCGTCGAACAGCTCGGTACGCGCTCGTCCTACACGTATCAGTTGGAAGCCTTTGCCGACCACGTCGTGAACGGCGCAGCACTTCCGCTCGACGCAGCCGACGCGGTGACGAACATGGCGATGATCGACGACGCCTACCGCGCTGCAGGGATGTCACCCCGCTAGCGGGGTGACATCCGGCATCACTCGCCCGGCGTCACCCAGCTACCCGACGCGACCGACTTCGTCATCGCATCGAGCACCTCGGCGCTACGGACCGCGTCCCACACCGTCGCACCGACGGGCTTGCCTTCTGCGATCGACCGAAGGAATCGCTCGGCCTCGACGACCTTGAGGTCGTCGTAGCCCATCGACGACGCCGAACCCGGTTGAAACGCACTGTATTCACCGTGCTCGGGACCGACGTACACCGTCTGGACAGGCTGATCCTGGTACTTGTCTCCGATGCTCACTCCGAGTTCACCCAGCCGGCGGAAGTCCCAGAAGACAGCGCCCTTGGTGCCGTGGATCTCGAAGCCGTACGCGTTCTGCTCCCCCACCGACACTCGGCTGGCTTCCAGCGTTGCGCGGGCACCCGAGGCGAGCCGGATCTGGCTCGAGACATAGTCCTCGTTCTCCACCTGGCCCAGCTCCCCGCCCGTGGCGAGCGCATGTCCGCTGGTCGCGCCGGTCGGCTTGGCGCGCTGCGGGACGAACACCGCGGTGTCGGCCACGAGGGACTCGATGTCTCCCAGCAGATACCAGAGTAGGTCGGCGCCGTGCGAGGCCAGGTCACCGAGGACTCCGTTGCCGCCGCGAGCCCGTTCGAAGCGCCAGCTCAGCGCGCCGTCCGGGTGTGCGGCGTAGTCGCTGAAGAACCGGAAACGGGCGTGGGTGACAGTTCCGATCTCACCTGCGGCGATGAGCGCTTTCGCTTCCTCGACCGCGGGCGCGTTGCGGTAGTTGAAGCCGACGGCCGTCTGCACGCCCGCCTTGTCCGCCGCGACGGCGACCGCGCGCGCATCGTCGGACGACAGTCCCACGGGCTTCTCGATCCAGATGTGCTTGCCCGCCTCGACCATGGCGGTGCCGATGGTGCGATGCAGGAAGTTCGGTGCCGTGATGGACACCGCACCGATGGACGAATCGTTCTGGATGTCGTGCCAGTCGGTGGTGGCGTCGGCGAATCCGAACTGCGCAGCGGCCTCCTCCGCGCGCCCGGGAACCTCGTCCGCGACGGATGCCAGCACGGGCGTCAGCGCCAGATCCGGGTAGTGGTGCCGGATACGGGCGTAGGCCTGAGTGTGTACCCGGCCCATCCAGCCGAATCCGGCAACTCCGACGCGAATGTTCTGCACTGGGCTCACGAGCTGTTCTCCTGACGTGTACGAGAGTGGAAGGGACGATGGGGAGTGGTCACCGGTTTTGGACCGGTCCAATCAATGTAAAGTGTGAACCACACAGGACGGTCGCGTCAACACCGAACTGCTAGCGTTCACCCGGACCACCGGGATACGAGGAGAGGACGGCGCAGTGAGCAGGCCGACCATCCGTACCGTTGCAGCCCATGCTGGCGTGTCCAAATCTCTTGTGTCGCTTGTTCTCCGAGGATCCAGCTCGGTCAGCGACGAGAAACGGGCCGCCGTCGAGCACGCCATCACCGAGCTCGGCTACCGCCCCAATCTGAGCGCCCGCAGCCTGACCCAACACCGCACCGACATCGTCGGCGTGCTCCTCAACGACCTACGCAACCCCTGGTTCGTCGACTGCCTCGAAGGCATGAACTCGATTCTGCAGGAACAAGATCTGAAAATGTTCCTCGCCGACGGCAGGTTGGACCGCAGCTCCGATTCGTCCTTCGTCCGAAGTTTCATGGATCTGCGACTCGACGGACTCGCACTCGTCGGCACCCGGACACCCACCCCGACGATCCTCGAGGCGGCGCGTTCGATCCCGACGGTCGTCGTAGCCAGCCGCGATCTGGATCTGCCCGACGTGGACGTCGTTGCGAACGACGATGCGGTGGGCACCGCACTGGCGATCGATCACCTGGTCGCCCTCGGACACAGCAGAATCGCTCATCTCGCCGGAACCGGTGCGGTGGCGGACATTCGGGCCGCCAGTTACCGGACGGCGATGGCCGAGCACGGACTGAACCGATTCGCTTCGGTCCTCCCGAGCGGAATGACCGAGGACGACGGGTATGCCGCCGCGTCGGCGATTCTGGATGGTGCCGACGCACCGTCGGCCATCTTCGCAGTCAACGACATCGTGGCCATCGGCGCGATGACAGCCTGCAAGGAACGTCGGATCTCCGTACCCGAGGACATGTCCATCGTCGGCTACGACAACACCTCGCTCGCCGGACTTCGGCACGTGTGGCTCACCAGTGTGGACAACGCGACGTACGAACTGGGACGACTTGCTGCTACCGCGCTGGTCGGCCGCATCTCGGATCCCGACGCACCAGGCACGCTCACACTGATCCCCCCGAGCCTGCAGGTTCGGGGTTCGACGGCGGCGCCGCGCTGAGGTCCTACCGGTCGACCACCGTGGTGTCGAAGTAGTATCGCGATGCCCGGTAGGCGTGCGATCCGAATTCGACCACGCTGCCGGAGTCGTCGAACGCGGTGCGATGCATCGTGAGAAGCGGGGCCTTGTACTTCTCGTCCAGCAGCAGTGCCTCGTCACGGTCCGCGGCCTTCGCGCCGATGCGCTGACGCGCGAGCCGGATGTGCACTCCGCGCGTCCGCAGCGACTGGTAGAGACCGTGCGTCTCGAGTTCGTCCGGATCGGGTGCGATAGCGGTGGGCAGATGGTTGGTCATCAGGGCCAGCGGCTCGCCGTTGGTACTCCTGAGTCGCCGGATGGTCGTGACCTCGGTGTCGTCGGAGATGTTGAGCTCACGCGCGACCTCGTCCGTCGCGATACCGACGTGGTAGTCGAGAAGCTTGGTCGACGGACTCTGGCCGGCTCGGGCCAGGTCGTCGAACAGACTCGTCAGCTCGACGGGGCGGTGCACCGGGCTCTGCACGACCTGGGTCCCGACGCCGCGCTTGCGTACGAGCAGGCCTTTGTCGACCAGTTCCTGGATGGCGCGGCGGGTGGTCGGACGCGACAGATTGAGACGTTTGGCCAGGGCCAGTTCGTTCTCGAACCGGTCCCCCGGAGCCAACTGTCCACCGAGAATCGCGGCTTCGATCGCTTGGGCGAGCTGGAAGTAGAGAGGTACCGGGCTGCCCCTGTCGAGCTCGACGGACAAGGGCGTGGCGACGGACGCCCCCACAGAGGGCGCGCCGGTTTCGCCTGCGGACACGTTGGACGTAGTCACAGTCCAGCTCTCCATATCTCCTCGAAGGGCGAGCAGATCCACGCCCAGCTTGATCGAGAGTGTAGGCGAACACTAACATCGGCATGACTGGAAGTAAGAATGTCAGGACAAAGTATTGACATGACGCTGTGGTCTGAAGCACAGTATTAGCAGACAAGCTTTCCTGCGCAGCACCTCGCACGTTGTGTCCCCGATACCCTTTGGAGTCGATCTTGACCACCTCAGCCGATGCGAACACCACGGCCTTCGACGTCCTCGCCATCGGGCGCAGCGGCGTGGACATCTACCCTCTGCAGACCGGAGTCGGGCTGGAACAGGTCGAGACCTTCGGCAAGTTCCTCGGCGGCAGCGCAGCGAACGTCACCGTCGCCGCAGCACGCCTGGGCAACAAGTCCGCCCTGATCTCGGGCGTCGGCAACGATCCGTTCGGCCGTTACGTCGCAGGCGAACTGGCCCGTCTCGGTGTCGACAATCGGTTCGTCGTAACGGACTCGCAGTACGCAACACCTGTCACGTTCTGCGAAATCTTCCCGCCCGACGACTTTCCGCTGTACTTCTACCGCAAGCCGTCCGCACCCGACCTGCAGATTCGACCGGAAGACATCGACGTCGAGGCCGTGAAGAACGCGCGTCTGTACTGGTCCACCGTCACCGGGCTGTCCGAGGAGCCGAGCCGCAGCGCGCACTTCGCCGCCTGGGAGGCACGCGGCCGCGCACCACTGACCGTTCTCGACCTCGACTACCGCCCGATGTTCTGGGAAACCACCGCTGCCGCAACCGAGCAGGTCCAGAAGGCACTTCAGCACGTCACCGTTGCCGTTGGAAACAAGGAAGAGTGCGAGGTAGCCGTCGGCGAGACGGACCCGCACAAAGCCGCCGACGCCCTTCTCGACCTCGGAGTCTCGCTCGCGATCGTCAAGATGGGTCCGAAGGGCGTCATGGGCAAGACCCGATCGGAAACCGTCACCGTTCCCCCCAATTTCGTCGATGTCGTCAACGGCCTCGGTGCAGGCGACAGCTTCGGCGGCTCGCTGTGCCACGGGCTGCTCGGTGACTGGCCACTCGAGAAGATCCTCCGATACGGAAACGCTGCAGGCGCCATCGTCGCCTCGCGGCTCGAGTGCTCCACCGCAATGCCCACCGCGGCCGAGGTCGCCGCTCTCGCAAAAGATTCCGCCCCAGAAGAGAAGAAGACCGAGGCCGTCGATGTCTGAAACCACCTTGACCCCTGCACCTGCTGCGTCCAGCTACGCCGAGGTTGCCGCCATTCGTGCGAGCGACCCGCAGGCCATCGAACGAGCGTGGGCAACCCGCGCCACTCGTGAGACCATCCGCGGAAACGGCCGGCTCATGATCGTCGCCGCCGACCACCCGGCCCGCGGGGCACTGTCGGTCGGATCGAACATGACCGCGATGAACAGCCGCACCGAGCTGCTCGACCGTCTTCGCACCGCACTGGAGAACCCCGGCGTCGACGGTGTCCTCGCCTCCTCGGAGATCCTGGACGACCTGGTTCTACTCGGCGCCCTCGAAGACAAGGTCGTGTTCTCGTCGATGAACCGCGGTGGGCTCGCGGGCGCATCGTTCGAACTGGACGACCGCATGACGGGTGCCACCGCAGCATCCACCGCCAAGGCTCGAATGAACGGCGCAAAGATGCTCACCCGCATTGCACTCGACGATCCAGGGACACTCGAGACGATGACCGCGTGCGCCCAGGCGATCGACGAGCTCGCCGAGCGTCAGCTCATCGCCATGGTCGAGCCGTTCCTGTCCAGCCGCGTCGAAGGCCGCGTCAAGAACGATCTCAGCGCCGACGCTGTCATCAAGTCCATCCACATCACGCAAGGCCTCGGCTCGACGTCCGCCTACACATGGATGAAGCTCCCCGTCGTCGACGAGATGGAGCGCGTCATGGACGCCACGACGCTTCCCACGCTGCTTCTGGGAGGAGATCCTCAGACCGCCCCGGAGGAGACCTACGCGAGCTGGGCCAAGGCGCTCGAGATCCCCGCCGTTCGCGGTCTGATCGTCGGACGCACCCTGCTGTACCCCCAGGACGGCGATGTCGCAGGCGCCGTTGCCACCGCTGTGAACATGGTGAGGTGAGTCGATGAATTCCGAGTACTACATCGCAGCTGGATCCGGTAGCAAGGACGGCTTCGACGTCGCCGTGACGCCCGAGTCCGCAGCCAGGAGTGGAGCCGGCGGAACGACCCGAATCGATTGGACGGAATCGAGCCTCTGGACTGTGACGCTGGCTGCCGGTCAGTCGGTCGATCTCAGTTCCGGCCCCGACGAGATCATGGTCGTTCCGCTGTCCGGATCGGCCACCGTCACCAGTGAGGGAACCAAGTTCGACCTCGCCGGCCGTGCATCGGTGTTCGACGGACCATCCGACTTCGCGTACGTCGGCAAGGACTCGGCGTACACGCTCTCGAGCGTCGACGGCGGACGGTTCGCTCTGTGCGGCGCCCGCGCGGAGAACAAGCTTCCGTTCCGCTACGTCCCCGCGGCCGACATCTCGGTGGAACTGCGTGGGGCAGGAAACTGCAGCCGCCAGGTTCACAACTTCGGTACCGCCGACACGTTCGAGGCCGATTCGCTCATTGCCTGCGAGGTCATCACCCCCGGTGGCAACTGGTCGTCCTACCCGGGCCACAAGCACGACGAGAACACCCCGACCGAATCCGCGCTCGAAGAGATCTACTACTTCGAGATCGCCGAAGGCCCGGACGGCAGTAACGGTTTCGGCTATCACCGCGTCTACGGCACCCCCACGCGTCCCATCGAGGTCCTCGAAGAGGTCCGCACCGGAGACGTCGTCCTCGTCCCGCACGGCTACCACGGCCCGTCCGTCGCAGCACCCGGCTACCACATGTACTACCTGAACGTCATGGCCGGACCGGGTAAGGAACGCGCCTGGAACATCGTCGACGATCCCGAGCACACCTGGATCCGCGGCACCTGGGCAGACCAGGCCGTCGATCCTCGCCTTCCCCTCAACTCCGCATCGACAGGAGCATGACCGTGGTGTCCACCGCACCGATCTCGGCGAGCAAGACCGAAAACACCGAAGGCACGGTTCATCTCACCGTGTCCCAGGCAACCGTGAAGTTCCTGGCGAACCAGTACGTCGAGCGTGACGGCGTGCGTACCAAGTTCTTCGCAGGCGCATTCGGCATCTTCGGACATGGCAACGTGGCCGGCCTCGGCCAGGCGCTTCTGCAGGCCGAGATCGACGCCGTCGAAGTCGGCACCGACCCGGAACTGCCCTATGTTCTCGGACGCAACGAGCAGGCAATGGTGCACAGCGCCGTCGCATACGCGCGGCAGAAGGACCGCATCCAGGCGTGGGCCGTCACGGCAAGCGTCGGACCCGGCTCGACGAACATGCTGACCGGCGCTGCACTGGCGACGATCAACCGCCTGCCGGTCCTGCTGCTGCCTGCCGACACGTTCGCCACCCGCGCAAGTGCCCCGGTGCTGCAGGAACTGGAGCTCCCGTCGAGCGGAGACGTCACGGTCAACGACTCGTTCAAGCCACTCTCCCGCTACTTCGACCGCGTGTGGCGCCCGGAGCAGTTGCCCGGCGCACTGCTCGGTGCGATGCGCGTGCTGACCGATCCCGTCGAGACCGGCGCCGCCACCGTCGCCATCCCGCAGGACGTTCAGGCCGAGGCATTCGACTGGCCCGAATCACTGTTCGCGCCGCGTACCTGGCACGTCGCTCGTCCGCTGCCCGAGAAGTCCGTGGTCTCGCGTGCCGCCGAGGTCATCCGCACCGCGAGGAAGCCGCTGATCGTCGCAGGCGGTGGCGTGATCTACTCCGGCGCCACCGACGCACTCGCTGCACTGTGCGAGAAGACCGGCATTCCGGTCGGCCAGAGCCAGGCAGGGAAGGGCTCGCTGACGTACGACCACCCGCAGTCCGTCGGCGCTCTCGGATCCACCGGCACCACCGCTGCCAACGCACTGGCCACCGACGCCGACGTCATCATCGGAATCGGCACGCGCTACAGCGATTTCACCTCTGCGTCGCGCACGGCGTTCAACAACCCCGACGTACGTTTCGTCAACATCAACGTCGCGTCGATCGACTCGGTCAAGCAGGGCGGCATCTCCGTCGTCTCCGACGCTCGCGAGGCCTTGGAGGCGTTGATCGACGCCCTCGGCGACTACGAGGTTCCCGCCGAGTACCGCACCCTCGTCTCCCAGCTCGCTCAGCAGTGGGACGACACAGTGTCCTCGGTCTACAAGATCGAGGATTCCACCGCACCTCTGAATCAGAACCAGGTCATCGGCCTCGCGAACACGCTGTCCGACCCCCGCGACGTCGTCGTCTGCGCGGCCGGCTCGATGCCCGGTGATCTTCACAAGCTCTGGCGCACAAGAGATTCCAAGGGATACCACGTCGAGTACGGTTTCTCGTGCATGGGCTACGAGGTCGCCGGCGGTATCGGCGCCAAGATGGCCGAGCCGGACCGCGACGTGTTCATCATGGTCGGTGACGGCTCCTACCTCATGATGGCGACCGAACTGGTCACCGCCGTGCAGGAAGGCGTCAAGGTCATCATGATCCTGGTGCAGAACCATGGCTTCGCGTCGATCGGATCGTTGTCGGAATCCCTCGGATCGCAGCGCTTCGGCACCGACTACCGCTACCGCGCCGAGAACGGACGCCTGCAGGGCAGCATTCTGCCGGTCGACCTCGCGGCCAACGCGGCCAGCCTCGGCGTCGACGTGGTACGCGTGAACAACGGCAACGAGTTCACCGACGCGGTCAAGGCCGCCAAAGCGAGCGAGACGTCCACCGTCATCCACGTGGAGACCGATCCGCTGATCGCGGCACCGGACTCCGAATCGTGGTGGGACGTACCGGTCAGTGCGACCTCGACTCTCGAGTCGACGCAGACCGCGTACGCCACCTACGAGAAGTGGAAGAAGATCCAGCGCCCCTTCCTCCGCCCGTCCGGCAACTGACAACATTAGGACCAAGCCGACACCATGAAGATCGCACTCGATCCCACTCCGTTCCATCACGATTTCTCGCTGCTGGAGCTGCCCCGCGTCGTAGCCGACCTCGGCTACGAGTACCTGCAGCTGACCCCGCACGTCGACATGATCCCGTTCTACAACCACCCGAAGGCCGACGACGACCTGGTCGCCAAGTTCAAGAAGGCCTGCAAGGATGCCGGCGTCGGTATCGCCTCCGTGCTCCCCGTGTTGCGCTGGGCAGGCCCGGACGAGGATGCGCGCGAGGCCGCAGTTCGGTACTGGAAGCGAGCCATTCAGATCACCGTCGACCTCGGCGTGAACGTCATGAACACCGAGTTCAGCGGACGACCGGAGAAGGCGGAGGAGTCCGAGCGGGCGTTCTACCGCTCGATGGAGGAACTCGTTCCGATCGTCGAACGTGAAGGCATCGACGTTCGCATCGATCCGCACCCCGACGATTTCGTCGAGGACGGACAGGCTGCCATCCGGGTCATCCGCGGCATCAACTCCAAGAACTTCGGCATGGTCGTCGTCGCCTGCCATCAGTTCCACATGGGTGGTGATCTGCCCGGAATCTTCCAGACCGCAGGCGATCTCGTTCGCCTGGTGCACGTCGCGGACACGATGGACCATCACCGCTCGCACGGGCTTCGCTACATCACGAACCCGCCCGGAAATGCAGTGCGCGTACACCAGCACCTCAAGATCGGGGATGGCGACGTCAACTGGGACGAGTTCTTCGGCGGCCTGAGCAAGCTCGGGTTCTACGACCGTGACGACACGGTCATGGTGTCGAGCGTCTTCGGCGAGAACGAGAACGCCGACGAGGTCTCGCGGTACCAGCTCGAGACCATCACCGACTACATCGCAAAGCACAAGGGGTAAAAGTAATGAGCAGCAACGTAATCGGACATTGGGTGGACGGTAAGCCGTTCGCCGGTACCTCCACCACCACCGCACCGGTCACCAACCCCGCCACCGGCGAGGTCACCGGCCAGCTCGCACTCGCCAACCTCGACGACGCACGCACCGTCATCGACGCCGCCGCAGCCGCCTTCCCCGCCTGGCGCGACACCTCCCTCGCCAAACGCACCCAAATCCTGTTCAACTTCCGCGAACTACTCAACAAGAAAAAAAGCGAACTCGCCGAGATCATCACCGCCGAACACGGCAAAGTCCTCTCCGACGCCCTCGGCGAAATCAGCCGCGGCCAAGAAGTCGTCGAATTCGCCTGCGGCATCCCCCACCTCCTCAAAGGCGGCTACACCGAGAACGCCTCCACCAACATCGACGTCTACTCCATCCGCCAACCGCTCGGACCCGTCGGCATCATCTCCCCCTTCAACTTCCCCGCCATGGTCCCGATGTGGTTCTTCCCCGTCGCCATCGCCGCCGGCAACACCGTAGTACTCAAACCATCCGAAAAAGACCCCACCGCCAGCATCTGGCTCGCCGAACTCTGGGAAGAAGCCGGCCTACCCCCCGGCGTCTTCAACGTCCTCCAAGGCGACAAACTCGCCGTCGACGAACTCCTCGAAAACAAGAAGATCAAATCGATCTCCTTCGTCGGCTCCACCCCCATCGCCCAATACGTCTACGCCACCGGCACCGCCAACGGCAAACGCGTCCAAGCCCTCGGCGGGGCGAAGAACCACGCCATCGTCCTCCCCGACGCCGACCTGGATTTGGCTGCCGACGCCATGGTCAACGCCGGCTTCGGCTCCGCAGGCGAACGCTGCATGGCCATCTCCGCCCTCGTCGCCGTCGGCGACATCGCCGACACCCTCGTCGCCAAAATCGTCGAACGCACCACCCCACTGGTCACCGGCGACGGCACCCGCGGCGCCGACATGGGCCCCCTCGTCACCCAAGCCCACCGCGACAAAGTCGCCTCCTACATCGACGCCGGCGAAGCCGACGGCGCCACCATCGTCGTCGACGGCCGCAGCGTCAAAGCCGACGGCGGAGACAACGGCTTCTGGCTCGGACCAACGCTCATCGACAACGTCAAAACCGACATGAGCATCTACACCGACGAAATCTTCGGACCCGTCCTCTCCGTCGTCCGCGTCGACACCTACGACCAAGCCCTCGAACTGATCAACAACAACCCCTACGGCAACGGCACCGCCATCTTCACCAACGACGGCGGCGCAGCCCGACGCTTCCAGAACGAAGTCGAAGTAGGCATGATCGGCATCAACGTCCCCATCCCCGTCCCCATGGCCTACTACAGCTTCGGCGGCTGGAAAAACTCGCTGTTCGGCGACACCCACGCCCACGGCACCGAAGGAATCCACTTCTTCACCCGCGGCAAAGCCGTCACCAGCCGCTGGCTCGACCCCAGCCACGGCGGCATCAACCTCGGCTTCCCCGAAAACAACTAACCCCCACGTGAGTGGAAATGTAGGCCTGGCCTCAAGAGCGGAACCCGCGGAGCGAGCAGAGAGCACCTACATTTCCACTCACGACGTTTTTCGTATCTGCCGTCGATATAGCAAACTGGTACCAGTGAACGCACAACTACAGCAGCTGAAGTCCCTTGTCCTCGATGCGCGAGGAGCCGTATTGGACAATGCTGTCGCCGAAACCGAAGGTTCCGAATACGGAGCTCATCACCTGACGATCGACGGTCTTTCCGTTCACTTCCGCGTTGCGCGGACCACGCCCAAGAAGGTCGGCCAGTTCGTGACGTTCTGGAAGCGCGCGACCGGCGATCAGATCGAGCCCTTCGACGTACGTGACGATTTCGATCGTCTGATCGTCGTCACGTGGACGCCGAAATCGTACGGCTACTTCGAGTTCCCCAAGCACGCGCTGTCCGAGCACGGCGTGCTCACGGTGGGGACCACCGAAGGCAAGCGCGGTTTCCGCGTCTACCCCGAATGGGACGAACCGAACAACAGGTCCGGCGTGGCCGCGCAGACCTGGCAGCTCAACTACTTCTCCGACCTGTCCGACCAGATCTGACTGCCCATCGACGGTCCGGTGAGTCGTGCCCGCGTCGCTCACACCGAGACCTAAGGTTGTTCGCGATGAAAACGATTTCGCGAACTGCTGCGGCACTGGCCGCAGCTGCGGTCCTGTTCGTGGCAGCCGGCCCGGTTGCTGCGCAGGAACCCGACCCTCCCGTCGAGACCTCGACCCCGTTCTCGACGCCGAACACCGACGACTGCCCGCACGCGACGTCACCGCCGCCTGCCATCGATCTGTCCGAGGTGCCGAAACCCGGGGAGACCGCGCCCACGCCGCTCCCGGTTCCCGCGGACGCAGTGGGCGGTGAACAACTCGGTTACTGCGGCGTGGTGGTGCCGGACGGTGCACCCGCTCTTCCCGAGGACATCTCCGCGACGGGTTGGGTTCTGTCGGATCTGGACTCGGGTGACGTCATCGCTGCGAAGGACCCGCACGGCCGGTACCGCCCGGCAAGCACGATCAAGATCCTGCTGGCGTTGGTCGCCCTCGACGAGCTCGACCTGAACACCACCGTGGTCGCCACAGCCGAGGACGCGAATGCCGAGGGCAGCGCCGTCGGCATCGGCAAGGGCGGTGTGTACAGCAACTTTCAATTGATGCAGGGGCTCGTGATGGCGTCGGGCAACGATGCTGCGCACGCGTTGTCCGCTCAGATGGGCGGCGACGACGCCACGGTCGCCAAGATGAACGCCAAAGCGCGGTCTCTGGGCGCGCTCGACACACGCACGGCGACGCCGTCCGGTCTGGACGGCCCTGGAATGTCCAGTTCTGCATACGATCTCGCGTTGTTCTTCCGTGCGGCGATGGAGAACCCCACGTTCGCTCGGTTGATTTCCACCGAGACCGTTCAGTTTCCGGGCTTCCCCAAGGATCCGAACATCCCCGACGACATCGACCGTCCCGGATTCACCCTGTCGAACGACAATCAGCTTCTGTACAACTACGACGGGGCCGTGGGCGGCAAAACCGGATACACCGACGACGCACGCCAGACGTTCGTCGGAGGCGCCGACAAGAACGGCAGACGCCTTGCGGTCACCATCATGAAGGGCGACGTACTGCCGATTCGTCCGTGGGAGCAGGCAGCCAGGCTGCTCGACTACGGCTTCGCGCTACCGCCGGGCACGAGTGTGGGAACGCTGGTGCCGCCGGAGTCGGTACGAGAAGTCACCAGCACACGCACGGCCGCGCCGACTCTGGCATCGCCGCCGGACACCCCGAGCGCGGCCGGCGAACGGGAGACGTCCCTCGAGGAGGGTGGTGACACTGCGATACGAATCGGCATCGCCGTCGTGGGCGGGTTGGTGGTGATCGGGCTCCTGCTGTGGGCTCGGCAACTCAACCGGCGTCGCTGAGGTCAGCGTCTGCGGTTGAAGAACCCGAGCCCGACGGCGGCCAGTGCACCTGCGCCCACGAGTGCAATTCCGCCGCCCAGGGTCGGGCCCTCGTTGACTTCCACCCGTGTGTTGATGACGGCCGGTTCCGGCGGCGGGACGTAGGCCAGCGCCATGCTCTCTCGGGTGGTCGCGGCGAATGCCGTGGCGAACAGGATGAATCGCGATGTCGTGAACACGAATACGAGCAGACCGATGATGGGGCCGAAGACGACTCCGGCGGGACCGTTGGTCACCGACGCGAGGTAGATCGCGGCGATCTGCTTGAAGATCTCGAAGCCGACGGCTGCGATCAAACCGCCTTTGACCGCGCTGCGGAGCGGGACGGGCTCTCTCGGCAGCCTCGAGATGACCCACGTCATCACCGCCCAGGTCGCGGCCAGCGCCAACAGCACCGACACGACGCGCAGCAGGATCCCGACACCCGGAGCCTGGTCGAGATTCGCCAGTTCCAGCAGACTGCGCATGACGGACCCGCCGTTCAACGCCGACAGGCCCAGCGACAGGGCGAGCGCAAGCCCGAGGCCGACGAGTGCCGCGAAATCCTTCAGCTTGGTCGCGAGAAAACTTCCCGGCTCGTGCACGAACTCCCACATCGCCGTCAGCGCCTCGCGCAGATTGGCGATCCACCCCAGTCCTGCGTAGAGCGCACCGAGCAGACCGATGATGCCGACGCTCGTTCTGGACTCGACGGCGGTGTCGATCAAGGAATTGATGGTCTCGCCGAAGCTTCCCGGAACGTTCTGCGCAATCTGGTCGCGGATCTGATCGAGCCACTCAGGCTGACCGACGAGGACGAACCCGGCTGCGGCGAACGCGACCATCAGCAACGGAAACAGCGCAAGAACGCTGAAATAGGTCATGCCTGCCGCGTAGTAGTCGCCCTTCTGGGCCTGGTACCGGGTTGCCGCGCGGACCGTGTGGTCGAACCACGGCCATTTGTCACGACGGTCTTGCAGAATTGCTGCGAAGTCAGGAACGACAATCACCCTCTTGGAGTCGGGCCCCCGCTGTCAGTCCCCCAGGCTGTCAGAGAAAGCGTCAGTCAGGAGAGCGGAGCCAGGAACCCCACCCGGTCGTACACCTGCGCCAACGTGCGTGACGCTACTTCCCTAGCCCGATCCGCGCCGTCGGCGAGGATGCGGTCCAGTTCGGCAACATCGGACATATACCCGTCGACGCTTGCCTTAAGCGGTGTGACGAACTCCGTCAGTACATCGGCCGTGTCGGATTTGAGGTCGCCGTAACCCTTGCCCTCGTACCCGGATACGAGGTCCTCGATCGACCGGTCCGACAGGGCGGATTGGATGACGAGTAAGTTGCTGACGCCCGGCTTGTTATCGGGGTCGAACAGAATGTCGCGATCGTTGTCCGTGACCGCCGATCGGAGCTTCTTCGCCGTCACCTTGGGGTCGTCGAGGAGGTTCACGATGCCCGCCGGGTTGGATCCGGACTTGCTCATCTTCGACGTAGGCTCCTGCAGATCGAAGATCTTGGCCGTGCCCTTGATGATGTGGGCGTCCGGCACGACGAACGTCTTCTTGAAGCGCGTGTTGAAACGCTGCGCGAGGTCACGGGTCAACTCGAGGTGCTGACGCTGATCCTCCCCGACAGGAACGAGATTGGGGCGGTACAGCAGGATGTCGGCGGCTTGGAGAATGGGGTAGGTGAACAGGCCCACCGTGGTCTGGTCGCGACCTTGTTTCGCCGACTTGTCCTTGAACTGCGTCATTCGTCCTGCTTCACCGAAACCGGTGATGCAGTTGAGGACCCACGCAAGTTGCGCATGTTCGGGTACCTGACTCTGCACGAACAGTGTCGAGCGCTTCGGGTCGATTCCTACTGCCAGCAACTGCGCCGCAGCGATACGGGTGCGGTTTCGCAGCGCCTTGGGGTCTTGGGGGACGGTGATGGCATGCAGATCCGGGATGAAGTAGAACGCGTCGTAGTCGTCCTGCAACGCCACCCACTGACGCACCGCACCGAGATAGTTGCCGAGATGGAACGAATCCCCGGTCGGCTGGATCCCGGACAGAACTCGCTGACGCGGGCCCTGTGGTGCATCGGTGGGTGAAGGAGAAGACATGCTCCTGATCTTTTCACGCCCGAGCACGAGCATTCTTCTCAGGTGTTACCGGTACCGGACCGTGACAGGCGCGTGATCGGACCACCGTTGGTCGTAGGCCTCGGCACGTTCGGTGACCGCCTCTTTGGCCCGCTCTGCGAGCGACGCCGTTGCCAACTGGTAGTCGATACGCCAGCCCGCGTCGTTGTCGAATGCCTTCCCTCGGTATGACCACCAGCTGTACGGCCCGTCGACCTCTGGGTGCAGCGCGCGCACGACGTCGGTCCACGGTGCCTTCTCCGTCAGCAGGGCCGAAACCCATTCACGTTCCTCCGGCAGGAATCCGGAATTCTTCCGGTTGGTCTTCCACGCCTTCAGGTCGGCCTCGGTGTGGGCGATGTTCCAGTCTCCGCACACGACCACGTCTCGATCCGCGGACTTCGCTGCTTTCGCGGACTTGGCGAGGTACTTGGCGAACGCCGCCATGAACCGTTCCTTCTCCTCCTGGCGTTCGGTACCGACTTCACCGGACGGTAGGTACAGGCTCGCGACGGACACATCACCGAAATCGGCCTCGATGTAACGTCCGGATTCCTCGAACTCCTTCGCTCCGATCCCGACCCGGATGGCATCGGGCGCCGTGCGGGACAGGATCGCCACACCGTTGCGCCCCTTCGCCGACGGTTCGGCGGAGGCCAGGTGCCAGCCAGCGTCCAGTGCGGGGGCGAGTGCCTTGGTGAGTTCGCCGTCGTTCGCACGGGTTTCCTGCAGACAGATCACGTCCGCGTCGGTGGTCTCGAGCCACGGCAACATGCCTTTCCTGGCTGCCGCGCGTACTCCGTTTACGTTGACTGTGGACACGGTGATAGTCACGTAGGGCACCGTAGCCGACACCACCGACAGACCTGGAATCTATCGACGTCGACGTTTACGGCCTCCGGGCTTGACACCGGGCCGGGGCTTCGACGGTGCGGCCACCGTGGCGTCGGCCTGCTTCGTTCCGTCGTCCGCGTCGCTGACTACCACTGCGGCGCCCGCAGCGAGGGAGTCGATGCGTCGGTAGACCACATGCTGCTGAACATAGGTCCAGAGGTTGTTGCTGACCCAGTAGAGCAGCACGGCAATCGGCAGAAATGGACCGCCGAGCAGTACGCCTGCGGGAAACACCCACAGCGCCAGACGGTTCATCAGCGCCGTCTGCGGATTGGCGCGCGCAGCGTCGTCCTGTCGAGCGATCGACGCACGGGAGTTGAAGTGCGTGGCAATACTGGCCAGCACCATCAACGGCATCGCCACCATCGCGATGCCGATCACTGTCGGTACACCGCCGAACGGTGCGAACGCCTCCAGTGTCGCCGCCCCGCTGTTGATCGCGGCGGAGATCGGTGCACCGAAAAGCCTTGCGTCCAGGAACGATTGGACATCTGCGGCGCTGAAGAAGTAGTTCGCGGTGTTCGCGTTCTCCTCCGGCGTCATTCCCAGTTGCCCGATACCGGTGCCGGTTCGGTTGAAGGAGCGGAGCACGTGCAACAGCCCGATGAACACCGGTGCTTGCACCAACACGGGTAGGCAGCCGAGCAGCGGATTGAATCCGTGCGCTTTCTGCAGCTTCTGCATCTCGGCGGCCTGCCGCGCGCGGTCACCGCTGTACTTCTTCTGCAACGCCTTGATCTCCGGTTGCAGTTTCTTCATCGTGAGCTGGGTCCGCACCTGGCTCACGAAGGGTTTGTAGAGCACGAGCCGGAGGGTGAACACCAGGAACATCACGGACAAAGCCCAGGTGATCCCGTTGTCCGGTCCGAGGACCGAGCCGAACACGGTGTGCCAGACCCAGAGGATTCCGGACACGGGGTAATAGATGAAATCGAGCATGAGAGCACCTCTTCGAGGGAGTCGGTCGATGAACGTCACGACCGATCCCGGCAGGACTCGCCGACGGGAGTGGAGCCTGCAGGAACGACCCAGGCAGGGGGCGGGAGTGGAGCCTCCAGGAACGACCCAGGCAGGGGACGGGAGTGGAGCCTGCAGGAACGACCCAGGCAGGGGACGGGAGTGGAGCCTGCAGGAACGACCCAGGCAGGGGACGGGAGTGGAGCCTGCGGGAACGGTCAGGTCATCGATCCGGGTGCTCTCGGCATGGGGCGCCCGGGTGCATCAGGGCGGTGTTGGCGACGGAATCGTCCGCGCAGACGTCGCTCTTCCGCTGGTGGACCCGGCACCCGGGTTCGGTCCAGTCCCACTGTCGCGTCGACCGCGCCGATCGCGGCGAGCGTCGCCGCAGCGATCCCGAGCAGTAGGCCGCCGACCGTCGACGGGTCGTCGAAGACGGCCAGCAGCAGCAGTACGGTGACGACGAGTGAAACGACGATTGCGCGCACGAGAACTCCCCGGGGTGAACGAACTTCTTTCGGCAGAAGGGGTTCGGGGACAGAGTCGCAGACGCGAGCGTCGCTCAGTGTGCCCCCACCGGTGCGCCCGGCGCTCTGGGCATGGGGCGGCCCGCTTCGTCGGGCCGTTGCTGACGGCGGAACGATCCCCGGCGCCGGCGTTCCTCTCCCCCTGGTCCGTGTACGACGCCGAACAGGGCGTCGAGCACGACTCGCCTTGCCGCCGACGACGCGAGCGCCACGGCCACGGCGGTGACGACCAGCCCGAAGGCAACTGTCGTCACGGCGGTGTCGGGAAGGACGGCGAGCATCAGGAGTAGGACGAGGTATGCCGAGACTGCACTCAGGTACCGCATTGCCGTCCACCCCTTCCGTTCGACTCGCCGGTCGCCAGCGTATCGCGTCCATCCGATCACGCGCAGTTCGCGCCTCCGGGACCACGCCCGTCGAGAGCTGCAGCTCGGTCCTCGGCCAGGTTCCATTCCGTCCACTTCACGGTTGCAACGACGTCGGAGAGCACGCAACTGCGATAGGGCTCCGGCAGGCGGTCGAGCTCCGGTGCCGCATCCGCAGAGAGGCTTCGGAGGTACCGTGTGTCGATCGTGCCGGTGTCCTGGAACCGTTCGACGCTGTGCCGGGCGACGTACGCGTCCGGATTCAGCGCAGCGAGGGAAAGAACCGCGCCGACGACAGCGACCCCGACAGCTCGCGGCAGCCATTTCCCCGCCATGCCGATTCCGGCGACCATGACAAGCACGAACACCGCTCCCAGCAGAACCTCGACGACCGTGACGAACAGACGAAGCGTCGTGTACCCGTATTGACGCTCGTACAGGGACATACGGTGCAAGGCCGAGGCCACCACCACGAGGGCGAGGACGCACAGCACGCCGAGAACAACCCTCAGATACGTCCGCTGGGTACGAGTGTCTCGCGGCGCCGCGCGAACGACGGTAGCCAGTACCAGAAGAGTCAGAGCCGTCACTGCCAGCAACTGCCAGAACCCTTGACGGGCGTACTCGGCATTGGTGAGGCCGTCCGTCGTGCGTACGTGGCTCTGACCGCCGAACAGTGTTGTCATCTGAACTGCCACGAACAGAGCGAACACTCCGACGAGAGCCGCGACGGGCACCATCCACTCCCAGAGCGACACCGACGACTTCGCCTGCCGTGCGAGCAGATCGAAGCGCGGTCGGTTGACCGCCAGATACGCCGCGCCCAATGTCGCTGCGCCGACGAATGCGAACACGAGGATGCGTGTCACAGCCCCGCCGAGATCCCAGTCGGGAGTCGCCGCGTCGACGATCTTCTCGAACGTCGGGTCGGCTGCGGCGAAGAGCGCGCCGAACACGATCACGAGCACCACCGTCGAGGCGACGACGGCGGCCAGTCTGCGCGGGTGGGCACGGTCGGTGTCCAGCTGCCGTGCACCGGTGGACGCCCATCTCCACGTACGGACCGGCAGCAACACCGGAGCCAACGTTCCCAGCCCGAGCCCTCGCCAGGTCCAGGAGCCCGACAGCACAGCCGCGGCAACGAGGATCGACGTCCATGTGCACAGCGCCACCAGCCACTCCGCTGCGCGGACGGTCGCGACCGATCCCAGTAGAAGCACTCCGCTCGCACCGGTGAACTGCCACGGTGTAGGCCTTTCTCGCAGCGCGAAGGCGACTGCGGCGACGACGGCGGCCGTGGTGATGGAGTATCCGACGCCCTGTCCTCCGAGAACCGATGCTCCCACCACACCTGCGGTCATCGCGGCGATCAAAGCCTTTCGCGGCGCCGACGCATGGCGGAGCACCGGCCACACTCGCGGGGACCACGGTGACCATCGACGCGTTGACCGGTTGTGCGGCGGAACGGCCGGAGCAGGCCCGGTGGAAGTGGACTCCGGTGTAGCGATTACGTTCATTTTCCCTTACCTCACAGTTGTTCTGGGCAGGACTTGGAGCGACGACACGCGTGTGCGTGCGCCGTGAGTGAATGTGGTTCTCGTGTGGGACCGGGCAGGGTTCAGTTCTGCGGAAGGCACACCCGGATGTGGCACCCCGGTGATCTGTCCAGGACTTCTATGGTGCCGCCGTGCAGTTCGGTCGCCCACCGGGCGATCGCCAGACCGAGTCCGGTTCCGCCGCCTGTGGCACCACCTCTGGTGAACCGATCGAACACCGAAAAACGTTCGGAGGGTGAGATTCCCGGACCGTCGTCGGACACCTCGATCCTGACCCCTTCCGATGCCGGCTTCGCGGACACTGTGACGGAGGAGCCTGGAGGGGAATGCTCGACGGCATTGCTCAGCAGATTCGTCACGATCTGCTGCACTCGTGACCGGTCGGCGGATATCTGCAGCTGGTGCGGCGTCACCACGACGCGCACCCGCCCGTACTCCGACGCCACCGCGACGAGGAAGTCGTGCACACCGAATCTTTCCGGCCGCAGTGGGAGCACTCCCCCTTCGAGCCGGGACAGATCCAGCAACTCGGTCACCAGGTCACCGAGCTTCTCCGTTTGACGCAGTGCCACGTTCAGCGTTGCAGGATCGGGCTCGCTCACGCCGTCGACCATGTTCTCCAGCACCGCACGAAGTGCCGCGATCGGCGTCTTGAGTTCGTGGGAGACGTTTCCGATAAGCTCACGCCTGTACGTGTCGGCGGCTTCGAGATCAGCGGACATCGTGTTGAAAGCCTCGGCGAGTTGGCCGACCTCGTCACGCGAGCTCGCACGCACCCGCGTCGTATAGTCCCCTCGTGCCATTGCGCGGGCCGCGGCCGTCATCTCTCGCAGCGGTGAAGTCATACCGTGCGCCACCAATTGCGTTGCTGCGATGGACACCACGAGCGCGGCCAGCAGCGTGTAGCGGAACTGCCAGCTCGCACCGATCCAGAACGTCACGCTGGCCAACAGCAGAACGATCCCCACGATCAGAGCAACCTTTAGTTTGAACGACGTCAGCGAGTCCAGCGGTCGCGGCAATCGGACAAGCGGGATCGGAGCCCTCATCGTGGAGTCTCCAGCGCGTACCCGACGCCGTGAACGGTGCGGATCAGCGTGCCGCCGAGCTTGCGGCGCAACGCTTTCACATGACTGTCCACGGTCCGACTGCTGGCAGAATCCTCCCAACCCCACAGTTCGGCGAGGAGGGTGTCGCGGGCGACCGCAGCGCCGGGTCGAGCCGACAGGAATGCAAGGATGTCGAATTCGGTTCGGGTGAGGTGAATTTCACCGTCGGGTCCGCTCACGCGTCGCGCATCGTGGTCGATTCGAAACGCGCCGAGCGTCATCGCCGCCGTCGCCGTCGATACCGCGGTGGTGCGTTCGGCGCGACGAAGGAGTGCGTGCACCCGCGCGACGACCTCGCGCATACTGAACGGCTTGGAGAGATAGTCGTCGGCGCCGACGCCGAGTCCGACGAGCATGTCGGTCTCGTCCGACTTCGCGGTCAGCATCAGCACCGGAATCGGACGGTCCGCCTGGATCCGTCGGCACACCTCCAGGCCGTCGAAACCCGGCAGCATGACGTCCAGAACCACGACGTCCGGCTTCTCGCGGGCACAGACCTCGACCGCCGACGGTCCGTCGTGCGCCGTCACCACGCCGAAACCTTCGCCGCGGAGTCGTGCGGCCAACGCGTCGGAGATCGTGGGTTCGTCGTCGACGACCAGCACTGTGCGGTTCATGATGTCGACCCTAGAGCCCGAACATGGAGGAGTCCGTCGGGAAATGTGGAGGTTCGGTGAAGATCCGTCGGGCCGCGTGAGCGACGCGGGACGCGGCTCGATGCGCCCACATTAGGGTCGGCTACCCTTACGGATCTGAACGAGGCCCGACAGAACTCGAGCCACGTCACTCCCCCTCCGAAAGGCACCCTCATGGCCGAATCCACGCGACTGCTCCGGTGGGCCGCCGCCGCGGCTGCTGCAGCACTTCTGCTGTCCGCTTGCTCGAGTTCGTCCGGCGACACAACGAGCACTCCCACCAGCGGCGCGGAGTCGAGCGGCGCGTTTCCGGTGACCGTCGACCACGCCTTCGGCGAGACGACGGTGGAATCGGAACCGCAACGCGTCGTCTCCGTGGGTTACACAGAGCAGGACACCCTTCTCGCCCTCGGCGTCACTCCCGTCGGAATCACCGAGTGGTACGGCGAGCAGCCGTACGCCACCTGGCCGTGGGCACAGGACGCGCTCGGCGACGCACAGCCAGAGGTGCTGGACAATTCCGACGGATTTCAGTACGAGCGAATCGCCGCGTTGGACCCCGATCTGATCATCGGTACGAACGCGGGTCTCGACCAGGAGACCTACTCGAAGCTCAGTGAGATCGCCCCCACCATTGCTCAGTCCGGTGAGTACACCGGATTTTTCGAACCGTGGGATGTTCAAGCTCGCAGCATCGGCACCGCTGTCGGTAAGAAGGACGACGTCGACAATCTCATCTCGGGCGTCGACGAGAAGTTCGCGTCCGCGAGGTCCGAGCACCCGGAGTTCGAGGGAACCAAGGCGATTTTCCTTCAGAACGCCTTCTACGACGGCGACGCCATCGCCTATCAGAACGGCTTGAGCACGGATTTTCTGACCGACCTCGGGTTCGCCGTGCCGTCGGACATCGATGAATACGCACCTGCGGACGGCAGCGGCCAGGCATACATTCCGCTCGAGAACCTGTCGGTCCTGGATTCGGCCGACGTGCTGCTGTGGGCCACCGAGAAGCCCGAAGATCGCACCGCACTCGAGCAGGAGCAGGTGTATCGGAACCTCGAGCGGGTGAAAGAGAACAAGCTCGTGTTCACCGATGACGTCACAGCAGGCGCGATCTACTTCACCAGCGTCCTGAGCCTGCCGTACGTGATCGACAAGTTGGTCCCGGCCTTCGCCGGCACGCTCGCGGGGGACGGCGCAGCCACCACCACGAGCTGAACGATCTCGGCCTGGATCAAGCAGCGCGAGCGTCGGTCCGACGCTGCATCCACATCGCGGTGGACAGAACGGCGAGACCTGCGACGGCCAGGATCGCACCTGCAGCCGCGGGCGCCGTGTAGCCGAAACCGGCGGCGATGACGGCACCACCGAGCGCAGCACCGATTGCATTGGCGAGGTTGAACGCCGCGTGATTGAGCGACGCCGCCAGTGTCTGAGCGTCCTCGGCGACGTCCATCAACCGGGTCTGCAGTCCGGGGATCACCGACGAGCCCGACGCGCCGATCAGGAACACCAGGATCAACGCGCTGATCGGGTTGTGTGCGGCCAGAACGAACGCAGCCAGGAACACGGCCATCGATGCCAGCCCGAAGAACGTTCCCCTCAGCTTGAAGCGGTCCGCGAGCCATCCGCCGAAGTAGTTGCCGGCTACCATGCCGAGGCCGTAGATCATCAGCGCGACCGGCACCAGAGTGCGTGCCAGTCCCGCGACGTCGGTCAGCGTCGACGAGATGTAGGTGTACACGGCGAACATGCCACCGAAGCCGACCATGCCGACGAACAGCGTCATCCACACCTGGCTTCGGCGAAGTGCACCGAGCTCGGTGATCGGATTGGTGGTCGGCATGCCGTCGAGACGAGGCATCCACATGATCAAGGCTGCGACGGTGAGGGCACCGATCACGCCCACGACGGCGAACGCACTGCGCCAGCCGAGGAGTTGCCCCAGCCAGGTGGCTGCGGGAACACCGACGACGTTGGCGATCGAGAGTCCCATCATGACCATGGCGACCGCTTTGGCCCGCTTGCCCGGCTCGGCAAGATGCGCCGCGACGAGAGCCGCGATGCCGAAGTAGGCACCGTGAGGCAAGCCGGCAACGAACCTGGATGCGACCAGTTCGTTGAAACTGGGAGCGAACACGGTGCCGAGGTTGCCCAGGGTGAACGCCACCATCAGAGCGATCAACAGTGCTCGACGCGGAACCCGCGCGGCCAGGGTTGCAATCGCAGGCGCCCCGACGACGACGCCGAGGGCGTACGCGGAGATCATGTGACCGGCCGACGGCTCCGAGATTCCCATGCTCGACGCCACGTCGGGAAGCAGACCCATCGACGCGAACTCGGTGGTCCCGATGCCGAACCCACCGATGGACAGGGCGAACATCGCGAACCGCCGCCGTGTGGAGTGCGGACGGTTACTGGTACTCAGACCGTGCGACACCTTCGAACGCACGGCGCCGACATTTCTGGCGAGGGCGGAATCGGTGACAGACACGGCACTACGACCTTTCGGGTTTTCGGAATCGATCAAGAAGATAAAGGACGAACTCAGTCGGCAACGTCCGAGGCATCGATTCTCATCCCCCGCACAAGCAAATTTCGAATCCTCGGGCGGTGATTGTGCTCACGCCCTAGTCCAATGAACATTCCGCAGGCGGGTTGTGCCCGGACTCCTTGTTTCCCGAATTCGATCGCACCGCTAGGATTCACGCCAGGTCATGAGTGCCAGCATCGAGCCCCGGCTTGCTGGCCGGCAACCCTCCAACCGCGGTGGGGTGCCCCGGGTGAGAAGACCTGGTTAGTCGGCTGCGCGCACGCGTGGCCGTCGAGCAAGCGCGGGCCCGCCACGGTGATGTCACATGATGTCGGCGGGCCCACTGACCGGGACTGTCCGATGCGTCGGCGGCCCCAGGAAGAGGTTGATCATGTGTTGTTGTACCGATACGCCCCGCCCCGGCTCTTCCGACCAGAGCCGATTCGAAACCTGATCATCCTTCGAAGACGGAGTTATCACTCACATGACCGACAACACCCCTGACGTCGTGGACGCCACCGGCGCCCCCATCGAAGACCCCACTGCTTCGTGGGCATTCGAGACCAAGCAGATTCACACGGGTCAGACCCCGGACGGTGCGACCAACGCGCGCGCTCTGCCCATCTACCAGACCACGTCGTACACGTTCGACAACACCGATCACGCCGCCGCGCTGTTCGGGCTGGCAGAACCGGGCAACATCTACACCCGCATCATCAACCCCACCCAGGACGTGGTCGAGCAGCGCATCGCTGCTCTCGAGGGCGGGGTCGCCGCCTTGCTCCTGGCTTCCGGTCAGGCGGCCGAGACGTTCGCGATCCTCAACCTCGCGGAAGCGGGCGACCACATCGTCTCCAGCCCGCGTCTGTACGGCGGAACGTACAACCTGTTTCATTACACGCTCCCGAAGTTCGGCGTGCAGGTCACGTTCGTCGAGGATCCGGACGATCTGGAGCAGTGGCGCGCAGCCATCACGCCGAACACCAAAGCGTTCTACGGCGAGACCATCTCCAACCCGAAGAACGACATCCTCGACATCCCCGGCATCTCCGCGGTGGCGCACGAGAGCGGGATTCCGCTCATCGTCGACAACACCGTCGCGACGCCGTATCTCATTCAGCCGCTGAAGCACGGCGCGGACATCGTCGTGCACTCGGCGACGAAGTACCTCGGTGGGCACGGCACCGCCATTGCGGGCGTCATCGTCGACGGTGGCACCTTCGATTGGACGCAGGGACGCCACACCAACTTCACGACCGCCGACCCCAGCTACCACGGCGTCGTGTTCGCGGACCTCGGCGCTCCGGCGTTCGCGCTCAAGGCCCGCGTCCAGTTGCTGCGTGATGTCGGTGCGGCTGTGTCTCCGTTCAACGCGTTCCTCATCAGCCAGGGGTTGGAGACGCTGAGCCTGCGCATCGAACGTCACGTCGAGAACGCACAGAAGGTGGCGGCGTTCCTCGAAGCGCGGGACGAGGTGGAGTCCATCAACTATGCGGGCCTGAAGTCGTCGCCGTGGTACCGCCGCGGCCAGGAACTCGCCCCGAAAGGGCAGGGCGCCATCATCGCGTTCGAGCTGAAGGGAGGCGTCGACGCCGGCAAGAAGTTCGTCAACGCGCTGAGCCTCCACAGCCATGTGGCTAACATCGGTGATGTGCGTTCACTTGTCATTCACCCCGCCTCGACCACACATTCGCAGTTGACGCCGGAGGAGCAATTGGCCTCGGGCGTCACTCCGGGCCTGGTCAGGCTCGCTGTTGGCATCGAGGGGATCGACGACATTCTCGCCGATCTCGAAACCGGATTCGCAGCGGCGGCATCTTGACCATCGGCTCCGTGCACGACGTCCGTCCGGCCGCGGGATTCCCGCCGCCGGACGGACGGCTCGGCAGTATCGACATCGGCCCGCTCGATCTCGAGAGCGGTGCCTCGCTCCCCCAAGTGAGCGTTGCGGTGCAGCGCTGGGGTGAGCTCGCACCCGGACGCGACAACGTGGTTCTCGTCGAGCACGCTCTCACCGGCGATTCGCATGTCAGCGGACCCGCCGACACGGATCATGCGTTACCTGGCTGGTGGAACGGGATGGTCGGACCCGGCGCACCGATCGACACCGACGAGTGGTGCGTCGTCGCATCGAACGTCCTCGGTGGCTGTGGCGGAACGACGGGCCCCAGCTCGCTTGCCGAGGACGGTAAGCCCTACGGCAGCCGATTCCCCGGCATCTCCATTCGCGACCAGGTTGCGGCCGAGGTCGCGCTCGCGGATGCACTCGGCATCCAACGCTTTGCTGCCGTCGTCGGCGGTTCCATGGGCGGCATGCGCACTCTGGAGTGGATAGTCGGCCATCCCGAGCGTGTCGGCGCCGCTCTGGTACTCGCCGTCGGCGCCCGCGCCACCGCGGATCAGATCGGCACGCAGACCACTCAGATGGAAGCGATCGCGTCGGATC
Organism: Rhodococcus sp. NPDC057297; assembly: GCF_042667435.1. Classification (NCBI taxonomy): domain Bacteria; kingdom Bacillati; phylum Actinomycetota; class Actinomycetes; order Mycobacteriales; family Nocardiaceae; genus Rhodococcus; species Rhodococcus sp. NPDC057297. Next base: position 4,841 of record NZ_JBHUZE010000010.1, on the reverse strand, counting down.
CGGACTGGCAGGGCGGTGATTACCACGGCACGTCACGATCCCCTCGCGCTGGACTGAAGATCGCTCGGCGCATCGCGCACCTGACGTATCGCACCGAGAGCGAGCTCGACCTCAGGTTCGAGAACAACCCTCAGGGCGACGAAAACCCCTGGAACGGTGGCCGGTACGCCATCGACAGCTACCTTCAGCACCAGGCCAACAAGTTGGCCGACAGGTTCGACGCCGGCACCTACGTGTTGCTCAGCGAAGCGATGAACCGGCACGACATCGGTCGCGGACGAGGAGGGGTCGACGCCGCGCTGGCGCTGGCCACCGTGCCGACCATCGTCGGCGGTGTGGATTCCGACCGGTTGTATCCGCTGCGTCAGCAGAAGGAAATCGCGCGCGGTCTACCGGAGTGCCGTGGACTCGAAGTCATTCAATCCCGAGACGGTCACGACGGCTTTCTCACCGAAGCCGGGGCCGTCGCGAAGCTGCTCGGCGAGACGATGCAGCACGCACGCGCCGCTCGCAGGGTCTGAGCTCACGAGTCGACCGACTCGGTGCGGTGCTCAGTCCGTACCGAGTGGGTCGATCGAGGACGACAGGAAGACAATGGCGCCGCCCACCAGCGCAAGGGCGGACACATCGAAGCCACGGCTTCGTACCGCGAGCAGCCCCACGCGGTTTTCGGGAACGCACAGCCGGAAACCCGCCGCGAGAAGAGTTGCCACGCCCAGCACGAAAGACCCGCGACGCCACCTGTCCGCAAGAACGAGCAGGAGCGCGGCCGCGAGGACGACCATCACGGCCAGTAGCGGTAGGTTCTTGCGGATCTGAGCGCCCATGCGACGTCAGACCGTCGCCGCGAGGTCTCGCTCGGCACGTTCGACGACGTTGGACAGCAAGAACGCGCGAGTGAGCGGTCCGACGCCGCCAGGGTTCGGTGAGACGAATCCCGCAACGTCCGCGACACCCGCAGCGACGTCGCCGCGCAGACCGTCCTCGGTCCTGCTGACGCCCACGTCGAGGACCGCAGCACCCGGCTTGACCATGTCGGCGGTGATGATGCCTGGCACTCCAGCGGCCGCGATGACGATGTCGGCGCGCGACACCTCGGCGGCAAGATCACGAGTTCCGGTGTGACACAGCGTCACTGTCGCGTTCTCCGACTTGCGAGTCAGCAGGAGTCCGATCGGGCGGCCCACCGTCACACCACGACCGACGACAACGGCATGGGCTCCATCGATCTGCACGTCGTACCGACGCAATAGATGCACGATTCCGCGCGGCGTACACGGCAGCGCCGCGTCCTTGCCCAGAACCAGACGCCCGAGGTTGATCGGGTGCAGGCCGTCGGCATCCTTGTCCGGGTCGATGCGTTCGAGCGCTGCGTTCTCGTCGAGATGCTTCGGCAACGGGAGCTGGACGATGTACCCGGTGCATGCCGGATTGGCGTTGAGCTCGTCGATGACGCCTTCGAGATCCGCCTGGGTGATGTCGGCGGGGAGATCGCGTCGAATCGACGTGATGCCGACCTTCGCGCAGTCGTTGTGCTTGCCCCGCACGTAGGCAGCCGAACCCGGATCATCGCCGACGAGCACCGTCGCCAGGCCGGGAACGATGCCGTTCTCCCGTAGGGTCCGAACCCGCTCGGTGAGATCGACGAAGATCTCGTCGCGGGTCGTCTTACCGTCCAGAATCGTTGCAGTCACGACCCGTATTGTTCCAGGTCTGTCACTGGCCGATTTCTCACCCCTCGACAGCCAGTCCCTGCGCTTGCGCGTAGGCCACCGCCTGGGTGAGCTCGATCTTCGCACCGACGAGCGAGGTCCCCACCCAGAGTGCCCCGTCCACCCTCGACCCACGCAGATCCGCGGCGTCGAGTTTTGCGCCGGTGGCCCGGGCACCGGAGAGATCGACCGACACGAGCGTCGCCTTGCGCAGGTCGGTGTTCACGAGGTTGGCCTCGACGAATCGACATCCCGTCAGATCCACTCCGCGCAGGTCGGCGCCGCCAAGGCCTGCCAGGGTGAAGTCGACCTCGTCGAACGTCGCGGGCCGGAGCCGACAATCGACGAATGTCGAGCCCATGAACGTCGAATTGCGAAAAATGGAGTGCAGCAGATTGGTTCGAGTGAACGTACAGGACCGGAAGGCCGCATCGCGGTGAACCGATTCGGTCAGATCGGTCCCGGTGAAGTCGCACTCGGTGAACACCACGGACGTCGTCTCCAGTCCGCTGAGGTCCGCATCCCGGAAGGTGCAGGCAACGTAACTTCGGCTGTTCCACTGTTGCCGATCGAGTCTGCTGTCGGAGTAGTCCTCGCCGATGATCTGTTCCTCGTCCACCTGCACCATCCTTCCCCGACGCGTGGTGGCAGAGTGAGCCGGGTGTTTCGACTCATGTTCTTCGAGCCCCGGATTCCTCAGAACACCGGCAACGCAATTCGCCTCGTCGCAGGCACGGGGTGCGAACTCCACCTCGTCGGCCCGCTGGGCTTCGACATGTCCGAGCCCAAACTCAAACGAGCGGGACTCGACTACCACGACCTCGCATCGGTGACCGTGCACGAGAACCTCACCGCAGCCTGGGAGGCACTGAAGCCCGATCGTGTCTTCGCGTACACCGCTCACTCGACGCGATTCCACACATCCATCGACTACCTCCCCGGCGACGTCCTGCTCTTCGGCCCCGAACCGACCGGGCTCCCCGACGACGTCCTGGCCGACGACCGCGTCACCGACCGGTTGCGCATTCCGATGATCCCGGGGCGGCGATCGTTGAATCTCGCGAACTCGGCCGCCGTCGTGATGTACGAGGCATGGCGTCAACACGGATTCGACGGGGCGGTGTGAGTCCGGCACTGCTCACTCCAGTACGGCACGGCTCATTCCAGTCCGGTACTGCGTCACCGCAGACTGACCGCCGATTCATTCCCGAGGCGCGGCGCTGCCTTCGCGCTCCTCGGTCCCCACGTCCTCGATCCCCGCGTCCTGAGTCCCCACGCCAGCCGTGTCGTCGCTGTTCTCTTTCTCGACTGTCCGGCGCGGCCGGACTGCACGCACCGTCCGCACCAGCGCGTAGACGATGCCCGCTCCCACCGCGAGCGCACCCAGCCACGGAATCGCGCGGCCCACGGCAACGATCCCGTCCCCTATCGCGTCGATCAGCGAGTTCCACCCGGAGATCAATCCGTCGAGGAAATTGTCGGGCCCGGGCGACGGCGTGACGTCGTCGGTGCTGAATTGCACTGTGATGGTGGACAGTTCCACTTGGTCGGCAAGGTAGCTGCGTTGCGAGACCAACCCGTCGAGCTCGCCTTGCCTGCTCGACAGCGCCGATTCCGCTTCGATCAGATCGGCCGTGTTCGTCGCACCGGCGATGAGTGCACGCAACCGATCGACCGACGCCCCAAGAGCCGCGATCCTGGCGTCGAGGTCCTGATATTGCATGGTGACGTCGTCTCGAGTGATGCTGACGCTGGTGACCTTGCCGAGGGCCGAGATCTCGTCGACGGTCACGGTCAGCTCGGCCGCCGGAATCCTGGCGGTGATGGAACTGCTGGCCGTCGAATTCTCCGTCGCGGGATTCTCGGTTCGATTGTCGATGCGCCCTCCGGCGCTCTCCACCACGCTGACCGCATCGCGTGCAGCGTCGACGGGATCGTCGGCGGTGACGAAGATCTGGCCCGTCACAACCTCTTTGCGTTCGACGGGCGAGGGCGCCTGCTCTCGCACCGCTCCGCCGGAGTCCGGCGCGAGCGCGACACCGGGCGAGGTGAACGACGAATCCGCCGCCGGCGGACCCGCTGGACCGTCGGACGACCCGCTGCATCCGGCGAGAACCACCAACGCTCCGGCAAGAACGACGACAAGACTGCGCTTCATCTTCGAAGATGCTAGAGCACCATCGACATGCGCAAGGCGGCCACGACATCGAAGGTGACGAATCGTTACACCCATTGGGAACATTCACTGATGACCTGACGCCCGAACCGGGGTACGGTGTGCCGCATCGACCCGTTTGCAAGATTCCGTGAAGGAGCCCCCCTGTTGTTCGCTGTTCCGTCTTTCTCTCTGCTCCGCCGCTCGCCCCAGGATGGCTCCTCCTTCCGCTCCAGTAGTCGAATGTCCCGTGCCGCAGCAGCTTTCGCTGTCGGCGGCGGCATCGTCGCTGCTGGTTTCGCAGGCGCCGGCGTGGCCTCCGCGGCACCGGTCACGTGTGTGTCCCCTCCGTCCGCGAACGACATCCAGGTCGATGGTTACGCCAGCTGCGGCGCCACCGCTCAGGACGCGTCACGCGCTACCGCAACCGCGACCGACAGCGGCACCGCCGTCAGCGTCGCCGAGGGCGCGGGTAGCACCTCCACGTTGGCAACCGGCTACGGCACGGCACTCGGAGCCTCGCGCGCCGGAGGCACCGCATACGCCGGAGCCATCGGCGGCGGAATCGCGCATTCCTGGGCGGACAACGGCGGAACCACCATCGCCATCGCCGGTTGGGGCTCGGGAGCAACCGCCGAAGCCGCAGGCGTCGATTGCGTCGGCCAGTGGTCGCTCGCCCTCAACCTGTCCTCGGGCCAGTTCTGCGCGTTGGGCAACTGACGCCCACCGACACAGTCGTCGTGAAATCCCGCCACCGTCGTCGGTTGGCGGGATTTTTCGTCGAGATACACGCCTCCGCCGCAACGAGCTACGACCAAAGGTAGTACCCGAGCCGTTACGGGTTTACGATGACTCCACTCGCATCTTCAGGAGGACTGTGTGACTGCCCTAGCGCCTAGGCCTACTCCCGCTGTGACGGCGGCTCGGCCTTTTCCGCCGCGGATGGGACCTAAGGGTTCGTTCGTTCACAAGGC
>NZ_JBHUZE010000009.1:0-275005 GCF_042667435.1 Rhodococcus sp. NPDC057297 | reverse complement strand
GAAGCGAAGCACAGCAACCACCTCCATCAACTCCAGATGCACCCGCCCCTGTAGCGGGCTGCTCTTGACTGTGCGATACAGAAATTAGCACTCTCACCATCCGAGTGCCAAGATGGTTGTGCACAATTTTTCGAAAAATTTTCGGGGCAGGTGCTGTCTCACGAGGACGGCCGATGATGCTGCGCAAGAACCGCATCGGGCAGCATGCGACACACGAAGGAGCACACGCAATGACGTTGACGGCCGACAGGAACAATCCCGAGGGAACCGCCGGCGGACCCGAGGATCGGCGGTGGTGGAACCGGCGGGCATTCGACCGCCGCGAGAACACCGACTCAGCGCTGATGATCGGCGCACTGTCGATCGTGTGCTTCTGGACCCCAGGTTTCGGAGTCGCGCTCGGCATCCTCGCTCTCGGCGCCGCGCTCTGGGCCGACCGCAGCCCGATCCTTTCGGGGCCTCCCGCCCCGCGGGCCGACGCTTTCCTCGCCTACGGCGCCGGCGCCCTCGGCATCATCCTGGGAATCGGATTCCTGACCATCGTCCTTCCGAACTGGTGACCGGTCGCGGCGGAGAAGATTCTGCGAGAACTGAGTGAACGAGTGCCGCTGCCGCGGCCTCTGACCTTGTTGGTTGCATCGCTCGCGCCTCGGTCAGGTCGACGCGCGGTGTGGTGTCGACCGGAGATGGTTCGGCGAACCGATCGAACAGGGGGGAATGTTCGCCGGTTCGGACGCTGGATCGCACTCGGGTGCCCGAAGCGGGTGATTCGGGCCGTAGGGTGAGCGGTACACGGCGTCGGCGCGCTGTTCACCGGTTCTCGTGGAGAAGGGGCGCGGGGCCTGGGTGTGTACGCCGCACGTGCCGAGGCCCACCTTCGACGGCTGGAGCTTTTTCGATGCACGACCACGAACCCGACGCCCCTGCAGTCCACGACCGGGACGCGCTCGAGCATGCGCTCGCGGTCGCCGCCCGCAGCTTCTTCCATCCCCGGAGCGTGGAGGAGACGTTCACCGCTGTGACCGAGTCGGTCACCGAGCTTATCGATGCCGCGACTGCGCCGACATACTCGTCGTCGCAGGCGCCAAAGCGTTCCAGTCGCACGCCGCGACCAGTGAACTGCCTCTTCGGCTCGACTCGCTGCAGGAACGACTCGGCGAAGGACCCTGCGTAGACGCCGCTCGCACCGAGGTGCTCGTCGCATCCGACGACCTCGCAACCGACCCCCGATGGCCACGATTCGGGCCCGCCGCGGTCGAGGCCGGGGAGCGCAGCGCGCTGTCCTTCCAGCTGTACACCAACGAGGACACGGTCGGAGCACTCAACGTGTTCGCCCTGACACCGAACGCGTTCGGTCCACGCGACATCGAGATCGGGGAAATATTGGCCACCCACGGAGCCGTCGCGGTGTACGCAGCGAACAAGAACAAGCAATTCGAATCCGCCCTCGCCTCACGTGATCTCATCGGCCAAGCGAAAGGCATGCTGATGGAACGCTACCGGATCGACGCAGCACAAGCGTTCGCGCTCATGTCCAAACTGTCCCAGGACTCCAACGTCCCGCTTGCCGCACTGGCAGCCGATATCGTCCGTCTCGGATGCGAAAGCTCCGGATCCCGATAGGGCCGTCGGCGCGACCGGTCGGGCACCGATCGCATTGCACTCGGTAGCCCAGGTCGGAGGTTTCAGCCTCCAGGCGAGATGGCAGTACCGCAGGCGGGTGCGGATGGGTCACGCTGTCCGCATTCCACGCGGGTCATCAAGAAGCGGTGCCATGCGGGAGCGTTCTCCCGCACGATCATCGTGCGGGAGAACGTCTTCCCGCCTCAGTGGCATGGCGGTAGCGAGTGGACGCGCAGCCGAGATCTGCAGCCAGCTGCGGTCGTGCTCGCGCCGGCGCCGCGACCCGAGTGCAGCGACGCCCCTCGGTGCCGGTTTCACGATCGAGCTGCCACAGCCTCATTGTCGCTTCGGCCCCGATACTGCTCGGTTGGCCGCGACCACCCACAGACGAGCGAGGGAGAGCGAGCGGTATGCCGCCGGGTCCTTTGCGGTGCCTCGATCGGTCAGGGTGTCGGGCGTTCAGATCGTGAACGCCATCTCGTGCACACCCCGCCCGCATGTTCGACCATACGTACGGTCGTACATATGGGCTTGTGTCTGTATAGCCTGCGGCTTCGCTTCCCACGGCCTGGTCGGCGGGGACGTCTGCAGCGATTTCCGGCCCGTGTCGAGGCCTCTTTGCACGTAGAATTGGGTGTAGCGCGGTGCTACAATCTGGTATGGTCAGGACCAGTCAGCCCACCCGATTGCCGGCGGATGTGTACGAGTCAGCAGCTGCTGCGACGCTCACCACTTCTCGGACGGTGCCGCAACAGATCGCGCACTGGGCGCGAATAGGGCGCGAACTCGAAATGTCGCCGCGTGTGAACCATCGCGCGATCAGTGAGGTCCTCGCTGGAACCGGGAACTACGACGACCTCGGGGAACACGAACAAGCACTTGTCCGTGAGGCATGGTCCGATCGCGCGGCATCTCTGCGCAGTCGACAGGACTACGCAGCCCAGTTCGCGGCGGCAGGGGAGTCCTACTCCGAAGTCGACGAGGACGGCAATCTGGTCGTGCACCCCGCGCACTGATGCCGCTGCTGCACCTACTGGCCGGGCCGAACGGCGCCGGAAAGTCAACGTACGCACGCGATGTGCTGATTCCGGTCACGGGCCTACCGTTCATCAACGCCGACGAGATCGCACTCGAACGATGGCCGGACGCACAGGTCGAACACGCATACGACGCTGCACAGATCGCCGAGGGCCGGCGCCGCGAAAACATCGCCCAGCGTCGCTCGTTCATCACCGAGACCGTGTTCTCGCACCCGAGCAAAGTTCAGCTGGTGTCCGACGCAGTCGACGCCGGCTACCTCGTTCACCTGCACATCGTCATCGTCCCGGTCGCACTGTCGATCCAGCGCGTCACCGAACGAGTTCGCCGCGGTGGCCACGCCGTACCGGAAGAGAAGATTCGGGACCGATACGAACGCCTGTGGACCCATCTCGATGCCGCGATCGACATCGCCGACGAAGTCGGGGTATTCGACAACGGTAGCGCACAGACACCGTTCCGGCCGTGCGCCCGTTACATCCACGGCACCCTCGTCGGACAAGCGAGCTGGCCGAAATGGGCACCCGCCGCACTCCGCGATCGTGCACACGCCGGGCGAGCCTCGCCATTGCCTGAACTCGACAAGTAAATCGATATCCGCTGTGCCCCAGCGACACACACTATTTCGTCACAGTGACGAAATAGTGTTCTTAGCTTGTGTCAGTACTGACAGGGATGAATGCAGGCTGTGGTCGAACATCGATGTCCTGATCGTTTCGTGGCCCATGGAGTTTGCAGGGAACGTGCAGTCGATGGACCCCGTCGCAGCAGTGGCACGAGCGAAACCGGCAAGTGGTGTCGTACATCCGGTCCGTCGGGCATATCTATATATCTTGACGTTAGTGGACGGCAGGCTTGGTCGCGGGTTGGAATGATTACTGCGTTTCGTCACTGGTGACGAAACGCAGTGTTGTCAGAGTCCAGGTTCGATTTGGCCGATCGGAACTGTGAGCAGGCGGCCTTGATCGGTGTGCTGCGCCGGGTCTGGGCGGATGTTCGATCCAGCGTGGGCCCGCTGGCGTGAACTCGCAGGTCCAGGCATGGCCCGCCTCGTGATCGACGGCGTAACGTGGTCGACCTCGAGTTGGCGAGTCTGCATGCTGCTGTTTAAACACGCACTGAATATGATGCAGCACAACGAATTCGGGCTTCAGGTTGTCATAACGTAAATTATCGGCAAATCTAAGTATGCTGAGTTACGTTGGCGCACAACGGTTATTTCTGATAATAGATATTACGTAAAGTAGTAGTTTTGTTATTCGCACTTTTGCGAACCCATCCAAATGGCACCCTCGGTGTAGGGTGCAACTACCGCACTACGCTCCATCGAGTGGCGGTTCAGGTTCTCGCTCGTCTCGGAGCAACGTATCGACAGCGACCATCTCGGTGTTGTGCGGTTCGTCAAAAACACTTCGTTGATCCGATTGCTAAGGTCAGCCAAGTAGCGAGAACAGAGCGGCGGGGCAAATCCGCTGAGCGAGCATCACCCGACGAATCATAGGGGCCAGTCATCAAAGAGCGTGGTTTGTCATGTGGCCAGACGGTTAGCGAAGTCGGCGAGTTTGGAGTCATTGAGCGGGCGACGCGGGATAGGAGACACCCAGCTCCTACGATTCTTGGTCCGGGTGATGACGCTGCGATTGTTGCTGCACCGCAGGGCTCGGTCGTCGTGTCCACGGATATGTTGGTGCAGGGTAGGCATTTTCGGTACGACTGGTCCAGTGCCGTCGACGTGGGTCGCAAAGCGATAGCGCAGAACGGTGCGGACATCGCAGCGATGGGCGCCCGGTGCACTGGTTTCCTCGTAGGGCTCGGATGTCCGCCCGACACACCCGTTTCCGTTGTCGACGAGTTGACCGACGGGTTCTGGCTCGAGGCCGAACGGGCGGGTGCGGGAGTGGTCGGGGGTGATGTAGTGCAAACGGAGATGCTCGTAATTTCCATTACGGCCCTTGGGGATCTCGATGGGCATGCACCGGTCCTTCGATCGGGTGCTGAATCTGGCGACGTAGTCGCGGTGGCAGGTCGGCTCGGATGGTCGGGTGCGGGTCTTGCTGTTCTCGCTGCCGGAATTGATGGCTACGACGGACTTGTCGCTGAACACAGGGTGCCAAGTGTGGACTACGCGCAAGGCCCTGTTGCCGCGCGTGCGGGCGCTACGTCGATGACGGATGTCTCCGACGGTTTGATTGCGGACCTCACACATATTTGTGAGGCATCCTCGGTCGCGATCGACATCGAGGCCGAGCGTCTTGTTGTCAGCGACGATCTCAAGGCTGCTGCAACAGAGCTCGGCGTTGCAGCACTCGGATGGGTGCTCGGCGGCGGAGAAGATCACGCGTTGGTCGGGACGTTCCGGGCCGGGTCGATGCTGCCCGACGGCTGGGTCATGATCGGCACCGTACGTGGGGGCTCGGGGGTCACCGTCGACGATCACGCATACGGCGGAAGCGGTGGTTGGTCTAGCTTCTCGACGGGCGTCCCGACGGTGTAGCCCGGGGGTCTGGCGAAGTATTTCCGCTATCGAACCCATCCGCCACTACTGGCGCGGGCGCGATCACAACACCTGAGGCGACTTGTGCGGTCCTCGTCAGCAGCAGAGGCATCCCTGTCAAAGGCGCTGAGTCGGCGATCCGGGGATACTGCCCCCTGAACGGGTGATAGCGGGGTCGAACCGAAACACCTCCAGTTGAAAGCCCACCGGTCGTTCCGAACACAGAGTTGACAGTGACGAACTCAATGCGCCGTGGAGTCCATCAATAATTTTGGTCAGGGTCGCGTCATCGCGGCCTCCGGCGACCTTGACTCGAACGTGCACGTATCCGTTTTCACCGCCGAAGACGTCCTCCGCGACGCGCGAATTCTCGACCGCGGTCGCGAATGTCCTGATGCCCCATTGCGGGAATATGTCCATTTGTTGCGCCGTGGAATGCAGGGCGTCTACAACATCTTGCACGTTCAGATGCCCCTCGAGGTTGGACGTGTATTCGATGGCTATATGTGGCACTGATTATTTCCTCCGATAGGCGGGACTACTCTAGGTACCTATTTCTGGGGTTGTCGTGGGGTGCCGACTCTTCGAACCTCTCGCCGACTGCTCGTGGTGCGCATCGTGGACGCGGCCTTAGAACGTGGCGGCTGGTCGAGGAATGGTGCTGGTATGAAGTCGGTTCAGACAGCCCACGTCACTCGACGCCTTGGCTCGTCATGGCGCGAGCCACGACGACTCGCATGATCTCGTTGGCTCCTTCGAGGATCTGGTGCACGCGAAGATCGCGGACGATCTTCTCCACACCGTACTCCGCAAGATACCCGTAACCACCGAGAAGCTGCAGGGCATCGTTGGCGACCTGGAAGCCTGTGTCGGTGGCGAATCGCTTTGCCATCGCGCACAGTTCGACCTTGTCCGGCACATCGTTCTGCAGACCGTCCGCGGCACGCCACAGCATTGTCCGTGCTGCTTCGAGTTCGGTCTTCATGTCCGCCAACCGGAATTGCAGTGCCTGCTGATCGAGCAACCTGGAGCCGAACGCCTTGCGCTCGAGCAGATACGAGACTGCCTTGTCGAGCGCGCTTTGTGCGCCGCCGATCGAGCACGCCGCGATGTTGAGCCGGCCACCGTTGAGGCCGTTCATTGCAATCCTGAAACCCTGGCCCTCACCGCCGAGCACATTCGCGGCCGGAACCCGGACGTCCTCGAAGATGACCTGACGCGTCGGCTGCGCATTCCAGCCCATCTTCTTCTCGTTGGCACCGAACGACAGACCCGCCGAATCCTTCGGCACGACAATCGCCGTGATGCCCTTCGGGCCCGGGTCTCCGGTACGGACCATCACGACATAGACGTCGGATGTGCCTGCGCCGGAGATAAATTGCTTCACACCGTTCAGTACGTACTCGTCGCCGTCGCGAACAGCCCTGGTGGACAAGGCCGCTGCGTCGGAACCCGCGCCGGGTTCGGTGAGGCAGTAACTGCCCAGCTGATCCATCGAGCACAGCCCCGGAACCCACTGGCGACGCTGCTCGTCGGTGCCGTAGGTGTCGATCATCCACGTCACCATGTTGTGGATCGAGATGTACGCCGCGATGGACGGATCACCCGTCGCGAGCTGCTCGAAGATACGCACCGAATCGAGGCGCGTCAGGCCGGATCCGCCGACGTCCTCGCCCACGTAGATCCCGCCCATCCCCAGACCCGCCGCTTTGCGCAGCACGTCCACCGGGAAGTGCTTGGCCTGGTCCCATTCCACCGCATTGGGGGCCAAGAATTCGTCCGCGAAATCTCTGGCCGTCTCGTTGATGGCCTTCTCGTCCTCGGTCAATGTGAACATCGATCACTTCCGTCTTCATTCTGGTTTCGAAGGCTCTAAATCCCTTGCTGTTTCGGATTCACGTCGAATGAGTTCACGGAGCGACAGCCGGGATGGGCTAATTGATTGGACGTACTATAATCGAACGCCCACTTATCTGTCCACCTTCAGGTTCGGGCAGGTCGATGGTTTTCACCCATGCCTAGGTGAACGCGGAGCGGGTGTACTGAGACGCCAACGCGTTTCGAGCGCAACTTCGAGCCGAAGTGCCACGGTGCGCAGCCTGGTCGCGAAGTCCACTGCGCATTTTTGCGCCCCCCGGTTGCAGGGATGGTGCTTGATCGCCCACTGGGTGGGCGAGCAGGGTGGGGTTCAGCCAATAATCCGCCCGGGCTGGGCTGCCGGACGCCTGGGATCGACGACTGTCGAATATCGGTCGATACGTTAGGAAGTGCTTGTCGTGACCTCTACTCAGGCTTCGCCCCAGCAGTTGGATATACCTGCCGCGAAGGACTATCCGATGTTCGTCGATGGGGAGTGGGCTGAAGCAGTAGGAGGCGGGTGGAGCGAGGTAACGACTCCGGCCTTGCGGGGACATTTGATCGCTCGGGTCCCGAGTTCGACGACAGAGGATGTCGATCGCGCCGTGAACGCTGCGCGACGTGCATTCAGACCCTGGCGATCACAACATTTCACTGCCCGGCAGCGGGCGCTGGGGAAGATCGCAGAAGCAATCGAAGCGCGTTCAGAAGAACTCGCGCGCCTAACTGCCTTGGACACCGGCAATGCGCTTCGCACACAGGCTCGGCCGGAAGTCACAACCCTGGTCAACCTTTTCCGCTTTTTCTCCGGAGTTGCGGGCGAAATCAAGGGCACAGTGCTCCCTGCAGGCGACGATCAGCTTCAGTATTCGCGGCAAGAACCGCTGGGTGTGGTGGGTTGCATTCTGCCTTGGAATTCGCCGTTGATGATCGCGGGATTCAAGATCCCAGCCGCTCTTGTCGCCGGAAACACAGTAGTAGTCAAGGCAGCCGAAGCAGCGCCGCTCAGTGTCTTGCTCTTGGCGGAAATCTGCGCCGAATTTCTTCCTGCCGGGACGCTGAACATTGTCACAGGTCGAGGTTCAGTCGTCGGAGAGGCTCTTGTCAACCACCCCGGTGTAGACAAGGTGTCGTTCACCGGATCGACGGAAGTTGGCCGGCACGTCGCCCGCGAGGCCGGCGGTCGCTTGGCTCACGTTTCGCTCGAACTCGGTGGCAAGAATCCCTCGATCGTTTTCCCCGACGTCGACGTGGACGAAGCGTTCATTGACAATCTCCTTCTCTCCACCCGGGTTCACAGGCAAGGACAAAGCTGCACTGCGGGATCACGATTGTTTCTGCATCGCGATATCTACGATGAGGTACTCGACAAACTCGTAACGACTTTGGCCGCACTCGAAGTGGGCAATCCCCTCTCGGAAACGTCCGACATCGGTGCGATCATCAACGACAAGCAGTTCTCTTCCGTCTGCAATTTCCTCGAAGACGGCTTGAGCTCATCCAAGGTGACAGCTGTCCTCGACGGCTCACCCAAAGATGGCACGAACACCGATGGCTACTACATGGGTCCCACAGTCTTCTCCGGAGCGGACAATTCGTGGAGGCTCTCGCGCGAAGAAATCTTCGGACCCGCACTCGTGGCCATCCCCTGGTCCGATCAATCGGATGTCATCGACATGGCCAACGACTCGCACTACGGTCTCGCCGCCTATGTGTGGACCCACAACCTGGACCAGGCCTTGTCCACCGCCCACGCCCTGGAGACCGGATGGGTTCAGGTCAATCAAGGCGGCGGCCAGATGGTGGGACAGTCCTACGGGGGCTACAAGCAGAGCGGAATCGGTCGAGAAGTGTCCTTGGAAGGCATGATCGCCGGCTTCACCCAGACGAAACAGATCAACGTCAAACTCCGCACTCCGTAACACCGCGCGACTTCAATTCAGCCGAAGTGCCTGCGTATTCGACACCTTTTGAAGAACGGGAACGACAATGACCGAGGGACCTTTGCAGGATGTGCTCGTGCTCGACCTCTCGCGTGCACTTGCCGGACCTATCGCCGCGATGATGATGGGTGATCTCGGCGCCCGGGTGATCAAGGTGGAGGCCCCCCGAACAGGTGACGATTCGCGGACGTGGGGTCCGCCGTTCGTCGGTCCGGAGGACGATCGGCAGTCGTCCTACTTCATGTCGGCCAACCGAAACAAAGAGTCGATCGTGTTGGACCTGAAGAGCGAGCACGGACGGCAGGCACTCACTCGACTCATCGAACGCGCGGACGTCCTCATCGAAAACCTGCGTCCTGGTGCATTCGACAGGCTCGGGTTCTCGCCGCTCGTTTTGCAAGAACTCAATCCTCGACTCATCACACTGTCCATCACCGGGTTCGGGCACGACGGACCGGAAGGCTCACGCGCCGGGTACGACCAAATCGCTCAGGGCGAAGCAGGGTTGATGGCGCTCACGGGCGATCCCGACGGCGGGCCTACCCGACTCGGCGTACCGATCGCCGATGTCCTGGCCGGCGTACACGGCGCCACAGGGGTGTGTGCGGCTCTGGCTGGGAGGGAAAAGACGGGCCGGGGAACGGTCGTCCGTACGTCGCTGCTCGCTGCAGCTGTCAGTGCTCACACTTTCCAAGGCACGAAATGGACGGTCGGCGAACAGGTAGCGGAACGCAGCGGAAATCAGCATCCTCAAATCGCACCCTACGGAACCTTCCGATGTTCGGACGGATACGTACAGGTTGCTGTCGGCAGCGAATCGATCTGGAAAAAGTTCGCACCCACCGTCGGCCTGAACGCCGAGGATCCTCGATTCACGCTGAACATCGACCGCGTAGCCCACCGTCCACAGCTCATCGAAGCAATCGAAGACCACTACGCAGATCGAACCCGCGCAGAGATACTGGACACGCTGGAGACCGCGGGAGTCCCTGCCGGCTCGATCAGAACGATCGACGAGGTGTACCAATGGGAGCAGACCCTCAGCCAGGGTTTGCTGGTGGATGTCGAGCACTCGGTTGTCGGGCCGGTGCAGCTGCCGGGTCCATCTCTGCGAATGGAGACACCGGACGGGCGGTCGGTGGTTCGGTCAAGCCATCAGGCGCCGCCTACTCTCGGACAACATACAAACGACATCTTGTCGTGGATCGGTTTGGACGCTGAGAAATCCCGAACGGCAGACCGCAGAATCGCGAGCCGCGCATGACCTTGGTTCCAGCTTGTCCGGAACTGAAGCCCGACGAGAGAACCATCTCCACTCGGCACGTCCGACCTGGCCCGGCGCCGAGTAGACCACTGCCCGGAGTGCCCTATGAGACCTGAGTTCGCTGTAGATGTCGTCGACGTCGACGTGGTGCGATCCCAGCGACGTCTTCTCACATCGATGAACCTGCAGATCGAGGTCGGTGAGCAATGGGTGGTGCTCGGGCCCAACGGCGCCGGTAAGTCGACATTGTTGAAGTTACTGGGAGCTCACATCCATCCCACCTGCGGCTCGGTTCGAGTGCTCGGTCACCAGCTGGGACGAGTCGACATGCGACAGCTCCGAACTCTGATAGGCCACGTCGATCCCCGGCATACCCCAGAACCTTTCTTGACCGCCGCGGACATTGTGCGGACGGGCCTGACCAACACCGCGCACCTGATGGAACGCCAACCGCCTTCCGACACTGTTCGGCGCCGGGTCGGCGAACTGTTGGCGCTCATCGGTATGGGTGAACGCACCGACCTGCGGTGGGCCACGATGTCGCAGGGAGAACGCACCCGCACCCTGGTTGCTCGTGCCTTGATGACCCAGCCGAGCCTGTTGTTACTCGATGAACCGTCGACCGGTCTCGACGTCGCCGCGCGGGAGGAACTGCTGAGAGTTCTTGGCGAACTTCAACTGGAAATGCCCTCTCTGTCCACTCTTCTGGTCACTCACCATTTCGAAGAGATACCGGACAGAGCCAGCCATGCACTACTACTACGGAACGGCCGCACGATCTCTCGCGGGCCGATCGACGAAGCACTGTCCTCCGAGCTCGTATCCCAGTGTTTCGGACACCCGTTGCACGTCGAGCAGCATGGAGGCCGTTGGTCGGTCCGGTCGCACCGTTCGGTCTCGTCAACTGCCCTGCACCAGTGATCGATCGTTCCGACCTGGCGGGTGAGGCACCAGTTCAGTACTGCGCCGGCCGACTTCCTCGTGAATGGCGTTGCGTACTGCCTGAACAGCTGGATTGGTCAAGCTCTCGCGACGCGTGGCAAGCGAGAATGAAAGACGGACATCGATGTGTTCGCTCAACACTCTCCGAAGGTCCTCGTGCTGACCAGCCAGGAACGCAGGGAGCAGCCCAATTCCGCCACCTGCGCGGGTAGCTGCAACATGAGCGAAGATATTGGTGGATGTGAATTTCGCAGTCACGCCGGGGAGATGACGGCCCAAGTCCAGATCGCCTACTTGCAACAAGGAGTCGACGAACGAGATCACCGGATGTGCTCGCAGTTCCTCCATGGATCGTGGAGCACCGTAATCTCTCACGTAACTGTCGCTGGCGTACAAACCCATCGAGTATGGACACACTGGCTCGGTGACCAGCCTGGTGCTGACCGGCGTTCCCACCGCGATAGCAAGGTCGAATCCGGATTGGAACACATTCAATTGCCTTGTCGCAGTAATGAGTTCGATAGTCAAATGAGGATGTTTCAACCGCAATTTTGCTAAAGCAGGAGCTACGAAAGCTGAGCCGAACCCGTCGGGAGCGGCGACCCTCAGCGTTCCTCGCAGCGGGTGCTCGTTCATACCCATCGCAACGTCTGCCGATTCCTGGACAGCTACTTCGACCAGCCTTGCCTTCTCGGCCACCGCTCGCCCTGTGTCGGTCAACTCCCACCCGTCAGCGCTGCGTTGAAGCAGCCGAACTCCGAGCGCCTTCTCCAGCGCCCTTACTCTGCGAGTAACCGTAGTGTGGTCGACTCCCAAATCTGCCGCCGCGGAGCGGCGTCGACCACTTCGGGCTATTGCCAACAGGTATCGCAGGTCATCGGAACGAATGCTGCGAACGTCGATCGGCGACCGGCTGTGCCCAGCGGTGGGCGCGGGCATCACCTCGGGCGACGGGTGCGGCTTCGTCATGGCGCAGCACTGGCCCACTCAGGGCTGTCGCTGATCTTCACACTGCGGTGTGGGTTGCGCTTCGACACACGTTCGATACGAGACGGTGTTTCGGCACGTTTTTCGAAACGAGGCGACATCAGTCATCACGCTCGATTTCCTTCGACGTACGCGGCCACGCTGCGATACACACGTGAACGAGGGATCCGATCGCCAAAGACGCGACGATCGACGTACTGAGCGGAGCATCGAAGACAACAGTGCAGATGAAGGTGTAGACACCCAACAGAAGCACGAATCGCAGTACCGAAGCGTCCGCCAGATTGGATGTGGTGGCCGTTCGCCGCCTGTGCCCGCTCACCGTCGAACTTCCCGCGTCGAGCCTGGCCGGCGAGGCAGAACACCAGTTGTGGGGGCTGTATCCGACAGTGGGTCGGTCAACGCTTCCACTCTCGCTGGGCAGGTCTCGCGCAGTGGCAGTGAGCAACCGATCGAGTTCGACATCGGGCTCAGAGGGCTGCGGTGGCCGCGGCTGATGTGTTGGCCTCTTCGACCGCGGCCGCGACCGCTGGAACGACGCGCGGATCCAACGCGCTGGGCACGATCCGTTCTCGATCGAGGTCATTGTAGGCGATGTCGGCAATGGCCCGTGCAGCAGCGACCTTCATGGCCTCGGTGATCGCTGTGGCGCCGCCGTTCAGGGCTCCGAGGAATACGCCTGGAAATGCCAGCACGTTGTTGATCTGGTTGGGGAAATCACTGCGTCCGGTAGCGACGATTGCCGCATGCTTTCGTGCTACGTCCGGATGGATTTCCGGATCGGGGTTCGACAGAGCGAACACGACCGAATCCGCCGCCATGGTCGCCACCAATTCCTCGGATACGTGACCCGATGACAATCCCAGGAACACATCGCTGCCAGCCAGAGCTTCGGCGAGGCCACCGGTGATGTTCGTGGGGTTGGTACTTTGTGCGACGTGTCGTTTGATCGCGTTGAGATCGGTGCGGTCAGCGCTGACAATGCCCTTGGAGTCGACCACGATGATGTTCGAAACACCAGCAGCAAGAAGAATTTTCGTGCACGCTACCCCTGCTGCGCCCGCGCCGAAGACCACAACCCGCTGTCGGGTGAGATCTCGGTCCAGCACAGTCATGGCCCCGTAGAGGGCGGCCAGAACGACGATGGCGGTTCCGTGTTGGTCGTCATGCATGACTGGACAGTCGAGTGCCGCTACCAGTTTGGTTTCCAACTCGAAGCACCTCGGTGCGCTGACATCTTCGAGGTTGACTGCCCCGAAGCTGGGGCGCAGGCGAACGAGGGTTTCGACGATTTCGTCGACATCGGTGGTATCGAGAACGAGGGGGATGGAATCCAGTCCTGCAAATTCACGAAAGAGAGCGGCTTTTCCTTCCATGACCGGTAGCGAAGCGCGTGGGCCGATATCACCCAATCCCAGAACTGCGGTTCCATCGCTCACGACCACGACCAGTCGCGAACTCCAGGTGTAGCGGTTAGCGAGGGATGGGTCGGCCGCGATCGCGCGCGATACCTCGGCAACCCCGGGGGTGTAGGCAAGAGAAAGCGCGCGCTTACTGGTCAAGGGAATTCGGGACGACACGGTCAGTTTGCCGCCGTCGTGAGCTGCGAAGATTTCGTCGCGGGTCAATTCGATTCCGAGGGTGTGATCGAGGGGCATAGATATCCTTGTCGCGTCGAGATACAGAATTTTCGGTGTAGGTCGGGTCGAGCGGAATCGGGTCGGCTTCGCTCGACGAGGTGTGCGGGTTCGGTGCTGTCGGGCAACTGCCGCCGACGATGTGAGCCCTGTGCGTTGGTTTCCCGGTTCGACACAAAACGCCGGATCTGTCGTGTCACAGGAGTGGTCCGTGCGTTGCCACTGTTCGGCGGCGCTCGCCAGGGTTTGTGGGTCTGAGCTGCGGGCGCGTAGCGAGGGCACCGAAAAGCTCGGCCACTTCGGTGGTTTGAGCCTCGCTCAATCCGTCGAGCACGAGGGAACGAGCAACTCTCGAGTAAGCGGGCGCGGCCTGCTCGAGAAGGGCTGCGCCACGCGATGTTAGTGTCACGACCGACCCTCGGTTGCGGTGGGGACGGCGCACGGTCAGCCCGCGCCCTTCGAGCACCACCATGGTGTGCGACACGCGCGATGGGGACGCATCCAACGCAGTGGTGATGTCGATCTGACGCATGCTCTGCTCGGGCGCGGTCGACAGCGTGCACAAGATCGCGGACGCGAAATGGGTGAGGCCGACTGAGCCGAGACAATGTGTGTCCAGCGCACCGGGCATTCGGAACAGCAGCGCGACGAGACTGCGCCATGCTTCCTGCTGTGTGGCATCGAGCCACCGGTGATGGTCTCGATCACGCTCGGGATACGGCACTTCGTTCGGTGTCGGATTCGTGGTCGGCCCTGTGTCCCCTGGTGATGCCTTTCGGTCGACGGGAGTCATGTTGCGGCGGCACCGAAGGGCGCGATGACGACGTTGGTGAAGCCCCCGTCTCGATCACCTGCTGCCAGAGACGCCATGGCAGCATCGATGTCTCCGAGTCCGTGGATTCGATGTTGAAAGACTTCGAAGTCGACGAGTCCGGCCGCGGCGAGTTCGGACATCTCTTGGCCCTCCTCCGATGTGAACCAGAACGACCCGAGATACGTCTGGTTGCTGGTCATGATCCGAGGTGGGCTGATCGACACGTCATCGAGGATGCCGCCGATGTTGACGTGGACGCCACCTCGCGCCAATGCCGCTGCAGCAGCAGTGAATGCAGTCGCGGGGCTTCGTTCGGGCAGGGCGTCGACAACGACATCGGCGCCGTAACCGTCTGTCAGGCCGCGAGCCCACTGCTCGGTCGACCTTTCGTCGGTCGGGGTGTGCACATGGATACGGTCGGGTGCGAGTGCGCGCACACGGGAGAGGCGCTCGGCGTCGCGACCGACACCGAGGATCGTCGAACATCCCAGCGCCAACGCGAACAGTGTCGCGCCCAATCCGAGGGTGCCGGAGATTCCGTTGATCAAGACGGTGGTGTTCGGACCGACGGCGGCGCGACGCAACCCGCTGTACGCGGTACCCAGATAACCCCAGCGAGCACCGGTTTCGAAACTCACGTTGTCCGGCAGCTTCACGACGCTGTAGTGCGGCGCGACCATGTATTCCGCGTACCCGCCCTGGGGGTAGTCCGCGACCATCTCTGCCGACTTCGGACCGGTTCCGAAGTAACCGTTCAACGCTGCGTAGTCGCACGCAAGGGGCTGTCCTTTTCGGCAAGGTCTACAGTTTCCGCAATATCGAAGCGGATTGACGTACACCCGATCGCCGATGTCGATTCCGTGGACGGATTCCCCGACCTCGACAACGACCCCCGCAGGGTCCAGGCCGTAGACGGCCGGCAGAGGCGGCGCCTGCACCATCGGGGGTGGGTCGAGCTGATTGATCGTATTGGGAACCAAACCGCAGGCCCGGACCTTGATCAAGACCTCCGTCGCACGTGGTCGCGGTGTGTCGATGGTCTCGACGGTGAACGGGTCACCTACTTTGGTGTACACCGCCGCTCGCATGCGATCGGGAACTACCGGCGGCACGAGGGCGACAGCTGTTTCTGCTCTCGGAGTGGTCATGTGCTCTCCCTTGGTCGTGACATGCGCTTCCGATTCGATCGGGCTGCGGTTCGTCAAATTCGGCGGCCGCGTAGGTTGTACGGCTTGGGGGCGAAAGAAAGAGCACCCGGGGGCAACGCTCCGGGGTCCGGCACGTCCGCAGAATCAGTGCGATCGACGATCAGCTCGATGTCCGCACCTACATCTTCGAGTGAGAGTTCCGGGTTCGGCCGCGTACCGGTGGTGGTTGCAAAGAAAACTTCCTTCACTCCCCCTGCCTCGGTGTGCAGGATTTTTCCCGAATACGTGCAGTCTTCGTGGGCGAGCCATGCTGCTACGGGCGCGACGACCTCGGGAACGACACCGCGCTTTCGGGCACCTGTACTGAAGTCTTCGGACAGCATCGTCTGCCAGGCGAGGGTGTCCGCGTTGGGCATGATGGCATTGGCGCGAATTCCGTGTTCTGCGCCTTCGGCGGCGAGCGCGCGCGTGAGACCCACGACGCCGAGTTTGGCGGCGCTGTAGATCGATTGCTGCGGAAGCCCTTTGAATGCGACCGATGAACTAACATTTACCAGGCGTCCGTATCGGTTGGCCTTCATATGGGGCCATGCCGCTCGGCACATCCAGATGTGGCCCATCAGATGCACTCCCACCACTTGTTCGATGTCGTGATCGGAGATTTCGTCGAACATCGCGAACGGGGCGATACCGGCGTTGTTGATCACGATGTCGAGTCGCCCCCACCTGTCGAGCGCAGAACTCACCACGCGCGCAGCCCCATCGCGGTCGGCGACACTGTCGTAGTTCGCGACCGCCTCACCGCCTGCCGCGTGGATGTCCGCGACGACTTCGTCGGGGCCGGAGCCGATCCGTCCGCGGCCGTCGGGTCCGACTCCCAAGTCGTTGACCACGACCTTCGCTCCGCGTGACGCCAAGAGCAGCGCGTAGGCCCGCCCGAGTCCGGGATTTCCGCCGGCGCCTGTGATCACCGCGACGCGGCCACTGAAGTCGAGTTCGTTCATGTTGTCCGTTCATTGGGGCGAGGGCGACGTGGCGACCTGTCCGACGTCTATCGAGCACGCCGAAACCCACCCCGTGGCAGGGGTGCGGAGTTTCGACTTTCATCGTTCGGTAGCACGCTTTCTCAGCGCGAGGCTGTGGTCACAACAACGCTGAGTGGCTATCGGTGCGTGTGCGACGGGGAGGACGGTGGGCGGAGAGCACATGGTTGGAGTGGTGTGCGAACCGCCGACACTGATTGAGAACGGTGTTTCGCTGAGCTTCGCTGAGGTCGTATGCCCCGGGTTCGGACAAGGCTGCCACGACACGGATCGAGAACTCCGGCGGTGAGATCCCGAATTCGACGAAGATGTCCCCGGATGCGCATCCCCCGTAGGGTGCCCACCGCGCAGCGAACGTCACCATCTGTTGCAGTTCGTCCACGGGACGGGCGGACATCGACCTCACTGCGCACCGACCGCAGCTTCGTCGGCAAGTCGGCGGAGTTTGACGACCGGCATTTTGCGATTGACGGTGGCGGCCGCAGCCACACGACCGGTCGTCGACGACGTCCATTGGAGCACCATCGAGTTGTTCTCGGCGTTCTGTTCGAGAATCGATGGGGTGTCGTCCGTGGGAATCAGCCCGCACACCTTGATCTGCAAATCGAACGCTTCGGTCCAGAAGTAGTGGTCCGGTTCGGCAATGGGGGCATCGTCGCCGTGAAGGAGGGCGAGAGCTGCACTTCGTGCTTGCCGAACAGCGTTGTTCCAGTGCGGAAGTCGATTCACAACACCGTTGTGGTCGCGGATGGCGGCGACATCCCCGGCTGCTGTGATGTCTCGGGTCGCTCTGCAGTGTTGGTCGACCACAAGTGGGCCCACACTCGCCAGCGAGCTGCCCGCGAGCCACTCCGAATTGGGAATGTCTCCCACAGCCGAGACGACAACGTCGGCCTCGACGGTCCGATCTCCGAAGCGGACACTACTAACAATGTCCTCACCGAGGAGTTCGACTCCGTTTGCTGCGACCTCGAACTGCACACCGGCCGCGCGTGCCTGCGCGACGACGACCGCGGAGAGCCAACTGCCGAGCAGTCGGCGCAGAGGAGGATCACGGTCGATGACGGTGACATCGAGTCCGAGCTTGATGCAGGTCGAGGCGATCTCCATCCCCAGAAACCCTGCGCCGACGACTACGACCGAACGTGCCGTGCGCAGCTGCGGCGACAGGGCACGCACATCGTCCATGTCGCGAATGACGTGTTCGCCGCGTTGCGTCGGTCTCGATAGTCGTCGAGCACGGGCCCCTGTTGCAATGACCAGTCCGTCGTAGCGCACTGTCTGCCCACCCTCGAGATGGACCAGCTTGCTCTCATCGTCCAACGCGATTGCTCGGCTGTGCAGTCGAATGTCGAAGTCGTCGGCGGTTACTGGGAGAGCGCAAGTTTCGTGCCCGGCTACCCCGGACAGAATGGCTTTCGACAGTGGTACCCGAGAATAGGGTGCGCACGCTTCTGCGGAGAGCATCGTGATCTCACCGTCGAAGCCTTCGGCTCGGAGGACCTGCGCGGACGTCACCGCTGCGATGGAGCCTCCGACGATGACGATGTTTTCGCGTTCGATGCGGGTCACTGATCACCGACCACGCGCAGTGCCGCTACGGGGCACACCCTCGCTCCGGCTTCGGCGGCTTTGGTCAACGACTCCGGCAGCGAACCAGCCAGGACGTCGAGCTCTCCTTCGTCGTCAAGGTGATACACGGCCGGAGCGATCTGCTCGCACGTGCCGTGGCCTTCGCACTTGTCTCGGTCCAGTTCGATGTAACTCATGTCAATTCCTTAGTGCGTTCAGCTGCAATGGCAGTCGGCTGATCCCCGCGAATCCGGGGACGTGGGATTGCCCTTCGATCTCGCCGACGAGATCGAGTGATTCCACCCGATTGAGCAGTGAGGTGATCAAGGCTTTGGCCTCGAGACGTGCCAGCCCCTGTCCTGCACAAGCGTGGGTGGCGTAACCGAGAGCGAGGTGATCGACGGGGTTACGGCGGATATCGAAAGTATCCGGATTCTCGTAATGCCGAGGATCTCGGTTGGCGGCGCCGGTGCCGAGGATGATGCGCCGGTTCGCCGGAAGGACTTGGCCCCCCATCTCGACATCGCGGGTGGTGACGCGATACGACAGCTGAACCGGTGAACCCAGTCTGACGGTTTCCTCGAAACCACTGCCGATCAGGGTCGGATCCTCTTTCAACGCTGCCCATGCAGAGGGATTCTCGACGAGATTCTTCAAATAGAAGCCCAGTGTGTGCACAGTGGTGTCCATGCCTGCGATGAGGTACGCGCTCATGAGCGGGACCGCGTGTTCCTGTTGGATGCGTCCGTCGTCGACGGCATCGAGGATGGCAGTGCCCCAGCTGTCGGGTTGAAGGACATCGCGGCTTGTGACGTGGTTCATGTACCCGACGAATTCTTCGATGGCGGGCATCTTCGCCAGCAGTCGCTCGTCGTACGGGCCGAAGGTGCAGAACATGGCTTCGGCGCCGGGGAGGAGAATTTCGCGGCCTTCGACCGGGAGTCCGATGAGGTCGGCGACGATGTCGACCGGAAGGCGTTTGCACAGCCCGTCCATGGCCTCGATAGTTCCGGCCTCCACGGCTTCGGAGACAAGCAGGTCCGCGCGTTCGGTGATGTGCGCGTTCAACTTTCGTAGCGCGCGCGGAGCCAGTTTGTCACTGAGGACCCCACGAAGATTGTCGTGCAGCGGAGGGTCCGTGGTCAGCGGAGTCTCCCCCAGCATCGCGCTCATCTCGTCGCTGTACACCGTGCCTTTGGCGGAGGTGAAGCTCTCCCAATCCGAGAGCGTGTCGCGCACCTCTTCGTAGCGGGTGATGAGCCAGGTGTCCCTGCTGGACAGATAGACGACACTGCCGAGCTCGCGAATGGTGGTCCAGACGGGGTTGGGATCACGAAGGGTGGCATCGCCGAAAATGTCGATGTCGGTCTGCGGCAGATCGGCCAGAGTCATTGCGGCTCCTCGAAATACGGATGGTCACCGATGTGGTCGGGACGCGGAAATCACCTCGAAGTCGGGTGGCTGACACCAGATTGCAGTATGGGGCAGCTCACAGTGGTCTCAATTCCGCTGAGTGGACAACTTTATAAGAGATTCTGCTATCCGACCTGATGTCGCACTCACGGACCTGGTGATCGGCCGGCCAGTCGCGGCGCGCTGATCGTGGGAATGGTGCGCTGGTGGGCCATTGTTGACGAGATTGCAGCAGCGGTGGCAGTAACTGATTGACTCCATCGTCTCGGGGGTCCGTCGCCGGCTGGTGTCACGACCGATATGGCGCCCAGCGCGGTATGACCTGGGCCGGTGATCGCTGCGGCACAGGACACGACGCCGACCGACAACTCCTCGGTGGACGTGGCGAATCCGCGGTCCCGAGTCAGGGCCAATTCTTTGAATAAGACACGCGCGTTGGTCGAGGTGTGTGCGGTGTAGGCGGCTAGTTGTCCGCTGAGATACGTGCCCTGGAAGTCTGGTGACGCAGCCGCCAGCAGTGCTTTTCCCACGGCACTTGCGTGGAGCGGTAACCGGCCTCCGGGTCGGCCGATCGTGGGTACAGCGTGCGGACTGGAGATTTTTTCGATCAACAGTGCATCGCTGCCGTCGAGCAAGGCCAGCTGAACATGGTGGCGACTGGAATCGAACAAGTCCTGCATGAAGGGCATCGCGGTCTCTCTCAAGTCGCAGCTTCGGCGGGACCGCGCGCCGATCTCCCACAGATGCAGACCGACCGCATAGTCGCCGTCCTCGGTTCTCTCCAAGCCGCCCCAGGCAACCAGTTCGCCCGCAAGGCGGTGCACGGTGGCGTGTGGTAGATCGCAAGCACGCGCGAGATCGGACAGACTCATCGCCACCCGATTACCACCGAACGCGTCCAGGATCCGAGTTGCCTTGGCCAACACGCTCTTCGCGGAACTGACGTTGTTTCCCGACACGACCTTGCCTGCTCTTTGACTATTGGTCAATCTTGCCTATGGTGCGAGCCTACTCGCTTGATCCGCTGAGCGGACACGATCGAGGGGCGGAAAAAGAGCGAAACAACCCCTTGGCTTATCAGCATCTCTGATATACGGTGACGTGACACACAGCGGACGAGATCAGGAGGTGGCAATGAGACGGCCCGAACCGCATCTCTCGCTCGACCCACGACGGAAGTAGTCTCCAGGAATGGCTCCGAAGAAGGACGCACGCGGAAAACGAGACTCGGCCCGCCGGCAACACATACTCGACGCGGCTCTGGCCTTGTTCTCCGCCAACGCCTACGAAGACGTCTCGGTCGACGACGTG
The DNA here is from genome assembly GCF_042667435.1 of Rhodococcus sp. NPDC057297. Classification (NCBI taxonomy): domain Bacteria; kingdom Bacillati; phylum Actinomycetota; class Actinomycetes; order Mycobacteriales; family Nocardiaceae; genus Rhodococcus; species Rhodococcus sp. NPDC057297. The sequence goes on along the minus strand of NZ_JBHUZE010000009.1, from coordinate 253,919 downwards.
TGCGAAAGCGCCGGAGTGGCACACGGGCTTATCTCGTACTACTTCGGGAACAAGCGCGGACTGTTCGCTGCGGCCGTGGACCAGGCCTGGAAAGAGTTGGTGGACTTCGAACGACCCACGGAGGTCGAACGGACACCGTCCGAACGTATTCACGGCTTCATCAGACGGCACTTCCAGTACGTGTGCGAGCATCCGACCAGATTTGCCACCTTGATGCGTACCGGTCATGCCGATCGTGAGGTGTACGAGATCGTCATCAACGCACGTGGGCAGGCGTTGAACGACCTACAGCTGAGTTTGGGTTGTCCCGCGAACCCGCCTCCGCACCTACGGGCCACGCTGCGAGCGTGGATGGGGTACCTGGACAACATGACACTCGACTGGGCCTTCCATCGGGACCTGGACCTAAATTTCGTCACAGACTTGTGCGTACAAGCTCTCGTCGGCGCAGTTCGGGCCTCGGGAGGCCAAACTTTCGACACGGCAGAGGAATTGGACGCCCTCGGTAAAGTCGTGACGGCATCACCTGTCCTGGCGGAAGCTGCTCTAACCCTCCGCTGACGTACCACCCATGAAGTAACAGTGCTCGTTCGGTCCAGGCTGGACGACGCGAGTAAATCGTTGCTACGCCCCGGATCGACAGCGCTTAAGCGCTGCCTGGTCCAGCCTCGATACTCCAGTTCGACTCGATTGCCCACATCGCCGGAAAGTCCCGGGGTAATCGCATCTCAGCAAGTTTGACTATCAGTCAAACTAGGCATATTTTGTGACTAGCGTCACCGTGCACGACAGGAGAAACCAATGGAATACGACGTCATAGTCGTGGGATCAGGATCGACCGGCTCGGTCCTCGCCGCTCGCCTGAGCGAAAAAGAAACCCGCTCGGTCCTGCTCGTCGAAGCCGGCGAGATGTATCAACAGTTGTCCGACATGCCAGAGGACATCCTCGACCCATCGAACATGTCCACCTCGATGCCCGGAAACAAGAGCTCGTGGAGTCTGCTCGGAACTCTCATTCCTGGTGTCTCCGTGCCGGTTCCACGCGGAAAGGGCATGGGCGGTTCCAGTGCCATCAACGGCGGATACTGGGAACGTGCCCCACGATCGAACTTCGACGATTGGGTGGGACTGGGCAACGACGAATGGTCCTACGACAAGGTTCTCCCGCACTACATCCGGAGTGAGAACGATCACGACTTCGACGGAGACCTGCACGGCAAGTCGGGGCCGATCAACGTCCATCGCGAAAACCCGGATCGCGCACCGGAATTCACAGCCGCCTTCACAGAGGCGTGCACGAAGATGGGGTTCCGTGAAGATCCGGACAAGAACGGTGACGGTCAGGGCGGAGTCGGACCCGTTCCATTGAACGTGTGGGACGGCAAACGTCAGAGTTCAGGGCTTGCCTATCTCCTGCCCGCGCTGGGTCGGCCCAACCTGCACGTGGTCGGCAAGGCTCAGGCGCGCCGGGTCCTCTTCGAGGGAACTCGTTGCATCGGAGTGGAAGCCGACGTCGCCGGAAAAATCACAACATTCCGCGGCAAGGAGGTCGTGCTGTCGACGGGTGCGCTGCGGTCACCGCAACTGCTGCTGCTGTCCGGTATCGGCCCCGCAGCACACCTGCGTGAGCACGGCATCGACGTCGTCCAGCACCTCCCCGGTGTCGGTCAGAACCTCACCGACCACCCCGAGCTCAGCGTGAAGTGGGAATTCGACGGCAAGTGCACCCAGAGCCCCGGTCGAGGCGTGCTGACCAGCGCCTTGAACTGGACTGCCGAAAACTCCTCGCACGCAGACGATCTGGAGCTTCTCCCCTTCGTCATCTCGTCCGGTGACATGATGCGAGTGACCACGATGGCGAAGAATCCGAAGCAGGCCTTGAGTGCACTGCGCAAGACGTCCACCAAGTTCATGGTCGATCAGGCACTGAACTTGAGGAGACCGTTCACAGTCGTCGGTCTGCAGCAGGAAGACAGCCGCGGCACCGTCGAACTCGACTCCTCGGACCCCACGAAACAGCCGAAGATCAACTGGAACCTGATGGCCGAGGAAAGCGACCGCGTTCGCTTCCGTGAGGGAATCAGAGTGGTCTCCGAGCTGTACGGTAGCGACGCCATGCGCGCCATCGGCGGCAAGATGACCAACCTCGACAAGTCGGACCTCGCCGACAACAAGAGCATCGACGCGTGGGCCCGCAGCCACATCTTCGCCGTCGGACATCCGTCCTGCACCTGCCGAATGGGCGCAGACCCAGACGACGGCGCGGTCGTCGACCAGTTCGGACGCGTGCACGGTGTCGAAGGACTCCGCGTCGCCGACACCTCCATCTTCCCGAAGATCACCAGCCGAGGACCCAACGCCACCGCAGTCATGGTCGGCGAACGACTCGTCGAATTCTTCGACTGACCAAAACGAGAAACGGAGAACAACGAACACATGAGTACAGACCAGACAGTCGAACCCGACACCACCAATCAGACCCCGGACGAAGTGCCCGGCGCCCCCGATGCGGCACCCAGCGAGATCCGCCGCGAAGGATCCGACGCCATCGCCGACTCACTGGTTGCATCCGGTGTGGAGATGATCTTCGGATACACCGGCGGTTCCGTTCCCGCCCTGGCACGCAGCCTGTTCGCGGAAGAGAAGCTGAAGGAATTCGGCGGACGTACCGAGCTCACCGCGGCCTGGATGTCCTACGGCTACAACCGAGTCAAGCGGCGCGCCGCATCAGCGGTCGTCAGCTGGGCCGTCGGAGCACTGCACGTCGCCCCGGCCGTCTACGGCGCAAAGCTCGACGGAACACCGCTGCTGGTGCTGGTGATGAACAACCCGCCGGCTTACGAAGCTCGCGATCCGCTACAGGACGCAGTCGAGGTCTACCCCTCGCTCAAGCCGATCTCGAAGTACATCAAGAAGGTCTCCGATGCAGGTGACCTCCCGGTCATCGTCCGGCAAGCAGTCAAGGAAGCCAGCACCGGCCGATTCGGCCCGTCGGTCCTCGATCTCGCGCAGACCGCGATGTACCAGACCACGAACATGGCAGTCGAGGAGCTCCACCTGCCGCATCCGCCGGCCGCTCGGGCCGACGATGTTGCCGCTACCTTCAAGCTGCTCCTCAAAGCAGAGCGACCAGTCCTCTATGTCGGTGCCGGCGTGCACATCTCCGATGCTGCCGAGGAACTTCGGGAATTGGCCGAACTGCTCAACATTCCGGTTGTCTCGACCTCATGGGGCGGCCGTGGACTGCTCCCCGACGCGCACCCGTTGTACGCCGGAGCGTCGGGCAACTTCGGGTGGCGCAGCGCGAACGACACACTGCAGCGATCCGACCTCTGGCTCGCGATCGGAACGTCGTTCTCACAGATGAGCACAGGATCCTGGTCGCTCAAGAAGCCGGAGACGGTAGTCCACGTCGACGTCGACCAACGAGAGATCGCAAAGATCTTCCAGCCGACCCTGGGGTTGGCGGCGGATGCGAAAGAGTTCATCACGCAGTTGCTCGACCTGGCGAAGCGCTCGCTGTCGGGATCGGCGTCGAACGGCGTGGTTGCAGCGGACACCACCGCATGGCGCGAGGAAGTCACCGGCATCAAAGCCGAATGGCTCGAAGAAATGGCGTCCTGGTACAACGGCACCGAGGTGCCGATCAACCAGTACTTCTTGATCAAGACACTCTCCGACCATCTCCCCGAAGACACTCTTGTCGTGGCCGACTCGGGTGGCAACGCGTTCGGGATGTACCGCGCCTTCGAGTACAAGACCGTCACACCGCTGGCCACGGGCGGGCGTTACATGTCGCTCGGTGCGGGACTGCCGGTGGCGATGGGCGCCAAGCTCGCCGATCCGTCGCGCACAGTGGTCAGCTACCACGGTGATGGTGGTCTGTACTACGACTTCGCCGAGCTCTCGAACCTCACTCAGCGCAACCTCAAGATCATCGTCATCATCGACAACAACCACTGCTTGCTCGCCAACCGGGCATCGGCGAAAGCGTCCGGTATCGACAACCCGTGGGTCGATCTGCCGCAGACGACCGACTTCGTGACAGTGGCCAAAGGCATGGGTGTCGACGGCGAACGCGTGGAAACCCCCGACCAGATCGTGCCCGCCCTGCAACGTGCACTCGACGCCGAAGGAAGCTACGTCCTCGACGTCCACACCGAGCCAGGCCTACGCATCATGCGTGCCCTGAGCGGCATCATCCCGATCGTCGGCGACAGGACACCGAAGAAGGGCCACCTCACCGACGTCATCGAAGGCTCCTGGCCCAGCTGATCCGAATCACCGAAAAGGACAAGCCCGTGTCGTTCACCCAGAGATACACAGCGCACCTCGGCTACGCCCCTCCTGCCCTGCGGCCGCAGTTCTCCGAGACCGTCGGATCCACGGATCCCGTCGATCTCATCGCCCACGCAGCGAGAATCGGTATGGCAGGGGTGTTCGATCCCTGGGCGACGCGCCGTGAAGAGCGCGAAATCGCCGAGATGGCAGCGGCGTTGAGCGACACGGGCTTGTCCTGCAGCAGCATCGTCAGCGTCCCCCTCGAATACATCAGCGCTCCCCTATGGACCGATCGAAGTCCAGCCGGACGCAGTGCACTCGAAGGGCACGTGCGCGCCGCTGCGACAACCGCGCGCACGCTGAGCAGCTCTCAACTGGCTGTTCTCGTCGCCGCCGATCCCGACCGCTCGGCCGACCGTCAGGTGGCGGACGCCGCAGCCAACCTCCGCGAGATGAGCATTCTCGCAGCCGACTTCGGAGCAGAGTTGGCCATCGAACCGATGGTCGCACTCCCGAACATGCTGCTGCGCAACATCACCGACGCCGTCGATATCGTGAAAGCCGCGGACACGACCGGAGTCGGCATCATCTTCGACACCGCACACGTCTCGGTCACCGACGGAGACCTGATGACTGCGCTGAATGCAGCCCGCGGTCACATCACGTCACTACAAGTAGTGGACATGCCCGGTCGAATCGAGCCGGGCGCCGGCCACCTCCCGATCGTGGAGTTGCTGACCGCAGCCCTTACTTCCGGCTACACCGGACTCATCGACCTCGAACACTATTGGCTCGAATCCACTCCCGCCGGTGAACAAACCGGCCTCGAACGCTTGCGCCAGTTCGACGCGCACGTCGCCGACGCCGTTCGCAGCACGACGAACACCCCCACCCCACTCACCGAACACATCTAGGAGACACACATGGCGGTCGAGGAAGGCCCGGTCCTGGGACGTCCCACACGGTCGAGTTCCGAAGAGAACAACGATCCGTCACCTCCGAGCGAGGTCCGGCGCGTCACCATCTCCACCTACGCCGGCAACACGATCGAGTACTACGACTTCATCTTGTACGGATCCGCTGCCGCACTCATCTTCGGCCCCTTGTTCTTCTCAAATCTCTCCCCCACGATGGCCACCATCGCCTCCTTCAGCACCCTGGCAACCGGATACCTGTGCCGGCCGCTCGGTGGGTTGCTCTTCGGATACCTGGGAGACAAGCACGGCCGCAAGCCCACCCTTCTGGCGACGATGGTTCTCATGGGGTTCGCGACCGGACTGATCGGATTGCTCCCGACGACGGCCCAGGTGGGAGTCTGGGCACCGATCATGTTGATCGTCCTGCGTCTGACCCAGGGGATTGCGGTGGGCGGCGAATGGGGCGGAGCAGCGTTGATGACCGCCGAGCACGCGCCACCGGCGCGTCGAGGCTGGATCACCGCTATCGGGCAGGCAGGTCAACCCAGCGGTGGAGCTTTGGCGATGGCAGCGATGGCGTTGGTGGCGCTGCTGCCGAGCGAGCAGCTGCTGTCCTGGGGGTGGCGTATCCCGTTCTTGGCCAGCTTCGTTCTGTTGTTGATCGCGCTGTACATACGCCTCAAGATCAGCGAAAGTCCATTGTTCGAAGAATTGCAGCGCGCCGAAAATGCACAGCGCAAGCGCCGACGCCCGGTAGCAGACCTCTTCAAGGACCACCGCGGAGCACTTCTTCAAGGCATCCTTGTGTCTATCCCGCCGAGCCTCATGGTCACCCTGGTGAGCAGCTTCTGCGTTTCGTACGCAGTGAACGCCGGGCACTCCCGTTCGACTGTTCTCGCAGCGGTGGGCGTTGCGTTTGCCACGGCGATCCCCACCAATCCCATCTACGGACTGCTCTCCGACCGACTCGGACGCAGACCGGTCTACGCGGCAGGGACGCTCGCAGTCGCAGTGCTGGTCTTCCCGCTGTTCTGGGCAATCGATTCCGGGTCCACGTTCTGGCTCTTCACCGCCTTCATCGTGGCCTATTCTCTGGTCGCTCCCGCGATCGGAGCCGGGCTCGCTGCAATCCTGAGCGAAATGTTCAGCACGCCGGTGCGCTACACAGGCGTGTCCATGTCGTTCCAGATCGCCGCGATCATCTCCGGACTCTTCCCGGTGATCGCAACCTCTCTGTTGGTGGTGGGCGATGAAAGCCCGGTCTGGGTAGCGACCTTCGTCGTCGTCATCGCCCTGATCAGCACGGTGATCGTCAGCAAGATCCGCGAATCGAGTGGATCGCGGTTGACTCTCGATTCCACGGAGGTAACACGATGAGTGAATCGGCAGTCTGGTTCGCCGGGCCTCGAAAAGCAGAGCTCCGACCCGCGGAGGCCCTTCCTCCAGGACCCGGTCAAATTCAGGTCAAAAGCCTGTGCGCAGCCATCAGCGCCGGCAGCGAGATGAACCTCTACAAGGGTGAAGGTGACCTACCCAGCCTCGACGCCTTCCCCACCGCAGAGGGCCAACTCCCGTTTCCGGTGAAGTTCGGCTACCAAGAAGTAGGAGTGGTCGAGGCCGTCGGCGAGGGCGCGGATTACGAAGTCGGAGAACGAGTTTTCTGCTTCCACCCACACCAGACCCGGTTCACCCTGGATGCAAACCTGGTGTGGCGCATCCCCCCCGAGGTCGATCCACATCGGGCCGCATTCGCGGGACTGTTCGGCGTCGCACTCAACGCCTGCATCACCACACCCCCGCTGACCGGCGACTGCGTGGTGGTCTCCGGGCTCGGTGCAATCGGCACCTTCGCCGCATACATCGCTCGGCTCACCGCTAGCACTCTGGTGCTCATCGAACCGTCCGCCTCTCGCCGAGACCGCAGTAAATGGATCGGTGCCGATGCCGTCGTTGCTCCCGGTGACGCGGCGGCTGCAGTAGACGAGTTGTCGAAGGGGCGGGGCGCGGACCTGTGCATCGAAGCCAGCGGCGCACCCCCGGCGCTGCAGTCGGCCATCGAACTCACCGGCGTCGAAGGCACCGTCACGGTGGCATCGTGGTACGGCAGCAGGCCCGTACCGCTCGCACTGTCCCGCGAGTTCCATCTACGCAGACAACGCATCGTCAGTACCGGCCCGACCGTACCCGCTCACCTGACCGCGCGATGGGACCGAACCCGTATGCGCGGCGTGTCGTTCGAGCACCTGGGCCGCATCGACGTCGACAGCCACATCATCACCCACCGTGTTCCGTTCGAGCAGGCACCGCAGGCCTACGCCCTGCTCGACGACCCGGCGGCAAACACTCTCGGTGTACTTCTCGAGCACACCTGACCATGTGCCCGGCGCGCCGGCGTACCCGTTCGCGTGCTGCCCACCCGAGCGGTACGCCGGCGCAACCCCCCAGCCGCACCACCAGTGTGGCACCGACCGTTTCGTTCTTTTGATATCGAGGAGAAATGATGCGCCGCATAGCGTTGGAAGAAGCTTTCTGGCTTCCCGAACTCGGTGAGGAAACCCACCCCTTCGGGCACCTCACGCCGCGAAATCGCGTGTGGGTCGATCACGTGCAATCGAGGTTGGTCGACCTGTCCGAAGAACGACTACGAGACATGGACGAGCACGGCATCGACATGCACGTGCTGTCGTTGACATCGCCAGGCGTGCAGGCGCACACCGACGCCACGAGCGCCACCCGTGATGCCCGCCGTTCCAACGAATTCCTCGCGCGCACCATCGCGGCCCACCCCGACCGTTTCGCCGGTTTCGCCGCTCTGCCCACTCAGGACCCGGAGGCCGCGGCGAAGGAACTCGAGTACTCGGTGAAGGAACTGGGCTTGCGCGGAGGTCTGATCAACGACCATACCGGCGGGCGGTATCTCGACGACCGTGCCTACGACGTGATGTGGGACAAGTTCGAGGAACTCGAGGTTCCTCTCTACATTCACCCGAACGCGGTCTCAGCTCAGTCCCTACACGTTCTGACGGACTACGAATACTTGTCCGGTGGCAGTTTCGGCTGGTCTGTCGCTGTCGGTGGTCACGCGCTGAGATTGATCTACGGCAAGGTTTTCGACCGCTTCCCGAACCTCACGGTCATCCTCGGTCACATGGGCGAATTCCTTCCCTTCCAGACGACGCGGTTGGACAGCCGACACGCCAATCTCACTCTGCCCGATCCGCCGAAGCTGACACCGTCGGAATATCTGCGACGCAACTTCATGATCACCACCAGTGGAGTCTGCTCGCATTCGGCCGTCGTCGGGGCCGTCGCAGCTCTCGGTGCGGACCGCGTCATGTTCGCGATCGACTACCCCTACGAGGAAACCTCGACGGCCGCGCAGTTCCTCGACACCATTCCTCTTCCTCAGGATCAGCTCGAACAGATCGCCTACCGCAATGCCGAACGCGCACTCGGACTGCCGTCCGCGTGAGGTTCGACGACACACTCACCCGCACCCGAAAGGAGCTCGCAATGTCGACATCCGCTGACGTTGTCCGCCAGTTTCTCGATCATTTGAACGCCCAACGCATCGACGACGGCATGGACCTGCTCGCCGAAGACGTTTTTTACCACAACATTCCGATGGATCCCATGACCGGTCGAGAAGCCGTGCGCGCATTCGCACACGAGTTCGGCATGGGTTCTCGGCTCCAGGTCGACTGGCAGTTGGTGTCGCTGGCCAGTGCCGGGGACGTCGTACTGACCGAACGACTGGACATCTTCGCTGCCGCAGACGGCAAGCGAATCGCAATCCCCCTCATGGGTAGCTTCCGCATCAAGGACGGGCTGATAGCCGAATGGCGGGACTACTTCGACCTGGCCGACTTGCAACGCCAGATGGCGGCCCTGGAAGCGCCCGCCGATGCTGCTACCGCCGACGGTCCGACGGAGTAGCGCCATGAACACTGAACTGTCCGCCTCGAACCTGGCGGAACTCGGGTCCCTCGTTCGGAATCTCCGAATTCACGATGTGACACCGGATCTGGGTCCTGACACTCCGATGTTCTTCCCCAATCCGGCCCCGATCATGCGGCCGTTCGCGCGCCACGCAACAGAGGGTGCAGCGTCGAACACCTGGGAAATTCACGAACACTCCGGTGCGCATGTCGACGCGCCTTTTCATTTCGACGAACACGGCAAGACCACCGACGAGCTGGCAGCGGATGTGCTGTTCATGCGGCCGTTTAAGAAGTACGACCTGTCGCCGTTCGACCTGCAGCCCGGACAACCTGCGTCTCTGGACCAGATCGAAACCGCCGCAGCGACGGGAGGGTTCACGCTCGACGCCGGCGACGTCGCAGTCGTGGACTTCGGGTACGACAAGTATCTTCCGGGCGAAGCAGCGGCGCGCGAACCACAATGGTGGGGACGCAATCAACCGGGACTATCGGAGGAGGCGTGCGAGTATTTCGCCGCAGCACAGGTGACCGCAGTTGCATCCGATACCTCGGCCTGCGACCTCTCGGTGGCGGACGGTGCGATGTCAGCGGGCACCGGTCACGGTCACCATTTTCTTCCCCGGGGGATTTTGATCGTCGAGTGCCTCCGGGGTCTCGGCGCCGTCCCCGCAACGGGATTGATTGCGGCACTGCCCCTCAAGCTTGCAGGAAGTACAGCTTCCCCCCTACGGGTGCTGTTGCTCACCGACTGATACAGACCGACGTTGCGAAACGTCTAAGGCTTGGATGTCCTGTACCCGGCCTCGCTGGGGCGGGGTGCAGGACACTCAACGACGGGTCGAACCCGCCAAGTTACGGACACAGACGGCCATAGCGTCCCGCATCGCGGATATTTGCGGTGCGGACAGTCCCGCCAGCAGGCGATCCTCCATGGCGTCAGCCTCCTGCTCGCACCGACGCAGCACTTCGGTGCCCTCGGTCGTCAGGTAGTTTCGCAGCACTCGCTTCTTCTCTGGATCCGGTCGCCGCTCGATGTAGCCGTTGCGTACGAAAGCCGCCACCATGACCTGCATCGACTGGGCGGCGACGAATGAGCGTCGAGCCAACTGCGCGGACGACAATCCTGGTGAGCGCAGCAGAATGCTCAGCGCTGCGTACTGCGGAGTCGTCAACCCTTGGGTCTGCAGTCGCGCGTCGAGGTCTTGCCGGACCGCGGACTCCAACTGCTTGACCAGGTACGTAACCCGAGACGGCGCTGCGTGGTGCTCGGCAGCTGCACCATCGGCGTCCCCCTGGAGAAGTTCTGCAGTCATGGTTGACAGGTTATCAGAGTCGCTGATAATTTCGAGTTATCAGAATCACTGATACCACTGTCGGAGCGAACCAAAGCCCGCCCAGGTTCACGCCCGAAATTCGAATGGAGACAACCGATGTCCACTGAGTCAGATCTACCTCAGGGCGAGACCATCCGTGTCGAGATCGACGACAACCGCATTGCATGGCTGTATTTCGACCGCCCCGAAAAGCGCAACGCCATGAATCCCACCTTGAACCGTGAGATGTTCGCTGCCCTGGACGCTCTCGAAGACGACGATCGCGTCGCTGTGGTGGTGCTGACCGGTACCGGTGACTCGTTCTCCGCCGGAATGGACCTCAAGGAGTACTTCCGCGAGACCGACGGCAAACCTCGTTCGGTCCAGCACCGGGTCCGAGGAGAAGGAACCAACTGGCAGTACCGCAAGCTCCTGAACTACGCCAAGCCCACCATCGCCATGGTCAACGGTTGGTGCTTCGGCGGCGCATTCGTTCCTCTCGTCTCGTGCGACCTCGCACTCGCGTCCGAAGACGCCACTTTCGGTCTGTCAGAGGTCAACTGGGGCGTCACACCAGGGAACTTGGTGACCCGCGCGCTGGCGGAGACCATCCCGACTCGCGATGCCATGTTCTACATCATGACCGGACAGCACTTCGACGGCCAGAAAGCAGCCGACATGCGTTTGGTCAACGAGGCAGTCCCTGCCGATCAACTGCGTCAACGCACCATCGACCTGGCGCTGCAGCTGACGAGCCTGAGCCAGTGGGTCGTGCGCGGCGCCAAGATGGGGTTCCGTCACTCACGGCTCATGTCCTGGGAAGCAGCGGAGGACTACCTCTATGCCAAGCACGATCAAGCGATCCTGTTCGACAAAGACGCTCGTGAACAGGGCATGACGCAATTCCTCGACGACAAGACGTACCGGCCCGGGTTGGGCACGTACGCCACCTCGGCAGAGTAGGGCCACCGCCATGACCACGATCGAGTCCGACGTCGCCACCGTCTCCCTGCTGATCGGGGGCAAAGCCACCGAGCCTGAGGGCGCGCGCTACACCGACAAACATCGCAGGCTGACCGGAGCCCGCATCTCCCGCGTCGCCGCGGCGACGGCCGCAGATGCGCGCCGAGCCGTCGATGCCGCCGTCGATGCCGCCCCAGGGTGGGCCTCGACGCCGCCCGCCGCCCGTCGACAGGTTCTCGAAAAGGCGGCACAGCTGCTCGACGACCGAAGCGACACCATCTCGGCCACGATGGGACGGGAAATGGGCGCCGCGGCCGCGTGGTGCCACTTCAACGTCATGCTCGCCGCGGGAATGCTCAGAGAAGCCGCGGCGCAGGTGTATTCCACGGTCGGCCAGGTCATTCCATCGAATGTCCCAGGCTTGACTGCTTTGGCGGTTCGCGAGCCCGTCGGCGTCGTGGTCGGAATCGCACCCTGGAATGCACCGATCATCCTCGGTGTCAGAGCGATCGCGATGCCGCTCGCCTACGGCAACACTGTCGTTCTGAAGGCGTCGGAAGAGACCCCCGCTACCCACGCGGCGATCATCGAATGCCTCATCGACGCCGGTGTTCCTGCCGGTGCAGCCAACCTGGTCACCAACGCTCCGGAGGATGCGGCCGACGTCGTCGAAGCACTCATCGCCCACCCTGGTGTCCGATGTGTCAACTTCACCGGATCGACGAAAGTCGGCCGGATCATCGCCGAGACAGCCGGACGGTATCTCACTCGCTCTGTCCTGGAACTGGGAGGTAAAGCTCCCTTCGTCGTCCTCGCCGATGCAGACCTCGAGGCGGCGGCCGCGGCTGCCTCCTTCGGCGCCTTCATGAATCAGGGCCAGATCTGCATGTCCACCGAGCGGTTGATCGTGGATTCCTCCATCGCCGCAGAGTTCACCGACCTGCTCGCAGCGCGGGCACGCACGCTCGTCGTCGGGGATCCGGACGACCCCGCCACTCAGCTCGGCCCGCTCGTGCACGACGGTGCGGTTCGCCACGTGGAAGAGTTGGTAGCAGATGCGGTTGCACACGGCGCCACCGTGGTCACCGGCGGCACATCCGATGGCCTGTACTACCCGCCGACAGTGCTCACCGGCGTCACCTCCGACGCACGGATCTACACGGAAGAATCGTTCGGACCGGTAGCACCGATCATCACCGTCGACGGCGTCGAGGAAGCCATTCGAGTCGCCAACGACTCCGAATACGGACTCTCCGCGGCCTTGTTCACCCGCGACGTGGGGCGCGGGCTCGAACTCGCACACCGTATCGAGTCCGGCATCTGCCACATCAACGGCGCCACCGTGCACGACGAGGCGCAGATGCCGTTCGGCGGTGTCAAGGCAAGCGGATTCGGCCGCTTCGGGTCGACCGCCGCCCTGGAAGAGTTCACCGAGTTACGTTGGATCACAGTCTCGTCCAGCGATCGTCACTACCCGATCTGACCGGAGCACTTGATGGACACCCTCATCCAACACCGCTTGCGCGAAGTACCGATCGGCGCCGACTCCGGCGTTCGATACGGAGAACTGATCGAACGACGGGCCGCACGCCAACGCGACCGAACTGCGATCGTGTACGCCGACGAGCGTCTGACCTACGGCGAGTTGCTCGAGCGTATTCTGCTCACCGCGCAGGCGCTCGCGGACAGAGGTGTCCGTCGAGGTGACCGGGTGGTCTGCTGGTCGGAGAACCGGCCGGAGGTGTTGATCACCCTGTACGCCACAATGCGCGTCGGGGCGATCTTCACACCGGTCGGAATCGCCTCCAGGCCAACGGATGTGGCGTACATTCTCGATGACTTGGCCGCGACGACGCTTCTGGTGTCCGACCAGACCGCCGGGCAGGTGCCCGAGATACAAGCAGCGGCGCGACCTCGAATTCTGCCGCTGGCAAATATTTCGGATGGGTCCTTCGCATCGTCGTCCACCGAAACCGGCCAACGCACCTCGCAGGGGACCGCTGCAGACACCGAGGCGCTGGTGGTCTACACCTCCGGCACCTCCGGACATCCCAAAGGTGTCGTACTGACCCACGGAGCGCTCTTCGCGAACAGTCTCAACACAATGTTCGGGCTCGACATCGTGTCCGACGACGTCACCTTGGTCAACACCCCGTTTTCCCATGTCGCTGCGCTGAATTCGCTCGCAGTAACCACCCTGGTCAAAGGCGGGACCGTGGTGATCGACAGCAAGTTCGATGCCGCGAGGTGCCTCGAGCAAATCTCCGAGCACAAGATCACCAGTATGTTCGCGGTACCGTCGATGCTCGCACTGTTGGAGCGAGCGCCGGGGTTCGCGACCTCAGATCTGTCGAGTCTGCGGTGGATACTCGGGGGCGGCGCCCCCATGCCGCCGGCCCTCGTCGCCCGCTGGTCAGCGTTGGGAATCCCGGTGCTCGCCAGTTACGGCCTCACCGAAGCTGGGCCGTCGGTCAGCTTCCGCAGGACCAGCGAGGCGGCCGGCAAATCCGACTCCTCCGGCGCGCCCGCACTTCTGACCGACCTACGCATCGTCGGGCCCACCGGAGAGGACCTGCCAGTCGGCACCGTCGGAGAGGTACACGTGCGAGGCGCCCACATTGCGGCGGGGTACTGGCACAACGACGTGGCGACCGAAGAGGCGTTCCGTGACGGCTGGCTCGTCACCGGAGATCGCGGATTGATCGACGAGGACGGCGACCTCTGCATCACCGGGCGATCGAAAGACATCGTCATCACCGGTGGTGAAAACGTCGACCCCGCCGAGGTCGAACACCTCATCGTTCAGCACCCCAAGGTTCGCGAAGCGGCCGTCATCGGACGCCCCGACCCACTCTGGGGCGAGATCGTCGTGGCCGTCGTCGTCTCCGACGAAGAGATCTCACTCGACGACCTCCAGCTGTTCCTGAGGCCGCAGCTGGCGAAGTTCAAGATTCCTCGCGCCATCGAACACCGCACCGAGTTACCCCGCAGCGCCGTCGGAAAACTGCTTCGCCGTCTGCTGAACACCGAATCAACCGACTGAGCAACCAGTCGGTCGCACTCCTCGACTCGGCTGCGGCAGCGAAATTTCCAACGTAAACGAGAAAGGCCAGAGAGTATGAGCACAGCATCGACCGGTACTCCCCGGATCGCCGTCGTCGGAGGCGGCATCGGGGGGTTGAGCGCCGCCGCGTTCATGCACCGTGCCGGCCTCGACGTCACGGTATACGAACAGGCCCCTGCTCTCGGGGAGGTCGGCGCCGGGCTGGTCGTGTCCCCCAACGCTATTCGCATGATCCGCAGACTGGGGCACGTCGAGGCGTTCCTCGACAAAGCTGTAGCCCTCGATGTCGGTTGGGAGTTTCGCCGGTGGCAGGACGGGCGAGTGCTCTCCTCGGAGCAGATGGCCGGGCGCTGCGAAGATCTCTACGGTGAGCGCTCCTACGTCACCCACAGAGCAGACCTCGTGGACGCGCTTCGTTGCGCAGTCCCCGAACATCTGGTTCGCCTGGGAACACGATGCATCGACGTGACCGACCGAGGTGACACCTTCGAGCTGGCCTTCGCCGACGGCTCCACTGCGGTCGCAGATGTCGTCGTCGGCGCCGACGGGATTCACTCGGTCGTGCGAAACCACATCACCGAGCCATCACCGGCCGAGTACTCCGGAATGTGCGCCTACCGCGCCCTCGTCCCCGCCGCCGACGCTCCCGAGCACTTCAGGCGCCCGGTGCAGACGTTGTGGCTCGGACCGGACCATCATCTGGTGCATTACCCCATCTCGGGCGGTAACTACATCAATATCGTGGCTTTCGCTCCCGCCGGCGATGTCGTGGACGAATCCTGGAGCGCCACAGCAACAGTGGACGAGCTCTTGGCCGAGTTCGCAGGCTGGGACAGCAGATTGATCGAGCTGATCGCACGAGCCGACACCCCGGGACGGTGGGCATTGCTGGATCGTGCTCCCTTGCAGAACTGGTCCAAGGGTCGGATGACACTGCTCGGTGACGCCGCGCACCCGATGTTCCCGTTCTACGCCCAAGGCGCAGCTCAATCGATCGAAGACGCAGCTGCTCTCGCCCAGAGCCTGTCGGACAACCCCACCGACCCGGAGACTGCACTGGCGCACTACGAGGCCGTACGCAGACCTCGCACAACCCGAATACAAGAGCTCAGCCGCAACCGCAAAGAGATCAACCACCTACCCGACGGCCCCGAACAGACCGCACGAGACGAGGCCTTGGCCGGCTCCGATGCACTCGCCGACAGCGCGTGGCTCTACGGATACGACGCCGAACTCGAAGCAGGGTCGGCGGTGGCGCAATGACCGCGTTCGTGCACACCACGCACGCCCAGCGCGTGTTCTTCGGAACCGGAGATGGCCCACGTCACCTCGGTGCCGAAGTCGAGCGACTCGGTGCCGAGAGGATCATGCTCATAGCCGCCGACCAAGAGACCTCGCTGGCCGCCGAGGTGATCGCAACTGTACCGGTGACGCGCCGGTGGAACGACGTCGCACCGCACGTGCCGATCGCCACGGCGCAGGCCGCGACCGCTGCCGCCCGAAACGACGCCATCGATCTGATGATCAGCGTGGGCGGAGGATCGACTACCGGTTTGGCCAAAGCCATTGCACTCGAGACCGGCATCCCGATCGTCGCCGTCCCGACTACCTACGCCGGGTCCGAAGCGACCAACGTCTGGGGATTGACCGAAAACTCCCGCAAGACAACGGGAGTCAACGATGTGGTCTTGCCGGTGAGCATCGTCTACGACGCGCGCTTGACGGCATCGTTGCCGGTGGAACTGTCCGTAGTGTCCGGGCTCAACGCGCTGGCTCACTGCATCGACTCGATGTGGGCGCCGCGCACAGACCCGATCGACAAAGCCCTGGCAGGGGAGGGAATCGCAGTTCTCGCACGCGCACTGCCGGAGATAAGGAACGACGCTGGACAGACCCTGGCGGGCCGCGAAGACGCCCTCTACGGCGCGTACCTGTCGGCCGTGACGTTCGCTTCTGCGGGTTCCGGACTGCACCACAAAATTTGCCACGTCCTCGGCGGCGCCTACAACCTGCCTCATGCGCACACCCACGCGATCGTGCTTGCTTACGTGACCGCATTCCTCGCGCCGTTCGCTCAGGACGCAGAACGACGTATCGCCTCCGCTTTCGATGCCACCGATGCCTTGACCGGCCTCAACGACCTCCGCGCGGCCGTCGGTGCTCCTACCGCACTACGCGATCACGGCTTCGATGGGAGCGTCATTTCCGAGGCGGCGCACCTGATCCTGCCCTCGGTACCACCGGGTACGCCACGACCAGTGACCGCCGACGACCTCGAGGTGCTACTACGCGCGGCCTGGGCCGGCGATCCCCCCACGAAGGAGATGTTCCGATCATGAGCAACACGATCGACCACCCACCCCTTCACGACGAACAAACACGCCGCGAGCAGGCTCTGACCGAGACCGTGGTGGCAAGCTTCGACGGCACCCCGGACGCCCGTCTGAAGCAGCTGATGCAGTCGCTGACTCGGCACCTGCACGCCTTCGTCCGCGAGCTTCGCCTCACCGAAGACGAATGGAACACCGCCATCGGCTTCTTGACCGATGTCGGCCACATCACCGATGACCGTCGCCAGGAATTCATTCTGCTCTCCGACGTCTTCGGTGTGTCGATGCAGACGGTCACCGTCAACAACGAAGCAGACGCCGACGCGACCGAAGCAACTGTGTTCGGCCCGTTCTTCGTAGAGGACTCCCCCTCGATCGAACTCGGCGGAGATATTGCCGGCGGTGCATCCGGTCAGCCCTGCTGGGTCGAGGGAACAGTAACTTCCACCGACGGGACACCGATCGCCGGAGCGCACATCGAAGTCTGGGAAGCCGACGAAGCCGGCTTCTACGACGTCCAATACGACGGCACCGAACTCGCAGGCCGCGCGAACCTCACCGCCGACAGTGCCGGCTGCTACTTCTTCTGGGGACTGACCCCCACCCCGTATCCCATTCCTCACGACGGTCCAGTCGGCCGCATGCTCGCAGCCACCAACCGGTCGCCCTACCGAGCGAGCCACTTGCATTTCAAGGTGAGCGCGCCCGGTCATCGAACGTTGGTTACACACATCTTCGTTCGAGGCGACGAGTTGCTGGGATCCGACAGCGTCTTCGGAGTACGCGAATCGTTGATCGCAGAATTCACCGAACACTCGTCGGCGACACCGACTCCCGACGGACGCGCGATCGGGGACCGCTCCTGGACCAGCACCCGATTCGACATCGTCCTCGCGCCCACACGTGCGAAGACCGACTCCCATTCCGAGAGGCACCGATGAGCCATTACATCAGTAATCTGACCGACATCAAGTTCGACCTGCTCGAACTCCTCGATCGTGATTCGGTATACGGCACAGGGGTGTTCGAAGACTTCGGAACCGACTCCGCCGACACCGTCCTCAACGAAGCGGCCCGGTACGCAGAAACCAAACTGGCTACGAGTTTCGCAGACGCGGACCGCGAATCGGTGACGTTCGACGCGGCGACGAACAGTGTGCGGCTTCCCACCGCATACCGCGAAACCGCCGCTGATTATCTCGACTCGGGATGGCTCGATCTGGACCTACCGCACGAGATATCCGAGCAATCGGTGCCGCCGTCCCTGTCGTGGTGCGTCACAGAAATGATGCTCGGAGCCAACGCTGCGATCCCGCAGGGCCTCAACGTCATTCCGCAGGTGGTGCGACTGCTGCATGATCACGGTAACGCCCAGCAGAAGCAGTGGGCGAAGCTGATCGTCGAACGCAACTGGATGGTGACGATGGTGCTCACCGAACCCGACGCGGGTTCGGACGTGGGCGCCGGGCGAACGCGCGCGACACCCCAGGCGGACGGCACCTGGCACCTCGAAGGCGTCAAACGATTCATCACGTATGGCGACCACGATCTGACAGAAAATATCATTCACCTGGTCTTGGCCCGACCGGAGGGAGTCGAGGGTGTCGGCGGGCCAGGGACGGGGGGGCTCTCGCTGTTCGTGGTACCCAAGTTCCATTTCGATTCCGAGACGGGCGCACTCGGGGAACGGAACGGGGTCTTGGCCACGGGACTCGAACACAAGATGGGCATCACCGGAAGCCCGACCTGCGAGATGACATTCGGATCCGACGCACCAGCGGTGGCGTGGCTGCTCGGAGATCAGCATGCCGGAATCAAGCAGATGTTCGAAATCATCAAGCACGTCCGGATGCTGGTCGGCGTCAAGGCGATGGCCGCGCTGTCCACCGGTTATCTCAATGCCCGCGCCTACGCACTGGACCGAGTGCAAGGCCAGCAGCTCGGTGCACCGCATTCGTCGAAGCCGGTCTCCATCATCGATCATTCCGATGTGCGGCGATCGCTGATGACGCAGAAGGCGTACGCAGAGGGCATGCGCGCGATGATTCTCTACACCGCAACCCAACAGGACCGACTCGCCCAAGCGAAGTCACAGGGTATTCACGACGCCGAAGCCGACGCCTGCCACCAACTGATGCTGCCCATCATCAAAGGTTTCTGTTCGGAAACCGCCTGGAGAGTGCTCGGCCAGGAGAGTCTGCAGACATTCGGTGGGTCGGGCTATCTCAAGGACTACCCGATCGAGCAATACGTGCGGGATACCAAGGTGGACACTCTGTACGAGGGCACCACCGGAATCCAAGGCTTGGATCTGTTCAGTCGCAAGATCATGCGCGACAACGGTGCAGCCTTGGAACGCCTTATCGCGGAAATGTCGAAAACGAGCGACTTCTCCGAACTCGGCACGTTCGGCGAGGAACGGGAAGTTCTCGACGCGGCCATCACCGCTGTTCGCGAAATGGTCTCGCTGCTGACCGAACGTTGGGGCAGCTCGACCGACAAGACGCGCAGATCCCTCGCAGCTCAGGACACGACAGGCTTACTCATCGCGCTGGGTACGTTGACGTGCGGTTGGTTGTTGCTGCGTAGCGCAGACGTCGCCGCGGCGTTGATCGAGGGTGGAGCGTCCAAGGACCGCGACTTCCTCACCGGAAAGGTCGCTACCGGGCAGTGGTACGCCCGCCACGTCCTGACCAAGCTGCCCGCAGAGCTCGAGGCAATGAAGCTCAGCGACGCACAACTCAACGAGCTCTCTCGCGACTGCTTCTGAGCTGGTTGACGGGCAATGCGGATCCTTCGGCTTTGCTTGACTGAATCGCTCCGAGAACCGGCGTACGAAGCCTCGGATTTGGCCCCGAACACAACGTAGATGTGGTAGAAAACACTATGATTGACTACCAGTCAAACTGAGCCCCGTAAGGCCGCGGTCGGCGCCACGGCGGAACCCGCCTGCGGCCCCGGTCGCATCTCCACTCCATGGGCACCGAACGACGTTCGTGCCCCTCAGTTCTTGTCACCAACAGGAGACGCACGTGTCCACGATGTCAGCAGCACGGCTGCACAAGTCCAACGATCCGTTCCAGGTGGACCAGATCGACATTCCCGAGCCGACGGGCTCGGACGTTCTGGTTCGAGTCCGTGCCTGCGGGATCGTGCCAAATCTGAAGAACGTACTCGCTGCTGCAGATTTTCTTCCCGAACTCGCTTTCCCCGAGTATCCGGCCATTTACGGACTGGACCCAGCCGGTGAGATCGCGGCAGTGGGCCCCGATGTCTTGGAAATGAGCCCAGGACAACGCGTCTACGTCAATCCTGGTCGATCGTGCGGCAGTTGTAAGCAATGCCGCAACTCCCACCCTCAGAGGTGCAAGTCCTACGGTCTCGGCGGGTACCACGGCTTCACACCGGAGGCAGCACGCCCCTTCCGGCGGTATCCGTGGGGCGGTTTTGCCGAGTACATGATTGCTCCCGCCAGCGCCATGGTTGTGCTCCCAGACAACGTGTCGTACGAAGAGGCCGCAAGATTCGGCTATCTCGGAACCTCCTACGGCGCACTCGCGCGGGCAGAGGCCGGCCCGACGACCTCGGTGCTGATCAACGGGGCGACGGGCACTCTCGGAGTGGGCGCAATTTTGCTCGCTTTGGCCATGGGAGTACCGAAAATCCTTGCCGTTGCGCGCAATGAGGACACGTTGGCCAGCCTCAAAGCGCTGGCACCCTCCCGCATCGTGACCCACTCAAACAACGACGGGCCGTGCACTGATTGGGCCAAGAAAGAGACCGACGGGGACGGTCCGGACATCGTCATCGAAGCACTGGGACCGGGATCGCCGCCAGAAGCCACCACACATGCTCTCAAGTCTTTGGCTCGAGGCGGCCGACTCGCCATGATCGGAGGCGGATTCGACGCACTGCCCATCGAACCGCCGTGGTTCATGGTCAACCAGATCAGCTACCTGGGATGCCTGTGGTTCACCACCGCCCAAGGGGGCGAGATCGCACAGATGGCTGCGGCTGGGACGCTGGATCTATCCCCCCTGACGCACGAAGCGTTCACTCTGGATCAAGTCGACAAAGCCATCGAAGCAGCCTGCAACCGAGAACGCGGAGGACTCAGCAATATCGTCATCACCCCGTGAAAGACCCTGGCTTCAAGCGTGGTCGTCATCAGAGGGGCCAGGAACAAAAGGGACCGGGCGAACCTCAGTAATCGAGTGTGCTGTCAAGGCCGGCGTGGTTGAACCAATCGGCCACCCCATCGTGCGAACTCGACATCGTCGATGGTCTTCATCGGGCGGTTCAGGAACGGGCTCCGCTTCGACACCGTCTCGGTCTTGAGCAACCCAAGTACGCACTACCCAACGCAGTATCACACGCATCCCCGACTTTTCCGATCGATGCCGCAGTATCCGGCGGATTCATCGCAACGTGCCTGATCCTTGAGTGATGATCGAACCAGGTTTAACCAGACGATTCACCACCCACGGGGCAAAGGGTTTTCTATGGACGACCACCGTGATGAGCAGCAGCGCTGACAGGTCGGGCGGTGATGAGATATCCAGGCCTGTCAATGGCCAAGTCGATGTCCCCGCTGGTGGCCAGGTGAAAGTCCCCGGTCCGTGTTGATGTTTCCGGTTTTTCAGGGGCGGTCCTTTCGGTGTTGTGCGTCTTTCATGCGGTAGGACTCGCCGTCGGTGACGACGATGGTGGCGTGGTGGAGCAATCGGTCGAGGATCGAGGCGGCGGTGGTGTGCTCGGGCAGGAACCGGCCCCATTGCTCGAACGGCCAGTGCGATCCGATCGCCAACGAGCGGCGTTCGTAAGCTCCGGCGACGAGACGGAACAGCAATTGCGTGCCGGTGTCGTCGAGCGGGGCGAAGCCCATTTCGTCGATGATGATCAGGTCGACTCGCAGCAGTGATTCGATGATCTTGCCGACGGTATTGTCGGCCAAGCCGCGATACAGGGTTTCGACGAGGTCAGCGGCGGTGAAGTAGCGGACCTTGTGGCCGGCGTGGACGGCGGCGACACCGAGTCCGATCAAGGTGTGCGATTTGCCTGTCCCGGCAGGTCCGATCATCGCCAGGTTCGACTGTGATCGAACCCATTCCAGGCTGGAGAGGTAGTCGAACACCTTCGGCTGGATCGATGACGCGGCGACGTCGAAGGACTCCAACGTTTTGGTCACCGGGAACGCCGCTGCTTTGAGTCGGTTGACGATGTTGGAGGCATCGCGTGCTGCGAGTTCGGACTCGATCAGCGTCCGCAGCACTTCTTCCGGGGTCCAGCGTTGTGTTTTCGCGGTGATCAGCACCTCCGGTGCGGTGCGGCGGATCGCAGCCAGTTTCAGGCGCCGCAGTCCGGCGTCGAGATCGGCTGCGAGATCGGGAACATGCTGGGGTGCAGCAGTCTTCGGAGGCTTCGCCACTGTGGTGGTGGTGTCGGTCATGACGGCACCTGCGTATCGGCGGCAGGCGGCCGGATGGCGTAGGCATCGAGTGAGCGTGTCGGTGCGGTCGGTAGGTCCAGGATCAACGCGTCCCCGGCAGGCCTGGGCTGCGGCGCTCCGGCACCGGCAGCGAGGATCGATCGGACGTCCGCGGCCCGAAATCGGCGGAAGGCCACCGCCCGGGTCAACGCTGCCACCAACTGCGCGGTGCCATGTGCCGCACCGAGTGCCAGCAGGATTTCGAGTTCGGATCCGAGTCTGGTGTTGCCGATCGCGGCGGCACCGACGAGGAATGCTTCTGCTTCGGGTCCGAGTTCGCAGAACTGTTGCTCGACAGTGGTTCTCGGCCTGGGACCGCGATGGGGTGCGGGGCGGGCACCGCCGTAATGCTCGTCGAGGACCGACGCGGTCCCCGGCTGGCCCAGGTCGTGTTCGGCGACGATCTCACCGGTGGCCGGCTCGACAACCACCAACCGCCCCTCGGTCTGGACGAGGGTGACGGTCGCGCCGATCAACCGGATGGGCACGGAGTAGCGCGCGGACGTGAACCGCACGCAGGACAAGCGATCGACTTTGCGGGTCACCGGCGGTGGACCGATCTCCAGTCGCAGCGATGGCAACGGCGACAACAACTCTCGCTCTTCGTCGAGTTTGTTGTTCGGGATCGCGCATATCTCCGAATGGATGCGGGCGTTGACTTCCGTGCACCAGAGTTTCGCGGCGACGTTGGCGGTATGGACGTCGACGGTGGTGCCGGCGATGGCTGCTTCGGTGAGCACCGGGACAGCGAGATCGCGTTGGGCGTAGCCGACGAGGTTTTCCACCACTCCTTTCGATTGTGGGTCGCCTCCGTGGCAGAAGTCCGGTGCGAACCCGTAATGAGCAGCGAAGCGGACGTAGTCCGGGGTGGGGATGACGACGTTCTCGGGCGACTCCGCCTTTGAGGCATGCCATGCGGTCGGCGAGGACTTTGCGCGGGACACCTCCAACAGTGGCGAGTGCTTCGGCGATCAATGCCATTGTGGTGGTCGCCTTCTCGTCGGTGCCGAATGCAGCGAACCGCCACCGCGAGTACGCCATGACAGCGCAGAACAGGTGCAGACCGCCCACGGTGGCCCAGTCGATGATCAGGTAGTCACCCGGTGCCCATACCGCGGGCCGGCGGCCGCGGTGATGGACGGTGCGCCAGCGTTGCTTCTCCTCGGCCACCAGGCGGCGGAAGTTGCGGTCCGAACCGGTGTAGCCGGCCTTGCGGGCGATCGGCAGGATTCGTTTCGCGGAGATTCTGCCCTGAGATTTGTCGACCCGTTCGGCTACCAGGTCGGTGACGGCGGCGTAGTTGCGTTCACGC
The DNA here is from genome assembly GCF_042667435.1 of Rhodococcus sp. NPDC057297. Taxonomy (NCBI): domain Bacteria; kingdom Bacillati; phylum Actinomycetota; class Actinomycetes; order Mycobacteriales; family Nocardiaceae; genus Rhodococcus; species Rhodococcus sp. NPDC057297. The sequence continues at coordinate 230,310 of NZ_JBHUZE010000009.1, read as the reverse complement.
TCGGCCCGCTGCGGTGGTGATTGGCCGGCCTGGTCGGCTTCGAACTTGTCGATGGTGCGTTTGACGGTCTTGTGGGTGGTGCCGACGAGTTCGGCGGCTCCTCGGTACGACCCGACTTCGCGGTAAGCGGAAATGATGTCCATGCGTTCCTTCGCAGACCGCAATGGAACTCCCCGGGCGGTGCGGTGTGTGGTTGGCACCTTCACCGTCACCGCTCGGGCCAGAAGTTCCTGATCGACACGACGAACACGGGGTTGGGACTTTTAGTTGGCCACCAAGTGGGGACCTCGACCTGGCCACCAGTGGGTACTTTTTACTTTTTCATTTCCACGGACACAGGCCGATCTCTGGTGCGTCGAAAACCTCGAACGCGCCTTCTGGCTGCAGATTGCGTCGAGGTTGACCAGTGAGAACGCGCGATTGCCTGCGGCGTGTCGGAACCGGGCCGGATCGAGATGGTTCCGCGATGCTGGCGGAATGCCACCGATTGGATCGTCCCCGCCATCGAATCGCTAGCTGTCCTTCACCGAGAGGGAGGACATCGCTGTGGTGTTGGGCGTGAGGGGTTAAGGCATGCGCGTGATCGCGGACAGGATCGGTCGATCCGCCCTCGTAGGCTAAGCCGATGTCGAGCGGCGGCCCGGCCCCCATACATCAGCGAATGCTGTGCAGCTACCTCACAACCGAGGGTGCCGATCTGCTCCGGCGAAGCGAGCAGGAACCGGACCGCATGGAAGAACGCATGCTCTCCGGTCTGACCTCCTTGCAAATCTCGGGACTGCGAGAGGTCATGTCGCAGCGCGTACACAACCTCTCCAGCGCAGGCGCCTCGTACTCCTGATGGGTGGTCAGCAGCTCTGATCGGTCTGTGTGAGAGAACTTTTCAGCATCCGCGGCAAGACCGGACTAATAGGATGGCGAGCGCCGCGATCGGCCAACGCACGGGTGATGCCCTGGGCGGCGGAGCGGGTGAGAGCAATCACTTCGTTCATATCGCGCCGACCGGTTGATCCGAGCGCTGACACTGCAGCAATCGTCAGGCCCCCGACGCCGTCTCGGGCGGTGACCAGAGCCGCGCACGACGTCGACCCTGCGGTCAGCTCGTCGCGTGAGGTGGCGAATCCCGCGCGCCGAACGTGAGCGAGCTCGACGCGCAGATCACCTGCATCGACGATCGTGGCCGAGGTGTAGCCGAACAGTTCACTGCTCGCGATCCGGGCTTGAACAGACGGATCCGCGTTCGCCAGCAGTATTTTGCCGACAGCACTGGCATGCAACGGCAGCCGGCCGCCGGCGCGGCCGGCATCGGGTACGTCTTTGGTTCCAGAAATCCTTTCGATCAACAAGGCCTCATTTCTGTCCAAGACGGCGAACAAGACGTGTGCGCGCGTGAGATCCCACAGAGTCTGCAGGAAGGGCAGTGCAATCTCGCGCATCCCGTACGTTCCGCGCGAGCGGGCGGCGACCTCCCACAATCGCACACCAATGCCGTAGCGGCCATCGGCTCTTCGTTCGAGTCCGCCCCACCGCTCGAGTTCCTGGATCAGCCGGTGGGTCGTACTCGACGGTAGGCCCGTGGCGCGCGCAATGTCCGACATCGTCAGTTCGGTCTTCTCGCCCGCGAAGGCCTCGAGAATGGCCAGGGCCTTCTCGGTCACCGATCGACCGGCCGTCGAGTTTCCGCCCGCCACGTCGTCTCCTACCCCTCATCCGCAGTAACTTTCGTTGCCCACTGAGCGGGAACCTTGTGGCCCCAGTCACATAAGAGAGTCTTACATAGTTGGCGGACGATCAACACCCACCGCCTCACGAACAGGAGTGCTCACATGTCTGACACCATGCTCGCTGCCCGCATGCACGTCGTCGGAGAACCGATGGTGCTCGAGCAGGTTCCGCTACCGGAACCAGGACCGACGGATGTCCGAGTTGCGGTCCACGCCTGCAATATCGTCCCTAACCTCGCCAATATTCTGGCGAACTGGACCACATGGTTCCCGCAGAATCCGTTGCCCGCACTTCCCGCTATTTTCGGTCTCGACCCCGCAGGCGTCATCGATGCAGTCGGTAGTGATGTGCACGGATTTGCACCGGGCGACCGGGTATACGTCAATCCTGGACGCCACTGCGGAGACTGCCGATCGTGCCGACGCGGCGAACACATCAACTGCACCAGCTTCGCGTTCTCCGGTTACTTTGGATTCACGGCCAGTGCGTCGAGTATGCTTGACCGCTATCCCTACGGTGGGCTCGCCGAGTACACGCTCGCCCCGCAGTACGCACTCGTGAAATTGCCCGACTCCGTCGGATTCGACGTCGCTGCCCGCTTCGGCTACCTCGGAACCGCATATGCCGCCCTGCGTAAAGCGCACGTCGGCACCGACACCACCGTCCTGATCAATGGAATCAGCGGAACACTCGGACTTGGCGTTGCCCTCTACGCCCTCGCCATGGGGGCCACGAGCATCCTTGGAACGGGCCGCGACCGAGCACTGCTCCAACGAGTGAAAGCGCTTGCACCGAAACGAATCGATGTCTTTTCCTCCCATGATGGAGACATCGACACCTGGGTCAAGAACACAGTACCCGGCGGTATCGACGTCTTCATCGACGCTCTAGGCCCGGGCGCACCCCACGCTCCGTTTCAACAGGGTCTGCGCTCGATCCGCCGCGGCGGGTGCGCGGTCAATGTCGGAGCAACCTCGGGCGATGTCCCCATCGACGTACACCACTTCATGGACCAACAGATCCGATTGCTCGGATCATGCTGGTTCACCGCCGGCGAAGGCCAAGACATGGCGGCGATGGCAGAAGCAGGCCTGGTCGACCTGTCAATTTTCGAGAACGTCACCTTTCCGCTTGAGAAAGTCAACGACGCGATCACCGGTATAGAGAATCGCCACGGCGGTTTCAGCAACTTCGTCATTACGCCCACCGATGCAGGGGAATCCCACTCATGAGCACACCACCCCTCGTCCTCAACCCCGCGAGGACGGCGCTGATCAACGTGCATTGGCAGAACGACATCGTCACCCACGAGGGCGCGTTCGCTACCTTCTTCGCCGATCAGGTCGACAAACACGGCGTCATCGACGCCGCCAGGCGGTTGGTCAACGATTTCCGGGCCGTTGGCTCGCTCGTGGTGTGGAGCCGCGCAGCCTTCCAGCCGGGCTACCCGGAACTGATCCTTAACACCGGTTTGAACAAAGCCATCAAACAGCTCGGCGCGCTCATTGACGGCTCGACAGGTGCCGACATCATCCCCGAGCTCACAGTACGAGCAGGAGAGCCCGTCGTCAGCCACCCTGGAACATCGGGATTCCCAGACACCGCGCTGGACTCGATCCTCCGTCGCCGCGAGATAGACACAGTTGTGTTTACCGGCGTTTCCACCAACGTGACAGTGGAAGGCACTGCAAGAGACGCAGTCAACTTGGGCTACCACGTGGTTCTCGTGTCAGATGCGTGCACTGCCGACACCGACGCTGCACACGAAGCAACCTTGTCGACATTCGGCCTGCTCGGGCAGGCGTCGACTGCTGCAGAAATAGCCGTGGCCCTCTCCCAAACGTAGTCGCGACGCGGCAAACCGGTGGCCCGGACTGGGATGGCGCGGAAACTGGCCAAGACACTGTCTGATCCACCCGTTACCGGCAGGAAACAGCGCACACCAACGGGGTTGATGAGCCGGTGCACGACCAGCTTTGTTGCGCGGGAACCGAACCGAGAGTACGCAACTGCACCATGCTCGTCGGCCCTTCGAATGGGCGCACCCGCTGACGCCGCGCCACACCAACACCAGGGCCAGGTGTCCTCACTGCTCGCACCTCCGATAGGCCCACAACAACTTCTGTTTGGGTCCGAACAAGAAACCCAGCCAAGGCAACGCGGCCAATCACCCAAACGGCCGCGGGGGCGAGGGTTAGGTGAAAACGATGCTTACTACTGTTGGCGCGACACAGACGGGAACACCCTTATACGAGGTAGGCGCTATCCCGAGGTTCATAGCCGTCGACTCCGTGTCGACAAGGGTTTTTCGTCGGTTTCTGTCGCTCACAACTTCTATCCAAGAGCGTGGTCGACGGCTCGGGCGCTGAGCACCTGATCCAGCACCAGTGCGGCGCTACCGATGACTCCGGAGAGGTCGCCGTGGGTGGTGGACTGGATGGTGAGGGCCTTGGTGGCCAGTGCGGTGGCGTTGCCGTAGACGGTTTCACGCAGTCCGGCGACGAAGATGTCGTAGGCGTTCGCCATGTCGCCGCCGATGATGAGTACCTCGGGGTTGAGCAGGTTCACGGCCCCGGCCAGGGTTTCGCCGATGTGACGACCGCTGTCGCGGATGAGTCTGCGTGCCTCGGGGTCGCCGCTCACCGCGAGGTCGACGACGCCGCGGACGTGGCCGACTTCGCGGCCATGTTCGTTGAGTGCGCGCACCAAAGCCCAGCCGCCTGCGATGGCTTCGAGGCAGCCGCTGTCGCCGCATCGGCAGGCGACACCTGCTGCAGCTGCGGTCTTGGTGTGGCCGAATTCTCCTGCAGCCCCGAGTGATCCGCGTTGCCGCGCGCCGCCTGCCACGATCCCTGCGCCGAGACCCGTCGAGGCCTTGACCAACAGGGCGTTCTGGAAGCGATCTCTGTTGTCGCGACGTTCGGCGAGGACCATCGCGTTGGCGTCGTTGTCGAGAAACACCGGAGCCGACGTCGTATCGGCGAAGAACGGGGCCAGCGGGACTCCGTCCCAGCCGTGCATGATCGGCGAGTCCAGGCTGCACCCTCGGTCGGCGTCGGCGGTGCCGGGGATGGACAACCCGACCCCGAGGATTCGGTGGCCGGTTCGGTGCGATTCGTCGAGAAGTGCCTGCAGTCGCTTGGTGATCTGCGGCATCAGTTCGTCCGGGCCGACGGCGATCTCCTGGTCGACGGTGTCGCTCGCGAGCAACTCGCCGCCGAGGGTGAAGACGCCTAGCTGGGAGCGGCTGCGTCCGATCGCGGCGGCGAGCACGACTCCGGCGTCGATGTCGAAGGACAGTCTTGCCGGGGGCCTGCCGCCGGTCGAGTGCGTGTCCTCGGTTTCGATAACCAGCCCGAGGCCGGTGAGTGCGGCGACGCGGGAGGCGACGGCCGACCGCGACAGGCCGGTGATCCGGCCGAGTTCGGCCCGAGTGTCTGCTTCTCCGTCGCGGACCAGAGCGAAAACCTCGCCTGCCGTGGCAGGTGGAGCGCTCGGGTGCGGCATCGACATAGACGCCATTCAACCAACTTACAACTTTCACAGCAACAACCTAAGAAAGGCCTCTTACAACTTTTAAAAGCATAAGTTGGTTTGCCAATCGACCTAAGTGGACTTAAGGTGAGCTTTTAGAGACCGAACATCGGAGATTTATGGACACGCTTCATCCGGTCCTGCTTCAGGTCACGTACCGCACGCAGATCGCAGCCAGTCCGACCGCACCAAATATCTCGCTCGAGTCGCCGCTGCCGGGGAGCGGGGCCCGGCCCGTGGCCGACTCGCCTGCGCCAACATCGCCCACGGGTTCGCGGCCTCCGGCAAGGCCGACAGGCAAGCGCTGCGCGGCATGGTCAAGCCCAACATCGCGGTCGTCTCGGCGTACAACGACATGCTCTCGGCGCACAAGCCGTTCGAGAACTACCCCGCCGTGCTGAAGAAGTCCGTCATCGATGCCGGTGGCATCGCGCAGTTCGCCGGGGGAGTGCCCGCGATGTGCGACGGCATCACTCAAGGCCGCGACGGGATGCAACTCTCGCTCTTCAGCCGTGACATCATCGCCATGTCGACGGCAATTGCGTTGTCCCACGATATGTTCGACGCCACCCTACTGATACTCAGGGTGTGCGACAAGATCGTCCCCAAGATGCTCATCGGTGCACTGAGTTTCGGCCACCGAGCTCAAGTTCTTCCCCGCCGACGCGTCGGGCGGCGCGAATTTCCTCAAGTCCATTCATTCGCCAATCCTGGCCGCACGCTTCTGCCCGACGGGTGGAATCTCGACCTCCAATGCATCGACCTACCTGGCGTTGCCGAACGTCGGATGCGTCGGGGGATCGTGGCTCACTCCGGCCGCGGCTGTCGCAGAACAAAATTGGGATGTCATCGCCGACCTTGCGGCAACCGCCGCGACGTTATAGACAAGAGGGAGTGTTACATGAGGGTAAGGAACGCGCCGACCAAAACGGTGTGGTTACCTTCGCCAGTCGCCGAGAAGTGGGAATGGCAACTGGAAGGCCGTTGCCGCGGGACGGACTCCAGTGCGTTCTTCCATCCGCCGGATGAACGCGGACATGCGCACGCCAACCGGGAAATGGTGGCAAAACAGATTTGCTCATCCTGCGGGGTTGTCGACCAATGTCGACGCTATGCGTTGGCTGCGCGTGAACCGTTCGGTGTGTGGGGCGGTCTGTCAGAATCGGAACGGGCCAAGATATATCGGCAAGCGGGTGATGTATCGCATAGCAGTGCTGGTCGATGAGTTGGCGCGTGCGGAGCCTCATCCAAGCCTTCAGCGAAATTAGCGCAGATGTCCAGAAGTGCATCCACAGTGTCACCGTTGAAAAGTAAAGCCGCTCTGCCCCTTTCGTGCCGATTTTTACGCACCTGACGGACTCCCACCCAGTCGGTACTATCCGGTTTCCGGGTACGAGAATCGCGCGACCACGAACCCGGACGTTGTCGAGGTCGTCGATGGCGCTCTGGAAGTCGTCCAACGAGTAGGTCTGCGTGTGCAAGTTGACGGCGCGCCTCGGGCGGCAAGCGACATCAAATCGCACAGGTCGTTGTAGGACCCGACGAGATTGCCGACGGTGTTCTTCTCCGCCGACACCAGGTCGATCGTCGGCACGTCGACGTTCTCGCCGTACCCGATGACGTGATAGTCGCCAGCCCGCCTGGGTAACGCCAATCCTTCTGCTGTCGAACCGTTCTCGCCGACGGAATCGAGCACCACCTCCGCGCCGAAGCCGCCGGTGAGTTCCATGACCTGATCGACCTGACTGCCGTCTGCGACCACCGCGTGATCGGCCCCAACATGAGCGCGAGCTTCACGGTATTGGCATTTCTGTCGATTACGATCAACTCGGCGGGCGACAGTGCCTCAAGCACCTGAATGCCCATGTGGCCGAGTCCGCCCGCACCGATGACGACGCACTTGTCGCGGGGAGTGAGCCGTCGGGCCGATTTGGCTGCCGCGTGGTACGCCGTCAGACCGGCGTCGGCAAGTGCTGCCACCGCGGACGGTTCGAGTGAATCGTCGATCTTCACGACCGTCCTGGCGTTCGTCCGCAGATAGATACCCGCCGTTGGTATCTATACCAGGGAACTCGCCTGTCTCGCAATGTAGGTCGTCACCGGACCGGCACACACAGCATAGTCCGCACGTGACCAACAGATGCAGGATCACCTTGTCGCCCTCGCGAACGTTGGTGTGGCCGATCCTACCGCGTGCCCCCATCCGGCGTTCTCGTGCCAGATAGTGAACGGTAGCGTGACACTTGACTTTTCGGCCCGCTGGCCTTCGAGGATGTGCAGATCGGTGCGGCACACGCCTGCCCCGCCGATCTTCACGATCACGTCGAGAGGGCCTCGAACCTCGGGAATCGGCACCTCGGTCATCTCCAGATTCTTGTGGTACCCGACCACCTGGACGGCGCGCATCGTACTCATCGTGACTGCTCCTGTGGTGTGCTCTGCTGGACGGTGAGGGTGGCGAGGGGGATGAACGCGCCTTCCTGGCGGGGGACTCGCTGTTCCTCCGCGCCGGGGTAGCGCGTCTGCAGCAATCCGCGGCAGAAGTGCGCGTTGCCGTCGATCGAGACACGGGTGGCGCGGGCTCGCCGCATCACCATCGTCAGATCACCGGTGTGCGGTCGACCCGAGTGATCGACCAGGGCCGGTGCGGCGGGATCGACCCGCAGGCCCAACCCTCACAACGGCGAAGCAAGGCCGTCGTTGCACCGGTGTCGGGTAGGTCGCCGAAGGTCACCGCTGCGAGATCGGTCGAAGGGCACGGACAACTCTGTGCGTCCCGTTACGTCGTATGTGACCTGTTTCACAACAAAGTGGGACAGCATCTTGACTTTCCGTGTCCGCTGTCACACACTGTGATTACACAATCGTACATGCATAAATATGCACTGTCATGATCGGAGTAGCTTCGATGCCCGGTAAAGCTGTCTCGGCGGATCTCTACCGAGGCCATTTCACGAACAAGTACGTAGCCGTCACGGGCGCTGCTCGCGGAATCGGTCTGGCCATTGCGAGGGCGTTTGCAGAATCAGGTGCGACCGTGTGTCTCATCGATCGCGACGATTACGTGCAGTTCGCGTCCGACGATCTGAAAGCCGACGGGTTGGACGTATGCGCGCTCCAGGCCGATGTCACCGACGAGATTCAAATGGTTCGGTTGTTCGAGGAGCTGGGAACGTCGTGGGGCAAGCTTGATGTCCTGGTCAACAACGCTGGAGTAATTGCGATCAGCGATCTAGCGGATACTAGTGTCGCCGATTTCAAGCGAGTACTCGACGTCAACACGACCGCCATGTTCCTCGGTATTCGAGAGGCCGCGCCGCTGCTTCGGGCAGCAGGTGGCGGATCCATTCTCAATGCCGCCAGCGGACAGGCACGTCAGGGCTTTATCTACACACCGTCGTACGCCGCCAGCAAGTTTGGAGTCCTTGGCCTCACTCAATCTCTGGCCAAAGAGCTCGCCATGGACAAGATTCGAGTCAATGCCTACTGCCCGGGCATCGTCGCGACCGAGATGTGGGAGTACAACGACCGCGAGTGGGGCAGCCGGCTGGGCAACTACAAGCCCGGCGAGCTAATCGCTGAATGGATCGACAACATTCCGCTCGGCCGCCCGGCCAGCGAGTCCGACGTCTCGAACCTCATTCTTTTCCTCGCCTCCTCCGCCGCGGAATACATCACCGGCCAAGCCGTCAACATCGACGGCGGAATGTTCATGAACTGATTTCAAGATTCACTCGATCATCCTGTGGCACAACATCACAACAATCGGAGAGACCAATGACCAGTGCGACTGCAACACCTCCGGTGGCGGGCGAAACACCACCGACCATCAGAGAGCGGACCGGTAAAGCATTCGCGGGCTCGGGCGGAGCCTTCGTCGGGCTCGTTATCCTCGTGATCGCACTGTCCGTCACGGCCCCGAACTTCCTCAGCACAAGAAATTTTACGAACATCATCGATCAGGTCACCGTTCTGGGGATTCTGGCGCTGGGCGCGACATTCGTGATCATCGTCGGCGGCATCGACCTGTCGGTCGGTTCGATCTTGGCCCTGAGCGGAATCACGATGGGTTGGCTTTATCAAAATGCGGGTGTGCCACTGCCGCTGGCCATGGTCATCGCAGTCCTGGTCGGCGGAGTCGCCGGACTGATCAATGGCCTGGGCGTGACGATCTTTCGACTACCTGCATTCATCGCGACTCTAGCGATGATGTCCATCGCGCGCGGCCTGGCCAACCTAATCACGGACGGACAGCAGATCGTCGGCTACCCCCAATGGTTCTATGAACTCTCCACCAACCGCTACTTCGGTTTCCTCAGCATTACTGTTGCACTGCTTTTGCTTCTGTTCGTCGCGGGCTGGGCATTTCTGCGCTACCGCCGTGCGGGTCGTTCGCTGTATGCGATCGGAGGGGGACAGGAGGTTGCTCGACTCGCGGGAATCAATGTCCGGCGCACCACCACCTCGGTCTATGTCGTCGCTGGTCTGTTGGCCGGAGTTGGTGCCATAGTGCTCTCCTCTCGACTTGACGCATCGGCACCGAGTGCTGCCACCGGCTACGAGCTCGATGTAATCGCTGCAGTGGTCATCGGCGGGGCAAGCTTGATGGGTGGGGCAGGACGAGTCACAGGCACCATCATTGGCGTTCTGATCATCGGAGTTCTGCGTAACGGCCTTAACCTCCTCGGAGTCTCACCCTTCATTCAGCAAATCGTGATCGGCCTCGTCATTGCCGTCGCGGTGGGTTCGGATGTCCTGCGACGTAAGAGCAACCGATGAACCCTCGCAAGGCAGCTCGCGCCCTAGCGTTGATCATCGTGGTACTCGCGATGCTCTTCACAAGCGGGTGCCGGACGCTGATCAATAACAACGAGGACGGTCGTCCGACCATTGGACTTGCGGTTGCCAACCAGCAGGCAGATTTCTTCAACCTCATTCGGCAAGCAGTGCAGAAGGCAGGCGAAGAACAGGGCTTTCGCGTTGTCGTCGCAGATGCGAAGGGTGACGGAGACACTCAAGTAAGCCAGATTCAAAACTTCATTACCCAAGAAGTCGATGCCATCATCTATATCCCTGCAGGAGCCACAGCGGCTACAGTCCCCGTTCGCGATGCGAACAAGGCGGGAATTCCGATCGTGGCGGTAGATCGCAACCCAGCAGGGGCACCTGCCGACTCCTTCATAGCAACGGACAGTATTGCAGCGGCAAGGGAATTGGGTGAGTACGTCATCAAGTTGACCGGTGGCGAAGGCAGCGTCGGCGTCATCCAAGGTCAGATCGGAACCACGCCGGAGCAAGCTCGCGACCAGGGATTCACAGAAGCGCTCTCCACCGCGCCGGGCTTGCGCGAGGTCGCGCGACAAGCGTCGCAGCAATGGTCGCAGAGTGAGGGGTTCGACATCACCACCGACATGTTGCAAGCCCACCCCGAGATCACTGTGCTTTTCGGCCGGGCCGACGGTCTTGCCCTCGGCGCAGCGTCCGCCGCTAGAGGGTCGAATCGACCCGACATCAAAGTGGTCGGATTCGACGGCGACATCGCAGGTCTGCAGGCCGTCGTGGACGGCGATCTCGCCGCGACCATCACCCAACCGACATTCAAAATCGGCGGTCTCGCGGTGGACACCGTCGCCGCCCTGCTAGCCGGCCAGCAAGTTCCCGCCGAGCAGCTGCAGGAGGGCGTGCTCACTACCCAGGACAATGCAGCGCAGTTCCTCGTCGAGCATCCCTGAATCTCGAACATCAACGGAGACAACATGACAAAGCACGCAGGATCGACACTGGTCGTCAGTGCGATCTCCAAGCATTACCCTGGGACTGTCGCACTCGACGCCGTCGATCTCACTGTCGAGCCTGGTCAGGTCGTGGCACTACTCGGAGAAAACGGCGCGGGAAAGTCGACACTTTCGTCCATCATCGCCGGATCGAACCTTCCGACCTCGGGCACCATGACATGGGCAGGAAAGCCATACGCACCCAATTCCCCCGGCGAAGCGATTGCAGTCGGTATCGGAATGATCCACCAAGAGATGCGCCTGCTTCCCGACCTGACCGTCGCTGAGAACGTGATGGTCGGCCGGTGGCCCATGCGCGGCGGTCGAGTGTCTCAGGCGGAAATGGCAAGCGAGGCTAAACGGCACCTCGATCGCCTTGGTTTCGCCGGTAAGATGACCCAGCTCGTCCGCGACCTCAGCGTCGCCGGACAGCAACAAGTCGAGATAGCGAAAGCACTCGCGTTGAACGCGCGACTGTTGATCCTCGACGAGCCGACCGCAGCGCTCGGACAGGACGAGACCGACGCACTGTTCGCCACGGTCGCCGCCCTACGCGATGAGGGTGTCTCGTTCATCTATGTCAGCCACCGCCTCTCGGAAATCGCTCGGATTGCCGACCGGATCGTCGTACTACGGGACGGGTCCAAGATCAACGAACACACCAATGGCCAAGTCCCCCCTGCGGAACTCGTCCGCGAGATGGTCGGCCGTCCTGTAGATCGCCTGTTCCCTGCCATCGAAGCACCGGCACCCTCAGCACAGATCGTCCTCTCCGTCCGCAAATTGTCCTCTCCTACCGATCGCTTCGAAGATGTCAGCTTCGACGTACGCGCCGGCGAGATCTTCGGGATCGCGGGCATCGTGGGCGCAGGGCGCACCGAGGTTGTGCGCGCAATTGCCGGAGCCGACCCTCACACGGGCACCGTCTCGGTGAACGGGAAGCAATTACGTCACGGGCTGCGTCATGCAATCGAAGCCGGAATCGTGTTGGTGCCCGAGGACCGCAAACAACAAGGGTTGATCGTGGGGGAATCCATCCAGGACAACATTGCGCTTCCTAATCTCGACTCGCTTACACAACAGGGATGGGTCGCCCCGAGCAGGGTCAAGACCCTGGGCACCAGTGTGTCAAAACGTCTCGGCATCAAAGGCAAGCCCGGAAGCCAGGTGTCGTCATTGTCCGGCGGCAACCAGCAAAAGGTTGTGCTCGGAAAATGGTTAGAGCGCAATCCGCGTGTAGTCATACTCGACGAGCCAACCCGCGGTATCGATGTTGGGGCACGTTCGGCAATCTACGAATTGATTGCCGAACTGACGAAGGCGGGAACCGCGGTGGTTGTGGTCAGCTCCGATCTCGAGGAAATTCTAGGATTGTCGCACCGCGTCATGGTGCTAGCCAGAGGTCGTTCCCAAGGACTTCTCGAGGGCGAGAAGTTGACCGCCCCGTCCGTAATCGAATTGGCCACGGTATGAGTTCGTCGAAACACGCGCCGAGCGTGACGCGTAAATACAGCAACGGATTCGACCTTTCCGGTCGCGTCGCGTTGATCACCGGAGGTGCCAGCGGAATCGGGCAGGCCATCGCCTTTGCAGTTGCAGAGCACGGAGCCGATGTCGCCATCGTCGACTTGCCGAATGCAGACGCAGGTGCCACGCTCGACGGTCTGACCGAGTACGGCGTCAGAGCAATCTTCATCGGTGCCAGCGTCGAGTCTGCAACAGACATGCAGCGTGCGGTCGAACGTACTGAAAGCGAACTGGGACCGTTGACCTTAGCTGTCAACGCCGCAGGTATAGCGAACGCTGCCCCGGCTGAGGATATGCCGATCGACCAGTGGAACAGGCTGTACTCGGTCGACGTCGCAGGGGTGTTTCTCAGCTGCCAAGCCGAGGCAAAGGCAATGCTACGAAATGGTTCCGGATCCATCGTCAACATCGCCTCGATGTCCGGCACCATCGTCAACCGAGGATTGCAGCAATGCCACTACAACAGCGCAAAGGCCGCGGTGAAGCACCTGTCCGCCTCGATGGCTATGGAGTGGGCGCAACGTGGAATCCGAGTCAATGCGTTGAGTCCCGGTTACACCGCGACGCCGATGAACACTCGACCTGAAATGGTCGACAGCATGGCTGTATTCGCGGCGGAGACACCTATGGCACGTATTGCAGACCCGGCGGAGATGGGCGGTCCTGCCGTGTTCTTGCTTTCGGATGCCGCCAGTTTCGTTACAGGTATCGACTTGCTGGTCGACGGAGGTTTTTGCGCTCAATAAAGATCCAAAAAACATACTCGCGAGAAAATACCCATCACATAGAGAGACAGAGACAGTGATTACGCAAACACCAGCACAAAGCACCCAAATGTCACGCTTGGCCCCAGACCAGGTTGCAGCACAGAAGTATCTCAACGCCATGTCCTCCCATCGCGGAATGGGGACAGACCAACTGGCACCGCTCCTTGCTGACGTCGCTACAGCCATCCGACGTGACATCATCACGACAATTCAGGGTGCTGGCCTCGGCCACATCGGCGGCGATCTTTCGGTAACTGATATCTTGGTCGCTGCGTACTGGGGAGTTATGTCGGTGAACCCACTAGAACCGACCTCACCCGATCGCGACCGTTTTGTGTTGAGCAAAGGGCACTGCGCCACAGCGTTGTACTCAACCCTCGCCTCTGCCGGCTTCTTTCCGCGAGAGGAACTGAGGACCTTCGCCAAGCCGCTTTCGGCGCTCAACGGACACCCCAACCGAGTCAAGGTCCCCGGGGTCGAAACCAACACCGGTCCACTTGGACACGGATTTCCGGTCGCCGTTGGAGCTGCATTGGGAGCACGACTGAGTGGCCGAGAATATCGCACCATCGTTGTCATGGGTGACGGTGAGATGCAGGAGGGGAGCAATTGGGAAGCCGCAATGACGGCCTCCCACTACGAGCTGTCCTCTTTGACCGCCATCGTCGATCGAAACCGGTTGCAGCAGGGCGCTCGCACCGAAGACACGAGCACCCTGGAGCCACTTCATGATAAGTGGAGCAGTTTCGGGTTCGAGACCCGTCGAATCGACGGGCACGACTACTCAGCCCTTCTCGAGGCGCTCGGCCCTTCAACATCGGGAAAGCCGGTGGCAATCGTGGCAGACACCATCAAAGGAAAAGGCATTTCGTTCATCGAAGATCGCGTCGAATGGCACCACAAGGTTCCCACCGACGACCAGGTAAAAGCTGCACTTGAGGAGTTGTCCGCATGACCATCACCGTGACCACCGACGCCCCCACCTTCGACTGCCGAGTCGATTTCGCTGAAGAACTGGCAGCGATGGCTCGTGAGGACGACCGCATTGTCGCTGTCTGCAACGACTCCGTCGGGTCGAGCAATCTGACTAAATTCCGGGACGAGTTTCCGGACCGCTTGATCAACGTCGGAATTGCTGAGCAGGATTTGGTCGGTGTCGGCGCAGGGCTGGCCAATGCCGGTCTGATTCCTTTCGTGTGCGCCGCTGGCCCGTTTTTGACCGGGCGGGCCACGGAACAAATCAAGGCCGACGTCGCCTACAGCCAACAGCACGTCGTGTTGTGCGGTCAGAGCCCAGGCATGGCCTACGGCGAACTCGGGCCAACGCACCATTCCATCGAGGATCTGTCGTGGATGCGTGCGATTGCCGGCCTTCCTGTCGTGGTTCCGGCAGACGGCGCTCAGACCCGCTTAGCAGTCCGCTGGGCCGCACAACTCGGAACAGGCTCCTACCTACGAATTCCGCGGTTCAAGGTTCCCTCTGTTAGTGCTCCCGCAGACGAATTCGAGTTCGGCAAGGCCGTCATCGCTCGGGCCGGAACCGACGTGACCATAGTCGCGATCGGTACGATGGTCTCCCGCGCCCTATGGGCTGCCGATATTCTGGCTAAGGACGGAGTGTCCGTTCGTGTATTGAATATGGCATTCGTCGAGCCACTCGACCGCGATGCTGTCACGTTGGCAGCACGAGAGACCGGCGGTATCGTGACCGTCGAGGAAGCCACGATCAGCGGCGGGCTAGGTGCCGCTGTTGCATCCCATGTAGCCGAGACCAATCCTTGCCGGATGCGAATTCTCGGTGTACCAGGACAATTCGCACCCACAGGAGATGCTTCCTTCCTTCTCGACCATTTCGGACTGAATGCCGACGGGATTGTCACCGCAGTACGCGAGGTGCTCCGCGATGGCCGCGCCCAGTAGCGCGCTCATCCTGTCGATCGACCAGGGCACCAGTTCCACCAAGGCCATGCTTGTCGACAGCGCGGGTACCGTATTCCGCACCACCAGCGTGTCACTCAGCCAGGTGCACCCGCGCCCAGGCTGGGTGGAGCAGAGTGCGCTCGAAGTTTGGGCCAGTGTTCAGCAGTGTGTGCGGGATTGCGTCACCTACGAGGTGAAAGACTTGGTCGTTGGTGTTGCGTTGAGTGTCCAGCGTGAGTCGGTCGTGCTCTGGGACACCAACACTGGTGACTGCATCGGTCCGATCCTTAGCTGGCAGGACCAGCGCACTGCCGAAGCGGCAAACACGCTGGACAGCGAAGGACACGCAGGCTACATTTTTTCTGTCAGCGGCCTTCCTCTCGACCCTATGTTCTCGGCGTTGAAGGCAGCATGGCTGCTCGACGAGTACGACCCTCTAAGGGTCCGATCAGGCTCGGGGCGTTGGCGCGTCGGCACCATCGATGCATGGCTGCTTTCGCGATTCGGCGGTGATCCGGTCACAGAGGTAGGCAACGCTTCACGCACGCAGCTGCTCGATATCGGGACAGGCACTTGGGATCCGAAGCTGCTGGAGATCTTCCGTGTCCCAGAGCGTGGACTGCCTCAGGTGGTCTCCTCGACGGGTCCGTTTCCGGCGATCCGGAATTTGGCCCCGTTGCCCGACGGGCTTCCGGTACTTGCCGTGCTCGCGGACTCCCATGCCGCATTGTTCGCTCAGGCCGGCTGGCGCCCGGGGATCGTCAAGGCCACGTACGGGACGGGGT
The DNA here is from genome assembly GCF_042667435.1 of Rhodococcus sp. NPDC057297. Lineage (NCBI taxonomy): Bacteria > Bacillati > Actinomycetota > Actinomycetes > Mycobacteriales > Nocardiaceae > Rhodococcus > Rhodococcus sp. NPDC057297. The sequence goes on along the minus strand of NZ_JBHUZE010000009.1, from coordinate 214,278 downwards.
CCTCGGTGATGGCGCTGGGCCCACGAACAGATAGTTCCAGTGGTGTCTGCTCGACCATCGCCTGGGACTTCGGATCCGAGGGCGCAGCTCATGCACTCGAGGCTAATATCCGTTCGACCGGCCGAACGCTGTCGTGGTTAGCGGACTTGTTCGACGCCGACATCGACGAGTTGTGGAGCGAGGCAGCGACATCTACGAGTGACGGCGTGGTCTTGGTCCCTGCATTCGGAGGGCTCGGTGCACCAAACTGGGACCGAGAAGCCTCGCCTATTGTGGCGGGGATGTCACTCGGGACACGCCGTTCGCAAATCTCTCGCGCAGCGGTGGAAGCTATTGCTTTCCAAATCGACGATGTCGTCTCGGCGTTTCAGGCCGTTGCCGGACCTCTGCAGCATCTCGCGTGCGATGGGGGGATGACGAAGTCGCTGGAGCTGATGCAGCTGCAAGCCGACGTCAGTGGCCTACCGGTGCAGGTCTCGCCAACGGCGAACCTGTCTGCGCTGGGTGCAGCACATCTCGCAGGCGTGCGTGCTGGCTGGTGGACGCTCACCGACCTCGAAGTCGGACTGCCCGCGTCTGCAGACGCGAGAGAAGTTCGCCCACGTATCGCGGCCGCCGATCGCGCGATGCGGCGACAGTCATGGGCTGCCGCAGTCGCGCGGTCCCGCACCCGCTTGTTCGACCACACTGCCGATCTGACGGCATGACCTACCCGGTACCGCGATGAGCGCTACTCGCGGTACCGGGTTGACCACGGCGACGGGAATCCATTGACGTGACGGCCTACGCTGTTGGATGACCGCCCGGTCACTCACCTCACCCTGGGAGGAGGCACCCACGTGACATTGCCGCCGCCGCGCAAGATCAGGCGTCTGCCTCACGACGAGCAGTCTCGACTTATGGTCAAAATCGCCCGTATGTACCATGAACGAGGCCTCAAACAAGCCGAAATTGCGCATGAACTGCACATAACTCAGGCACGAGTGTCCAGGCTTCTCCGACGAGCGGTACAGAGTGGCGTGGTCAGCACTGTTGTCGTCTCACCTCCCGGTGTTCACACTGAACTTGAGGAGAAGTTGGAGAACCGCTTCGGCTTAGCCGAGGCGGTTGTTGTCGACACGATGAGCTCCGATGAACGCGACGTTGCCCAGAACCTGGGTGCCGCGGCCGCTGGCTATCTGGAATCGACGCTGCTGGGCAACGAAGTTGTGGGAATTTCGTCGTGGAGCGCAAATTTGCTGGCCACGGCAACATTCATGCGATCGGCGAGCAATCCGGTGGTTACCGATGTCGTTCAACTCGTTGGCGGGGTCGGCGACCCCCGAGTTCAGGTAGAGGCCAATCGACTGTTAACAACGTTCGCACATGCCACGGGCGCGACACCGATCTTTCTTCCCGCACCTGGCCTGCTTGGAAGCGCTGCAGCTCAGCGCTCCTTGATGTCGGATCCCGCCGTGGAAAACGTCAGTAAGCGGTGGTCTGAACTGACTACTGCGCTGGTCGGTATTGGCGCATTGGAGCCCTCCCCGCTGTTGGCCAGTAGCGGCAACGGAATCGCGGTTGAGGATCAGAAGACACTGCGCGCTTTGGGTGCAGTGGGCGACATTTGTCTTCGATTCTTCGACAAAGACGGTGTGCTCGTCGCACCGGAGATGGACGAGCGAGTGATCGGAATCCGACCCGATCAACTGCTGGCAGTGCCCCGTCGCATTGCTGTGGCGGGAGGCACCCGCAAGCTGGGTGCACTGCGCGGAGTACTGCTCGGCGGCTGGGTTACTGTGCTGATCACTGACCTCGCCGCCGCTCAGGAGCTGTGCAACGACACACAGGCGCGCGTCATCGAAGGTGTGCGATCAGCTGCTCGATAGTGATAACTGGTACTCCGTCACGAGCACCGAGTTCGAGAAGTCCTGGCAATCGCATCATGTCTCCGTCATCGGTGACAATCTCGCAGATCGCGGCTACCGGATGCAGGCCGGCAAGCTGCAACAATTCGACAGCCGCCTCGGTGTGTCCGGCACGCTCGCGCACCCCACCGGGTACGGCTCGCAGGGGCACCACATGACCGGGTCTGGTCAGCTGTTCCGCCGTTGAAGTCGGGTCCGCGAGCACTCGTAAAGTGTGAGCTCGATCGGTAGCACTGATGCCCGTCCCCTCGCTGTCTGCGGCGTCCACGGTCACTGTGTACGCGGTGCCGCGCGGGTCCTCGGTGCGCTCCACCATGGGCGGCAAATTCAAGCGGTCGGCGATTTCACCTGCCATCGGTGCGCAGATGAACCCGGACGAATTCCTCACAATCCATGCGATCCAACGGCGCGTGGCAAACTCGGCCGCGAGTATGATGTCGCCTTCGTTCTCCCGATTCTCGTCGTCAGCAACGATCACCGGCTCGCCTCGACGCAGCGCGTCAAGCGCGTCCGAAATCGTCGACAGGCCGTTCTCCGTCTTCATTGCCTCACCTCTGTAGTCAACTGGTCCGCCATACTTTACCTATGGCAGCGGGCCGCCTTGACCACGAGCACTGATGACAACCGTCCAGCCGGGCACGCATTTTGCTCGTGATGGGTCCACGGTGGAGTCCACCCAGATCCGGTGAGCCTGTTGATCGTCGCTTGCCTAGACACCCTGGCGTCGGAATGGCCAGGAAACGATCCATACCCATCCGTGCCGCCTTCGGCTACGCACAACACCGAAAGGACCGCCCCTGAAAAACCGGAAACATCAACACGGGGTGGGGACTTTCACCTGGCCACCAGCGGGGACTTCAACTTGGCCATCGACACGCCGCCTGAGTACGTTGCCTTGCTCCTCGGACAGTCCAGCGGCTTCGCAGGTGAACGTGCATGACGTCGACGGAAAGTCTGGACCGTTCCGACAACTCGGAGAGATACTGCACGTTCTTGCTTGCTGACCTGACTACTACACGGCGCAGCAGCCTGCTCACGGGAGGCGAACCGTTCGGCCTATTCGTCGTGTGTACGTCCATCCGGGGTTGCTCGCGGGACACCCAGCCTCGGCGTGCTTTCACCTTCATGTCGACCTAGCCGCTTGGACCTGTCCAGGCAGGAGTTGCATCTCCAAGATATATCGTTGTTGTCAGTGTGACTAACGGAAGCCCCACATGCACCACAAGGCATCTCGTATTGACGGGCACACCAACTTGCAAATTGTCTTCAGAAGGCAGGCTCTGTCAAGCCCGTGGGTTGAAGGGATCCGTGATGGTGTTTCCGGTGTCGATCCAGACGGTTTTGATTTCGCTGTACTCGTCGATGGCGTGGGCTCCGTTCTCGCGTCCGATGCCGCTTTCTTTGAATCCTCCGAACGGCGCGACGTAGTTGGTTTTGCGGTAGTTGTTGACCCATACTGTGCCGGCTCTCAACCTTCTCACCATTCGGTGGGCGCGTCCGACGTCACTAGTCCAAACCCCTGCTGCGAGACCGAAGGTCGTGTCGTTTGCAATACGAACTGCATCGTCTTCGTCGGTGAACTTGATGACCACTGCGAGGGGGCCGAAGACTTCCTCTTGGGCGATGCGCATGTCGTTGGTGACGTGTGTGAAGATCGTTGGCCGCACGAAGAGGCCGTCGCTGAGTGCCGGATCGGACGGACGTGATCCACCGGCTGCGAGGTGGGCTCCGTCCTGGTGTGCGACATCGATGTAGTGCAACACCTTGTCGTACTGGGTACGGCAGGCGACTGTGCCCATCTCGGTGTCGGCGTCGAGTGGGTTTCCAAGCTTGATTCGTTCGGTTCTCTCCACCAGTGCGTCGGTGAACGTGTCGTAGATGTCCTCTTGGACCAGGACCCGCGAACCTGCCATGCATGTCTGTCCGGTTGCAGCGAAGACACCGGCGATCACACCGTTGACGGCATTGGGCAGGTCTGCGTCGGGGAAGATGATGTTGGGAGATTTGCCTCCGAGTTCGAGTGAGACGCGCGCCAGGCGCTCGGCTGCGCCGATGGCAATCTTCTTGCCGACGGCGGTGGAACCGGTGAACGCGATCTTGTCGACATTGGGGTTGGCGGTGAGCGCCGCGCCTACTGTTCCGGCACCGGTGACGACGTTGATGACGCCGTGCGGGAAGCCGGCCTGTTGTGCAATTCTGGCGAGGGCCAGTGTGGAGACCGGGGTGATTTCGGACGGTTTGATCACAATGGTGTTGCCTGCGGCCAGGGCGGGACACAGTTTCCACAGCAGCAGCGCCAGTGGGCTGTTCCAGGGGGTGATCGCGGCGACGACACCGATGGGTTCGCGGACGGTGTAGACCTGCATGTTGGGCACGCTGCTCGCCAAGGTCTCCCCGGTCGGGCTTTCGGCGACGCCTGCGAAGAAGTAACAGTGGTTGGCCAGAGCCAACGTCTGCCCGGCCACCTCGCGGATGAGCTTGCCGTTCTCAAGCACTTGGATGCGGGCCAGTTCGTCGGCATTTTCGCGGATGAGGTCGCCGAATTTACGCAGCAGAGCTGCTCGTGACATCGGGCTCGACTGTGACCACCCGTTGTCGAATGCGCGGCGGGCTGCAGACACAGCGTTGTCGACGTCCGACGTGGCGGCCGCCGGAACGCTGGCCCAGGGTCGTGAGTCGAAGGGGTTGATCGACTCGAAGGTGGCCTTGTCGGAGGATTCGCGCCACACGCCGTCGATCAGCATGAGGTATTGCTCGACGTTGCCTCGTGCCTCCGGTGTGGCGCTCGGCTCGGTGGTGGTCATATCTTTCGGTCCTTCCGTATCGATGTTCTTGTTGCGCTGTGCGCTTCAGGCTGGGGTGGAGGAGAGCCGCTCGTGGTCGGTGCCGCCGCCGTCCGACGTGAGCCCACGCCCGGTTGTCATTGGTATCACCCGAATTGCGACGACCGAGATGAGTGCGGCGACGATGATCATCAGCGACAGCGGCCACCATGTGCCGCCGCCTCCACCGACAATGGCTTCGGCAATGAACGGAGTGGGCGCGCTGAAGGCGAGCCCGCCCAGTGCGTTGCTCAGTGCGGTGCCGCTGTAGCGCACCTTGGTGTCGAATTGGTCGGCGATCAGGCTCGAGACCACGGAGTAAGTGGTGGCGTGTGCACCAATCATCATGATCACCACGACGATGCAGGTCAGCACGAGCTGGTCCCCACGGAGCAACCAGAAGAAGGGGAATGCTGCTGCGATCGTGAACAGTGCCCCGGTCAGGAACACCTTGTGTGCACCAATCTTGTCGCTCAACGCTGCCATGAACGGTAAAGCAGCCAGGTCCACGGCTGCGGCGATCATGATGATCAGCAGAGCGGTGCTGCGCTGCAGTCCGAGCGACGACGTGGCGTAGCTGAGGAAATAGACGGAGATCATGTAGAAGACGACGTTGACCGACGCCTGCAGTCCTATACCGATGAACAGGCTCTTCTTCGCGCGGGCAAAAACATCGCGGATCGGGAGGCGAGCTGTTTCGCCTGCAGTCTTGAGCTCTTGGAACTGTGAGGATTCGGCGACACCCAGGCGGATGACGAGCCCGACGATCACAAGGACGAAGCCGGCGAGGAACGGGATGCGCCAACCCCAGCTGAGCATTTGCTCGTCGGGGAGGGTTGCCACAGCGGACATGACGGCGGTGGCAAGAATGAGCCCGAGAGGGCTGCCCATCTGCGGGGCGCAGCCGTAGAGCCGTACCTTGGCCGGCGGCGCGTGCTCGACGGACATCAGAACTGCGCCGCCCCATTCGCCTCCCACAGCCAGGCCCTGGAACATGCGAAGCACGATGAGCAGGATGGGAGCCCAGATTCCGATCGAATCGTAGGTTGGTAGTGCTCCGATGAGGCCGGTTGCTGTGCCCATGATGCCGAGCGTGGCGATGAGAGTTGTTTTGCGGCCCAGCCTGTCTCCGAAGTGGCCGAAGATCGCTGCGCCCAGGGGGCGGGCGACGAACGCGACACCGAGCGTCGCGAACGATGCCAGTCGGCCTGTGTGTTCGTCGACGCCGGGGAAGAACAGATCCCCAAATACCAGTGCGGCCGCGAGGCCGTAGATGAAGAACTCGTACCACTCGATGGTGGTTCCGACCAGGCTGGCGATTGCCGCCCTACGCGGGGTGTTCTTCGCGCCCGGGCGTGCCGGTGAGTTGTTGACCATGATTCCTCTTGAGGTTGGGCGCGCTAGTGCGCGGATGCAGACGTGATGGGGTTCGACAGGCGCTGGGCGGCGAAGCGTCCCGCTTCGCGCCCGAAAGCGAGGGCGCGCAGCACCGAGGTCGCTCCCGGGTATTTGTGGTGGTAGATGCCGGCCACTTCGCCGACTGCATACAGTCCGTCCATGGGCTGACCGTCTGCTCGCAGAACTTGGGCCTTGGCGTTGGTTTTGAGGCCACCGAAGGTGAAGGTGATCGCGCAGGTGACCGGCCATGCGACGAACGGCGGTTCGTCGAGCGGGCGGGCCCAGTTCGACTTGGGCGGTTCGAGGCCCTCGGTGGCGATTCCGTCGAGAACGGTGACGTCGAGCGGGCCGGGAGTTGCGGCCGCGTTGTACGCATCGACCGTCGCTGCCAGTTGCTCGGGATCGATGTCGAGTCGACGAGCCAAGGCATCGAGCGTGGGTGCGGTTTCCGGTTCCCTGTCGGTGAGGACCGCCCGAGCGATGCTGTGGCGCATCAGTTTCTGGTCGGCAATGACGTAGGCGAACTGGTCGGCGTCCCGCCAGATCTTGTAGGCCACAGCCTCGAAGGTGTTGTCGGGGGTATCCGAACCTTCGTCGACGAACCGCTTCGCGTGGTGATCGACCAGGATTCCGTAGGGGTACACCATCACCAACGCCTCGGCGGCGCGTGTCCTGGCATCGACCGGTTCTCCGTGGAATCGGTCGAACTGACCGTCCACGTCGGCGCCGGCTCGCACACCCATCTCGATACCTTCACCCTGGTTGGAGCGTCCGCCCGGGGCGATGGGTGAGAGCTCGTGTCCTCGATCGCCGAGGTGGCGATTGAGCAGATCGGCGCTTCCCTCGAAACCGCCCGACGCCAGAACGACCGTGCGTGCGAATATCTTTCGTGAACGGCCCTGATCGTCGCTGGTGTCGATCCCGATGACGGTTCCCTCGGAATCGAGGATCAGATCCTGCGCGGTCACCCCGTATTCGATGACTCCACCGAGCTCTTCGATCCGCGCCGACAACGTTTCGACGATCGCTGCACCACCGCCGGCGGGCATGAGCCGGGGCCCCTTCGACGTCAGGAAGTAGGTGATGTCGGATTTGGTTGCTACACCGTTGTGGCCGAGCCATTCGATGGTCGGGCGCGCGAGCTGGGCGAGACGTTCGATGATGGCGGTGTCGGTCTTGCCCTTGCTCAGCTCGGTCATGCGATCGGTGAAGTCCGGTGCGGGGTTCCCTTCCTCGTCGAGGCGGAAGAACGATCCGGTCCACACTGTGTTTCCGCCCCGTTTGGCTTTCGTCGTGCGCTCGAGCACGACGACGCGGCCACCGGGTGCGGACTGCAGGAACTGCAGGGCGGTGGCGAGTCCGCCTGCACCGCAGCCGACGACGACGAGGTCCAGTTTTTCCTCACTCACGAGGGTCCTTCTTTCTGCGATTCGACTGCCGTGCGGTCTCGAGGGACCTGCGATCAGCTCTGTGTTCCGTGTCACCGAAATCAGAACACGATTCTCACGTAGAGTCAACCGCTCTACGGTTTACACGAACCACAGAATGGTTTACGGTGAGTGGCATGGCTAACACAGAGACTGCGTCGAACCGCGCGGACGGCGGCGTGCGAAGCATCGCCCGCGCCGTCGAAGTGCTCGAACTCTTCGACGTCGACCATCCGCTGCGCACCCTCCGTGAAGTGGTGGAGTCGACCGGACTACCGAAAACGACCGTGGTACGCCAGCTCGCCACCCTGGCCTCACTCGGTCTGATAGTCGAGCGCGCGGACTCCACGTTCGCACTCGGTGCCGGGTTTCTCAGATGGGTCACCCTCGCCGAATCACTGTGGGAGGTCGGTGACGACGCACGATCGGTGATGTCTCGCCTGGTCGCGACCTGTGGTGAGACAGTGAATGTCTATGTGCGCCAGGACATGAACCGCGTTTCCATCGCGCAGGTCGAAGGAACGACCACCGTGCGCAGCGTCGTAGAAGTCGGCGTCCCGTACGCGCTCGCCACCGGTGCCGCCGCGAAAATCCTGCTCACCGGAGCCCCGGACCACGTCATCGCACGCCTGACGGAGAACATGACGGAGACCGACCGCGACCTGCTCCGTAGCGAGATCGCAGACATTGGGGAGGCCGGCTACTCGATTACGCACGGAGAACGCGAGTTCGGTGCATCCGCAGTGGCCGCCCCGATCTTCTCCCCCGAGGGGCGAGTGGTCGCCGCACTGTCCGCGAGCGGGCCCACCTCACGTTTCACAGCCGACCGCGTGGGCCACTACGTCGATGCAGTAACCTCGGCCGCCGCTGAGATCACCCGCGTCGGCCTGGGCAGTGTGGAGGCATTCCTGTGACTGCTGACCTGCTCGAAGGCGTTCGAGTACTCGACCTGACCAATGTTCTGGCGGGACCGTTCGCGGGCTATCAGTTGGCACTGATGGGTGCCGATGTGATCAAGATCGAGACCCCACACACCGGCGATCTTGCACGCCAGCTCGGTGCCAGCCCCGATCTGAGTGCCGAGAACTTCGGAGTGTCGTTTCTTGCTCAGAATTCGCAAAAACGCTCTGTCACAGTCAACCTCAAGTCCGAAGGTGGCAAAGAAGTCTTCACCAAGCTCGTCGAAAGCGCCGATGTTCTGGTCGAGAACTTTCGACCCGGTGTACTCGACAGACTGGGCTTTTCCTGGGAGAACCTCAAAGCCATCAACCCACGCCTTGTCTATTGCGCGGTCTCCGGCTTCGGATCGACCGGCCCGATGCACCGCAGGCCCGCCTACGACCAAGTGATTCAAGGACTGTCGGGGATCATGAGCATCACCGGTACACCCGCGACAGCTCCACTGCGAGTGGGATATCCGGTGTGTGACAGCTTCGGTGGCTTCGCGGCTGCATTTGCGATCGCCTCGGCGCTGCTGCGCCAGCACAAGACCGGTGAAGGCGCATTCCTGGACACATCCATGCTCGACGCCGCCATGACGTCGATGGGATGGGCAGTGGCCGACCACCTCGTCACCGGCCGGATACCGGCCCCGATGGGCAACGAGAACGTCACCTCCGCACCCTCGGGCACCTTCCGCACAGGCGACGGTGCGCTGAACATCGCAGCGAACAAACAGGAACAGTACGAAGAGCTGTGCCGTGTGCTCGACCGGCAGGATTTGATCGACGACCCTCGGTTCGTCACCCGAGAGGACCGCAAACGCAACCGCGAACTGCTCCGCGACGAACTCGAGATCTCCCTCAAAGCCAAGAGCGCAGCCGAGTGGGACGAAGTTCTGCTCGACTCCGGTGTTCCGGCCGCCCCCGTCGTGTCGGTGCCCGTAGCTCTCGAATCAGAGCAGATCACACACCGGGGCCTTGTCGCCGAGGTGCCGTCGCCCGCGTCCGCCGGCGGCTCGGTTCGGGTGCTGGGATCGCCCACCCACGTGGACGGTGCGCCGGTGTCCCCCGAGACGCCTCCCCCGGCCCTCGGCCAACACAACGCCGAAATTCTCACCGAACTGGGCTACGGACCCGACGCTATCGCCCGCCTCCACCGAGAGAACGCACTGTGAGCATCGCACGCGAAGACGCCCTCGACCGAACGTCGAGCCGTGACGTCACCGATTGGTGGTCCACCGCCATCTCCGACATCGAGCCAGGATCGATCCGATTCCGCGGGTTCGCGATCGAGCAGTTGATCGGCACCGTGTCCTTTCCACAGATGATCTGGCTCATGCTTCGCGGCGAATTGCCCTCCCCCGCGCACGCCTCGCTGCTGGAAAAGGCTCTCGTCGCCGCGGTCGACCACGGACCACAAGCACCGTCGATCGCCGCTGCACGAATGGCGGCGACCTGCGGCGTCGGCCTGCACGGTGCCATGTCCACCGGGGTTGGGCTGCTCGGTGACGTACACGGCGGTGCCGGCCAACAATGCATGGCACTGCTCGAACACATCCGCGCACGCTCCTCGGACACACCTGTCGTCGATGCCGTTGCCGAGGTTGTCGGGGACCATCGATCCCGGCGGGCGTACATTCCCGGATTCGGCCACCGGTTCCACGCTCACGATCCACGCCGCGACCCCCTACTCGGAGCCGTCCGCGCCCAGGTGGAGGCCGGCACCGTCGAGGGTGCATATCTCGAGATCGCCGAAGAGCTCGAACGCCAGATCTCGATCGGTCGCTCCGCGCCGGTCCCGATGAACGTCGATGGTGCAACCGCGGTCATCTACGCCGAACTCGGCTTCGCTGCCGAACTCGGGCGGGGCCTGTTCATTTTGTCGAGATCGGTTGGCATACTTGCCCACTCGTGGGAAGAGATCGAACAGGGCCGCCGGATCAAAGGCCCGATTCCGCCTCCGCTACTTCCGACGTACACCGGTACCGCACCCCGAGACGTCGCCAACACCGTCCCCGTGAGCGAAGCGTGATGACAGATTCGTTCGACTCCCTCCGGTCACTACCCGGTACCACGGACACTCACTTCTTCGACCTGACCGCTGCCGAGAAAAATGGTGCGGGAGAACTGCATTCACTTCCCTTCTCGAGCCGTGTGCTGGTCGAGAACGTGCTCAGGAACGAGAACGGTTCATCGGTCACGTCCGCTCATGTTCGGGCACTCGCCGATCGGCAGCATCGAACGTCCATTCCGTTCGCTCCCGAACGGGTCCTTCTTCAGGATGCCTCGGGTATTCCCGTCCTCGCCGACATGGTCACGCTGCGGCAGCGTGCACTCGAGACCGGTCTCGACATCACGGCCGTGACACCGTCGAAGAGGATGGACCTCGTCGTCGATCACGCACTCGAACTCGATGTCGCCGGCACCCCCGACGCCGAATCGACCAACCTCCGCCTCGAATACCAGCGCCACGGCGGGCGCTATCGTTTCCTGAGGTGGGCACAGACACGATTTCCCACCCTGCGGGTCGTTCCGCCCGGTATCGGGATCTGCCACCAACTCAACCTCGAGGTCTTCGCCGACGTCGTCTCCGTCGGTACCGTCGGTCGACGAGAGCTGGCCAGGTTCGACTCGGTCGTCGGAACCGACAGCCACACAACGATGATCAACGCCCTGTCCGTAACCGGCTGGGGTGTCGGCGGGATCGAAGCAACTGCTGCAGCCCTCGGTCAGCCGATCCTGATACCGGTTCCCGAGGTCGTAGGCATCAGGTTGACGGGCGCACTGCGACCGGGTGTCATGGCATTCGACGTCGCCTTGACACTGGCTGCGCTCCTTCGCGAGCACGGTGTCGTCGAACGCATCGTCGAATTTCATGGTCCCGGACTTCGGACACTGTCGGTCCCCGACCGGGCCACGATCGCGAACATGGCACCCGAGTACGGAGCCACGATGGCGTACTTTCCTGCCGACGACCGCACCCTGTCCTACCTGACGAGCACAGGTCGCCCGGCGCACGTCGTCGAACGGGCTCGCACCTACCTGCGCGCGCAAGGCATGCTCCATACCGGCACGGAGCCGGACCCGATCTACGACGAGAACCTGACGGTGGATCTGTCGACGGTCACACAGACGATATCGGGGCCGTCGCGGCCGCATCAAACCTTCGCGCCACAATCGTTGCCGGACAGTAAGCCTCGTCCAGCCACCTCGAACGAACCGCGCACAGAGCTGCAGGACGGCGACATCGTCATCGCGGCGATCACCAGCTGCACCAACACCTCCAACCCCAAAGCAATGGTGGCCGCGGGTCTCCTCGCCCGAAATGCAGTCCAGCGCGGACTGACCCGAGCCGCATGGACCAAAACATCACTGACGCCGGGCTCGCGGCGCACGGCGACGCTCCTGCAGCGGTCCGGTCTACAGCCCTATCTGGACGAACTCGGCTTCGAGATCGCCGGCTTCGGCTGCGGGACTTGTATGGGAAACTCCGGACCACTCGACGAACCGATTGCCGATCAGATCCGGCAACGCTCACTGTCGGTCGCCGCGGTCCTGTCCGGCAACCGCAACTTTCCCGGACGCATCCACCCGGACGTGACCTCGTCATACCTAGCCTCTCCCCCGATGGTCGTCGCCATGGCCATCTCCGGCCGTTCGCACTTCGAGGTCACCGACTATCCCATTGCCCACGATCGCCATGGAGTGCCGGTCTTTCTGCACGAACTATGGCCATCGAACAACGAGATAGACGCGCTCGTCGATGCAGAAGATCGACAACCGTTGCGCGACAACGACACCGTGCTGTCCACTCCCGATTGGGCTTCGCTGCCGCACCCGGATGGGGAGGACTACGACTGGGACGACGAGAACGGCATGATTCGTCGTCCACCCTTCGCAGACCCGGAGCTGACAACGCCGCTGCGAGTCGGAGACATCCACGGGGCGCGCCCGCTTCTCATTCTCGGTGACGGAATCACGACCGATCACATATCGCCGGTCTCCCGGATACTTCCCGATTCGCCGTCGGGCCGGTGGCTCGACGCGCACGGCGTCCCATCCCGCGATTTCGGGTCGTACAGTGCGAGACGGCTCAATCACGACGTGATGGTGCGCGGCGGCTTCGCCAACCCCCGACTCGAGAACACTCTCGCACCCGACCACCCCGGGCCGTGGACCTCGATCATGCCCGAGCGGGCTCTGGCCTCGGTCTACGACGCGGCTGCGGAATACGGCCGACGAGCGGTACCCATGGTCGTCGTGGGCGGCCACTCCTATGGAGCGGGCTCTGCCCGCGACTGGGCCGCGAAAGCGACTCGACTACTTGGCATCCAGGCTGTGATCGCGCGCAGCTTCGAGCGCATCCACCGTACGAATCTCGTCGCCATGGGCGTACTCCCGATCGAATGTCCCTCACTCGATCCCCTGACGCTCGACGGTACCGAGGAAATCGACGTCCTCGGTCTCGGCCACACCACCGACCCCCTTGCCCAGGTGCACATCGAGATTCGCCGCGCCGAGTCGGTGAAGGCGTTCTCTGCAACCGTGCGGGTTGACACCGACGTCGAACTGCAATGGATGGACAATGGTGGCCTGATGGGCCACCTGCTTACCTAAGCCTCGATCCGTGGAATGAGGAGGTAGATGTCGATCGTTGACCGATGATCCGTCTGTGGTGCTCGGGGCGTGCGTGAGCTGCTGGTTTGCCCAGCGTTTCCACGACTATTGGTCCTCGGGTCGATGTGGTGGTTTGATCAAGTCACGCGAGTTCGGGTGGACTGTATCCGATGATGTTGCGCCACACTGAAGCCATGCACCGAGCCGCGGCCATCGTCGTGGGAGGTGCAGCGTCGGAGTGCGTTGGGGCCGCACGAAGCAAGCGGGAATATTGACGATCTTACGGCGCAAGGTCGCATCGCGAGTCTCTGCGAACGTGCCGCTAGCGGCTGTCGCGGACGCCCGCAGAAGGTCGTGGGCGATCGCTGCGCACAGCACCCACGCGGAGTTCGCTCCGAACGGTCCCGACGGCACGTGCGCCAGAGGTCCAGCGCCCACTCGTAAGGTACCCGCGCCGCACACTCGCAACCGCCGTCACCGCCATGGCTAGCGACGCTAGCCCCGCACCCGACACACCCCGGGCCCGCCCACTGCGGTGATGCACCGAGAATCTGCTGCCTCACCCGGCGGACGCCGCCCGAGGTCAGAGCATCGCCAGCTGCGCCGGTCCGAGCCACGGTGGACGCCGACGCGGCGCTCTAGAGCGAGGCGCGCGGGATGAGGCGGGTGCGACGGGATCGGACACCCCCGCGCCCGCGGCGATCATCGCCCGTACCGCAGCGCGGCTCTCCGCCCGCATCGCGCGGGTCGGAGTCTGAGGTGTCGAGCCGGGCACGACAGAGCGCCTAACCCGGCATGGGAGTGCCCATCAGCGAGTCGGTGAGACGGTCCAGCAGCACGACGAGGCGATCCTGCGGCAGCTGCACCACCTCATCGAGAGCAGTGTCGGACACCGCGGGCACCGGACGGCCTGCTGATGAGCGTGTGCCGCCATGGGCGCCAACGTATTCCGGTCGTCGCTGGTCAAGCTTGGCATACCACCATGATCGTGTCGGCAGATGACATCGACCGTCGTCCGGCCCCGATGGGGCTGAATCGCCCTCGTTCGCCCACATGCTGTTGCTCAGCCGGGACCGGAAATCGACCACCGCAACACCGAGGTGGTCAAACCCTGTCCGAAGCGGATTGGTCGAGCACCATTACCTGTCGTCGTCTCGTCGTCTCGTCGTCTCGTCGTCTCGTCGTCTCGTCGTCTCGTCGTGACGAGCTAACGCGGATTATCTGTCCCGCCGCACTTCGAACGCGGCCATTGCCTCGTCCAGGTACTCACCGAAAGTCATGGTGCGATCCGACATGAGATACGACGTGCGTGCTGCCTGTATGCACGCAAAAGCTGCGCCGACAATCGCCGCGGGCTGTGGATCTGCCGGCAGCTTTTCCCCAGGCAGGCGATCCGCTACCCGGCTGATCAGCAATTCCTGAACGCGTTGCATCTTTTCCAGGTATCGAGCGGTGAGCTGCGGCGTACCGCTGACGATCGCCTCCATGGCATCATTGCGCGCCCGCTGGCGTTCGTCCTCGACGTAGTCGAGCGTGATATCGAAGACCCGTCTCAACGACTCCCACACCGGCTCGTCAGTCGGGCGTGCGTCCAAGGCGTCGGCCATCCGGTCTGCGAACAGGTCGTACTTTCCGATGACGAGGTCGTCTTTCGACGAAAAGTACCGAAAGAACGTGCGCTTGGACATCCCTGCCGCAGCAGCAATCTGATCCACGGTGGTGTCCTCGTACCCCTGCGCAAGAAACAGATCCTGCGCCACCGACGTCAACTCGGTCTGCGCGATCCTACGCGTGCGCTCCCGAATCGGAACAGGTTCATTCTTTGCCATGGTCTCATCCTACCTCCGAGGTGCGAGCTTGACACGCGGTGTCACTAAAGGCATAGAGTGTTCATCACGCGTCACAGTGGCGCACACGACAAGGAGCATCATGAGCAAAGTCTGGTTTGTCACCGGCGCATCCAGAGGCTTCGGCCGCGAATTCGTCATCGCCGCGCTTGAGCGCGGCGACCGGGTTGCCGCCACTGCCCGCAACACAGACACCCTGTCCGATCTGGTCGACACGTACGGCGAGGCAGTTCTCCCGCTGCGACTCGATGTGACCGATCGCGATGAGGTATTCGCGGCCGTCGCGGCCGCGCACGAGAACTTCGGCGCGCTGGACGTGGTCGTCAACAATGCCGGATACGGCCTGTTCGGTACGGTCGAGGAAATCACCGAACAGCAACTGCGCGACCAGTTCGAGACGAACCTGTTCGGGGTGTTCCATGTGACGCAAGCCGTGCTTCCCATTCTGCGCGAGCAGGGTTCGGGTCACATCGTCCAGATCTCGACCATCGGCGGAGTGGCCGCGTTCCCCACCCTCGGCGGGTACCACGCCTCCAAGTGGGCCCTGGAGGGGTTGACCGAATCGCTCGCGCAGGAGGTCGCCGGGTTCGGCATCCAGGTCACCATCATCGAGCCCGGCGGATTCGACACCGACTGGAAGACCACCTCCGCCACCGTCGCCGACGCCCTCCCCCCCTACACATCCGTTCACGTCGCCATGACCCAGATGGCAGCGGCCCCCAGTCCCAAGCCCGTAGGATTCGGATCCGCCATCCTTGAGATCGTCGACGCCGAGAAGCCGCCGTTGCGAGTCTTCTTCGGCGAACAGCCCACACAGATGATTCCGCACCTCTACCAACAGCGCCTCGATGAATGGGCAGCCTGGGCGCCGGTCTCACTAAAAGCCGAAGGCAAGTGACCAGGCCTGTATCGGCCCGCCCCACCAGAACACCAGCCGACCCCGCCATCCGTTCGAACCGCAGGCGGAAACTAGCATCCACCACCTTTGAAGGGAAAAGGCAATGACACAAATGAAAGTCGCGCTGGTCACCGGAGCATCCTCAGGCATCGGCGCCGACACTGCGATCCGACTAGCAGAATCGGGTTTTGTCGTTTACGGCGCTGCTCGTCGAAAAGACCGAATGGCAGAATTGCTCGACAAAGGCATCACGGCACTGCCGATGGACATTACCGATGAAATCTCCGTTCGGTCTGCCGTGGCAACCATTATCGAGACCTCCGGACGCATCGACGTTCTCGTCAACAATGCCGGGTACGGCTCATATGGTGCGATCGAAGATGTTTCGATGGATGAGGCCCGTCGACAGATGGATGTCAATGTTTTCGGCCTCGCGCAACTCACCAGGGTCGTCCTTCCACACATGCGGTCCCAGAATTCAGGCACCATCATCAACGTCAGTTCGATGGGCGGCAAAATGGTCACTCCGTTGGGCGGTTGGTATCACGCGAGCAAGTACGCAGTGGAGGCGCTGAGCGATGCACTCCGCTTGGAGACGTCTCAGTTCGGGATCCGAACTGTGGTGGTGGAACCTGGTTCGATACGCACGGAATGGGGCTCCCTCGCTGACGAGAACTTGCGTGCCGTGTCGGAAAACGGAGCTTATGCCGAGATTGCCAATCGCGTCGGCACGTCGCTGTCAGCCAGCTCCGAGCCCGGAACCCGGACCACGTCTGGGCCCGACGTGGTCGCCAAGAAGATCACGAAGATTGCTCGATCACAAAATCCCAAGACGCGATATCGGGTGGGTTTCGGTGCCCGCCCGATGTTATTTCTTCGCTGGCTGTTACCCGACCGTGCGTTCGACCGGGTGATTAAGGCGGCGTTCGGCCTCTGACGCGGTGACCGACAGTGTCGTCCTCACAAAGTGAGCATGCCGTCGGTGAGTGCGGCTAGATACGCGTGCAGCAGGTTGTCTATGTCGTCCGATGTCGCACGCAACAGTCCGGGGCGCCACGCGAGAGCCAACAGACCGTTCAACGTTGCCGCGAACATGGTCGACAGGAGCTCTGGGTCGAGATCGGAACGGAGCACCCCCTCCTCCATGCCCTCGCGGAGGATAGCAGCGAGCTTCGCATTCTGAGAACGTGTGACGGTTGCTATATGTTGCAATGCAAGCTGCTCGTCCGGCGGTTCGACGAGGATTCTGAACTCATGAGGGCTGTTGCGAGCGAACGTTCCGTAAGCCTCCGCGACTCGCCTGAGCCGCTCGACGACCGTGCCTGCCGACATGTACGCGGCATCCATGTACTGCCGGCTCTCCAGAAGCGCTTCCTCGGCAACAGCGACGAGAACAGCAGATCTGTTGCCAATGCGGTTGTAGATGGTTTGAACTGCCACATCGGCCCGGTCCGCAACGGCTTCCAACGTGAACGCATGCTCGCCGTTCGCCGCAAGGACGTGTCGGGCCGCGCCCAATACGGTGGCTCTGGTGACCTCGGCTCGCCGCTGAGCCCGACCCGCCGCGTTCGGCATCACCTTCATCGCACCTCCACCATCATGCGGTGAGCCTACGCGTGCTCGTAGCAGTCGTTCCAAATACATGTAAGCCCTTCCATAGTTGGAAGCGATTCCATATGCTGTTTGCATGCATCGAGAAGAGGTGGTCTTCACCGCCGGCGCAGGTTCGTGCGCGGCCTGGCTGTACCGGCCATGGGACCGAAACGCCGCATTCACGACCAGTCCGATCATCGTCATGGGTCACGGACTCGGTGGAACACGGGACCAGCGCCTCGACGCGTTCGCAGAACAGTTCACCACTCACGGATACTCGTGCCTGGTCTTCGATTACCGGGGCTTCGGGAATAGCCCCGGCAACCCACGTGCCGTCATCGACATTGCCAGGCAACTCGAAGATTGGCGGGGTGCCCTGCGCTTCGCTCGCGCGCTCCCGCGCCAAGACGAAGCAGCCGTCGTCCTGTGGGGCACTTCGTTCGGCGGCGGTCACGTCATAACCGTTGCAGCCGAAGACGGCGGCATCGCTGCTGTTGTCGCACAGTGCCCCTTCACCGACGGCTTGGCGTCCGCAACAGCCACTTCCGTGACCTCGACCGCCAAACTCACCATAGCGGGCGTGGTGGACCGAGTTGGCTCGTGGTTCGGCCGCCCTCCGGTGATGATTCCGACGGCCGGCCGGCCGGGGTCCTTGGCGCTGATGACGGCACCGGACAGTGTCGGCGGCGTTCGCTCCCTGCTGTCGGATCCGACCGATCCCGTTCCCCGCGTTGCCGCCCGATTTGCTCTGGACATCGTCCGACACAGGCCGGGTCTGGTCACTGACCGAGTGCGGTGTCCGATCTTGTTTTCGATCTGTGAACAAGACTCGGTTGCACCTGCGCTACCCACACAGAGGTACGCCACTCGGGCCCCACGAGCAGAAGTCACGCTGCACGACACGGGTCACTTCGACATCTACACGGGTGCGGACTTCGACAGAAACGTCGCTGACCAACTCGATTTCCTCCAGCGTCACGTACCAGCCTGAGCTCGCCCCTCCACACGACATGACAGGAGACAGACCGTGTCTCGATATAACCTCGCCGGCCGTACAGTGGCGATCACTGGGGGCACCGGCGGCCTGGCCCGCGCGCTCGCCCCGGCCCTGCTGACACGCGGGGCGCACGTGGCCTTACTGGACATCGACGCCGATATGGCTGCCCAGACTGCCGCACAATTCGGACCACCGAACCGAATCTGCGGCATCGGTGCCGATGTGCGCAGTTCGTCTCAACTCGAGGATGCCATGGCTCGTGCCGCCGACACGTACGGCCGTCTAGACGTGGTACTCGCCAACGCAGGCGTGGGAGAGACGGGCGGCGTGCTCGCACATGACGACGTCGAGCAGTGGGAAACCATGATCGACATCAATCTCAACGGCGTCTACCGCACTTTTCGGGCCGCCCAACCTCACGTAGCGAGAACGCGCGGCTACATGCTTGCCACTTCGTCGATGGCTGCCTTCGTACACAGTCCGCTGCAAGGCGGGTATCCCGCCAGTAAGGCTGGCGTGTGGGCGCTGTGTGACACGTGGCGTCTCGAAACTCGTCATGATGGAATAGCGGTGGGAAGTCTTCATCCCACTTTCTTCCGTACGCCCATGATGGAAGCTGTATGGGAAAATCCCGCGATTGACAGGCTGTGGCACGGCAACACTCGCGGTCTTTGGAAGCAAGCGGACATCGACACCGTCGTGGCGGACACCGCGCGTGGAATAGAACGACGAGCCGCGCGCATCGTGTCGCCTCGGCGTCTGAGTTTCGCGGCCGCTGCGCCGGGTGTGGCACAAGCACTGATTGAGCGCTTCGGGTTTCCTGGTTCGACCATCGAGGATTCGGTAACACTAGCTAAGCGGTCAGAAATACGCGCGCTTCCCGGCTGAGTGGCCCCTCGACGTACGTGCTGCTCGACGATATTCGCTAATCGAGATGGAGACTAGAATGGGAAACA
Organism: Rhodococcus sp. NPDC057297; assembly: GCF_042667435.1. Lineage (NCBI taxonomy): Bacteria > Bacillati > Actinomycetota > Actinomycetes > Mycobacteriales > Nocardiaceae > Rhodococcus > Rhodococcus sp. NPDC057297. Next base: position 194,875 of record NZ_JBHUZE010000009.1, on the reverse strand, counting down.
TTCTCATCCTCGGGGCGACCGGCTACACCGGAAGGCTGGTCACGCAGGCTCTTGTCAGCCGTGGGCACCGACCAGTTTTGTTGGGTAGACGTACTGCCGCGCTCGAACAGGTCGGTGCCCGGCATGGCGGCCTCGACCACAGGCGGGTCGACAGTTCCGACCTCAGTTCGCTCCGGGCCACTCTCACGGCGGGGGACATCCTGATCTCGACGGTGGGCCCCTTCGAGCGGCTGGGGTTCGGCGTCGCTGAGACTGCGGCCGAGGTGGGAGCACACTATATTGATTCGTCCGGCGAAGTCGGATTCGTCCGGGACTTGCATGCACGCCTCCATGAGAAGTCGCGTTCGTCGGGTTCCGTCTTGCTTCCGGCGTTCGGCTACGACTTCGTCCCTGGTGTACTGGCGGGAGCGTTGGCAGCAACGGGTCACGATACCCAAGACCTGACGCTGCGGATCGGTTATTTCGCAACGGGACCCGTCGGCCGCAGAGGATTGAGCTCTGGAACACGCGCGACCATGGCAGATGGCCTCCTAATCCCCGTGGCCGTTCGCCGAGACGGCCGAACCTCAATCGTTCGCGCTGCCAGCACCACACACGCCTTCGCAATCCGAGGCAGGCGTCAGCGCGGCTTTCTCGCTTCCGGAACCGAAGTTCTCTTTCTTCCACACGACTTCAGGACCTTGTCCACTATCGAGGTTTACAACGGATGGTTCCCGCCGTTGTCACGCGCGATACAGATCACGTCGACCGTTGCCAACTTGCTCGGCCGATTGTCTCACGGCCGCCGCGCCATCGAATGGATCGGCACACGCAGCGCCGGTGCCCCGGGTGGGCCTGACGCGGCCGAGCGTGCGAAAACCCGCACCCATGTGGTGGCGGAGCTCTCCGATGAAGCGGATCGAGTTCTCTCGGAAATCCATCTGGAAGGGCCGAGTATCTACACCCTCACAGCCGAACTGATCGCCACCGCAGCTGACGACTTCTCGCATCGCACTCACACGCCGGGGGTCAGAGGCCCCCTGCAGGTGTTCGGATTGGAAGGTTTGGGGCGCCTCTGCTCTTCTATCGGTCTGACGGAGGTTGAACGGTAAGAAGGCAAGTGCAACCGGACGTCGCGTTGCGACGTCTACGAGGTACGAATTCGTATCTTTCTGTGTGAGCTTGGTCAGACTTGCAATCGAAACTAGGTTCGGATGTTGCATCGGCGGCACTTTGGACCCGACACCCACGCCGTCAGTTCTTCGCCTTATCATTCCATTTCAGAGGTGGAGCGCACGCGGCCCGATCACGGATGTAAGACTTTGCAGCATAAAGCACCGTGTCGGCCACGGTGGTCACCGCATCGATCGCGGCGGGACATCTCGCTGACCGTCCTCACCGGGTACAGCCGTACAACGCGCGACCCACGCTGACGGTCACCCTGATATGAACTAGCCTGGGAGGAGTGTCCGATTAACGGTGAATCCGATCTCGGCGCCGGTTAGTTACCGTTCGGGGTGATGCGTCCTTCGAAGGTGATCGCAAACGCGTTCAGCGCTGGCTCCACCTCATTGCCCATTGCGGGCTTACCTTTCCCGGTGGGGTCCAGAGCACGCGTCGCCAGATATAGGCACTTGAGCGCCGCTTGCTCGGTCGGGAAGTGCCCACGAGCCCGCACAGAACGCCGGCAGCGGGCGTTGACGGACTCGATCGCAACGGCCCTCGCAGATCACCCGCCTGATCTCGACGTCGTAGTCCAAGAAGGGCACGAACTCACTCCACGCGTTGTCCCACATGTTGACGATCGCCGGATACTGACCACCCCACTCTCCGGCGAACTCCGTGAACCGTTCCTTCGCCGCCGACTCCAATGAAGCTGTGTACACCGGCCGCAGATCACGCGCCATCTCATCCCAGTACTTCCGCGACGCGAACCGAAAGGTGTTGCGTATGAGGTGAATAATGCAGGTCTGCACCACCGCCAACTCCCAGACGGTATTGATCGCGTCCGGCAGCCCTTTTAGCCCGTCGCACACCACGATGCAGACATCGGCGACACCGCGGTTCTTGATCTCGGTGAGCACCGCCAGCCAGAACTTTGCGCCTTCGCCACCCTCGCCGGCCCAGATCCCCAGGATGTCGCGTTCGCCGTTGACCGTCACGCCGATCGCGACATACATGGGCCGGTTGGTGACCTGACCGTCGCGGACTTTGACGTGCACGGCGTCGATGAAGATCACCGTATACACACGGCGGATTCCACTAATCGTGGCGAATCTCGGGATAGCGGTCTTGGTTCCACCATCGTCGCACAGCTTGGTTCGGTGTGAGGTCGTTGAGGCATAACCTCGGACGGTCGTTGAGTTCGTTGGCGATTTCGTCGAGCTGATCTTGGGTCCAGTGGTTCAAGTCGGTTCCCTTCGGGAAGTACTGCCGCAAAAGCCCATTCGTATTCTCGTTCGTGCCTCGTTGCCACGGTGAGTGAGGATCGGCGAAGTAAATTTTCAGGCCGGTAGCGGACGCGATCCGCTCGTGATGAAACATCTCGTTGCCCTGATCCCAGGTCAGCGAGCGCCGCAGCGCGACGGGCATCCGCGTGAAACGATCGATGAGGGCATCCCCGACGGACTGGGCGGTGTGGCCACCGTGGATGCCGACCAGGATCGTCAATCTCGTCTTGCGCTCGACGAGTGTTGCGATCGCCGATCTCTGGCCGGCGCCGATGATGAGGTCGCCCTCGATATGACCGACCTGACGACGTGATTCCACGTGGGCTGGACGTTGCGCGATAGGCGTCATTTTCGTTGACTGCTTGAGCGAACCGTCCTTCGAGCGCCCACGTCCGCGGCGGCGTCGATAGGTTCGGCCGGTACGTAAGGACCCACCTGTCGCAGCAAGAACCAGTCCGCGGTACACCGCTTCGTAGATCGTCTCCACGCACACGTGCCACGCTGCATTACGGGGGTAGCGTCGCCGCAACCATCGGCTGATCTGGGCCGGTGACCAGCGTTGACTGAGCTTGTCGGCGACGAGCAGACGGAGTGCGTCATCGCGAGCGAAGACACGCACTTTCGGGCGTCGTCGACGTTGATAGGCCTGGTTGTGAGCGAACCACGGTTGGTAGCGACCATCGGGTTTTCGATTGCGTGCGATTTCCTTGTACACCGACTGGAAGGATTTGCCGATGCGTTCGGCAATCGACTTGACCGGCTCCTTGCGGGCCAGGCCATCAGCGATCTCGATGCGATCGTCTTGGTTGAAGTATCGGCTACTGATCGGGCTCTCGACGTAGGACACACTGCCAGCGTCGATGAACCACAACGATCCACAGCTCAGCGACACGCCCACCATCGCCGAAGCCTTCGACCCCGACAGGCCCTCTCTGATCAACTCGAAGTAACGGCGCTTGCTCTGCTGTGGTGACTTGTTCCACGCATACCGGGGCATCGAAATCCTCTCGGGAAAGGATTCGCTTCGACCGATGGAATCTGCTCACGCTCGAGTGGACGGTTCTGCCACTCGGTCATCTCCCCGACGACTTTGTCGTTGATGCGGGAGATGGTGCCTTTCAATACCGTCGCACCATAGATGTCCTGAAAGTGCGCGGACACTTCACCTGTCGTCAATCCCTTTGCAGTAAGCGACAATACGATTTCGTCGATACCTGTCAGGCGGCGTTGTCGTTTCTTGACGATCTGCGGCGCGAACGACGAGTCGAGGTCCCTCGGGACATTGATCTCCACAGGTCCGATCTCGGTGAGCACCGTCTTCGGCCGGGTGCCGTTGCGAGAGTTGCCGCTGCCGCGGCCGGCTGCGTCGTGTCTCTCGTAGCCGAGATGCTCGGTCATTTCCGCATCCAGCGCGGTCTCGAGGTGATCGAGGAACGCGCAGATCGCGTCGGCGTCGAGATCGGTCCAGTCCAGCCGTGACGGGGCTCGGTGGGTCCGTTGTTCGATGAATGCCAGCAGCAGCCGCATCGTATCTCGGTAGGCGGCGATGGGTGTGTTCGCTGGCGGGACGCTGCATGGTCAACTGGACGCGCAACGCAGCACTGCCGGTCCACATCGCATCTACGGGCGGGACGCGGTGGGCAGAGTCCGGCTGTTGCGGCAGCTGTCTTCAGCAGGTCTGTCGAGTACGGTGATTGCGTCGATGTCGCCGTGTGTCGACACTCCGACAGCGCAGGCCACCGCGGAGTTCCTCGCGATCATGACGGCCGAGCACGGCCGTATCAATGAGCAGATTCAGGCACTAACCGAGACGCGTGACCAGCTCGGCTACCTCATTTCTGTTGCAGGTCAGAACCTCCCGCTCGAATCCGTGCTGCCGGCTCCTACGTCTAAATGGCCAGTATGTGAGGGTCCCTAACTTCTTGTGGTTGTTCAACGCCATGTCGTAGTCGGCGAGTTCTTGGCGTGGAACGGGAGGCAAAAATCCTGAACGCAGTGATCGGGCTGCTGGGTGAAGTGGGTTACGACGCGGTGACATCAGAGGGGGCGCACGTCCAGTCCAGCGTCGGTACAGCAACTCTGCACCGACGCTGGAAGACCCAGTGCGACATGGTGATCGCAGCTGCCAAGGCAGGTTCGACGCAGCGCGTCGACTCGGACGAGATCGACACAGGAACCTTGCGGGGAGGCTTTCTGGCGCTGTGTGCACGCCTTGCGGCTACAGCCGACCGTACGGTGCCGTCCTGTTCTCTGCTCTGGTTGTTGCTGTCGAGTGTCAGGCGGGAACGGGCGACCCGCGGTGAATTTCGTCCAGCTCGCGTGGCCGTGCTTCGATGCCGTTGGTCGGATCTTTGTGGAAGCGACCACCTTTCATGATGCCGACGATTTTGGACTGATCTTGCAGAACTGTGATGTCCTCGAGCGGATCACCGTCGATGAGGATCAGGTCGGCGTAGAAACCGGGCGCAACCTGACCGAGATCGTCGGGCATACGCATGATCTGGCCGCCGAGCGCAGTGGCAGCGAGCAACGTTTCCTTCGTCGTGTAGCCGAGAAGGTTGACGAAGTGCGCCAAATCGCGGGCGTACGTGCCGTGCGGTGTCCACGCAAATCCGTAGTCACCACCGGGTAGAACACGGATACCGCGCTCCTTCATCTTCTTCAACCCGTCGATAGCGCATTCGAGTTCGTGCTTGTACCCCGCTGCTTCGGCGGCCTCCGGTGGATAGCCGAACGCGGCTGCATCCTGCAAAGTAGCTACGAGCCAATTCAATCCGGGTGCGACGAATACTCGGTCTTTCTGCTCTTCGAGCATATCTAGACCTTCGTCGTCGATGAACGAGGCGTGGTAGATGATGTCGACACCGTTGCGCAGTGACATCTTCACCGATTCACCCGACCGCGCATGGGAGCAGACACGGAGCCCGCGGCGATGAGCTTCGGTGACAGCGGCGAGGGTCTCTTCGTCGGAGAAGTAGTTGTCCTCGGCGTGCTGATTGCCGGTGATCTCTTCACCGGACATCGACAGCTTGACCAGGTCCGCGCCCATTTCGACGTTGCGACGTACCTGTTTGCGCATTTCCTCGGGTCCGTCGGCGAAGGCGGTGATGCCATCGACCAATGCACCACCGGTGACAGCGATTTCCTGACAGTTCGCCAGGTAACGCGGACCGGGGATCTGACCGTCGTTGATGGCGTTGCGGATCACCACGTCCAGGCGCGGCTTTGCCGCAGCAGCACCGACGCACATGGTGTAGCCGGAGTCGATGTACGTCTGCGCCGAGCGAGCGCACAACAACGTGTGTTCCTCGACGCCCATGGTGCCCAGGCCGGGCAGATCAGCGGAGTTGACCCAGGAGAAGTGGGTGTGTGCATCGCAGAGACCGGACATCAGAAACTTGCCCTGCCCGTCGACGACCCGAGCACCGTCTTGCGGTAGATCGCCGGCTCCCTTGCGGACCTCGACGATACGTTCGCCGTGAACGAGGACCTCTCCCTCGAACGGGTCGGAGCCGGAGGAATCGAAAATTCGTACGTTGGTGAAGAGAACTGCCTGATCCGTGGACGGTGACGACGTCATTGTCGGATCTCCTTTCTGAGTAAATCAGGGCTTGACCAGGAAATCCTGGAGCCGGTGGGTGACCGAAGCGGGGTCTTCGAGCGAGTGCCAATGTCCGACGCCCTCGAGAACGTTGAGTTGGGCACTGGGGTAACTTCCGAGCAATTCTTCGTTGACCGCGACCGGGCTGACCTTGTCGCCGTCTCCGGTCAACAGCAGGACCGGGACGGAGATCGACGCGAAGTCCGGGTTCTCGGCCGCAGCGAGTGCTTCGCAGGCAAAGGCATAGCCTGCGGGGTCCTGGCCGAGGAGCAATTCACGAACTGCCGCAACGGTGACCGGCTTGCTCTCGTGTGTGGTCGACGACAGTGCCGCACCGAGAATGGTGTCGGCGACAGCAGACATTCCCCCTTCACGTACGGTGCGCGCGCGTGCCCGGGTCGCAGTCTTGGCGGCGTCTGGTTGTGCCTTGACCGGGCCGAGCAGAGCGAGCTTGCTGACGCGGTCCGGGTAAGTCGCAGCGAAGGTCGCCGCCACGAGAGTCCCCATCGAATGCGCCACCAGTGCTGCCTGCTCGATGCCCTCGGCGTCGAGCAGGGCTTTGAGTTCCTCGACCCACCCCGTGATCGAGTTGGGGCCGGCGACGGGTGAACGACCGTGTCCGGACAAGTCGTACCGCAGCACGGTGTGCGTTTCGGCGAGAGCGGCAACCTGCGGTTCGTAGACAGTGGTGGATCCGCCGAGACCATGGATGAGCACAACGGCGGGGCCGGTGCCGGTCTTCTCGACAAACAACCGGCTGGTGCCTGCCGCGACGAGATGATCGGGGTCGCTGGGTTCGCCGATGACATTGCGCAGTTCACCGAGTCCCGGTGCAGAGATGACGACCTCGTCCCCGGGGACGAGGTACTTCGGTGGGTCGAAGCCGATTCCGACACCGACCGGAGTTCCGGTTGCGATGACGTCACCGGCTTCGAGAGTGATTCCTGCGGTGAGGGTTTCGATGATCGTGGGGACGTCGAAGATCAGTTGCGAGGTGTTGGTGTCCTGGCGGAGCTCGCCGTTGATGCGAGTCTGCAGCTGCAGGTCGTCGATGTCGATTTCATCGGCGGTCACTGCCCACGGTCCGAGCGGGCAGAACGTGTCGAGCGACTTGCCGATGAACCACTGCTTGTGATCACGCTGTAGGTCGCGAGCAGTCATGTCGTTGATCAGGGTGTAACCCCAGACGTAGTCCAGGGCGTCCTCTTTGCTCACCTTGGATGCGCGTTTGCCGATGATGACGCCGATCTCGCCCTCGTAATCGAGCGCGGAGGTGATATCGGTGTGGGGATCGATCGCATCGCCCGAGGCGATGACCGTCGCGGCCGGTTTGGTGAACACCACTGGATGCTGGGGAACGTGCTGTCCATCAGCGGATCCGGTTGCGTCGAAGCCGCTCTTGGCGAACTCGGCTGCGTGCTCGCTGTAGTTGCGGCCGACGCAGAACACGTTGCGGTGGGGGACGATCGGGGCGAGGAGCTTGCCCCCCTCGGCTGCTGTGGCCGCAGTCAGTCGGTCCGTGGCGGCCGAGCCTGCGTCGATGACCTGCTGCAGCGTGGTGATGGATTTGCCGGTATTGGCGAATCGGACTGCGCGGGCAGCCCCGTTCTCGTCGACGGCGCAGATCTGTGCGCCGGTTTCTGTCTGAATTCGTGCGAATCGCACTGAGCCTCCCAAACCAATGTGAACCAAATTGTTATTCGGTCCGTATTGGTTACGATAGATCGAGAAACTGTGACCGTCAACACTTGCTTGCAATTCCAAGCGCCGCCCTCACAGGAGGTTCATCGGCTAATATTGGTTCACATTGGTATGGCTACAGGTGGGAGGTTGTTGTGACGCTGGCAGTCGGTCCTCATGCGGCCACTCTTCGGTTCATCGATGGACTGGTCGCAGACGGTGGCCTCGGTCCCGGTGACAAGCTGCCGACCGAGCGGGATCTCTCCGCCTCCGCTGGGGTGAGCCGCGCAGTGGTCCGCGCAGCTCTGGATACGCTCGAAGAGCGGGGCGCTGTAGTTCGTCACGTCGGCCGCGGAACGTTCCTGACACCTCGCGCCTCGACCGAGCTCGAGGTGGCCGATCATCCGAGTCCGGCCGAGATCATGGCATCCCGTTTCGTGCTCGAACCTGAACTCCTCCCGCTGGCGGTCAATGCTGCGACCCGGGCCGACATCGACGAGATGCATCGCTGCCTTCGCGGCGGTCACGACGCAACCACGTCGGAGGAGTTCGAGCGCTGGGATACGTTGTTGCATCACAGTTTTGCGCTCGCCACTCACAATATGGTGCTGATCGGGGTCAGCAAACTGCTCATCGACAGCCGTAGCCAGCCGATCTGGGGCTCGCTCAAACGCCGGAGCTTCAATCCGGAACTGAAGCAGTGTTACTGCACCGAACACAAAGCCATCGTCGCTGCCCTCGAGGACAGGGACCCCGCTGCGGCCAGCGAGGCGATGCGTGAGCATCTTCGCCATGTGCGCACAACACTGCTCGGCGTCGATGGCTGACTAGTTTCCGCAGATCGCTAGTGCCACAGAATGATTGAGACGGGAATCGATTCAGGAGACCACACCGGGTGGCGGCGAGAGCGGCTGGTCCGAATCCACGGCCTGGACGGCTCCCGTTATCGAGTGCACTGATCGCGTGCACATCCGAATCCGTCATCTCGAAATCGAAGATCTCGATGTTTTCGGCGACGCGCTGAGGAGTTGCCGACTTCGGCGTGGCTATCAAGCCCAGCTCGATATGCCATCGCAATACGATCTGGCCAGGACTTTTCTCGTACTCTGCTGCGAGTCGCCGGATCACCGGCTCGCTGAGCAGGCCCGATCCGGGGCCGAGGGGGCTCTATGACTCGGTGATGATGCCTATTCGAAATGTGGTGGTTGCGCGAGTCGCGTCGATTGGTAAGCGGGTTGAGTTCGATTTGATTGACCGCAGGCACGATCTCGGTGGCGTCGATCAGCGTGTCGAGGTGAGCGGGCTTGAAGTTCGATACTCCGATCGCACGTACTGCGCCGGTGTCGAGCAAGTGCTTCGAGAGCGCGCCACGTCTGGACATACAGCCCGAGTCCTGTCATAGGCGCGCAGGGCCGACTCGTACCCGTGGTGGGCATTTGCGAGCTTGCTGGTCACGAACAGCTCACTGCGTGGAGCAGCCAGCGGAGGCTGCCGTCGGCTTCGACTGTCTGTACGGCGACGCCGCTGTGCCCGCGTGAATGTCCCGGTAGTTCGACCATGACGATTCTGGGGCCCGAGTGCTCGAATTCATGCAGAACGGGCAGGCCGAACCATTGCTCTCCGGTTGGTTGGTGAGTAATCCAATGCGGATCTTCGATCCAACCGCCTCGGTACCTACGCCGCTCCATGATCGTGCGCGGGCCGTGCGCACTCGCCAGTTCGGTGTCGTGTATGTGCACTGCGGCGTCGGGGAAGTCCGACAGGCCTGCGCGGTAGTCGACATCGAGGTGAGTCATGTAGATGTGTCGGACTTCGGAGGGGTCGAACCCGGAGGCTATGACCTGCCGTTTCGCTGTCGCCGCCGCGTCGGCTGTGGGCGCGAGGAGGAATGCGACATCGATACCGAGCGTGCGCCGCGGATGAAGGAGTTCGGTTGCAGCGAGCCCGGTGTCGACGAGCACCAACCCGACGTCGGCGTCGATGAGCAAGCAATGACAGACCGCTCTACCCCGGCGCGCGATGCTGCCGCCGCCTTCGACGAGTCGCTGCGATGGCGGATTCAACGGTCCGCAATTGAGATGCCGAACAGTCATGATCGTTCGATTTCTCTGCACAGGAGCATGTTTGACAGACGACGCAGAACCAGAGGCCACGATGGGATGCTTGGGGCTCAGCCGCCGAGACCGAAAGTAGCATGATCGTTCTACCGGAGCAAGGGTGCACCCGAGGTCGCGTACGGGTATGCCGCGTCCGATAGCTTGAACCCGGAAACGTTTCGGCCATGCTTCGAGGAGGACAGCGCCCGTGTCAACCGCGCGCGAAAAGCTCGTGCGCACCACCATCGAACTGGTGCGCCGCTACGGGATCGCAGGCGTCGGAGTTAGCGAGATCGTGACCGAAAGCAAGGTTGCGCGCCGTTCGTTGTACATCAACTTCCCCGCCGGCAAGGCCGATCTGGTCACCGAAGCAACCCGGCAGGCAGGCAGCGACACCACGGCGGTGGTCCAGTCGATCATGTCCGCCGACCGTCCCGTACGCGCATTCGTGGAAGTATGGAAGGGCTTGGTCTACAGCTCCGACTTCGAAGGCGGCTGCGTCATCGCGGCCGCGGCGATCAGCCGGCGCGAGGCTCCCGAGGCGGCAGCCGAAGCGAGCAGGGCGTACATTTCCTGGACGCACGTTCTCGCCGAACGTCTCGAACAAGTCGAAGGTCTCGACCACGACGACGCGCTCGGGTGCGCGACGACCGTCGTCGCCGGCCTCGAAGGGGCATTGCTGATGGCTCGCGCCGCGAAAACGACCGAGCCACTCGATGCCGTCACCGCCCAACTCGAACGCCTCATCGATGCACAAAGCCCGAAGGCAGAACCGCGCGAGTAAAAGCGAGCGGGTCGGGTCGGCCGCTGACAGATGAATCCGACGGCCGTAACTTAAACGGGCCGGTGCAAAGCCACTGTTGCTCAGGCTTGAAATCTTAAACAGACGAAATACGGAATTGCACAGCAGTTCTCCCGCACTGGGTGTCGGTGGCACGCGGTTTTCTCAGGGTGTGGCCTTGTCGCCGAGCAGATCGAGTGTGCGCCGAAGGAGCGCTTCGATGCGGTCCTCGACGTCGTCGACCATGTCCGGGACATCGGCCAGGGCGGTGTGGGCTCGCCGCCGCGCGTCGACACCCGCGCGGTAGTACCCGGAATCGAGCTCCGGCGATGCGTGGGCGTTCTCAGCAAAGACGGTCCGGTCCTGCTCGATGTCAGGGAGTGGTCTGCCGATGGGGCGTCGTGGGGTGTGCAGCGGTGAGAGCCCGGTACGGTGCGCGGTGATCACCGATCCGATCTCGGCGGCGGTCGCCGTCAACTCGGTCGTGGGCCTACCCCGTCGGCGCTCGGCGACGGGACTTTCGTCGAGCAGGTGGGCGGACCGCATGGACGAGACAAGATCCGTTGCGGCTCCTGTACTGAGGTTCAAGTATCTCGCTGCCGACGCGCGCGTGATTCCGGGCCTCAGGTACATCAGTTCCAGTACCGCGGATGCAGCGGACCATCCCGCCGCTGTTCGGCGATACCGTTCGTGTTCTGTCCGGCGATTGTCTTCGCGCACGAGCATCAGACGGGTGTGCGTTTCGGTGCCGCGAGGACATTCGCTGCGCCGAGGCAGATCGCCATGGCAACGATGGGGAGAACGAAGGCGTTGTTCAGGCCCACGATATCGGCCAGCCACCCGACGACAGCGGGTCCGGCGAGGACCGCGAGGTAGCCGGCACCGACGACTCGGGAGAGGTCTTTCGCGGAGGCTCCCTGCAGGTTGCCGGTTGCGGTGAATACTTGTGGCACACACCCGGACAGACCCAGGCCGAGCAGCACCCATCCGGTGCAGGTCAGCGCGAGTGCGGGAGAGAGAACGACGACAGCGAGGCCTGCCATGGCGAGGATCGAGCCACCGCGAAGTACCACGACGGGGCCGACCCTTTCCGCGACGCGGTCGACGGTGAATCTGCCGACCGTCATGGCCGAGACGAAGCACGCCAATGCCAGGGCGCCGGCACTGGACGTTCCGCCGAGGTGCTGTTGGGCGTGCAGGCTGCTCCAGTCCATTGCAGAGCCTTCGGTCAGCAGCAACAGGAAGGCAAGGGTTCCCAGCAGAATCAGTCGCCACCGTTGGCGGGGTGCACGGCCGGAGACAGTGTCGTCGACTGTGTCGTTGTCGCTGCTGGAACTGCTTGCGCCGCTGCGCCGTCGCGACAGGGTCGGCGTCGCCGCGGCTGCGAGTCCCAGCGAAAGGGCGGCGACCACCACCGCCGTTGCGGTCACTCCGATGTCCAGGGCGAATGCCGCGGCGCCGACGAGAGCGCCGATGACGTTACCGATGGAGAACATTCCGTGAAACGAGGCCATGATGGGCCGTTGATAGTCGCGTTCGACCTCGACCGCTGCGGCGTTCATCCCCACCTCGCTGATGCCGACGGCGAAGCCCAACATGAGGGCGGCAACCGCTACTGTCAGCCATGTCGTCAGCACCAGCGGAGGCACGACAGCCAGCGACATCGCTACCGCCCCTACGGCGGCCACCGGTCCGCTGCCGTAGCGGTCGACCGCGTATCCGGTCACCTGCATACCGAGAACAGCGCCGACGCCGAGAATGAGCAGGATCGCTCCCATGCTCGACGATGAAGCACCCACGGCCGCTTTCACGGACGGCAGATGGGCCGCCCACGTGCCCAGCACGAGACCGAACGATACGAAGACAGCGAACACTGCTATGCGGTCGCGGGCCAACGTTCGTCTAGGCGCGGCGAGCGTGGTTTCCATACGTCATTCCTTCGTGGGTCGATAGCTGGTGGTGTGTTGTCCACCAATGAGATGCACTTCAATCGCGGGATGGCGGAGTCACGACACGAGAGGTCGGCGGAGACGCGGCGGCGCGGGCCGAAATTGTGCGTGCGTGAGGTCTGTCAGGCCGGAGCCCAGCGGGGTAGGGCCATGCGATGCGTGGTGCCCCGCTCGTACGGCATTCCCGGCTGCCACTGGATGAGTTCGAGGACCAGGCCCCAGTCGGTGCGGAAGTATGCCCAGCGCAATCCATCCATGTCGTCTTGTTCGCGGATGACCGGTGAGATCGATTCGGTGTCGGCCCGCGCGGTCAGTTCTGCACTGGCGGCGTCGATGTCGTCGACATGCATGCACAGGTGCCATCCCCCGGGGTCGGCAGGGCGCGGCGCCGCATTCGGCAGTTCGGCGGTGCGGTTGGTGTATTCGAGCAGTTCGAGATTGAACGAGTCACCGAGTACTAAATTCGCCTGCCGCAGCGTGCCGGGTTCCGGCTCGGTCTCACCGGGCCAGATGTACCCGAAATCGTCGTAGGGTCCGGCGGTGATGACGACATCGAACCCGAGCGCGTCGACGAAGAAGTCGACCGCCTGCTCCAGATTCGGTACCGCCATACCCAGATGGTCGAATGCTCGTTTGACGTTGATCATGTGTGTCCTCCAAGAATGCGACGTGATCGAACGGGCGGCCATGGCCCGACGGGTAAAACTTACGAACGATCGTTAGCCCTATGATAGTGCGGGGAGCTTATATTCGCAGCGACTTTTCGGCGCTGGTGCTTCTTTAAATGATTGGTAGAGAGAGGATTTGGCGGCTCAGGAGCACGGCCTGGTCGGCGCCTGTGTCGATGGTGTCGGCGCCGGTACCGAGGTCGAACCAGCGAGAGGCGCCTTCGAGCAGTGTCATCACGATTTTGACCCGGCGGGCGGTGTCCGTGACGCCCATGTCCCAGGCGGCCGCGACGTAGAGCGATTCGTACAACTCGACCCAGCGCGTCACACGCTCACTGAGTTCGGGCGGCAGAACGTGGGCCGTCCGGTCGGTGGCCACGATGAGGTCCCAGAGATTGCTTTCGGGCAGTTCGATCTGGCGGGTGAAGTGCAGTCGCACCATCGAATCCCAGAAGGTGGACGCGTCGGGTGCGCCTGTCACCGCGTCGACGAGAGCGTTGCTGAACTGCCCGAACTGCCACCGCAGTGATTCGGTGATGATTTCGTCTCGCCCCCCAGGGAAATGGGTGTAAATGCTCGGCGCCTTGATGTCGAGTTCCTTCGCCAGGGTGCGCATACTGACCGAGTACATGCCGTGAGTGACACACAGGTTCAGAAACGCTTCGAGCACCCGCCGCTTCGCCGGGGACATTCCGTCGCGACTGGTGGAGTCGAATTGACGGCTGAACTCATCGAGCGCGTACTGACGCGATGAAGCGGTGTCGACAGGGCCGAGCGCGGCGGATGCCGATGTCGCCGACCTGTGTGTGCTCATCGTCATGATCGTAACGGCTGGGTATGTGCGTGCCTTGCCTGGGCATATCGGCGCGCTGCTCGCTGAGTCGTCATGTTAATCCTTCGGTGGTCTGGATTAGCGGACGGTGGTGCGTCTTGGAGTGGCGCTGCCGACATGGGGATCGAGACCGACGTACTTGGTTTCGACGTATTCGTCGATTCCTTCGTATCCGCCTTCACGGCCGAACCCGGACTGCTTCATCCCGCCGAATGGCGCTGCGGCGTTGGAGACGATGCCCTGGTTGACACCGATCATGCCGAAATCGAGTGCTTCGCTGACTGCGATGGTGCGGCTCATGCTCTCGGTGAACACGTAAGCGGCAAGTCCGTATTCGGTGTCGTTGGCGCGAGCGATGGCTGCGTCGTCGTCGGTGAAGGTGGCGATCGGTGCGACCGGTCCGAAGATTTCTTCTCGCAGGACTGCGCTTGCCGGGTGGACGTTGGTGAGGACGGTCGGGGTGTAGAAGTAGCCAGGTCCGTCAAGGACGGTGCCACCGGTGGCGATGTCGGCGCCGCGGGAGGTGGCGTCGTCGACGAGCTCTGCGACCTTGCTGCGTTGTTTGGCGTCGATGAGCGGTCCGACGGTGACGCCGTCGCTGATGCCTGGTCCGAGCACCTCCTTGCTCATACGTTCTGCAAGTAGGCCTGCGAACTCCGTTGCGATCGATTCGTGTACGAAGAACCTGTTCGCGGCGGTGCAGGCTTCGCCCATGTTGCGCATCTTGGCGAGCATGGCGCCCTCGACGGCGGCGTCGAGGTCGGCGTCGTCGAACACCAGGAACGGTGCGTTGCCTCCCAGTTCCATGGACACTCGGAGGACTTGGTCCGCGGATTGTCGAATCAGGTTCTTGCCCACCGGTGTCGATCCGGTGAAGGTGAGCTTGCGCAGTCGGGGATCGGTGATGAGCGGCGTCATCACCGCGCCGCTGGTCTTGGTGGGGATCACGTTGAGCACACCTGCGGGGACGCCGGCTTCGCGGAGTAGGTCGGCGAGGGCGAGCATCGTCAGCGGTGTCTGCGAGGCCGGCTTGATTACCATCGTGCACCCGGCGGCGATCGCCGGTCCGATCTTGCGAGTTCCCATGGCGAGCGGGAAGTTCCAGGGCGTGATCATCAAGGTGGGTCCGACGGGCTGACGCATGGTCAACAACCGGGTGCGGCCATCGGGGGCCATGGCCCATCGGCCGTCGACGCGCACTGCTTCCTCGGAGAACCACCGGAAGAATTCGGCACCGTAGGTGACTTCACCGCGGGCTTGAGCGAGAGGCTTACCCATCTCGAGAGAGATCAGGGTGGCGAAATCCTCGGTGCGCTCGATGAGTAGATCGAACGCACGGCGCAGAATTTCTGCCCGTTCGCGGGGGGCGGTGCGAGCCCAGCTGCGGGCGGTAGCGGTGGCAGCGTCTAGTGCGGCTGCTCCGTCGGCGACGGTGGCGGAGGAGATGTCGACGAGCGTTTTGCCCGTTGCCGGGTTTTCGACTGCGAGGGTGCTCGCGTCGGAGGATTCTCGCCAGGACCCGCCGACGAGGATTCCGGTGGGGACACGCTGCAGGAGACGTTCGACGTCCACTTCCCGCTGCTGATGCGTGGGGTTCGGTGATTCGGGAGTGTAGAGGGGCATGGGAGTCCTTCGGTGGGCACGCCGCCGGAGGGTTGGCGGCCGGATCGAGGGTGGTTGGAACGGAAACCACCGGGGGCTTCGGCGAGTAGTCGGGTCGGGCTGGGCGGCCGTTGGGCCGCCCAGCCCGACGCGGGTGGGTCAGCTGAGCGTGATCGGCATCTTGTCGTATGCGACGAGGCGGTCGGTGATTACGCGAGTGGGCTGTTGGGCGAGGGTGACGGTGGAGAACCGCTCGGCGATCATCGTGAAGATGACGTCGATTTCGGCGCGGGCGATCATCTGTCCTGCGCAGCTGTGGGTTCCGAGCCCGAAGGTGAGGTTGCGGCTGGTCTCGATCGGGCGGTGGTAGTCGAATTCATGCGGGTTGGTGAAGACTGCGGGGTCACGGTTGACCGCGCCGATGGGGAATTTGACCATGGATGTGGCCGGGATGATCGTGCCGGCGATCTCGACGTCTTCGGTCGGGAAGCGGGTCAGCAGGAGCTCGACCGGGTTCAGCCGCGCGATTTCGTTGACGATGCGTTCGCGGGTTTCGGGCTTGTCGCGGAAGTCGCGGAGCACGTCGGGGCGTTCTGCGAAGATTTCGAAGCCGGCACCGACGAGGTAGGCAGGATTGGGGGCACCGGACATGTAGAACAGCACCATGTTTTCGAGTACCTCGCGGTCGGTGACCTCACCGCGTGCGGCGGCGGCGAGCATCTCATCGGCTAGACCGTTGCCGGGGTTGGCCTTCTTTTCCTCGAGCAGCGCTGCGGTGGTGTTGAACATGTAGTCGAGGTTTTCGATGGATTTCTCACGGATGCCCGGTGCCGGGTCGGTTGCCTGGATGAGCATGGCGTTCCACAGCGCCCAGAACAGCGGCTCTACCTCGCCGTCGGGAAATCCGAGGACCTGCGCCATCGTGGTGTGCGTGGGCAGCACCCCGAGGTCGTAGTGGGCGTCGATGGTTTGTCCTGCTTCGTAGCCGGCGAGGATCTCGTTCATCGAGGTGCGGGTGGCTTCGACCCACTGCTTGATCAGCTTGGGGGTGAACCACTTCGAGAACAGGCGGCGCGCGCGGGTGTGCTCCGGCGGATCGAGCGAGAGAACGGTGTGCCCGAAAGCCAGCCACGGGTTTTCCTCGACCCAGCCCGGTTCACGGATGCTCATGTTCGGGGCCTTGACGAACTTCATCGCTTCCTCGTAGCCGAGGACGACGAAGGTACGCTCGTCGGTCTGGTGGACCGGGCCCATCTCGCGGGCCTTGTCGTACCAAGGGTGTGGATCGTTCTGGAAGTCCTTGTTGCTCCAGGGGAACAGGTCGGCCCGGTACTCGGTCGTGGTGGTCACTGCACGCTCCGATGCGGGAATCAGGATCGGGAGAGCGTCGTTGTCGGCCCACTCGCGGGCGACCGTCACCGGATCAAGCCCGGTGGTGGCGTCGTGCTTGCCGGTATTGCCGATTTGGGTGGCGCCGAGTTCGACGAGCAGCGAGGAGAGGGTCTTGATGGCGTTGTTGTAGTTGTCGTAGCTGCTGTCGCCCAGGCCGAATGCGGCGAACCGCAATCCGCTCAAATCAGGTCGCTCGGTGTCGAGTGTCTCGTAGAACGGCTCGGAGCCGGCGGGTAGTCCGCCCTCACCGTAGGTGGAGGTGATGACGACGGCGAGTTGCGTGTCGGCGACGTCGCTGGCCTCGAGGTCGCTGAGTTCGCGCAGCTGCGCGTCGACTGCGGCGCTCTTGAGTGCGTCGACGATTTCGTCGCCGACCATTTCGGCGTTACCGGATTCGGTGCCGTACCAAACGTGAACCAAGGTCACGGAGGTGTCCTTTCTTCGGTGGGGCTGTTGTCTCGAGAGTGGTTGTCGGTTCGACAACCGATGACTAGGTGGAGCGGGCGATGTGGTCGGTCATGTCCGACCAGGCTGTGAACTTGCGGCGTACGCGGCCTGGACGTGCGCGTTCGATCTCGGCGCGATCGATCCGTGTCCAGTCGTCGAAGGTGATCGCGTCGGACGGCAGTTGCTGTTCGATGCCGTGCCATCCGTCACGAGCGTCGGTTGTTTGTTTCAGACGCGAGATGACCTGTTGTGCGGCGACTTTGGCGAGGGCGCGATTTTCGGCGAGGTTGCCCAGGGCGCCGCTGTCGCACCCGCCGACCTTCACCACGCGGTCGTTTGGTGTCCGGTCGAGGCCATTGGGTGAGTCGATGAACCCCGTGGCGGTGACGACGGTGTCGACGTGATGGGTGAACGCCTCCCCCGACCGATCCGGCTGGGGGGCCGCGGGATCGTCGTTGAACCGGGTCCGCACGATCGTGCGCTGTCCGTCGGTGGCGATGGCTGTCGGAATTTCTTTGAATCGCACATCGACTCGAACGGAACGGCCAATGCCGGGTCGATCCGTTGCCGCGGATCGTGGTTCGAGCTCGCCGTCGAGGTATACCGTGACTCCGGGTAGGGCGCACAGCTCGGCGAACATCGACGCATCCCATCGCACCCGTTCCTTCGGTCCCCGGGAGAGCAGAGTGAGGTGTTCGATAGCGATGGTCGCCAACGCTTGTCGCGCGTCGTCGTCGACGTCCGAGCCCTCGAAGCCTTCGTCGGATTTGCACAGCAGTCGTGCCACATCCAAGGCGACGTTCCCGGTTCCGACGATCAAGACCTCGGATCCGAGCTGCGACGGGGTCGTACCGCGCAGGAGGCTATCGGGGTCGCCGTTGAGGAGCCTGAGTAACTGGCCGGCACCGACCACGCTCGCCCCGGCATCGATCGGTGCTGCGAGCGGGCGGTCGACCGCCAACCCGGTCGCCACCACGACCGCATCGAAATGCTCTTCGAGGGTTGCGAACGGCAGATCCTGTCCCACGCGGACGTTGCCGACGAATCGCACGTTGTCGGCGCCGAACAATCTATCGAATTGTCGGCTGACGTTCTTCATACCCTGGTGATCGGGTGCAACGCCGTATCGAAGCAGGCCGAACGGCGTCGGGCGTACGTCGAAAATCGTGACGTGAACATCCGGTAGTGACCGCCGCAGGGCCAGAGCTGTGTAGCACCCGGACGGTCCGCAGCCGACGATAGCTACATGACGGGCACCGGGATGCTGGGGGCGAGGTTCGGCGACAGGGGTGGCGGCAGTCGAACCGTGGTCGAGCGACATGGCAGTCTCCTGGACAGCGGAGGAAGGGCGGTTGCACTGGTCGACAGTGCGATGTGACGCACACTACCCTAACTATCGTTAGTAAGTCGAGTGTGATCCACTAACTCTTGTAAACATCGTGTGACCGAAATCCCGATTCCTCTTCACAAGCTTACGAACGTTAGGTAGCGTGCGTCTATCGCTTAGTGACCTGCGCAACAATCGACAGAACTAGCGACAGACACTTTTCCCCTCCACCTAAGGGATTTACCGTGACCAAAGCTTCCAACCTCCCCCCGGCGGCTGCCGGCGGTGCAGGCGCGTCGTCGACGCGCCTGTCGGGCAATCTCGGCGCGACGTCGCTGGTGTTGAGCGTGCTCGCATTCTCGGCGCCGATCGTCACAGTTTCCGGCTACATCGCGTTCGCGATCGGTTTCGTCGGCGAATCTGCTCCCCTTGCCTGGGTCGCCGCCACGATCGGGCTGGCGATCTTCGCAGTCGGTTACACCACCATGACCAGGCACATTCAGCGTCCGGGTGCGTTCTACGCTTATATGAGCGTGGGCTTGGGCAAGACGTTCGGGGTCGGCGGCGCCTACCTCGCCACGGTGTCGTACATGATGCTCAACGTCGGCATTTACACTTTCGCCGGCGTCATGATCTCCTCGTCTATCGAGGGCCTCGGCGGTCCATCCGTTCCGTGGTGGGCGTGTACCGCGGCGGGTTGGGTGCTGATAACAGTGCTCGGCCACTTTCAGATCGAACTGTCGGCCAAGTTTCTCGGTGCAGTCATGGTCCTCGAAGTCATTCTAGTCGCGATCTTCAATGTCTTCGTCCTCGCGAAGGGCGGTGACAGTGGTTTGTCCGCAGCGCCGCTGGACCCGACCAACTTCTTCAACAGCGGCACGGGCCTGGCGCTGCTCTTTGCTTTCGGTAATTTCGTCGGATTCGAGGCCACCGCGCTGTACCGTGACGAAGTCCGCGACCCCAGCAGGACTGTTCCGCGCGCGACGTACATGGCCGTGATCTTGATCGGCGGCTTCTATGCGGTGTCCGCTTACTCTCTCATCGTCGCCTACGGCCCAGGCGCTGCGGATCGTGCGAACTCCGAACCGACGTCGATGTTCGACACCGCCATGGCCACCTACGTCAGCCCTAGCTTGGCCAACATTACCCTCGTGCTCGTGGCGACCTCTGCTCTGGCTGCGGTGTTGTCCACCCACAATGTCGTCGCCCGCTACCTGCAGAATCTCGGCGCCGACCAGGCGCTGCCGCCCTTCCTCGCCGCAGTGCACCCCCAGCACAAGTCTCCGTACCGGGCCTCCGCCGTGAACGCCATCATCGTCGGTGTTTTGCTCATTCTCGCGGCATTGACCATTCCCGACGAGAACCAGATCATCGGCGGCGGAAGCGGTATCGGCACCGCCGGTGTGCTCACCCTGATGGCTCTAGTCAGCTTCGCAGTCTTTCGCTACTTCGCTCGAACCGGCCGCCCCGCGGGGGAAAGCCTGTGGCGAGTGGCGATCGCACCGCTGATTGCCCTGGTCATCCTCGGCACGGTGGTGATCTTCGCAGTCGTCCGGTTCGACCTGCTCGTCGGCGGCGAGCCCGGCGAAAATCTGTGGATGCTTCTCGTCCTCGTCGCCTTCCTCGCCGTTGGATGCGTTGTCGCGCAATACATGAAGCGCAACCGGCCAGAGGTGTACGCACGCCTGGGCCGCGCCGAAGGCGACATTTCCTCGACCGACCCCACGGGCGAAGCGCAGGCTCAGCAGCGCTGATCTCGGTGACCCGCCGGTGCCCTGTTCCGAACAGACCACCACCCAGCAAGACAGTTCCACTGCACTACGAGAAAGAGGTACACACACGATGTCAGCAGTACGAGTAGGCCTGGTCGGAGCGGGCCCGTGGGCCAAGATCTTCCATGCACCGATGATCACCGGCGGCCCGGAAACCGAACTGACAGCCACGTGGGCACGCAGGCCCGAAGCGGCACAGGAAATTGCCGACGAGTTCGGCGGCACGGTCGCGTCGTCGTTCGAGGATCTGCTCGACTCTGTCGACGCGCTGGTGTTCGCAGTCCCGCCGTTCATTCAGGCCGATCTCGCCGCACAGGCTGCAGCCGCAGGCAAGCCGATGCTGCTCGAGAAGCCTCTTGGAGTCGATCTCGCGCAGGCGGAAAAACTCGTGCAGGCAATCGACGAGGCCGGCGTTCCCACGCAGGTCATGTTCACCAACCGCTACAGCCCTAAGATTCGCGACTTTCTCGACAAAGCTCGCGCGCAGACCCCGATCGGCGCCGTCGGCTACTACATCAACCAAGCCGCACTGCCGGGCGGAACGTTCGCCACGCCGTGGCGACTCGAGAAAGGAAACTTGCTCGATCTCGGTCCGCACGTCCTCGACACTCTCGATGCCGCAGTCGGACCGATCGTCGAGGTCCGCGGCGAGGGTGATCTGAAGCGGTGGTACATCCTCACCGCCACCCACGAGGGCGGCGTCATCAGTCAGGCGCAGCTGTCGCTGACAAGCCCTGTTGTCGAGGACGTCGCCGGCGTCAAGGTCTATACCGAGCAGGGCGAACTTTCCTGCGAATTCGTCGGTAAAGACGGAGATCCCGAGGCACCGAACGTCATTCGGCGTGAATTTGCCGAGGTTGTTACGTCCGGCAAGTCACACGAGGTGGATGTCCACCGCGCTCTCTACATCCAGCGACTGCTTGAACAAGCGGCACCGAAGAACTAGCCAAGCCACAAGCGCCGCGGCGCTCGGCCCGACAGCCGAGCGCCGCGGCCCGAGGGCGACGACTGCACGCGATCGTCGTTGAACCACAGTACGAAAGGACAATTCTGTGTCGGATCGAACCGAGTCGGACAACCCTGCCGCCACCACGATCGAAGCCCTCCTCGGCCCCAACAGCCCGAAGAACTGGGGCAAGTGGGGCCCAGCCGACGAGGTGGGCAGTCTCAACTATCTCGATGCAGCACAAGTACTTCGAGGTATCACTGCGGTCAGCAGCGGCGAAGTGTTCACCCTACAGGTGCCCATCGGCGATCCAGAGCGACCCGATCCTGTCTGGCCCGGCCGTGAACCGGCGGTACGCACCGCTGTCATGGACGAAGGTTTCTTCGCCCGCGGCGAGGAGCCCGAGCCCAGCGACGGCCATCACTGGGCAGACGACAAGATTGAAATGTTCACCCAAGGCTCGACCCAGTACGACGCGCTCGCGCACTACTGGTACGGCGACCAGGTGTGGAACGGCTACCCCGCCGACAGCACCGTCGGTGAGCTCGAGAAGGCATCGGTGCTCCCGATCGCCGAACGCGGCGTGGTCGGGCGCGGTGTGCTCATCGACATTGCCCGAGCACGCGGCAAAGAGGTCCTCGACAGCGGCGAACCGATCACACTCGCCGATCTGCTCGCGGCCGCCGAGGCGCAGGGTACGACGATCGAACCGCGCGACGTACTGATCATCCGCACCGGCTGGATCGGCTCCTACTACCGCAGCTCCGGCGATGACTTCTACCGCGACTGGAACGAACCAGGCCTGGTATACAGCCGCGAACTCGTCGACTGGTTCCAGCGAATGGAAATTCCGAACCTCGTCACCGACACCATCGCCAACGAACTCAGCTTCTACCCCGGCGGACTGCAGCTGCCGCTGCACTGCGCGCTCATGCGCAACCTCGGTGTCACTTTTACCGAGCTTTGCCAACTCGATGCACTCGCCGACGCCTGTGCAGCCGACAAGCGGTGGAGCTTCCTCTATACCGCAGCCCCCCTGAAGATCTCCGGCGCCAGCGGCGCCCCCGTCAATCCGGTGGTAATTCGATGAACAGCCCTACCCAGATCACGTCAAAAGCCAGCTCCGTAAACCCTATCGACGTCTTCCGCGACTCACGCGGCCTGTTCACCATGGTCGCCGTCGACCAACGCGGATCCTTGCGGCACATGCTCAGCACCGGCCGCGGCAACGCGGCCGTCACCGACGACGACCTGACCGCATTCAAAGCCCAGGTCATCGACGCAGTCGGCGACGCCGCAAGCGGTGTACTCCTCGACAGCGACTTCGGCCTCGCCGCCGCACAGAGCTCACGCTGCCCCGTCATCCTCGCCGCCGACATCCTGTCCTCGAGCGAGGTCGGCGGCCCCGTCGACATCGCCGTCCTCGACGACGCCGTCACCGCAGAGACCGTCGAGCAGTTCCGAGCCAAGGCTCTGAAGTTCCTACTGCCCTGGCACCCTGCACGCCGCAGCGAAGCTGTCGACCTCGCCCACGCGTTCATGGAGCGCTGCCGTGAACTCGGTCTGCCCGGTGTCCTCGAAGGAGTCGTTCGCCCCCGTGAAGGCGACACCGTCTCGCCGCAGGGTTTCGCCGACGCCCTGATCACCGCCGCGGCCGATCTCGCCGCGACGCAGCCCGATCTGTACAAGACCGAGGTCGTCTACACCGGCGAACAAGACCGCGAGCTCGCCGAGGCCACCGCGCGCGCGATTTCCGAGCAGCTGTATTGCCCGTGGGTCGTGCTCTCCTCCGGCGTCAGCGGGGAAAACTTCCCCGACGCTGCAGCTTCTGCCGTTACTGGCGGAGCCAGCGGCTTCCTCGCTGGCCGCGCGGTGTGGAGCGAAGCCACGAAAGCGTCGCAGCCCGGCGACTACCTGAACAGCCATGCCGCGAAAAATCTGCAGAAAATCACCGACCGAGTCTGGGCGACCCAAGCATGAACACACTGAACAACACCATCCCCGACGTCGTCGCCGTAGGGCGCGTCTGCATCGACATCTATCCCGAGCAGTTTGGCGTCGGTCTCGCCGATATCGAGAGCTTCAGCAAGTCCATCGGTGGCAGCGCCACCAACGTCGCCGTCGCCGTTGCCCAACTGGGCAATTCGGTGCGGCTGGTGACGCGCACAGGCGATGATCCCTTCGGTGAATACGCACGCACCGAGATCGGGCGCCTCGGTGTCGACAACACCGGAATTACCCCGGTCCCTGGGTTGCAGTCGGTGATTACGTTCTGCGAAGTGTTCCCTCCCGATGACTTCCCCCTCTACATCTACCGCAAGCCCACCGCCCCTGACATGTACGTCGAAGACAGCGACCTGCCCCTCGATCTGATCGAGCAGGCGCCCATCTTCTGGACCACCGCCACCGGCTTGTCCCGCGAACCCAGCCGTTCGGCGCACTACACCGCATGGGCGGCCCGGGGACGCAGGTCGAATACCGTCCTGGACCTCGACTACCGGCCGATGTTCTGGGACAACGAGGACCACGCCCACACCGCCGTGTCCGAGGCGCTCGACCACGTCACCATCACCGTGGGCAATCTCGAAGAATGCCGGGTCGCGGTCGGCGAATCCGACCCAGAACGAGCAGCAGATGCATTGCTCGACCGCGGCGTCGAACTCGCGATCGTCAAAATGGGGCCACGCGGCGTGATGGCCCGGACGCGCACCGAACGCGTTGTCTCCGAACCGATCTCGGTCGACGTGGTCAACGGGCTCGGCGCCGGCGACGCGTTCGGCGGAGCATTGTGCCACGGCCTGCTGCACGGCCTGCCGCTGCAGCAGACCCTGGATCTGGCGAACGCAGCCGGTGCGCTCGTTGCGACTCGACCACAATGCTCGCTGGCCATGCCGACGCTGGCAGACCTGAACGAATTCGCCGCTCGCACCAAGAAATCGCACCACGAAGAGACCGCGGCGGCCGCACACGCGGCCACCACATAGGACCAATCCAACTTGATTCAGACCCGCCCGCGTCCAGCTTGGGCAGGTGCACGTGAAAGAGAGCAACGACATGACCGAACTCAAGGTCGCCATCATCGGCGGCGGCGGCTTCATGGGTTACGCCCACAGCCTCGGATGGGCGCTGGCACCGATCACCGCCGATACCGGTGCCACCATTCGGAAAGCTGTTCTCGTCGAAGCCGACGAAGAACGCGCCAAGACCGCGGCCGAGCGTCTCAATTGGGAAGACTGGTCCACTGACTGGCGGGAAGTCATCGCCCGCGACGACATCGACATTATCGACATCGTCACTCCCCCAGCCGTTCACGCCGAGATCGCCATCGCCGCACTCGCCGCCGGCAAACACGTCTTCGTCGAGAAGCCCATCAGCAACGACCTCGCCGAAGCCGACCTCATGCAGGCCGCCGCCGAGACCAGCACCGGCGTCAGCCAGGTCGGCTTCAACTACCGTCACGCGGCAGCGATGACGTTCGTCAAGCGCATGCTCGACGACGGCACACTCGGACACCCCTTGCAGTTCCGCGCCCACTACACCCAGGACGTCGGTGCACTCGGCCGTGTCCTGAGCGGGTGGCGGGCCAAGAAGGGTGCAGGAGGCTCCGGAGTTACCGGAGACATCGGCTCGCACATCATCGATCTCGCGTCCTACCTCGTCGGTGACATCGATTCCGTCACCGCCATCATCGGCGCCAAGGATCCCGCCGAGAACACCGCCTGGCTGCCCGACGACGAACGCCGCCAGGGCGAGTACCTCGACGACGCCGCCCTGTGGATGGCCAAGTTCGCCAACGGGGCCATCGGCTCGTTCGCGTGCACCGTGTACGCCTCCGGCCGCAAGAACCGCATGTTCTTCGAGCTCGAATGCACGGGCGGCACTGTCGAATTCGATTGGAACCACTCCGATCACATCAAGCTCAGCCTGGTCAGCGATGAGCCGGCCCAACAAGGCTTCCGGACCATCACCCTCAACGAGAGCCACGAGGACTACCGCTACCCACTCGGCGGCATGGGGTCGGGCTACGTCGACGACGCTGCACTGCAGCTGCAGAAGTTCGTCCGCGCCATCGTCGACAAGCAGGCCGGCTCTCCCAACTTCGCCGACGCCACCCGCACCCAGCGCGTCATCTCCGCGGTCATGCAGTCCGCCGACAGCCACCAGTGGGTCACGATCGACGAGGTGACCGCATGACCCTGGACCTGCGGTGGAGCACCGACATCGTCACCTTCTTCAACCCCACCTACTGGGATCTACCCGCCGATCTCCCCTACCCTGAGTGGGAGAAACGCGTTGACGTCGACCCTAAGCCCTTCTTCGACCGCATGCTCGACGGCGCAGCGACCGCCGGCCTGAGCGGCATCGAACTCGCCCCGGCCCCCGGCGGTTGGGTGAACGCCCTGAACTCCTATGGATCCGCAGCAGCATTCAAGAAAGAACTCGACGCGCGCAACCTCGTGCTCTCGTCCAGCTACGCACTACCCGTCCACCTCAAAGCCGTTCTGGACGCACCCGACGAGTCAGCCAAAAAAGCCGCCCGCCAACAGCTTCACGACGACACCGCCGCCCATGCCGAGTTTCTCCGGGAAGTGGGCTGCCCGACGCTGATCACCAGTACGATTCCCCGCGCCGAATTCTCCGAAATCGAGGGCGTCGACGCACCATCGGCGGATTTCGACGCGCCCACAGATCCAGAACTAATGGGCGAGGTCGCTGAAGAACTGAACGGCATCGGCAACGTCGTGTCGCAATCCGGGTTGCATCTCGCTATCCACACCGATGCGTACTCGCTTGCCTCGCGCACCGCCGACATCGATGCTCTGATGGCGCAGACCGATTCCGCGCGGGTCAAGCTGTGCATCGACGCCGGGCACATTGCTCTCGATGGCGGGGACCCACTCGCCGTCGCACGTGGCCACGCCGACAGGGCACCGGTGTTGCACTGGAAGGACTGCGCCGTCCATCTGCCGCCGCACACCCTCAGCGGTCCTCCTATGGTGCGGCACGACGAGATGATCAAGTACTTCCGCGTGATGGGATCCGGCGGTGTCGTCGATTGGCGCGAGTGGACCCGGATCCTGAAGTCCAAGCAGTGGAGCGGATGGGGCGTCGCGGAAATCGACATGTCCATCGATCCGCTGCGTGAGATTCGAGAAGGAATCGAGTACTACGACCGCGAACTGTCCACTCTCTGAAAACGTTCTACATCGCGCCGTTTCGATATCGCCGCTGCTGCGAAACAAGTGCTGAACACGAGAAAAGGTCGACGTCGATGGCTTACGAGGACATCATCATCAACAGGCTGATGCGAAGCTTGGAAGCAAAGGAATCAGCCGAGCGCACAGATGCACGCGCTGAGGGAGTCACACCCTGCTCGGACAGCAGCGACGACGACATTCGCCTGCTCGAATCGTGGCTTTCGCTGGAGAGCCCACATCCGCGGACCAAACGAAAGTTGTGGCAGGTCTTCAGAACTCGCCACTGAAACCAGGGAGCGGTGTCAACCCCGCCGGCTGGACCGAGTCGAGTGCGCGACCACCATTCAGGACGAGGTGGTCGCGCACTCAGTCGTATTCACAGCCGGACCCCTGTCGCGGCGGGCCGGCATAGGAACATCCACAGAAAGATTTGCATGTGAAGAATATGCACGAGACATCCGTCGTCGGTGTCGTGCGTGAGTCCGCGGACGGCGAGCGCCGAGTGGCCTTGGTACCCAAGGTCGTCGCGTCGCTGATCGGTAAGGGCGTCGAGGTCGTCGTCGAGTCCGGTGCGGGTTCGGGAGCGTTGATTCCGGACGAGCTGTATGCCGCGGCCGGAGCAACGATCGGGGACCCGTGGTCCGCCGACGTAGTGGTGAAGGTGGCCCCGCCGACGGATGCCGAGATCTCGAAGTTGTCGTCGGGTTCGACGTTGATCGGATTCCTGGCGCCGCGTAACGCCGACAACAAGATCGACGCACTCGCCGCCGCCGGGGTGCAGGCGTTCGCGGTCGAGGCGATCCCGCGTATCTCCCGCGCACAGGTGATGGACGCACTGTCCTCGCAGGCCAACGTGGCCGGGTACAAGGCCGTTCTGTTGGCCGCGTCGGAATCGACTCGCTTCTTCCCGATGCTCACCACCGCCGCAGGCACGGTCAAGCCGGCGACCGTGCTGGTCCTCGGCGTCGGTGTCGCGGGTCTGCAGGCGTTGGCGACAGCGAAGCGTCTCGGCGGCCGGCCAACCGGTTACGACGTGCGTCCGGAGGTGGCCGATCAGGTTCGTTCCGTCGGTGCGCAGTGGCTCGATCTGGGGATCGACGCTGCCGGTGAGGGCGGATACGCACGTGAGCTGACCGAGGACGAGCGTGCCCAGCAGCAGCAGGCACTCGAAGAAGCGATCAAGGGTTTCGACGTCGTCATCACCACCGCGTTGGTGCCGGGTCGTCCGGCTCCGCGTCTGGTGACGGCCGCCGCTGTCGAGGGCATGAAGCCCGGCAGTGTCGTCGTCGACCTCGCCGGTGAGACCGGCGGCAACTGCGAGCTGACCGAGCCCGGCCAGACCGTCGTCAAGCACGACGTCACCATCGCCTCGCCGCTGAACTTGCCGGCCACCATGCCCGAGCACGCCAGCGAGCTGTACTCGAAGAACGTTTCCGCACTGCTGGAACTGCTTCTCGACGAGAACGGCGCACTCACGCCGGACTTCTCCGACGAGGTCGTCGCGCAGTCCTGTGTCACCAGCAGTGTCGTTTCAACTGAAGGGCCTGACGCCTGATGTACACCGCTCTTCTCGCGAACATCGCGATTCTCGTGTTGGCGGGCTTCGTCGGATTCGCCGTCATCTCCAAGGTTCCCAACACGCTGCACACGCCGTTGATGTCCGGCACCAACGCCATTCACGGCATCGTCGTGCTCGGCGCGCTCATCGTGCTCGGCCGTCTGCCCGAGGATGCGTCGTGGGGTGTGCGGATCATCGCGTTCGTCGCGCTGATCTTCGGCACGCTCAACGTCGTCGGCGGCTTCCTGGTCACCGACCGCATGCTCAGCATGTTCAAGTCCAAGAAGGCACCCGTTGCTTCTGATCCTGCGGCGTCGTCTGATTCTGGCCAGAAGGGTGCCGATTCCTGATGAACAATGTCGTCAACATTCTCTACATCGTTGCGTTCGCGATGTTCATCTACGGTCTGATGGGCCTGACGGGCCCGAAGACCGCCGTCCGCGGCAACTGGATCGCCGCTGTCGGTATGGGTATCGCCGTCGTCGCGACCCTGATCGAGGTGCGCGACGCCGCCGCGATCAACTGGATTCTCATCGCCGCCGGTCTCGCGATCGGTGTGCTGCTCGGCGTTCCGCCGGCCAAGCGCACCAAGATGACGGCCATGCCGCAGCTGGTGGCGCTGTTCAACGGCGTCGGCGGCGGCACCGTCGCGCTCATCGCGTGGGCGGAGTTCATCGAGACCGACGGGTTCTCGGCGTTCCAGCACGGTGAAGAGCCGACGGTGCACATCGTCGTCGGATCGCTGTTCGCCGCAGTCATCGGTTCGGTGTCGTTCTGGGGTTCGCTCGTGGCGTTCCTCAAGCTGCAGGAACTGCTGAACAAGAACGTCGAGAAGGCGTTCGTGAAGAATGCGCGCATCTTCCAGCTCACCAACATCGTGCTGCTCGTCCTCGCCGTGGCGGTCGCGATCTACATCGGTGTCAAGTCGACTCCGGGTGAGGGCACCTCGGTGTGGTTCATCGTGCTGGTGCTCGTCGCAGCCGGGCTGATGGGTCTGTTCGTGGTGTTCCCGATCGGCGGCGCGGACATGCCCGTCGTGATCTCGCTGCTCAACGCGCTCACCGGACTGTCGGCAGCGGCTGCCGGTCTTGCGTTGAACAACACGGCCATGATCGTCGCGGGCATGATCGTCGGCGCATCCGGTTCGATCCTGACCAACCTGATGGCGACGGCGATGAACCGGTCCATTCCGGCGATCGTGTTCGGGTCGTTCGGTGGCGGTGGCAGCGATGCCGGACCGGGCGCGGACGCATCGGGTGGCACGGTCAAGTCGACATCGGCCGCGGATGCAGCGATCCAGATGGCGTACGCATCGCAGGTCATCGTCGTGCCCGGGTACGGCCTCGCTGTCGCGCAGGCTCAGCATGCCGTCAAGGACATGGCGTCGATCCTCGAGAGCAAGGGCGTCGAGGTCAAGTACGCGATCCACCCCGTTGCCGGCCGTATGCCGGGGCACATGAACGTGCTGCTCGCCGAGGCCGACGTCGAGTACGACGCGATGAAGGAAATGGACGACATCAACGGCGAGTTCAATCGCACCGACGTCACCATCGTCATCGGCGCCAACGACGTCACCAACCCGGCGGCGCGCAACGACCCGTCGAGCCCGATCCACGGTATGCCGATCCTGAACGTCGACGAGTCGCGGTCGGTGATCGTGCTCAAGCGATCGATGAGCTCGGGTTACGCCGGTATCGACAACCCGCTGTTCACCGCCGATCGCACCTCGATGTTGTTCGGCGACGCGAAGAAGTCCGTCAACTCGGTGATCGAAGAACTCAAGGCATTTTAACCATAACGAAGTAAGGAAACCCGTATGACAATCACGACGGCCTCCGTCGCTGACATCCCTGACAGCGAGATCTTCCTCGGCCATCTCGGTGGGAAGCTCTCCGTCGAGCTCGCCGCACCCCTCGAGACGCAGCGCGATCTGTCCATCGCCTACACCCCCGGTGTCGCCCAGGTGTCTCGCGCGATCGCGCAGGACGATTCGCTGGCCAAGCAGTACACCTGGACCGACCGCCTCGTCGCCGTCGTCACCGACGGGTCCGCCGTTCTCGGCCTCGGCGACATCGGCCCGCGCGCATCGCTTCCCGTCATGGAAGGCAAGGCGGCGTTGTTCAAGAACTTCGCCGGACTCAATTCCATCCCGATCGTCCTCGACACGAACGACGTCGACGAGATCGTCGAGACCATCGTGCGTCTGCGCCACAGCTTCGGCGCGGTCAACCTCGAGGACATTTCGGCGCCGCGCTGCTTCGAGATCGAGCGACGCGTCGTCGAAGCGTTGGATTGCCCGGTCATGCACGACGATCAGCACGGCACCGCCATCGTCGTCCTCGCTGCCCTCAACGGTGCGGCGAAGGTGCAGGGCCGTGACACCGCAGGACTGAAGGTCGTCATCTCGGGTGCAGGTGCGGCAGGAGTTGCGTGCGCGAACATTCTTCTCGCCGCGGGCGTGTCCGACGTCGTCGTGCTCGACTCGAAGGGCGTCGTCTCGTCCGATCGCACCGACCTGAACATCGTCAAGACCGAGCTCGCGGCCCGCACCAACCCGCGCTGCGTCACCGGCACCGCGGCTGATGGGCTCGCCGGAGCGGACGTGTTCCTCGGTGTCTCGGCCGGCCAGATCGACGAAAGCTTCATCGCGTCGATGGCACCGGAGTCGATCGTCTTCGCTCTGTCCAACCCGGACCCGGAGATCCACCCGGACCGCGCGGCGCAGTACGCCTCGATCGTTGCGACCGGACGTAGTGACTTCCCGAACCAGATCAACAATGTGCTCGCCTTCCCCGGCGTGTTCAAGGGCGCACTCGACGCCGGAGCACGCCGCATCACCGAAGGCATGAAGCTCGCCGCTGCCGAGGCAATCTTCTCGGTTCTCGGCGACGAGTTGGCGACGGACAAAATTGTCCCGAGCCCACTCGACCCGCGTGTCGCCCCGGCCGTTGCGGACGCAGTTGCGGCAGCAGCGCGAGCAGAAGGCGTCGCGTAGCAAAGGCGAATCGATTTGGGGCGCAACAAGGTCAGAGCGTGTTGGACGCCGTCGCACGCTCTGGCCTCGCCGCAACTTACCTCTCCCATCCTTCCCGTAATTCGCACTGGAAGGCGAGCGTCAGACTGTGAGTCTGGGTGGCTTGATTTGGTCTTGCTTCCGGTGCACACATCCTGTGCCCGAACGAATCCGAGCCTGCACGAACGAAATTCGAGTTTTCGAGCTCGAAACGTCTGCGAAACAGATCCTCGATAGGCTAACGTCCGTTCGTAAGCCTGAAATGTCCGGATGAAGCCCATATTCATGCGTCTCATCGGTACAACACGTTCCGGGGTTGCACTACCGTCGCGCAACCGACCCCCATCTATCGAGGATGAACTGTGAGAAAAACCAGAAGCACGCACCCTGCGGTGTCACGCCGACTCAAATGGTCGCGGTTGGCAACATTTTTTGGATTCTTCCAATTGGGCGCCGTCATCGTCATGTGGTCGACGAGCACCACATCGCTTCGGTTCAGCCTCGGTTGGGAAGGCGATGACGGTGACGCGAGCTTCGGCTCACTCGCGTTCGCACTCGGACTCGGCTTCGCTATCGGTTGCGCGATATCGGGTCCGCTGATCGACCGTTGGGGATGCCGCAACGTCGCGATTCCGTCGTTGACGATCTACCCTCTCCTGTACTTGCCCCTGGCATTTCTCGACGGCATGGTTGTACTCCTCGCGTTCGGGTTGCTCGCAGGCACACTGCGCGGGTTCGTCGACATCGTCATCAACGTCAACGGTGTTCAGCTCGAACGCCACTACGGTCGACCGATAATTTCGTCCTTTCACGCCGCCTACCCCGCTGGCGGTTTCCTCTTCGGCTTCGTCGGCAGCGCTTTCGCCCGATCCTTCACCGAAAGCGCCGTAGTCCCCTTCCTCGCTATGGGACTTACGATGTCGATCCTCGGCTATGTCTTCGGACGAATGTATCTTCGCCAAGACGAAGAAATCGACGTTCCGGCCGCCGACGCACCTCAGGAAGCTGCCGAGTCTGCACCCAAATCGACGTCGCCCGCCGCCAAATACGTGGGCATCTCCGTCATGGTCGGATTCGGTCTGTTGGCCTTCGTCTCCTACCTCGCCGAGAACGCAACCTACGACTGGGGCCAAGAGTTCGTTCGCCGAACCCTCGACACCACTGCCGGGACCGCTGCGATGGCCGTGACCGTGTTCTCCGGTGCGCAATTCGTCGGGCGCATGATGGGCGACAAGCTCACCGAACGGTTTGGCCAAAAGGCGGTCATGGGTGGCAGCGGGGCTGTGGGTGCACTCGGAGCTGCGTGCATGATGACCGCAACCTCCCCGGTGCAAGCACTGGTGGGATTCGGTCTAGTGGGACTCGGGGTATCGTGCATCGTCCCGATCATGCTGTCGGCTGCCGGGCGTATGGACCCTCAGAACTCCGGCCGAAACATCGGTTTGGTCAACGCGATCGGCGTGTCAGGAATGTTCATTGGTCCAGCAGCTATTACCGCTGTCGTCGACACCATGGGTATCGCCTGGATGCCTCTCCTTCCACTCGTGCTGTTGATGTTCATCGCGATGGTCGGTCCTGTTCTTGTGCGCAAAGCACCCCGCTTCACGGCATTCGAGACGCCCGGACAGGCCAAGGAAGCTATCGACAAGTGACTTTGCGTCTCTTGCTGTTTCGACGCCAGGACTGGCCGGTGATGCCGGATAAGTGTTCTGTACAGGGACATCTGGCCGGGTACCGTCATCGGATGGGGTTGATTTTCCGGTGATTCGCACCGTGATCGCAGTGTCGGCGATCACGGTGCGATGTTGCTGGTGATTCGAGGGCCGACAAGAGCTTCATTCACTGTCAGGTTCACCGCCCGAGACCTGCGCGGTGTGAACGCGCTCTCACACCGCGCAGGTGGATCGGTCACTTCGTGGCGGAGTCGTGGAACGGGGCTACTCCTCCCAACTTCTCCAGCACGTTCCGGGTGATTTGGCGGGCTTCGAAGCATGCGGGGTTCACCGGTCGCGGGGTGGTGTAGATCTCGGTGTAGTCGTTCAAGTCGATGAGCGTGTGCGCCCAATCCGTCACCGGTGCATTGAAAATCTGACCCTGGCCGCGCTGGGCATGAATCATCGTGACGAATCCGCCCGCCGATGCGACGATGTCGCGGCCGTTGACGCCGGGCGGCATAGATTCCAGGTCGTCGGCGGTGATTTCCCAGTCGCTGCAATCGGCGTAAGCAAGGATGGTCGTGTCGGTGGCCACGTCCGGGCGCAACGGCACCGGCACATCGCGATCGAGCCATTCGACGTCGAGACCGTCGCATTCGAATCCGACGATTTTTTGCCTCTCGCCGAAAACCTGGCCTTTCTCCAGCCCGGTGCCTGCCAAAGCCCAGTGTTCGGGAACACTGACGGTGAAGCCTTTCGGAGGTCTGGGTGGACCATAAAAGTTTTCCCACCACCACGCTGCACCGACGGTCGGGACGCGAGCACCGTCCCCGTCGGTGGCAAAGGCCCTCATTTCGGTGCCGATCGTGCTGATGGGTGATCGGTCTATCGGGTCGGTCCAGAATTCGACGGTCACGCCGCTGTTGTCGTACCCGGGGTTCTCATCCGGCGCACGGTATATCGGGTCGAGCGGCTCTCCTCCAGAGAGGTGGGTAGACCGTTTGTAGCATTCGTAGCTGGCGAGGTCATCGGCGTAGCGGATCTGCCAAAAGCACAAGTTGCCGCCGAAATATGCTGCATTGCCACCGCGTGCCAGGAACGCATCGACGGCATCGCGCTGAGGACCGGACCAGTACTCATCGTGTCCTACTGTCAGCAGGAGATCGTAATTCGATAAGTCGACGGCGCCGGAATGAATATCGATGCCAGTGCAGTAGTCGATGTCGATGTTTTCTTGTCGCAGAAATTCGATGAACGGCACCGTGTACTGGAACGCGATCGGTGGGAAGGTATGAATCCGGCTACGCCCGGACAACCCGATCCCGGGGCGTTGAAACGAGACGATCGGTGTGCGCAGTTCGTAGCTGTCCTCACCGTGGATGTCACCGACGTCGCCCATGTACAGGTTTTGATCGTTCCAGAGATGGTAGGCATTCCACGTAGCCACACCCAGCTGAAGCAGAACACGGTGCTTGTGGTGGCCACCGCGGACGACGAACAAGGCGCATGCGCCTCCGGGCCCACCGGCCGCACGCGGGTTCGGTGACTGCATCGTAAAGGTCCGAGCCGGCTCCGCTTCGGTGGTCATTCGTGCCAGATACAACCCCGATTTCCAGTCGCGCGCGACAGCGTTGAGCACGCGCTCCCCCGGCCAACCACAACCGTGAGCATCGGCGCCGCCCACCGTCGGCGGGCCGGGCTGAGAGGAGGAGTATCGGACGGGATTTATCGGAACTCGAGCCTGCCATTGCATGCGGGGATAAAAGCTGGTTCCCTCGTTTCCGACGATCCGATAGATGTCGAGATGCCACGTGTCGTGGCCTCGCGCCGCGGAGTGGACGGTGAGTGGTTCACCGGGGGCAACGCTCATTGAGCTGAAGTAGCACGCCGCCCGTTCGTAATCATCGGTCACAGCAAATCCTTTCTTGCATGCGTCGTCATCAGTTGTGTGCCCGTGGCCGTCCGGACATGAGGTCGATCAATTCATGCTCGGTCAGCGCGTCGACCGGGCCGTCGTGGACTTTCCGACCACGGGCAAGGACGACGACGCGGTGGCAGATCTTCTTCACAGAGGCCACATCGTGAGTGACCATCAGAACTGCGGCACCTTGCCTGGCAGTGGTTTGCGCCAGTCTCAGAACGTTTTCGGTTTGTGTCACCCCCAGCGCGGCGGTCGGTTCGTCGAAACACACGAGCCTCACGTTGTCGCCGATTGCGCGTGCGATCGCCACGGCTTGGCGTTGACCTCCGGACAGGGCATCGACCTGCGTGAGCGGGGAGAACGACCGAGTTGCCAATTTGCTGAGCTTGGCTGCCGTCTCGGTGGTGGCCTGCCGATCATCTCGTATCCTGACTCCGAGCCGACGTCTCGTCGCCTCCTTACCCAGTGCCATGTTGTGGACGATGTTCAGATTGGGGCACAGCGCCAAGTCTTGATAGACCGTCTCGATGCCGACCCGACGGGCGTCGGCGGGTTCGGTGAATTCGACCGGCTTGCCGTCGAGCACAAGCGAGCCCGCACTAGGCTGCACGGCCCCGGAGATGATCTTGGTCAGCGTGCTCTTGCCCGCCCCATTGTCGCCGAGAAGCGCAACGATCTCCCCCTTGCGCAGGGACATCGAGAGGGGCTCTAGAGCCTGCATAGCGCCGTAGCTCTTGCAAACGTCCTTTACCTCGAAGACGACCTCGCCGGGAGCTTGCGAGTCGGGAGTCAACGGTGCGGAGGCTGCTGCGGTGGTCTTGGTGTTCTGGCTTCCAGCGACTGATGAGGAACTTGGTACCGGCCCACGTGCGGACTTGCGAGCTCGGTGAGCCGTGCTCGCCTGATCTGCTGCCAGTGCCAGTAGGAGAATGGAACCCTTGGCCACTTCCTGCCACCAGTACTGCAAGCCTTCGAACACCAAACCCGCGTTGAGAACACCGATGGTCAGGACTCCGATGACGATGCCGATCGGTCGTCCGGACCCGCCGTCGAACGCGACGCCGCCCAGAATCACTGCGGTCAGAACGTCGAACGAGAAGTTCGCACCCAGCGCAGGTGATGAGCTGCCCAGCTGTGCGGTGGTGAGAATTGCGGCCAGACCGATCAGGAGCCCGTTTGCGGTATAGACCGCCAGGACTGTACGTCCGACCCGAACGCCGGAACGCTGGGCAGCCAATTTGTCGCCGCCGACCGCGTACAGGCGCATTCCGCCGACAGTGCGGGTGAGGTAGAAGCCAACCAGGATCACGGTCACGATAGCAACGATCGTGGGAATAGGTATCGAGGCCAGACTGCCGCGCCCGATTGCCAGGAACCCGTCGCTGAATCCGAAGATGGACTGGCTGCTCACTACATACGCAGCGCCCCCGTACACGGACATCAGGCCGATCGTCACGATCAACGGACTGATTTTCAGCAGACGAACCAGGGCTCCGTTGGTGAAACCGAGGCACGCGCCTACGAGTAATCCCGCCAGTACGGCTGCGGTCATTCCGGCGTGTACTGCAACGAATGCGACAACCATCGAGATCAGCGCATACATGCCGCCGATCGAAAGATCGATGTGGCCGCTGATCAACAGCATTGCCGAACCCATGGCAGCGATGGCAATGCTGGTGATGTTCAACAGAGTCGTTTGTGCATTGTCGAGTGTCAGGAACGAGCTGTGGCGAATGCTGAACAGCACCACGAGTAGTGCTACGACGACGAGAAGCCCAAGTCGTCGTGTATTCGGGCCGGGCGCGATCGTCGAGGGTGTCGTCCGGGCGAGGAAGAGAGCGTTCATGTTCGTTGACCTCTCGTCTACTGGTCGCCGCACGTGGTGGGCGTCCAGGTGTCGGTGAACCACTGATCTCGGGTCTGGTAGGAGATGGAACCGAGGAACGTCAGGTATTTCGAAAGTCGTTCGGGGTTTTCGTACGTGCCCTTGAGGTCATTCATGTCGTTCTCGAAGGCAGAGACCGCGGCTGGGGAATCGAGTACCAACGGAACGATGCACATGCCCTGCGGAATTGCCTTGCCGTCGACCCAGTCGGCCGCGTGGCGTGCCATCGAGTACGCCATGATTGCGGGTGATGTACTCACCACCGCTCGGTATGCCGTTCCCTTGGCAATGTTGTCCCGTGGTTCGTTCGACGCGTTCGTTCCGCCGATGAACACCTTGCTCAAATCACGTCCACTGGCTTGCATAGCTGCCAAGGCGCCGACTCCGAAATAGTCTTCGCCCAATACGACGTCGATCTGTGGATCTTTCTGCAACAAAGTCGACGTCGTTTCGTACCCTGCCTGGCTGTCCTGTGTTGCCGGCTCTACGTCTCCGACGATGTTCGCACCGGGGATATCACCGAGAACGTCTCGAATTGCCTGGTAGCGCGGTCGAACAGATTCCACAGAATCGATGTTGAGAATCGCTACCGTCGCTTCACCATTGAGTGAGGTCTCGATGAAATCGCGGGCAGCCAGCGCAAGCGCTTTTCCGATTTCGTATTGAGGTGCGTTGGCTGTCGACGTCGATGGGCCCATGACCACTGTCTGGACAGCCATGCCTTGTTCGATGGCGGCGAGCAGACCAGGTTCTTGCGCAGCCGGATCGAGGACACTCGTCACGATCGAGCCGACACCGGAGGTCCGGAACTGGTCGGTTATTTGCGTATGGCGTTGGGGATCGCCATCGCTTACCGCTGCCTGAAGTTCCATCCCAGTGTCGGCGGCACCAGCTCGTAGACCGGTGGCGATATCGTTGTCGTATTCATTCGTGGTGGACTGCGGAAATCCGATGCTGCGAGGCAAGTTGGTCGGTTGCCTCTCATCGGCCGATGAGACGAACGGTGGGAGGGCGGATGGTGCCGAAATACCCACTCCTGAACCGGAATCGGATGGCGCCCCGGTGCTGCACGCCGCCGTCACGAGAATTGCTGCCGTCAGCGAAGCCCACAGCACTCTTTTGCCGGTCTTCGAAAGCTCGCCTGCTCGGTGAGCCGATGAATTGTCCATTGTCTGTAACCCTTCTTTCATGAGTGTCTGTCGTCTCGACCGTCCGACAGCGGTGTTTTTCACCCGAAGTGGGTTGTTCGTAGCGAGTGGTGGGGTTTCGTCACTCCTGCGATGTCAGAGCACTTCGAGACCGCGCTCGGCAGTTGCGGCAGTGAGCCCACCGTCGACGGTCCACACCGCTCCATTGGCGAATGCTGCGAGGTCACTGGAAAGGAATGCAATGACCTGGGCTATTTCAGTGGGTAGCCCGATTCGCCCCATCGGATAAATGGCGGACAGTCGTGACTCCACCATGTCCTCGCTGTGGTGGCCGATCCACGATGCCAGACCCATTTCGGTTCGAATGGACCCTGGGCATACAGCGTTGACTCGAATCCTGCCCCCGTATTCCAGTGCGGCGAGTCGTGTCAAGTTCACGACAGCGGCTTTCGACACTGCGTACACACCGGTTCCGAGTTCGGCGCCGAAGCTCATGATCGAACCGAGATTGACAATCGCTCCTTCGTACCCCCGCGAGGCGAATTCTTGCGTGAAGAACAGCGGCGCAAACACATTGACTTCGAAGACCTGCCGTGACTCGTCAGGTGTGGTGTCCGAAAGGGTCCGCTGAAGTGCAATTCCAGCGTTGTTGACCAGGATGGCGTCTTTCGGTGCTGATGCCAAGAAATCCAGTGCCCGACTTCGCACCGCGATGTCCGTGACGTCGCCCTCGACGAATGCGTCGGCCGATGTCGAGGTAGGGGTTGTGAGATCGACTCCCACGACTGTTGCACCAGCAGCTTTGAGGACATCGACCGTGGCTGCGCCGATGCCGGACGCGGCGCCTGTCACCAACGCATGCCGTCCCTTGAGGTTGATGATGGTTCGCGAATCTTGTTCAGCAACAGTGCTCATCGATGTCTTCCTTTCTGAGGAGCAGGCTCGGGGCCTACTTCGATCTGTGGTTCGAGTGCATTTGGTCAGCGCGCAAAAACTGGGCACCTGTGGCCGAGAGCTCTTGACGCCGTCGATGCCGGCTGAAGAGGAATGCCAGTCGCCTACAGCGTCGAAGATTCGCGGCCGGGACCTGTGGCGTGATCGTGGTGCGAGAATGTACTGCAACCGGAGAC
The DNA here is from genome assembly GCF_042667435.1 of Rhodococcus sp. NPDC057297. Lineage (NCBI taxonomy): Bacteria > Bacillati > Actinomycetota > Actinomycetes > Mycobacteriales > Nocardiaceae > Rhodococcus > Rhodococcus sp. NPDC057297. The sequence goes on along the minus strand of NZ_JBHUZE010000009.1, from coordinate 155,845 downwards.
AGCAGCATATTCGATCAGACCTGGAGGTCAGCCGATACGAGGTGCGTGGCACTCCGCGTAGCGGAAGATCGAGTACTTGCCTACGCTTCGTGGGCGGACGGGAATTGAGGTGGAATCAAATTCAATCCATTCTGGACGTTATGAGTCGCGCTCGGTCAAGTTGTCCCCTGACGGGGTTGTTTCACTGAGCCCCACCAGCTCGGTCGACGGCGTCCGCTGGGGTTCTGGTAGTTCAGAACTTAGCACCGAATGAAACGGTATGGGCTAATTTTCGTTAGCTTCTTACAGCGGCGTAACGAGCGGCGTACGAGCCGCCCGTCGCCGGAACCGAACGAGATGTGGCGCGACGCCGCAACGAGCAGGGATGCAGCTCGATCCTGGCTTCGTCCGCGGGGCTTGCGAGTCGGGGCACAGGAAGGTTAGTTACGTGGCGCTGCGGAGTTCCTCTGCGGTCGAGTGCGCTGCAAGTACAGCTCGGACGGTAGTCAGCGCGGCATCCGCAGCAGCGTCATCTGTCATGCCAGGGCTATTACGCGTCCAGGAACTCACCCCGTCGAGCACCGTGATCGCGATGTCCCCCACGAGAGCGACCTCACCGACGAAGCCGATATCTCGGATGGCGGCGAACAACGTACGGCGGTAGACGTCCGACAGGTCGAGTACCTCATCGCGGATGCTCTCGGGAAGAGTAGTTCCCGTGATTCTGTCGGACGCAACGATGAGGTCGAAGATGTCATTCTGAACCAGTGCGAACTGCTGCAGTGCATGGTTGCGCACTAGTGCATCGAAAAACTCGTTCGGATCGTTGATGCCGTCGACCGCTTGCACCGCACTCTGGGCGAATGCGAAGCAGTTCCATCGCAATGCTTCGGCGGCGATTTGGTCACGGCCCCCGGGAAAGTGGCTGTACAGGCTCGGCGCCTTCATGTTGAGAGCGCCCGCCAAGCCACGCATCGTCACCCCGCTGTAACCGTCGACCACAGCGATCCGCATGAACGAGCTGAGCACGGCCAACCGGGACGGTGACATCGGAGTTGTTGCGTCCACGGATTGATGTCGGAGCCGCACGAGAGCGGCGGATCGAAGATTCTCCGGCTCTGGCCAGCGAATACCCCTCAGCTCTAGGGCAGTCTTGCGATCGAGCAGACCGACCGAGACCGCCTTATCGATCGCCCCCGTCAAGCAGTCAATGTCCATACCGTCGGCAGCGCAATCACGCACAGTGCGTTCGATGGTCGTAACTACAACGCCGACATGTTCAGTGACGTCGGAAGCATTCAGATTCCTACGGCGGATACGATAGCGGTCCGATCCTGCCGATCGTGGGTAGTTATCGCGCGGAACGGTGATGCAGATTGGAGTAGGGCGCTCCTTGAGCAGTCCGTACAGGTGCAGCGCGGACGCATGGGACACGACACCACGTCCGAGCGACCACGCGACCGCTTCTGCCAAGTCGTCGTGAGCTGCGGTTGGCGTTGAAAGAACGCGGTAGACCCCGCGAGCATGGTGCTCGAGTTGACCCCGAGCCGTCAGCAACCTGAGCTGAGTCGGGTCGATACCAATATGCCTCGCCTGACGTGTGGTGATGTACCCGCGGCGGTCCGCCGTGAATTCGACGATCCGATCGAGGATGGTTGCCATGCGTCGAAAAGTATCACACTGATACGGATCTGCACACAGTGGTACGCGTATCGAACACGCTTGTGTTGACACATCCGTTCGTTCGCGAGCCACATGTAGCGAACCTGTGGTGTCTTGCGCGCAATCACAGCGCCGACCGGTTTCTCCGCCCGCCCCGTCCGCAAAGAAAATTTCCGAAGGTTGGCAGGGATGCCTATGGTGGTCGAGTCGACAGCCACCTCCGACCGCGACGTGGCCTGAACCAGGTCTCCATCAGATCCAGGGTGGTTCACCAACACCAACCCGTCGCCGCGGACGTCGCACACGGTGAACAGCACAGGGTGTGCGCCCGCGGTGAAGGCACACCGGTCGCCGATGTGCATTCGTACCCTAGCTGGATCGCGCTTGAGCCGCGGCTGGTAAGCACAGTTACCGCACTGTCAACAGTGGCTCGGCAACCAGAGGCCACCGCGAGGCGCAGACCCATCGATCTAGCTTTCGCCTACCCGTCGCGGAGTTCTTGATCAAACGGCTGGCCAGCTGTGCCGGTCAATCAAGCTCCAGAGAGAACCTGCCAAATGTCTCTTAGGTCGGATCCGGCCAAGAGCGATCCCCGAGGAACGTGCCGGTTCCATTCGGCGTCGCTGAGCTTCGATAAGAACACCCGAGCGTCTGATGGGCGGAGCGACCCCGCGTCGCGGTGTCGAGCGAACTCCTCACCGAGCGAGTTCGCCACAGTTCTAGGAACCGAGCTCATACGCATGACGACACCTGCCTCAGTGTCGACACCGTGGTAGAGCATCGCTCCTAACAGATTTATTCTCCGTAGGTCGGATTCGTTGACGTTTTCGAAGTCGATCCCGCTGGTGGGTAGTTTAGACAAGGCTGAGATCCCCCACGTTCCGGCAGTCGCCAGGTTCCGGTAGATCGCCTTCGTCGCTGCTGTCAAGGCCGCAGTTGGCGTCGATTCCTCGCTGAAGTAACGCTCTGCAATAGTCCTAAGAGACACGCCTGCAACCCAATCGGTCGCGATTTTCGACGCGCGATCGCCAATGCCGGAGCCCACACCGGCGAGTTCGTCGATGCTGTCTCGGATTTGCGGCAGTTGGAGCATTACGCGCATCAACTCGGGTAGGGCGCTCGTGCCAGCGTCTCCAAACAGGCTGTCTGGTTGCCAATCACTTGCGTCGAGTGCTTTGTTCATCCTCCGCATCTCACCCATCGCCGAACGGATTCCTTCAGGTGTGAAGCCAGTGCTGTCTGCGAGGGTCGCCGTTTCAACGTTCTCGGCGAGTTCAGCCGCGTAGGAGCGCGTGGCTTCAAGGAGCCTGAACCCTTTCTGTCGCTCGGCAGGACTTGCCTCTGCCAGGGAGGAATATCCATAGGTGTTTCTGAGTAAAAGCTCAGTCTCAGAAAGCACCGCATCCAGATTCTTCTTCTGCGCGAAGAGATGGGCGACATAGCTGCGAAAGTCCGCCCATTGATCGTTGTAAAGCGAGCGTTCCAAGTTAAGAAGTCGTCCGGCATCCTCGAGTTCGTCGAGAAGAACTACCAATCGCGAGACGAGGTTGTCGGCCTGTTTGGACAGAAACTCGGCGTGAGACTCTCGATCTCCCGCTTTGCTGGAGATCCCGACAAACCCAATACTATCTTGATCAACCCTGCCAGCCCTGCCAGCCAGGTTCCAGAATTCACGAGAATTCATAGGACGGTTAAACTTCCCGCTGGGCAGGTTTCGACTAGCGAGTAGTATTGATGTAACGGGAAAATTCAGCCCCTGCGAAAGCCCCGTGGTCGCCACTAGAATCCGCAGCTTTCCCTGCTCGGCCAGCCACTCCATCAGCGCTCGGGTTTCATCGGACAGTCCAGCGTGATGGACGCCAATTCGGCGATCTAGCAATCGTATTAGACTATAGTCTGGACTGACTTCTGTGGCTAAGTAACGTTGCACTAACGAAATTTCCGAGTCTTTCGATTCGGGCAACTGGATGGACAACTCTTCGGCAATCTTCCATACAGTCGGGATCGTTGGGCAGATTACGATTGCGGTTCCACGTTCGGATAGCGTGATCGCGGAAGCCCCGGCGATACCGGTGAGGTTTTCCTTGATATTCGAGTAGGTACGATCCAGTTGTGGTGCGTCGCCAAGACGATACCGTCCGGAAACCTTCATGGACGAGCCGCTAGTAAGCAGTGGTTCGAAGGACAACCCCCACTGACGGCCTCTCCCTCCTATGGGCGGGACGACGGAGACCAGACCTATCAGGCGATCGTTCGGTTGCCAGGGTGTGGTGGCCAGGCTGATGCTCTTCCCTGTTCTGGGCGCGAGCCATCGGGCAAGGTCATTACCGTTTGGCACGTGAGGCATCATCAACAAAAAGTTCGCCTGAGTGCAGTCACGTTTTACAGTTGCCAAAAGGAGTTCGATCCGAATACCACGATCCGCGTCTTCAATATTGTGCGCTTCATCAAGTACGAGCAATGCAAGTGGTCTAGATACAGCAGCGTTTCTAATCGCAAGATGCAACTTCTCAGGTGTTGCGACGAGAACGTCGTAGGACGACTCGCTAAGCATTCCCGCTTCGATATCATCAATCTCGACCGCAGAGGTCAATTGTTCTACTCGGATTCCGCCAGGTTCGAGATCGCGGCGCAGACGTCGCGTTAGTTGAGCAACTAGAGCGCGAGTCGGAGCCACATAGGCTACCCATCCCTTATCCTGTTTGAATTGGCTAACCGCTTGGACAATTTTAAATTCGGCTAGCACTGTCTTTCCGGCGCTGGTAGGTAGGTCGACGACTACCGCGGCGCTTGCCGGATCTAGTAGGCCCTGTTCTTGGATAGCTATCCGCTGCGGGGGCAGCATTTCGAACATTGAACGGTATCGAGTAGCAGACTCGACGATGCTGCGAACTGCTGGCCCAAGTCTGGTTACCGACCACAGTGCGCCGGCAACCATGCGATGAGCCATCGCGCGCTGCCACTGAAGAACGACGACGAATGCGGGGTCCGCAGACTGCTGCGCTGCGGAGATTGCCCGATCGAAGTGATAGTCCAACTGCGTCGCGATATCCGCTGGTTCACCTTGCATGAGGTAGGTGGCCACAATTTCGGATAATTTGGCCCAGTGGTACAGCGCAACGAGGCGCCATCCGGCGGATTGCAGGTCCTCGGGACGAGATACCGCGTTGAACAGCAGCCCCTCGTTCTCGCTTTGCTCAGCGCGAAGACGTGCGACTATCTCCGCAACTCCTTCGAGGTCGCCCCACCCATCTTTACGCAGAAGACGGGTCCAAACCTGTCCAAGGTCGCGTAGCACACGCGAGTCCCAGGATTCTGTGCTTTGGAAAATTTCGGGATGCACATCGCGCTCGCGCATCCACGCACGGAATTCCGCCCACCGGTCCGAACAGTAAGCAAGCGCACCAAGTTGCAAAACTTGGTGGACAAGTGCTTCCATCGATTTAAGGTTCAGCGGAAGAGCCCGGAGGAGGCTGAAGGCTTCGTAGGCAGCAGCCTCCGCAACGTCGCCTTCCGTCGTGGCGTTTGCAAGCGCGTCGATTCCTTCACTTGCCACAATTTCATAGGCGAACGCCACGTCTTTTATAAGGGCCTGAGCGTTAGGATTCTGCTCTTGATTCAGATGAAGCTGCCGCCCTAGGTTTGAGTTCACGTACATTTCGCTCGCAGCGTTATGTGCTGCGTTTACGCGGTCGCGCCCAATCGCTTCGAGCACCCAGTGCGTGTTGACGCGGGTAATTGCCTCACGGGAAATCGTCATGCTGCGGTTTCCAGCACGACCGGTGCAGCAGCGAGCAGACTTAGATGTTCGGCCTTCAGATATATTGCTATCAGCTGCATAGTCGTCGGATTCACGACCGTGCGCGAGAGGCTGGAAGCCTGAGCTCGTAAATCGGCGCGGTTTGGCTCAGTTGCGTGGATGAGGACGCCGTAAAGGACGACGTCCAACCCATTTGCTAGATAAGTCACCATCGCCTTGCGAAAGTCGGCATGCCATGGCTTGCCGACCGAGTTCAGCGCGAGGTACCGAATGGCCCATCTGCTTCGTGCGTCACCCGCGTTCAGTCCGGACAGCTGAGTGTGCAGCCCATGTGTGCGGCTCGTCAGAAGACTAGGGGGCCATGCTTGCTGATGGCTGGTCTTGACTTCGGCGAGAACGAACCGGACTCGATCACCGGCATGGATGCCAATGAGATCGACACCACCGCTGCTGCTATTTGGGTTTCGGGTAGAACGACTATCTGGCCACGGAAACATGCACCCGACCTCCTCTGTAAGGTGTCGTTCAGCAAGTGCTTCTCCCACCCTCCACTCATCGAAGGAGCTGGGAGCTGCGAGCAGAGCCTGTAGCCGATCGCTAGCAAAATCTGTCGTTGCCAAATCTGCGAGTGCATCGCGTGCTTCTTGAACACCGGTGTCATCGCGCAGTATAGATTGCACATCGTCAGCAATTGCTTTGACGTCTGCATCGTCGAGCAAGTGACCGGAAGCACATACCGAGCCGTGGTCTACCGTATAGGCCACTGAACCAGCCACTACACCGCCTTTCGATTGCGCCAAGAGGGAACAGTTCTGCGTTGCGCAGATCCTACAGTTAGCCCGCTAAGGCCATCAGAAAGGCAACGCATTGTAGGCTTTTAGAGCCCGATGTCAATAACTGCGTTGCCGATCAGAGGCGCGTGCTCGCGGCGGTACACCTCGACGGAATCGAGTCGGGCGTGTCCGGTCTGGCGGGCGATGGCATGGCCGTCAGCGCCGTTACGGGTGCTCTGGGTCACGAACCCAGCGCGCAGCGAATGTCCGCCGAGCCTGGTGAGGGCGGTGGGATCGTAGCCGGCGTGCGCGGCGCGCCTCCGGATAGTCTTGTGGATCGCCGCCCCGGACAGCGGGGTGGCGCTGAGGTTGCCGTTCTTTAGGACCGCTCGCAGCAGCGGTGCCCGGGCGGCGGTGCGGGTTGTTCCCGCACGGCACACGTGGCCGTCGAACGGTTCCCGTGCCCGCAGCAGTCGGATGACGGATGGGCGTCCGCCAACGTCGTAGGCGGCGACAACCTGCACCCAGCGGACGTAGGCGCAGGGCGGGCAGGTCTCGTGGGAGTCGGTGTACGGCAGTGCTTTCACCGCTCCCCTCCCCTCTTGGTCGGTCTTCGACTTCCGCATTCGGATGTGCAGGCCGTCGAGGCGATGCAGCGTGACGTCGCCGCACTGCAGATCGGACAGTTCGCTGCGGCGGTAGGCGCCGGCGAACCCGAGCAGCAGGATCGCCGAGTCCCGGCGTTCGAGCACGTCGTCGGCCCAGCCGCGGCAGCGCTCCCGCGCCGTCTCGACGAGGATCTTGATGTCGTCGACCAGCAGCGGTGCCCGCCGACTCTGCGGGCGGTCGCCGGAGGTCGCGTATTCGCGGCGGATCCCCGACAAGGTCGCGGTCACCAACTCATGAGTTGTCGGGGACAGGTGCCCCGTGGCGCGGTGCCGAGAGTTGATCGCCGCGACCCACGTGCCGAAGGTGGCGGCAGCGTAGGCCCGCTCCCCCGTCTCGGTGCGGTTATCGGCGGCATCGACAAGGTAGGCGGCGACGGTGACCGGGTGCGCCGGCAGCGCGATGTGTCCTTCTCGCTCGCACCAGGCGGCGAAGCGGCGCCATGCAGTCGCGTACGTCCTCTGGGTGCCCTCCGAGCGGGACGACTGCACCGCGCTTTCGATCCGTTTGGCCACGGCAGGCGGAATCTCGGGCTCCACGGCCGTCGATACCGGCTCTGCTTTGCCTGCTGCAGGCATTCGGGCTGGTCGAAAGTCCATTCGCGCAGCCTAGCGCACGTCTCCGACATCTTTACGGAGTGAAAACCGTGCTGAACTGGCGTTTCGGGGTAGACGGCGCGGAAAATGCAATTTGCGTAGCCAACATCCACAAACTCATGGGTGACCATGACTGGATGGAAAGAGCCCAAGAACATCGTGGTGCTGGACGAATGTTTGCTACCGAATGTGAATCGCTTGACTTGCGGCGTTCCTAACGCAGTCAGCGCAGTTTCCAGCCGGTGTCAGTAACAACGATCTGTTGCCTGAGGTATGAGCTGGGGGTTTCAGGCGGTTAGACGCGTATTTCAGGTATCAGCCGCGGAATGGCCGTGAAACCTACCAGGGCCGCACTACCTGTGTGGCTGGGGTGCATCCGAGCAAGCGTGAATGCGACGTTGCGAAGCCGGCTCGGCATCACGCATCCCGGCACCGGCCGCACCACTTCGCATAGGCATCGCATGCAAAAGCCCGAAGCCGGACGCTGCTGCTGATCGTGTCGACGAACAGGCGACTATCGAGTCACGCCACACCTGTAAAAAAATGGCGGCGCGCCAGACCCGATCAGAATCTGACCGGTGCCGGAATCATATGTCCCCCAGGACGAGAGCGCGCGGCGGCGCCTACATCAACGGAGAGTATCGCGTCGCTCACGATGGCTCTGAGAGGGTTGTTAGTGAAGGCGTGCTAGCAGGCAGTTGGACGATAAGCCGCATGATTCGTCACTGTGACGGTATGTATCCGACGCGACCCCTGGTCCAGCGCCCCACATGAATTTACCGCTTGGTCTCGCTTGCCGCATGTATACAGATGGTTACCATCCTTTTTGTAAGCCCATATGCAAGGCCATACACTAGGCGATACGCCAGCACCTACGTACGGGCTGCAACATGGCCGTAACCTTTCGCCGGGAGGTCCTGCCGGTGCGCGCTTCGTAGCCGTAAGCACGCTTCGACTGGGGGTCGCGATCGCCGCTCCGGGCGACAAATACTCAAGCCCATACAGACCGCCATACGTATGCCCATGCGTACAGCAGTAGCGTCCCAATTTTTCGAAGCTAACTCATCGGTTGTCGGAGTTTATCTGCGCAGCTCTCGCCTCTAGTCAACCGACGCTCTGGCGCGTATCAACCTTGTCTTCTCGGTTTGCTGCTTGGTATCTCCACTAACTGGGTGCGCAAGTTTGATGCGCTGAACCGAAAACGCCGTCGTTGGTGTAGACCGTCTCGTCATTCTCATCCGGAGGTACCTGGCACCAGTCGTTGTCCGAAATGATCTAACTAGTCTGCGATCAGTGATCATCGTGGGGATGTGCGGTTCTAGTTGTCCGCCAACGAACCCGCTCAAAGTAGAGTTCGCGACGAGATATGACTGGCATTGGCATTCTGTTTCCCCCGCTCAGTTGTCGCCTGCGGCATCCGGGGCGCGCTGGGTGAGCTAGATCTTGCGGCGCGGAGGGTTCCAGGATTACGTCTCGCCGAAGCCGCGATTCTCTGGAGTTGGAGGTGGCGCATTCGACCTGGCTCCGCTCCTTCCGGCGGTGCTACAATTTGTACCGGTTAGTGCTCCTGAGCTGCTGGTTTGCTTGCTCCCAAACGGATCGCCATACCTAAGACCATACTCACTTCCATATAGATTCCCATCTCTATGGTCATACGAAAGGGCTGAATATAGGACGTAGCACGGGTGCTGCAACTGGCCGGTCATGTTGCCATATCACTGGGCAGTGATGCGCTCATTGTTATGTCCATGTAACCGCCCATATCCCGATCCGCACGCAGGACTGTAATTACAGTTATTTAGAGGGTCGGTGCAGCGTCCAACCAAATGGACGTTGATATGTGCATCACAACGTCTGTATCACAGGCAGGTTTTCAGTCTGTGCCTAAGTCTCTATCTGCAGCCGCAGCTACAGCATGCTCAACGTCCGCGTGACCAGACGTGCAACCGGACCGTAGTTTGGCTGTGCGCAACGCTGTTCTGTCGGCTAGTTCCAAAGCACCACACCTTGACGGTGGTCGGGCTGCAACCAAAGCCAGTGGCAAGTACGTAGAAAATGTCGAGGCAGTGGCTGTACCTCCGATCGGCCGAACGACCTGACAGCCAGCTGTTTTCACGACCGACCAAAAAGCCGCTGTGACGTCCGTACAAAAAGTCGTTGAACAGCGCGTGTCGCAGGACCCGTGACTTGCAGCTCTCCGGTACCTTCATGCGGGTGACGACAACCGGAACCTCTCGGACAGTGCTGGTCGCCAACCAGAAAGGCGGCGTCGGCAAAAGCTCAATCGTCTCCGCCGTAGCGGGCATGGTCGCCGCCGCAGGAAGGCGCGTACTAGTCGTAGACGCGGACCAGCAGGCCAACGTCTCGGCATCCGACCTGGGAGTCGAAGGGGACGGTGGACGCGGTCTCAGCATGACGCTGCAATTCGCGCAGGCACTTACCCCCGTTCGGGATGTCCGCCCAAACCTGGATGTCATCGCTGGCGGGCCAGCACTGGCCGTCGTCGCATCCGTCGCAGCGACCGCCGCACAAACAGGAATCGATCTGCGAAGCAATCTGACTCAAACACTCAACGATCTGAACGACGCTGAAAACTACGATCTGGTGCTTATTGATTCCGGACCGGGTGACGCACCACTCCTTGAAGCCTTGCTAGGAACAGCCCGCTACCTCGTCGTCCCCACGAAGGACGATGACGCCAGCTTGTCTGGCGTCGAACTGTTAGCGATGCGGTACCTAAAAGCACGGAAAGCCGGGTCGTTGATTCAGCTGCTGGGCGTGGTCCTTTTCGACACGAACCCCCGCGCAACTGCGCGCAACCGTGAGGTATTCGAGCAGGTACACGATCTCCTCGAAGGCAGCGGCGCGGACCCGTTCGAGACATTCATTCGATCTGACCGTGCTGCTGCGGTTGACCTGCGGACCCGCCATCTCACTCCATTGGAACTCGTGGACGTCGCCGAATCAGACCAGAAGAGTCGATTGCAAAGGCTACGTCAGAAAGGCAAGTCCAGTGATCGGTTGTGGTCGCGAGATCCATCCGGCCTTGCGTTGGACTATCAGGGGCTTACCCGCGAGATTTTGAGCCGTGTTGCAAACGCTGAACGTGACACGGTTGCAGGCGGTGCCGCATGAGCACAAGGAAACGGCGTGCCGCGTTTGATCCGAACGCGCTTAACGATCTTGACGACCTACTTCCGCCCCTCAACCTAGTCCGTGATGCCGCTGCGGCTGGCGGGAGTAGCGCTCCGCAATTGGCTGAGAATGCAGACGCCGACCATCAGAAGGCAAGCGAGGGCCGAAACACCGCTGATGGGCCCGCAAAGTCCGATCCTCCCCGCAAGGAGCAACCCCAAGCGCTAGCGATCGTGGGGGCGGACGAGGCTCATGTAGCCGTGGAAGGCACTTCGGTTGTCGTCGAAGACGAACCTGCGGCGAGCGACAAACCAGCCCCGAGTCCGCAAGAGACTAGCCCCTCCGCCGTCGGAGAAGCCGCTTCACATGAAGCTGTGTCCGAAGTCAACGACGATAGACAAACCGTCACCCCACGTCGGGCAGATGCGCGGCGGAGGAACACAAAACGAGAATCGACGGCAAACGCAGTTCGTGTAGCTCCACCTGAAGTGGCACTGCCACACGAGGTCTACAGCGCTCTCCGGACGCTCACGCTTGAAGAACGGGGCGCAAACCCTACAACAGCGCGTTCTTACGGACAGGTCGTACTCGATGCGGTCGAAAAGCACGCCGACGACCTGAAGGCGCACTGGTCAGCCGCTGCCGCGACAGCGGGCACAGGCATGTTTAGACGCGCGGAGGCGGGAAGGCCCACGCGCAGGCGGCACAGCGCACCGCTATCTCGGGTTCCGCTCGCGGGCGTAATTAACTCGGACGCGGCGATCCTCGACCAGTTAGCTGCCGATTGGGGCGCTGGCAGTCGAAGCGCACTCGTCGAGCAGGCGCTGCGTCTGTACCTGCAGCAACTATGAGCGCACATCTCGCCGCCTGGTTTGACCTACAGATGACAACCGCGAAGCAGTGCGGCTTACGACGAACGACCGCCGCAGTGAACAAGAAACCCGCAGCCGCGCGTCCCAAGAGCCTACCTGCGCTTGTTTAGCCATCCCATTCACGCACGCCGAATGGGACTCGGGACGTAGGAGGTCTGCGAAGCTCCCACCTCGGAGCAAGCAGCCGACGTCTAAGACTTGTTCGAATGCGCAAATCCGTTGAGAGGCAATACATCTACTGGATCCCTAACCCGACTGGCAGCAATGTACGCACTGATCCTCTAAAACGCTGCGGGCGAACACAATTCAACCTTGCGCATCCATCCAAATCAGGCGGGCCATCACAACGTAAATTGCATTTTCCGCACCATCTACCGCAAACCGCCAGTTCAGCACAGTTTTGCGCTGGGGGACCGTCGGTGACCTGCACTAGGCTGCCCGTATGGACATTCGACCAGCCCGGACATCTGCGGTAAGCACTCCGGACGGCGCTGCAGGGCTCGCGTCAACGGCTGTGGAGCCCAAGATCCCACCGGCGGTGGCCGCGCGAATTGCGAAAGCAGTCGAGTCGTCTCGGTCCGAGGGCACCCGGCGCACCTACGCCGCAGGATGGCGACGCTTCGTCGGTTGGTGCGAGCGGGAGGGGCATGGCGCGTTGCCGGCGCACCCGGTCACTGTCGCCGCGTATCTCGTCGACGCCGCCGACACCCGCACCGAGGCGGGGGAGCGGGCCTACGCTGTTGCAACATTCGGTACTTGGATCGCGGCGATCAACCATCAACACCGCACCACCGGCCACCTGTCCCCGTCAGCCCATGAGCTAGTTACCGCCACCTTGTCCGGGATCCGGCGTGAGTACGCCGCGGCGGGGGACCGGCCCCGCACCGCGCGGGATCCGTTGTTAGTGGACGACATCAAGGTCCTCGTATCGACGGCACGGGAACGGTGCCGGGGATGGGCCGATGAGGTGCTCGAACGCCGTGACTCTGCGATCCTGCTGCTCGGCTTCGCGGGCGCCTTCCGCCGCAGCGAGCTGTCCGACCTCGTCTGTGGCGACGTCACCGTGCACCGCCACGACGGACTGCACGTGCGGCTACGGAAGTCGAAGACAGACCAAGAAGGCAGGGGAGCGGTCAAAGCCCTGCCGTACACCGACTCACACGAGACCTGCCCACCCTGCGCCTATGTCCGCTGGGTACAGGTCGTTGCGGCATTCGATGCCGGCGGACGGCCGTCAGTGATCCGCGTACTCCGCAGGCGAGAACAGTTCACCGGGCACGTGTGCCGTGGGGGAGTGCCCCGCACCGCCGCCCGCGCACCGCTACTGCGGGCCGTCGCGAAGAACGGCAATCTAGGCACCTCACCGCTGTCCGGGGCTGCGATCCACCAGACCATCCGCCGTCGCGCCGAGCACGCCGGCTACGACCCCACTGCACTCGCCAAACTCGGTGGGCACTCCTTGCGCGCAGGCTTTGTCACCCAGGGCACCCGCAACGGCGCCGACGGATCCGCGATCGCTCGGCAGACCGGTCACGCCAGCCTCGACTCAGTAGAGGTGTACCGCCGCGAACATGCCCCACTCGTCGGAAACGCAGTCACCGAAATTGGACTCTGACGGTCAACCAAGCCCCTCGCGCGACTGCGTTGCTACCCGGGCGCTGGAAGCCAGAGTTGGACAAGACCGGGTCTATAGGGTTACTTTTAAAGGCAAAATTTGACCATTGTCCGTTAAGGGAGCGCACATGACCTCGATCGACCCAGTTAGATCGTTCGTCGCCACGCAGACCGCGCTACTCGCGCCCACTATGCACGAGGCAATGTCGTCGGCTATCCACGGTGCACGGACACGCATGCATGGTCTGGACCTCACGAAGTATCCAACGCAGTTCTCTGGCCTAGTCAGAGCCGAACTGCGCGAAGACCTTGAAACCCGCTCTCTACTCGACGGATGGACAGTCGGGGGCGACCCCCGTCAGATGGCACAATTAACCTTGGTTAACGACGAAAATGCTCTCGTATTCCGCTTTTTGAAAGAAAACCGAGGTAACGCCGGCGGCGTACCGCACGCGGGTCCCAGCCGAGCGCGGCAACGTGCATGGAACCAGCTACATCTACCCTTCGACCCTGATCCGGCGGTCGAACCCTCTTCTCGGGCGTCTGGGCAACCCGCGACATTTCTTCTTCTCTGGGCGTTGAAGAACGCTCACGATCCCGAACTTGGATTCACACTTCGCCTCGTCCATACGATCGATTCTGGTACGCACAGGCACGGTGCGACGTGCGACATGGAGATCGAACTTCGACCCGGTGGCTCGATTTTCGATCATCTGGCGTTCCGCGGATCGGACGAGTCGGGCGACCTGTTCACGATCGAAATCGCTGAGGAGAACGATGGTGGGTGACGCACCCAACGGCGAACGCCTGCTGACGTTGCAGCACTTACGCGGTCTCACCCAGGGCGAACTTGCGACACGATTGGGAGTCTCTGGCGGGTTTCTTTCCCACGTCGCCAAGGGCACGAAGGCGTTTCCAGCAAGCCTTGTGCAAAGTGCGAGCTCGGAGTTTAGGGTTCCGCAGTCATTCTTCTACGTCCGGTTGGCGCCTGAAGACGTAGGACCAGTGACCTTCAAGAAAACGTCTACGGCCAAAGTTCGTGACGAGAAGCGGGTCGTGGCTCTCTATACCGAGGCATCCCGACTCTTCAGGCATGTGTCGGATCGTTCCGGATATCACGTCAGCAAACTCCCAAGCGTTGAGTCGCATGAGGATCCGGAAGACGTGGCGGCAACCGTTCGATCTATAGCGGGTTCTCCACCCGATGCACCGATCACCAACACGACACGCCTGATAGAAAGGCTGGGCGTCGGAGTCGTTCACACCCTGGATCCCGACGGACACGCCGACAACGCACATGCTGGCGCCTCGCGACCAAGCCGCATATCAACGCGTCCTCTGATCGCGCTTGCGTGCCAACTGCCCGGGGCGGAACAGCGGTTCACGCTCGCACACGAACTGTTTCACGTCATGGCAGATCGAGATCTCGACCGAGGATTGACTCTGATTCGTGATCCGCGCGAACTGCGCGCCAACAGGTTTGCCGGCGCGTTGTTACTTCCTCCGGGGATCGCGAAGAAGCAAGTCAGCGAAACACTCACTCTCCATGGCTATTTGAAAATCAAGGCTGAATTCGGATTGTCTGTTGGCGCCATAATCCATCGCGCTCACGATCTTGGTCTCATCAGCGATCATCGAGCGAAAATGCTATATATTCAGTGGTCATCCGCTGGCTGGCGCCGCAATGGCGAACCTGTGCCAGTGCCCCAAGAAAGACCGTTACTGCTCGACCAGGCACTTCAACGCGCGTACGGGCGTAGCTACGCAGCCAAAGCCTCCCACGATACCGGTGTATCGGCTGATCTAATCTCGTCGTGGATCGAGAAATCGAGCGAAGTCCAAGCCGGCGTCGCTGAGGTGATCAACTTGTCAGACCGACGTAATTGAACTCGAACACTGTCGAATCTGAACCAAAAGCACGCCCCGTCCCGACTGGTACATAGTGACCCGCGGGGCATACGAAGGGAAAGTAGATTGGCACGTTGGGCAGCCGACAAACGCCTGGTTCCATACTCACTGCGAGTAGAGCTCGACAAACGGTTCGCTCAGGCGGACCCAGAGGGGGAACCCTTCGTAGCCAACTTCAACAGTGCCGGCGCCGACCTGCTCCATTTCATGAGTGCTTTCGTATCGGCACTGCCGGCAGATGAACTGATCGAACGTGACACGCGGCATTTTGGCCAGCCGACGGACGTGACTCGTGGAGGTAGAACTCTTCTGTGGCGTATGGATGGAGGAGAGTCTGGGCGATCGTCGACGATTAAGTTAAAGAAGACTGGACGTAGGCGAACTCGTGACCGGAGCGGAATCGAGTGGGCTCCCTTCTGGGTGATGGCCATCGTTCCCAAGAACAGCAACCAGGGCTGGCTTTTGATCGAGAAAGACGGCCGTTATACCTTGCCGAGCGAATGGCGTACAGAGCTGACCAGGGTCTTTAGTCGTACTTATCCAGGCTATCGACTGGTTCTCAGCACCATCCGCGATGCGTCTCTATGGAACCAGGTCGAGAACTCGACCGAAGAGCGCCTGCTCAGATTCGAGGTAGCGTTAAGGTCAGCCGAGACCACTCCAGCGAACAAGGGAGCGGAAGGATTTTCTCGAGGGATGGTCGAAGTTCAGAAACGGATCTTTCACCCCGTGCAAAGCAAAGCGGAGGGACGCCGGCTCAGAGAGTTGCGTCGGGCGTTCACGCGCAACCTCACCCCGCAAGGCCTCGTTGAGATCGCACTACCCCTCGAAGCGGATGATCTGAGCGATGACCGTGTCAAGATCCGACTCCGCGACGACGTCCACGAGATCAAGGCAACGGTCTTGAACGACGACGGTATAGAGAGGACCATTGTCTTCGAAGGACTTGATGCTCAGCAGACGTTCGTGATCGAGAATTCGGGAGGTCTAGACCTTGGTAGCGACCAGTTCGCTCAAGAGTGTCGTACAGCGGTGAAAGACTTAGCTACGGCAGGCGGGGTCACTCTCCCACCACACTGGGAGGCTGGCAGATGGACGCATCCGGTAGACGCGCCGGCAGTTCGGATCTACAGCGATGACAACGTGGACCCAGAAACAACCGGGTAGGTCGTACGTCGCGCTGACGCGATGGGCGATCCAAGGACTCGGCCGTCCCAAGGACGGAGTCCTGACGAGAACGCGGTTTCTCGCAGCGTTCGTATTTCCCGCATTCGTGCTGGGCTATGCAGCCTCGGCACAGCCGGAAGTCGAGACGTCGACTCTTTTGTCTGGGGCCTCGATTATATCCGGCGTCCTGCTCGCTCTGTGTACGCTCAGCGTGACCCGTGTCAAAGATCTAGCCGCAACGGACTTGGATGGTTCCTACGTCGGTTCGGACCCAATGGTCGCGGGATACGGATTCGCCCGGTCGGCCACCGCTGCAGCGTACGTCTCGGTGTCACTGACTGCTGTCGTCTTTGCCCAGCTGCTGGTCAGCGACGGGCCGATACTCGTTGCGTTGACTATTGCTACATTCACCGCCGCCGCGCACCTGGGAGCGAGGATTTGGTTTCTTCTTGGCGCCATTCGCTACCAAGTCGACTCGATGGCAGGTCAGAGGGCCACCAAGCCACAGAAGTTGCGACGAGCCGGTTGACACGGCCTTTCAGCCATACTTCGCCGATAGTCCCGACCAGATTTCTTTCGCCAACTGGTCGCACTCGCAGCCCTAGCCGTCAGTCGTCAACATGTCTTGACGGTGCGGTAACTGCGTTTCGTGTCAGTGTTGGTCACTCGCTGCAGCTCAGCGACGTGTGGCGGCGCACGTCACACGGCCACTCACCTGCATGACGGTTCTGACAGCACGTGCCCCTGGTCTGAGAGTTGGCGAGACGGCACCGCCACAGTTTCTCGTGCGAGTATTGAACCGATGAGTGCACGTGAGGATCGGGTCGAGCCCACTGGATACGGCGACCTGCTCGAACAGATCAAGACGCAGGTTCGCCACGCCCGCGTACAGGCCGCACGGGTAGTCAACTCCGAGCTCATCACGCTGTACTGGCGAATCGGTGCGTCGATCCGGCAGCGCCAGGCCCATGAGGGGTGGGGTACGAAGGTCATCGCCCGCCTCGCCGACGATCTACGGACCGAGTTTCCCCACATGCGCGGACTCTCACAGCGGAACCTCGTGTACATGCGCACTTTCGCCGGCCGATTTTCCGAACCAAGTGCGCAACACCCTGTTGCGCAATTGCCGTGGGGCCATGTGACCGTCTTGCTCGACCGGGTCCCAGACGCTGAGGCGCGCAACTGGTACGTCGAGCAGGCCGCGCATCATGGGTGGTCGCGAGCTACGTTGACCCATCACATCACGTCAGGGCGACACCTGCGGTCCGGGAACGCACCCAATAACTTCCCTGCCACGCTGGCCGCGCACGAATCCGATCTGGCCCAGAGCATTCTCCAGGACCCGTACAACCTCGACTTCCTCAACCTCGACTCCACGCACAGTGAACGCGAACTCGAAGACGCCCTGATCGGTCGCCTCACGCACTTTCTGAGCGAACTCGGAGCCGGGTTCGCGTTCGTGGGACGCCAATACAAGATCACCACCGGTGATCGAGACTATTTCTTGGACCTGCTGTTCTTCCACCTGGGACTGCGTAGGTTCGTGGTGTTCGAACTGAAGGTAGGTCAGGCAGAACCCGAACACATCGGCAAACTGAATTTCTATGTCAACGCTGTCGATGATCAACTCCGCAGACCGGAACACGGCGACGGAGCGACCATCGGCATCTTGTTGGCCGCCACCCGAGACGACATCGTCGTCGAGTACGCCCTACGGGGGATCGGATCACCTCTGGCGGTGAGCACCTACACCACCTACGGGGCGCTTCCAGATGACATCCGTCCGTCGCTGCCCACGGCCGATGACCTCGCGGATGCTCTCCGTGATGTGGCGCGCCCCTAGCCGCTGGAGCAAACAGAACAGCTGGGACATCCTTCCGTCCTGTAGATGCCTATTGGTCCCACCCAAAAAATGAGGCGCATCGGGCGAGGAACGGTTCGACAACAAGTCCACACCAAGGCGGCGACAGGCGACGGGGACGCGGCGACGTGCTGTCACCGAGCAACGATTACCGCCGCACCTACTTCGCGCGGCAACTCTCGGCCAGTATCGGGGACGTGACCGTCGGTGCAGACGCGCCACGAAGTGCTCTCGACATGCTCCCGGCGCGCTACCGCCGCGAACGGCACCGTTACTGTGGCGACGCCGACGGTGTGCGTGGTATCGCTGCATTCCCCCAGCACCTCATCGTACGAGTATCGACCCAACGTGGACACCGACTACCCTCAGCGGCGGTAGCTCGACCGATTGTGATGCACAGGTGAGGTGATCACCCTGTACGGCGGGGCCGGACGTCGATCCGATGACGGCGCGGCGGGGCTCGGTAGCCTGGAGTTTCATTCGTAGGACAGGAGAGACCGGCCATGGCACCAGTACACGCTGACGTCCGTGTCCCTCAGCAGCGTCGTGCCCGCATCACTCGTGAGGTGATCGTCGAGGCCGCTGCAGCTGAATTCTCACGTCGCGGCTTCGGCGGTGCATCGGTGAACGCGATCCTCGAAGCGAGCGGCCGCACCAAAGGTGCGATGTATTTCCACTTCCATTCCAAGCATGATCTTGCCGTTGCTGTCGTCGATGCAGCCGCGCACCGCTACACCGCCATCGCCGAGCCGTGGCGCACGACACCGCAGGATCCAGTGAACGCACTCGCCGGCCTGATCGGCGAGCTCACCGCCGCCATCGCTGAAGAGCGTGTCCTGCGCGCGGAGCTGCGGCTCGGGATCGATCCGGACTTTCCCTCCGACACCGCGACCCACGCGAGCCAGGGCTGGGAGACAGTGGCCCACGAACTCGCCCACGCCGCCGAGCACGCGGGATGTTTCACCGCGCCGTTCGGTCCCCCGCGGTTCGTTGCCGCTATGGGCAGCATGCTCGCCGGGTGCGGCATCATGGCCGACATCACCGACGACCCTATCGCACTGCGAGGCCGGTTCCACGAAGCGTCCGACGCGGTTGTGGTAGCAATGACCACCCCGGACACCGCAGCACGCTACCGATCCCGAACACCCCAGGCTGCATCCACCGCCTGACGTGCGGCCGCGTTCGTGGACTTACTCCGGACGGCCCGATGCAGCCCAGGTGGGTCACACTCGCGGTGCCGTCACGAATCCTCGCCGCTCGTGCGGCACATGCAGCGGGCGCAGGCCAGATTCCATCGACCGCATCACCAGATCGATGCTGCGAGCAGCTTTGCCGTTGGAGTCCTGGCCATCGCGCCGCGTCGCGGCGATGATCCCAGCGAGCGCATCGACCACTACCCCGGCCATGTCCGACCCCTGCGTCATCCAAGCATCGCCCGTCCCCGTCCCGGTTCCTGTTCCTGTTCCTGCGGATGGCACGGCATCGGCCTGGAGTGCGGCGACCAGAGCATGGGCCAGCCAGTGCTCCCACACCTGATAGATACTGGGCAGGCCGGTCGCCGCCGCGACCGGCGACACTTCGAGAGCATGCATGGCCTGGACCAGCGGGTTCGATACCGCTGATTCGATGGCTGCGTGCGCGAACGCACGGACACGGTCGAGGCCGGCGCCGATCGGCACTCCCGCCCCGGCGCCGAGACCGGTCGACGAATCAAGATCTCGCAGTGTCGTGCTCGGCGATGTCGTCTTCGGTGATGTCGTGCGCGGCGCGGATGTGTGTGAAGCAGTTGTGGATGACGCTGGTCTGCAGAGTGCGCCTGCGTGGTGGTGCCCGCGCCGATACACCTCGGCGAGGAGCTCGTTCTTGTTGGGAAACAACCGGTACAGCTGGTCGCGGGCCAGTCCGCTCTCGTGCTGCACCATGTTCATGGTGACTGCGCCGTAGCCTCGGGTGACGATGGCGTCGGCGCACACGTGGAGAATCCGGGTGCGTTCGAGGGTGCGCTGCAGACGGTCGGATCCAGGTCGACGATACGGAGCCGTCGGCTGATTCTGCCAGTTCGTCGAGGTCATGGTTGTAGCCGATCGAACCGGACGTCGTCGTCTTCGCCGTCGTGAGCGAGATCAGCCGCAGGTGCGCCTGTGCCCGCCAGCAGCGGCGATGCCAGTCCGCGCCGGCGAGTGCCTGCGGTACGCGGCGCGGCAGGGGGCCAGGTGACCACCACGGGATCTGCCGTGTATGCGCGGTCGCGGCCACCGGTTTTCGCGTGGTAGAGCGCCCCGTCGGCGGTGCGGCCGACGATGTCGATGACGGTTTCCACAGGGTCGAGTGATCCTTCGTTCGGCTCGCAGAGTTGCATGTCCGGCTGCCGGCGGCCCGATGGCGGCGGCTGCATCGACCCGTCGGCAACGGGAGATAGTGCGGCGGTGACGGTTCCGATGCTGGCAGTGACGGCGGTGTCGGCGCGAACACGACCCAGGATGCGGCGCTCAAGCGCCTGATCGAGGTCGGCAGGGACGAGGACAAGAAATTCTTCGCCGCCGATCCGGGCGAGCACAGAATCGAGCGGAGCGAAATCACCCAGGACAGCGCCGATCGTGTTCGCCACGGCGATGAGGACTCGGTCGCCACCGGTGTGGCCGAGGGTGTCGTTGACCTGTTTGAAGTGATCGATGTCGATCACCGCAGCGCGGATCCCGGTTCCGCGGCGATGCACGGCGTCGAGCAATGCCCGGGTGGGGGCGAGCATGCCGCGCCGATTCAGCAGACCGGTGAGGGGATCGGTATCGGCGAGGGCCTGCAATTCGAGATTGACCGTACGCAGTGAGCGGGCGAGACCGCTGATCACCGTCACCGGTATCAGGACGGTGGTCACAGCGGCACCGATGGCGATGAGAGAGACCAGGGGCCCGGTCGCGGCGAGATCGGTGGCGGTGACGATCGTGGCCATGACGACCGAGAGCGCCGTCAGGCTGGTGGTGACCCGCGGCGGGGACCCCGATGCTGCGATAGCGGGCACGATGGCGAGCATCGCGGTGACCGACCGGGTCGCTGCCGGGTCGGCGATCACGTAGGCCGAGGTGGCAACGCCGAGCATTCCGCCGGCGCCGAGCACGGTGAACTGCCGATCGGTGAGCCTTCCCACTGCCGCCGCGATGAGCACGGTCACCGCGGTGAAGAAGGTGATCAGGCTGAGCACCGGTAGTGCGCCGGGTTTGAGGAACGTCGGGGAGATCACGGCGATGATCAACATCGGGAGGGCCCCGGACGCGCTGACGATGACCATCCTGGTGCGCATGTCCCACCGTGGTCCGGCGGGCGGCACGGTTGCCGCGGTCACCTTATGATCGCCTGGGATGGCGGCGGGTACCTCTGGTGCGTTGCCGGATGCGCTCATCGTCGAGACCGGTCCCGCCTGGTGTTTTCGGATGTCCCGTGAGCTGAACGCGCCGTGATCGACCGTCCTCGCACTGCCTGCACTAGTGCAGCCACCGCGAAGGCGGCAAGCCCGGCCAGTGACACCACCAGAATCACCAACGCGGTGACGAGGACCGGAATCAGAATCGAGTACACGGCGGGCTCATCGCCTGTCCGTCCCGGCTGCCGGGACGATTCTGCTCGCCGCGCCGGAGTTGGACGATGTCACCGTCGATGCCATCAGTCGTTGTGACCGGACACAACCAATTCATTCGTGCATTACAGCAGATGCCGAAACGTCACGGTTGTCGGAGCCTCCGGCCAACCGATCCCGCAGATGCGCCGGCTACCTGCACACCTGTCCCTGTCGGAGGCGGGTGGGTGTGAGATTCGTCAGGCGATCCGCGCGCTACAGGTCCTGTGGCGCGGAGGTGGCGGCCTTGGCACCACGTACGAAGTGTTCGCAGCGCGGCGTGCACCCTCCGTCAGCGCTGCGAGGATGGTGTCCGCGGCGGTCCATGGCGGGTCGATCGGTGCGATCATGATCGGCCTGACCGGTCCTCGGGAGATGCGCAGTGTGCGTGGCGGACGTGTGCGTCGGTTCGGCCGCACTGCGCGTTATATAGCGCGGCCGGGTCGCCGCAGCGCGGCGGCGGAACCGCGATGTCAGCACGAGCGCGGTGAGGGCGGCAGTGACGAGGGCGGCCTCGCGGTTGCCGGCGATCGCCCCGAGCACCACGAACATCGACACCGCCCCGGTGCCGTCCAGGACGAGCTGCACCGCAGGTATGTCGAGGAGGATTCGTGCGCCAGGGCTTGTCGGCGCGCTCACGACCCTGTCGGGCAGCGCGGCCGTCACGGTGTGTCGGCGAACTCGGTATCACCGGCAGTGGCGGCATCGGTAGCGGTGGTGTGAGGGGCGGCGGTGAGATCGTCGTCGTCGGCGAACATCAACGTCCCGTCCGCGGCGGCGATCGCCCACCGCTGCGGTGATGCCCAGTCCCGCCCGAGCCGGTCCGCCGGTACGAGATGGTCACCGAAATCCTCGACGAGTCGGCCCGTCACCACGATGCTGCGTCCGCGCCGCAGTTGTACGAGGTCACCAACAGAGAACGTCGGTGTGGTGAGATCTCTCGAATCGTTCACTGCGTCAGTGAAACAGATGCCCGCAGAGGTCGTGGACATCGCCTGGCCGAACCTTGCTGACAGAGACGATTTTACTGTCTCCGCGTCGACGCACGATCCATGCTGGACGCCCGCTACCGTTGGCCGCGTGCACAACGAGACCGGATGCTCTGCGGGCAGGTCTTACCGTTACGAGTGGGCCCTGTTCGCCGACTGGTGCGCCGCCGCAGACATGACCCCGCTCCCGGCGACGCCGGTGACTCTCGCGGAGTTCCTCGGTGACAATCCCGCCGGTGACCGGGCCCAGATACGGCGGGTCTCGGCGATCAACCGTGCTCACCGCGATGCCGGCCACCCGGAGCCGGGACTGGTGACCGCGCTGCGGCTGGCCGTCGATTCGGTTCGGGCGCAGCGCCGACGCGACCTCGCGCAGGTGTTGGCGGCCGCCGCCGCGGATCTACCGTTCACCGGTTCGACCGACGCGCTGTTCGGGCGCCGCGACACTGTCCTTCTGTTGCTCACTGCCGCCGGGTTGTCCTACCGGGCGATCGCCGAGCTTCGGTCCACCGACGTCACAGTCGACGACGAGGACAGTCTCTGGATCGGCGGAAGGCACCGGGTGCGGATCGACGACGTCGCCGTGCCCGGCTTTCGGCCCGCGCAGGTGTGGCGACGGTGGAACGAGGTGCTGGTCTTCGCCGACCGCTACCCCTCCACAGCCCTGATTCTTCAGCATCTACGCCGAGACACGTTTCCTGATACGACCGGCTGGCCGGGGCGACAGTCTCCGGTAGCGGTATCGATCGACCGGTGGGGACACCTGCCGTTGCCCGCCGATGCGATGACGCCGGCGGCGATCGCCGGTGTCATCGCGGCGCACCGCGTTGGGGCGCCGCCGCGCCGCACCCTTATCCGACTCCGTGGCCACGATCGCGGCCGCAGTGACGACGACACGGGCCATGTCGTCGAACCCGCCAGGCCGGAGTGGGATTCGCATGCACTTGATACCGGGTACTACGAGAGCGGCGTCGCGGCCCGCCGCAGCGCGCACACTGCCCTGGCCGAGATACCCGAGCTGTACGACGAGGTCGAGGACCGCATCGATGCCCTCCTCACCCGCACTCTGGAACTGCTCGAACAGCACAACAGCACTCCCGACCCACGACATTGACACCGCCGGAGAAAGCCGCGCCAGGCGGCGTGCCGCACATCGGCACCGGATGGGTTCGAGGGAGTCGGCCGGTGCTCGTGGTTCAGTGGGCTGCGTCGAACGCGTCGACGATGTCGGCGGGAATCCGGCCGCGATCGTTGATCTCGTACCCCTGGTCCGACGCCCACTGCCTGATGGCGCGTGTCTGCGCCGGATCCCGCTTCGCTGCCGCTGAGTTCGACTGCGACGCAGTGGAGGACTTGGCGGCCGAGGACGCCCTGCGTTTTCGGCCACCGACCCGTGTCGCATGCTCGATGTAGTAATCGAGTTTACGGTGAAATTCGGTGGCATTCTTGGACTTCAAGTCGATCGAATATTCGACGCCCGATACCGCGAATTCGATCGTCTCACCGGATTCGTCGTTGATGATCGAGCCGTCGATGTCGTCGACCAACTCGGTGAATACTCTTTTCGCCACGGTAGTTCCGATACCTTTCTACGCCCACGGTTGTGAAGAAATGTCCCAGCCGATGGTTGGTGACTGCTGCCCTGCGCGGGGAGTTTGAGCCTTTACACCGGACTGACCGTATCGCTTTCAGATGCCGAAATCAATTTGCGTCAGAGGCATCCGGTTCCAATTCTTTCTGGGCGCAGGTGCTGGGGCCGGGCATCCGTGCGTCCAGTGTACGAGTTACCCGCATCGGGTCGAACAGACTGTTTCTCACCCACAAGTTGAATAGGCCAGATCTATCGTAGATAAGCGCATCGAAGACGTGGCCGCTGCACTTCGGGGGATGGTAGGTCGCGGCATCAGGTGAATCCTTGGGGGCTTGTCAAAAGCGTCGGTGCGGGTTCCGAGACGGTCTAAGGTCGATGTAGGACAGGGTTTTGTAGCAGCGGTCGGCTGAAATCTGATCGACCATTCAATACGATCTATACCCCTTGGAGAAATGGATTTGGCGCGCAGAGGCGCGACTTCCGGGGCCTACAGATTCGAAAGCAGGATCTACTGGAGTATCTGTTGAGAGGCTTGTATGCACGGAGACCCCCAGCGACAAGTGGTAGAAACTCGTCGAGGCTTTAAGAAATTTTGCCCATAAGGCGGCTTTCATCGAGGTATCTCCTCATGTGGTGATGGCTGCTGCCACAGGCTGAGTTTTCCTCGGAACGAATCCGTCGCTGCCGTCCTGGTCGACGATCGTCTATCGAGACACCCCGTACGTGATTTGAGTGTCAGTTTCAGAAGACGACTTCACTCTATGCACGCGTTTTGTGGGTGAGTGCACTTGTCTTCTGACATTCTGATGTCAGAAGTGCGCTGCACGGTCGCGCGTTCGGCTCTCGGTGACAGGGAGGCTTGAGATGGACCCCGACAAGCTCGACGTCATAGAGACCGGAGTGTTGACGGCGTCGGGGGAGCGGTGGTCCCAGGCAGAGACCCGCTTTGCTGTGCTCTCTCCCTTGTTGAAGACGTATCCGGTGCGTTCGGAAGCGGCCGATGATGCAGCGCACCGGCTGGGACTGTCCAGGCGGCAGGTTTACACGTTGCTCGGCAGGCTCAGGGACGGCACGGGGACGGTCACCGATCTTCTGACGAAGGTCTCGTCGGGTGGGCGTGGCCGCAGCCGAGTATCCGCTGACGTCGAAGAAGTGATCGCCGACCATCTGACTCGATACTTTCTTCACCGCCAGAAGCTCAGTGTCGCTGCGCTGCATAGACGTATAGCACTGGCCTGTCACCGTGCGGGTCTGCCTGTGCCGGCCAGAAACACCGTCACCGCGCGTATCGCCGCCCTCCATCCGGCGTCGGTGGCCAGGTCACGCGGGGGACCCGATGCCGCCCGGCCGCGTCAGTCCGCCGGCGACGTTCCACCGACGGTTGCGGGGATTCTCGATCAGGTCCAGATCGACCACACCGTCGTCGATGTGATGATCGTCGACGAGTACGAGCGTCAAACGATCGGTCGCCCCTACCTGACGATAGCCATCGATGTCTTCAGCCGTACCATCCTCGGATTCGTCGTCACTCTGGAGCCACCGTCGGCCGTGTCTGCCGGGTTGTGCCTGGGCCGGGTGTGCAGCGAGAAGCAGACGTGGCTCGAAGCATGCGAGCTGGCAGAACAGGTGCAATGGCCGATGGCAGGAAAGCCCAAGCGGTTATACCTCGACAACGCCGCCGAGTTCAAAAGCGAAGCGCTACGCCGCGGATGCGCCCAGCATGCGATCGCCCTCGAATACCGTCCACCTGGCCGGCCGCACTACGGCGGGATCGTCGAACGCATCATCAGAACGGCGATGACGGCTGTGCACGAGCTACCCGGCACCACCTTTTCGAACCCAGCGGACCGAGGAAGCTACGACTCGAACAAGCACGCGGCGTTGACATTGCGCGAGCTGGAGCGCTGGCTGGTCCTGGCGATAGCCAAGTATCACGCGAGCGTGCATTCAGGGGTGGGCAACACCCCGGCAGCCATGTGGGACGGCGGTGTCGCCTCAGCCGGTCATGCCCCTCGTGTGGTGCTCGGCGAAACAGCGTTCCTGGTCGACTTCCTTCCCGTTATCCGGCGACGTCTGACGCGCACGGGCTTCGTCCTCGATCACGTGCACTACTTCTCGAACGCGCTCAAACCGTGGGTCGCGCGACGAGAGGAACTGGGGCGGTTCGTGATACGACGTGACCCCCGCGATCTGAGCAGAATCTGGGTCCTCGAACCCGACGGCACCGGGTATGTCGAGGTGCCGTACCGGACGATGTCACATCCCGCAGTGACACTGTGGGAGCACAGAGCTGCCATCACCCGCCTTCGCGAACAAGGACGGTCGAACGTCGATGAGAGCGCACTGTTTTCGATGATCGAGCAGATGCGCGAGGTCACCGACCGCTCGAAGAAAGCCACCCGCAAAGCTCGCCGCAACCGCGCCCGCCGCACACACCTCACCTCAGCCGCGTCTGCACCGGTCCCTACGATTCACCCGCCGATGGAACCTCTAACGGATGGCGGCACCGCAGCGCCCGTCTTCAGCGACATCGAGGAATGGTGAGCCGATGACCGCCCCAGAAGGAAGTAACGAAGCCACCGAGCTGCCCGGTTCGGACCTGGAGCACCTGCGGGAAACGATCCGACCACTCACCGCACTCGACGACGCAGAGCGGATCCGGTTGATTCGGTCCGAGAGATGGATCGGGTATCCACAGGCCCTCACGGTCATCGACCATCTGGAAACATTGTTGTCGTGGCCGGACCGCCAGCGGATGCCGAATCTGCTGTTGCTCGGTCCGACCAACAATGGCAAGTCGATGATCATCGAGAAGTTCCGGCGCACCCATCCGCCGATCAGCTTGCCCGACCGCGAGCAGATCCCGGTGTTGTGTATGCAGATGCCCCCGGACCCCTCACCCGGCCGGTTCTACCTCGCCCTGCTCACAGCGCTGGGAACCCCGACCCGACCACGCAATCGGGTCCACGAACTCGAACAGCAAGCATTGATGCTGCTCCGCGCCATCGGCGTACGGATGTTGATCATCGATGAGCTCCACAATGTTCTCGCCGGCCGCGACAACGTCCGCCGCGAATTCTTGAACGTGCTGCGATTCCTCGGTAACGAACTACGCATCCCACTCGTCGGTGTCGGCACCCGTGATGCCTACCTCGCCATCCGCACCGATCCGCAGCTGGAGAACCGATTTCACCCCATGACCCTGCCGGTCTGGACCAACACTTCCGACACCAGATCACTGCTGGCCAGCTTCACCGCGAGCTTCCCGCTCCGCACACCTTCGCACCTTGCATCGCCGGAGATGACCGACTACCTCCTCACCCGCTGCGAGGGAACCATCGGTGAGCTGGCAACGCTGCTCACCGCCGCAGCCGTCACCGCCATAGGCAGCGGAGAGGAAGCGATCACCTCACCGGTGCTCACGCGCACTCCGTACGTCGGCCCCACCGAGCGACGCCGCCTGTTCGAACGCCACCTCGCGTGAAAACGCGGCTCGCGGCGATGCCCGGTGATGCATACGTTCGCCCGTGGCCGCTGCACCCGCCGCCACTGCCAGGGGAGGTCCTCTCGTCCTGGTTGGCCCGGACCTGCGAGCTGTATCCGCACATCAGGCCCTCTGACTTGCTTGCGGACCTCGATATCGATTGTGCTGTCGAGGATCTCGACCGCTACACACCGGAGCCGATCCTTGCCGCGTTGGCCGGTCGCGGCGCAGTTCCGGTGGAGAGGTTGCGGATGATGACGTTGGCGGGGTGGACACCGTGGCTGCTCGACAGCACCGACCCGGCCGACTGCGACTTCGACACCTTCGTCCACCAGTTCTCGATCCTGCTACCGGCCGACTTGGCGAGGGAGGATCAACGCCGCCGCACACGCACAGATGGCGCATGGATGCCGTGGGCGAGCACTCCACGTACTCGGGCATGCCCGGCATGTATCGACAGCCTCGAATCCACTGCCGACATCGCAGTGACTCTGCTGCAGCAATATCCGGTTCTCAGCAGCTGCCTCGAACACCGTTGCCGACTCGAACCTTGCTCTGCTTTCCCTGGTCATGCAATCTTCTGGGATCAGGTCCGGTTCGGTTCGGACGAACGGGTATCGCCCGTTTCGGTTCCTGCTGTGGTTGCGGACCTCGATCGCCGTACCAGCGAGGCTCTGACAACGGGATGGGTGGAACTGCGCCCAGGACGGGTGCATGCAGCAGTCTGGTTCCGACTTCTTCGCACCGTCGTCGACGAAGTGTCCACACCGCTGGTCCGCACCGGACGGTGGTCGACGAGGCTCGTTGCGATCTGGAGGGCCGCAGGTCGTTCTCGCCCGCTC
This sequence comes from Rhodococcus sp. NPDC057297, assembly GCF_042667435.1. Classification (NCBI taxonomy): domain Bacteria; kingdom Bacillati; phylum Actinomycetota; class Actinomycetes; order Mycobacteriales; family Nocardiaceae; genus Rhodococcus; species Rhodococcus sp. NPDC057297. Next base: position 127,336 of record NZ_JBHUZE010000009.1, on the reverse strand, counting down.
CGGACAGCGTGGGTTCCGTTCGAAGAACTGCACTGGGACGAGCAGGCGACAGTTCTCGAGGCCGCAGCAATCGGCATTGCGATGATCGAGAGCGGTGAAATCGACGCCGGCGGTGCGCACGCATCGCTGCTGCGCCCACGTCCGTATGAGCCGGTCGATCCTGGAACAGCTCCGACGCGCTCGTCCTATCCCGCACCTGAGCGCGATGCATGGGCTGACGCGCACGCTGCGGCCGAGGCCGCCGTCGCGGCAGCGCGCGTCGATCCCGTATCCGCCCGGTCGTTGTACAACTTCCTGCGCTGGGGATGCCGCACAGCGAAGGAACTGGATGAAACGGTGCAACTGTTCGTTGACCACGGAATCCCACTGCAACACCCGCCGACGTAGCTCTCCCTCGGATGGGGCGGAGCTCGTCCCGCAACGTACACGCATCGACAGCTGAGAGGCCGCACAAAAGCGTCACCAGAAGGGCCGCACGAGAATGTCAGCAGATCCGCGTATGAACGCCGGGGCAGCTACTTCCAGAATGTTTCCCGGTCTTGAGCGCCGACCTGCTGCACATCCCGCCGACCCACTCCGCATTCGCACCCGAAGCGCACAACGTCACTTCAAATCTTCGGCGGCACATCATTGAGCAGGGACTCGTACAACCGTCTGATCGCCTTCAGGACTTCCGCTGGTTCGATCCAGTTATTCTTCTCGCGCAGAGCATATTCCAGCTCCTCACCGTTTCCGATGATCTCGGGTACCAGCACATGCCATTTGTATCCCCGCGGTTGCAGTCGCACGCCGGCTTCTGCCAGGTAGGAGTTCACGCCGTCATTCACCATTCTGAGATCTTGCTCGGTAAAAGGTTCGAACCAGACTTCCTCCGGTCCTTTGCTCGGGTCACCGCGGGTTACCTTCACGGGAGGGTGCTTGGATGCTGGATACGACGTCCGGTAGCACCGGCCCGGTCCCGCCAGCCAGGCAGTCAGCGCCCCGTGCCCGTTCGATATGACGCTGACGTAGCGGCCCGCGGGTAGCTCGCTGGGCACGCGGTCCTCAGCCTCCGCTATCGGATACTCACTCCAGTACTGCGCCATGTAGTCATTCTGGTCGATATGCCGCCAACATGCGGCGAACCAACCATGCACGAGTCAGATACCCGAGCCACTCGGCACACAGACGGAATCTTCCATAGAACCACCCGTCTCCCCAGCTCAAGCTGCGTCTTTGGCGACATCCACTGCGGCCTACCACTGACATCGAGCGAGGCATGCCCAGGTCAAACGACTGAGTTGTTGTGCGGCCTAGCAGGCAGCCGAGAAGGCCGTCCCTGCGCCGGCGTCATAGTCACCAACAGTTTTGGTGCGGTGACCGACGAGAATTTTCCTTCCCGCACCGTCTCCGCGGAAACGCCTGCTCAGCGTGCTTTCGGCCTGAGAAGTCTGTCGGGAGGGCCCGCTACAGTCCAGCCATGACAGATCGCCAGCTCGTAGACGGCCCGACCACGATCCCGGCTGTCGTGCCGGGTGCCGCGGCGGTGTTTCCAGACCTACCGCCCGAGGTTGCTGCTCGGATCGAGCGTTCCATGGCCGCGTCCCGCTCGACCGGTACCCGCCGGGCCTACACCTCGGCGTGGCGACGCTTCGAGACCTGGTGCACCGTCGCCGGGCACCACGCGTTGCCGGCGCATCCCGCGACAGTGGCGGCCTACCTCGTCGCCGCGGCCGACACGCTCACCGTCGACGGGACGCGGGCGTACGCGGCCGCGACGTTCGGCAAGTGGATTGCGGCGATCGCCGACCGCCACCGCGCTACCGGACACGACAACCCGTGCGGGCACGAGATGGTGCGCGCCACCCTCGCCGGTATCCGGCGGGACTACGCGTCGGCGGGGGAGCGGCCCCGCAACCCGCGCGCACCGCTGCTGACCTCCGACATCACCACGATCGTCGACCACGCCCGACGCACTACAGCGGGGTGGGCGTCGGAGGTGCTCGAACGCCGCGACACCGCGCTGCTGCTGATGGGATACACCGGCGCATTTCGACGCAGCGAACTCGTAGCGCTGGAATGCCGCGATGTGCGCCGCGACCGTCTCGACGGTGCGCACGTACGGATCCGAAGATCGAAGACCGACCAGGACGGAACCGGCATCGGAACGGTGAAAGCGCTTCCGTTCACCGACTGCCACGAATCCTGCCCGGTCTGCGCGTGGGTGCGATGGCTGCAGATCGTCGCCGCGTTCGACACCGGGGGCAGAGCCGCCGTCATTCGACTGCTTTCTCGCGCAGCACAATTCGACTCCCATCTCTGCCGCGGCACCCTGCCGACCGCCGAGAAACGGTCGCCGCTGTTCCGGTCTGTCCGCAAGAACGGCAACCTCTCCGACACTGTGTTGTCCGGGGCAGCGGTCCATGCGGCGATCCGCCGCCGCGCAGCTCACGCCGGGTACGACCCCGAGACTGTCATGCAGCTCGGCGGCCATTCCCTGCGGGCAGGATTCGTCACCCAAGCCTTCCGTAACGGTGCCGATGCACATGCGATCATGCGCCAGACCGGGCACACCACACCCGCAATGGTCGAGACATATGCCCGCGAGCACGCCCCTCTGGTCGGCAACGCGGTCACCGAACTCGGTCTATGACCGGGCGTGTGACTTCACCCGTGAACGCCGATAGGGCGACCGGGGTAGATGCTGACCACGACGACTGCACCGGTTCGATTCGACCAGCGGATATCACGAACGTGGCGGTGCCGAAGCGGGATCGGCACACGTGGTCACTGTTCGAGGACTGGTGCACCGCCCATGACGAAACACCACTGGCGGCCTCCCCGGATTCACTTGCTCGGTTCCTCTCGGCGCACCCCGCGGCGTCCACGACCCAGCGCCGCCGGATCGCGGTGATCGACGCCGCCCATTCCCGGCACCTGTTACCCCAGCCGGGCCGTGCGGAGGTCGTCCGGGCTGCGCTGGACGTGGCGCGTACGGCGCGCCTGCACGAGCTGGCAGCCGTGATCGGCGGCGTCATCGCGCGCCTCCCCGAATCCGGTTGGCCGTCCGAACTGTTCGCGCGGCGAGACGCCCTCGTCCTGGTCTTTGCCTCGACCGGTCTGCCGTACACCCAGATCGCGGCCCTGCGGCCCTGCGACGTCACCGCCGATCCGAGGATCGATGCCCTTCGTATCGACACAGGCCGCGGCGTTCGCACCGTCACTCCTCTCGCACTGATGGAGACGGGTATCTCGCCGCGGACGGTGTTCCAGCGCTGGTTGGAGGTGCTGGGCCATCACACGCGGTACCCGAACACTCGAATGCTCGCCGACGCTCTCGATGCCGTGGGCGGTACCGGGCTCAGCGGATTCGACCGGTACGTCGATCCGGCCGGTCGACAGCCGCTGTCGACCGCAATCGACCGGTGGGGTCACACCCCGCTGACTGCGACTGCACTTACCGCCCATGCGGTCGCCGACATCGTTCGAGCGCACCTGGACGGACGAGCACCTGTGCACCGACACCATTCGGTGCAGGCACGGCAGCCGAGCACAGATCTCGTACCCAAGCCCGCCTCGGCTTCGCTACTCGACCCCGGCTACTACGAACACGGGACTCGGGCACGCCGAGACGCACACCAGCTACTCGGTGGCGTCGATTCGACGCTCGACGACGTCGAAGAGCGTGCGGATTCACTGTTGAAGCGGCTTCTCGAATTCGTCGAGGCAGAAGTGCCGCCGTGAGGTCGGCCGTTCGTGCCGCGAAGATGGTCCCTGCACCCGTTCAGGCCGCTTCTGTGGCGTGGAGACGCTCGACGAGACCGGGATGAACCGATCGATCAGATCTCCGCTTGCGTGAACTCGACTGTGTCGCCCTCCGGTGCACCGACATTCCGGGAGCAATCGCCGGAGGGAACTTCGGTTCGGGTGAACCCCTCAGGCTCGGTGTGCGTACACCACAGTGAAGCCCACCGCTGGCGTGGGCACGAGGACAGGACACGTGATGAGCACTTCAAGGTTCCGTATGGCAACGTCGCTGCTCGCGTCGGCGGCGGTGATCGCCCTCGCCGGGTGCGGTTCCACCGAACCCACCGGTTCGGTGGCGGTGTCGAGCACTCCGGTGTCCACGTCGGCGGACGCGAAGGCTGCGACACCCGATGTGGCACCGTCCGAACCCGGACTGGTGGTGTACGCCAGTAACTACTCTGTGAGTGACACGGTCTCTCGGGTACAGCGCGCGCTGGAGACGGCGGGAGCTGTGGCAGCCACTGTGGATTTCGAGAAGTTGGCACAGGGAGCAGGTGAGACGATCCGCCCGACCACCGTGGTGATCGGGGGGAATCCGAAAGCGGCGTCGCCGTTGATCGCCGCGGACCAACGGGCCGCGATCGACCTTCCACAGAAGTACCTGGTCTGGCAGGCCGCCAACGGAACGGTGTTTCTGGCATACAACTCCGCCGAGTACATCGCGACGCTCGCAGGCATCCCGGTCTCGTCCGACGCCCTCGACGGACTCCGGGCCGGCTCGGCATCGACCGCGTCCGATGCGACGGGATCCTCGGCGGCCGCCGCAGAGGGCACCGATGTGTCCGCAGCGCCGGGATACCTGGTCGAGAAGACCAGTGATGCATCGGTTGCAGCGTCCATTGCCCGATACGAGGCAGCGTTCGCGGCCAAGAATCAGCCCACAGTCGCAACCGTCGATCTCGCGTCCGCCGCTGCCGAGACACCTCTGAGGCCCACCATGGTCACCTACGTCGGTAATCCTGCGGTCTCGACTGCGCTGGTCGGAGCGCAGCAGACCATGGGGATCGACCTCCCCGCCCGATACGTGGCGTGGCAGGATGCCGAAGGGATCGTTCACGTGGCTCACCCCGATATCCGTGTACTCGCCGCTCGGCATTCGATCTCGCCGACCAATCCTGTTCTCGACATGGTCGCCGCCGCCACGACCGGTTTCACCGATGCCGCTTCCGGCTCGGGCAGTTAGGTGGACGGTGTCGAATCCGGCTCACAGCACAACCACCAGCTCGTCGATGCGTCCGAAGTCGCCATGTCGGCGCTCTTCCGCGAGCACCAGCACGCAGTGACTCGATTCGTCAGCCGCTACACCCAGACCCGCGAGCAGTGTGAGGACATCGTCCAGGAGACGATGTTGCGCGCGTGGCGCGGGATCGACCGCATCGATGTGACGGCAGCATCGACGCGGTCCTATCTCATGACCATCGCGCGAAACGTACTCACCGATCAGTGGCGGGCGAGCACGAGCAGGCCGACTCTCGTCCACGATCAGATCGCACTCGCCGCCGAGTGCATCGACGACGAATTGGGCGGGGTCCTCGACGGGTGGCTCATAGACGAGTCGCTGCGTCGGTTGTCCGAGGAGCATCGAGCAGTCATCGTGCTCATCTACTACGAGGGTCGAACCGTCTCCGAAGTGGCCGCGCACCTCGATATCGCGGTCGGCACGGTCAAGTCCCGCTCCTATTACGCTGTGCGTGCCCTACGCCGGATCTTCGACGAGTTGGGATTGATTCCATGAGCTCAGCGCACGACGAGATCCGACCACTGCTCGGGGCGTACGTACTCGACGGACTCGAGCGCGACGACCGAGCAGCGGTACGACGACACCTCGACGACTGCCTTGCCTGCCGAACCGAAATCGACGTCCTGGCACCCGTCGCAGGAGTGCTTCGACGTCGCAGGCAGCCAGCAGATCTCTCACCGGTGCACTCGACGGCCGGTGCAGACCAGCGACTCGACCACCTGCTGAGCGCGATGAGGCATCAACGGACCTCCGAGAAGAGGCGGCGGCGAGTGTGGACTGCGGTGTCGGCGACCCTCGTTCTGGGAGTCGCTGCGGCGATCGTCCCGCTCAGTACCCTCGCCCGCTCCGACGATTCGACAACGGTGAACGATGCGGGTGCCCGCCCGCTCGTTCTGTCGAGCACCGTCGGGGCCACAGGTGACCTCGAGCTCACCACGAAAGCCTGGGGCACATCGATCGACGTCGACGTTCAACAACTCCCCGGCGCAGGCATCCTCACTCTGCAAGTGGTCGGCAACGACGGGACTCGACAACAAGCAGCTCAATGGTCGGTCACCGCGAGCCGAGCAGCAGCGGTGACCGGCGCAACGTCCCTTTCTGTCGAGGACATCCACTCGATCGTGATCGACGATCCGGCGGGCAACACGATCGCGCGGGCCTCTCGCTGAGACCGAGTCGTCACGGACACGGGCAGGTTTCGATGCGGTGCCTCGGACAGCGTGTCGGTCGCGTGGCCGCCCGAACGGCTGGACCGCGGTCGAGTGAGATCGGGACGCTGACGACGTACCCCGGATCGACATCCGAGTCCGAACGCGCTGGCTCTGCGTTCGCCGCACCGCATCGGTCCGTCGCTCGTTTTCCGGACTCATTCCAGAAAAGTCGTGCATACTTTCGGTCGGTTCGGTACCCACTGTGGCATATACCAAGGGGGGTATGTAAGTACCCTAGGGGGTATCCGACCTGATCTGGAATCGAAGTCGATGAGAAGACGGGTGCAATAGGCACCACACGGCCTGTCGTGGTTATCTCATAGGTGTGTTCAGGCAGCGGAGTCGTCAAACGCTCAGCAGTGGTCGTCGAGGCGAGCCACCGAGAGCTGGCGTCTACGGCTCACGGTGCGTTTCCCCATGGCCAGCAGTACGTGTGGCGTGGGTCAGCAGTGAGTGCGGCGTATGACAGATGATGACGTGTGGTCCGGAAAGCACGCCCGAGCGCACGATGCCCCGGTCCGCTCACTCAATGCGTCGGTGTTGCGATGGAGGATCGACACTGCACGGTCCATTCCACTGTTCGATCCCGACGACGGCGGCGACGCGGCTCGCTGTCTGGTGCTGTTGGAGTCTCCGGGGCCGAAAACGATACGTCCGGGCGGGACCAACATGTGTTCGTTCGACAATCCAGATCGAACGAACCCCGTGCTGAAATCGGTGTTCGCCGACGCGGGTATCGACCGGGTGCAGTGCGTCAAGTGGAATATTGTGCCGTGGGCAGTGCTCGATGACGCCGGTCATCCGGTATCGCCGACGGCATCCGTTCTCGGTGAGGCGGGCCCATATGTCGGCGAGCTTATGGCCTTGCTGCCGAAACTGGAGGTGGTTTTCGTTCTTGGTGCGAAGGCTCTCGATGGCTACATGCGCGTCATCACTGCATCTGCTCCCACCCGCCTCCTCCCGGTGATAGCGGCACCGCACCCCTCGGCTCGCAACGCACACGCACCGGCGGCTGCTCGCCAGCGGTTGATCAACGCAGCACTGTCGGTCGCAACGCACCTGGAGAAGGCACCTGAACCCCGCACTGTGCTGAGGTAGGGCGGATCGTGCTGCTGCTGCCTCCGACCGGTCAGTCCTGGTGGGGCTGGCGTTCGCCGGTGTCGGTGTCGATGTCGATCACCTCGTCCGGGCTGTCGGGGTGGTACTGGATGATGTGTGGTTCGGCGGCACCCCGGCGTGCACCGTCTCGATATGAGAACCAACATCCCGCGAACAGCACCACTGTCACGATCGCTGCGACGACGGTCCAGCCCTCGAACCCGCCGGCGAGGGCCGTGAGAAAGGCCCCCGCAGCAGCTGTTCCCGCCATCAGCAACAGCCAGGTCAGATAATTTTCGGTGACTCGTGCCCAGACGCGTCCGCGGCTGCCCCGTCTCGGGGTATCGGAAGTCGGTGTGTCTGCATTCGGTGTGTTCATCGTGATCGTGAGTCCTTTCCGGGGTCAGTGGTCGATTGGATCAACGCTGTTCGTTCGGTATCAGCGTTCCGAGTGGGTACTACCCGGCGGTCGGTTCAGCTGGGTTGAAAAAGTTTTCCTTGCACGCTGCCGCGGAGAGTGTGGGCGGCGACTGTGCCCCAGGCTGCGAGCAAGGCCGCATACAGTCCGATTGCAAGGGCCTCGACCGCGGCCGACCCCAGAGCGCCGCCGAGGGCAGTGGCACCGGTGACGCAGGTGCCGATGGGGAAGGTGAACGACCACCAGGTCAGTGAGAATGTCAGTCCCTTCTGGGCGGCATGGATGGTGAGGGCGGTTGCGAGGGTGAACATCAAGACGCCGAAGCCGCCCATCGTCAGTCCGTACAGAATGCCGAACACGTGCAGGCCGGTTGCGACGGAGGCGGTCTCGCCGGTGAACACCAAGGGTGCATCGTTGCCGAGCAGGTTCGCGGCGGTGATCGATTGACCGATCATGCCGAGGGTGATCCACACCGTCGGTGCTGCCTGGACCGGCGGGATTCCGCCGTGGACGAGCCGTCCGTAGATGAGCGTCATGGTCAGCATTCCGATGATCAGTGACAGCCCGAACATCGCGTAGCAACCGGACAGCATGGCCAGGCGCCATTGCCCATCCGCGATATGAGGGAGCAGCAGCGCACCGGTGGAGGCGGACACCATCGGCGGTACGACGGGCATCAACCACGCCGGGAGTGCGACGGCGGTCTGGTGATCGTGGGCGGTGATCATCAGGTAGGGCACGAGAATGCTGGTGATCAGCCCGAGGGCTGTGCCAGCGGTCCACAGGACGGCAAAAATCACGGTTGCGGGCGCCGCTCCGATGACGTCTTTGCCCAGCAGCATCGTCCCGGCACCGACGGTCAGCAGCGCCATGGGGGGTGCGCCGTAGAACTGCACCATCACCGGATGCGCGGCGTGCTCACGCGCATACTGCCGGTGTCGGATCCAGTGCACTGCGAAGGCACCGGAGAGTGTGATCAAGGCGACCGACGCTGCGATCCACACGATCGTTGCGAACACGTGCAGTCCGGGGATGTGGGCGGGCAGGGTGGCGGCGGCGTTGGCGACGATACCGGTGCCCATGACCGAGGCGAACCAGTTGGGGGTGATGTGTTCGAAGATCTGGCTCGGGTGGTCGAGGTCGGAGAGCACCGGCCACTTGCGCGGCCGCTCGGTATCGTCGCCGCGCCGAGACGTGATGGAGGAGCGGTGCAGAGCTGTCGTGGTCATGACTTCCAGCGTCCTCGCACACAGTCGTCACCGGTAGACACCGATTACCTGGCCGGTCCCAACCTCAGGTTATGACTGCGGGGATTTGAGGGCGACGACGAGCAGGTCGCTCGACGGTCCTCGCAGTTCACGGCCCGCGGGCCACACGGCACGCAGGAACCGGCGCAGGTCGAGCCCCTCTGTGTGAACGCGGGCCAGCGTTCCGGCGGCGATCTCGGCGGATACCGCGAGGGAGCTGAGTACGGCCGGTGCGAGGCCGCCGATGACGGCAGCTTTGATGGCAGTGGTGGAGGACACCTCGAGCAGTGGCGCGGCGAGTGGGCCCGCAGTCCGGAGCGCACGTTCGAGCGCGAGACGTGTGCCGGACCCGGGTTCGCGGGTGACCAGCGGTGTCGCGGCCAGTTCGCTCGCCGTGATCGTTCGTCGAGCCCATTGATGATCGGGGGCGACGACGACGACGAGTTCGTCGCGGGCAACGTCCTTCGAGTGGAGTCCGCTGGGCAGATCGGGGCTTTCGACGAATCCGATGTCGGCGCGGCCGTCGAGCACCGATGCGGCTACGTCGACAGAGTTTCCGGAGGTGAGAGTCGGTGTGATGGAAGTGTCGTGGGAGCGCAGTGTGATGAGCCATCGCGGTATGAGGTATTCGGCGATGGTGAGGCTTGCGGCGATACGAATGTGGCTGTGGCGGTCGGTGCGCAGCATTGCGATGCTCGTGGCGAGCTCGGCGGCTTCGGCGATGACGCGCTCGGCCCAGCCGGCGACCAGTTCGCCGGTTGCGGTGAGGGTGGCACCTCGCTGCCCGCGATGCAGGAGTGCTACCCCGATGCGGCTTTCGAGTGCTTTCAGGCGTGCGCTCGCCGCTGGCTGCGACATGTCATGCGCCTCCCCTGCGCGTCCGATGCTTCCCAGCTCGGCGACGGACAGCAATAATTCGTAGCTGATCAGGTCGGTCACATGGGTCGGCAGGGGCACGGTGCCAGCGTAGAGACTGCAGTCGTAGCGGGCGCGGAGCCCACAGGCGCGTTTGCCGGAAAAGTCCCCATTCGATGCTCAATGCTCGCGGGAAGTGGAACGGGGTCGCGGCACTGGATCCCGTGGTTCGTTCACCCTCACTGACGCCACCTGCTTTTATCCAGTTCTCGTCACCCAGGATTGCCTTGGTTCGTGCGAGTTGTTTCGAACTTCACCGGTGCTCTCGCAGCGTGAGCTGGGACAAGGCAGGGGATGAGTCGGACGTAGGCGACCATTCCGATCAGCTCCACCAGTGTCTGCGTCACCACGACCACGGCAGCAAGAGACAGTGCTGGTGGCAGCGCGAGCGCCAGCGGCAGAACGACCAACGAATTTCGGGTGGCACCGGAGAAGATCAAGGCCCGAGCGTCCGGGACGTCCAGGCGGGTCACTCTGGCCGTCGCCCATCCGACAACCGCCATGATGACCAGGAACGCGACGAAGATCGGCACCGCGGCAAACAGCTGGGAGCCTTCGGAGCGGACTGCGTCGATCTGCGACGCCACGACGACGGCAAGAGTGGCCATCATGACCGGCACCATCGCCGCGGCCATCACATCCATGATCTGGGTGCCGATACGCCGACGACGCGCAAGTGCTTGCGTCAGGGCCGCCAACACCAGAGGAACAACGATCAACAGCACGAACGCTTCGACGAACGGTGCAATGTCGATGATCTCCACCAGCTCGGACCCGACGAACAACCACAGGTAGAGCGGCAGGAACGCGATCTGCAACAACATCAACAGCGGCGCGCTCGCGAGGAGCCGTTCCGACGCTGCACCGGCCAACCCACTGAAGACGATGACGTAGTCGATGCAGGGAGCCAACAACACCAACAGCACACCGACGAGTACCGCCTGATCAGCAGCAACGAACCGGGTCAGAGCGAATACGACGATTGGAACGAGCACGAAATTCAGTACTACGACGCTGAGCAAGAATGTGCCGTCGCGCAGCGATGCGCCGATGGCGGAGAACGGAACCGCGAGGAACGTAGCGTAGAGCAACACGATCAGTACCGGATTGATAGCAATCTCGAACGCATGCGCCGACGACGGCGCACCCAAACCGACACCGCCACCGATGAGCAGGGCCAGCAGGTAGAGCGGGATCTGGAACTTCTCCAGCCACGCCACCACCGAGGTGGTGCTCGATATGTTCATGCGGTGCCCACCGCGGTGTTCGCTGAGATCAGCCAGGTGCAGTCCGGATTGCATGGCGTCGGCGCGTCGGGTGTGTCCCCGAGCCGGGCCAGCGCGTCGGTCAAACTCTCACGCAGAGCGGTCAATTGAGCGATCGATTCGTTGGCGTGCGCGATGTGGGACTCGATGGCGGGGCCGAGTTCGGCTTTGACTGCTGCGCAGGAGTCTTTCTCCCAGACACGAAGGAGAAGTTTGATCTCCGGCAGCGACAGGTTCAGGCTCTTGGCGGCGGTGATGAACGCCAAGCGTTGCCGAGCGCGGTCGTCGTAAACGCGGTAACCGTTCGCCGAACGGTCCGCCGGGAGCAGGCCCTCGCTTTCGTAGAACCGTAGCGTGGTCGCCGGGACGCCGGTCGCCGATGACAGCTGTGAAATGCGCAGAGCGGACATGCGCACGAGGATAAACCTTCGAGTCGGGTGGAAGGTCAAATCCTTGACCTTCCACGCAGGTGCTGGGGCTAACGTCGGGCCATGTTCCCAGCGAGACCGCGCCCGGACGTCCGGGCGCTCATCCGTCTAGACCTGACGCCTCTCAGCGAGATGAAGGCCCCGTCGGCGTGCACGCTCTCAACGGCTGACCAACCTGAGGGTATCGAGTTGTGGGCAACGATCCTCACCTGCGCTACCAGCCGCGGACGGTCGACGGCGGACTTGTATTCACCTTCCCGTCACGTAGTGCTCGGAGTCGGAGTGGGTCCGCGATCAGTCGGGTGAGGCTGCCTGAGGGGTCGGTCCGAGCCGGACATTGACCCAGTGTCGGACCGGAGGGATCGACCACATGGTCCACAGTGCGAGGAGCGCAGTGCTGGCGGCAAGAATGCTCGCGGCGACGTCGAGCGGGAAATGTACGCCGAGGTACAGCCGGGAGGCAGCGACGGCGAGCGCGAACAGCACTGATGTCGTGCGGGCCAACCGCCGGACAATTACGTGCGCCCGAGCGGTGAGCAGGACCACAAGCCCGATCATGGCCGCAGCCACCGCTGTATGTCCAGACGGGAACGACCACACGGTGTCGGGAGGAATCAGCCAGAACCGTTGCGGGGGACGGGGTTCGCGGATGCTGTATTTCGCGATTGTCGACACGACGAGGGTAGATGCCATCACTGCCAGGGCCCATGCCGCGTCGACCCGTCGGCCTCTCCACGTGAGCCATGCGGCGATACCGATCGCCACCACGATTCCGACGACCGGTTGTGCGCAGTCCGTGACAAATTCGGCGAGGGCAGTGGCCCAGCCGGCGCGATGAAGGGCGATACGGTCGTGGAACCGCAGACCCGCCTCTGTCACAGCAGTGGTGGAGGCGAGAGTGCCGGCGGCGAGCAGTGCGGCAAATGCGAGCAGAGCGGCGGCAAACGGCTGAATCCACGGACGAGCAGGAAACATAGGTGACTTTCCTTGGTTGGGTTGCGTGGGATGGACGGTGGGGTGCCAGGTGCGGCGACGACCGGTGGCGAGTAGGGCGGCCACTGCGATGACCTGGATTGCGGGAACGACGGTGAGCGACGCGGGAATCGAATGTCGTAGAGCAGATCGGTTTTCGGCTGGGGAACGGATGGCTTTGCCGCTCCGTTCGTCGATCACGAGAACGCAGACGCGCCAGTGCGCCGGCGATCCAGAGGAAGTGCACGGCGATGACGGGGTGGGCGTAACCGGAAACGTCGACGCCCAGAAGCGGCGGCTTGGTGTATGCCACCGGGCCGGAGACCGAGCGCACCATCAGCGCTGCGACCTCGTCGGATGCGGTGACCACACCCCGACGACGAAGGCGGTAGCCCCCCGCGAGGCGAGGGGGCCGGTGATCGAGCGGGCACCTTCGTAGACGAAGTCCGCGAGCATGCTGACCGTCCCGAACGCGACAACGAACCGACACGCCCCCCATCGATGGTCGTGGCGGTTCGGTGGATTTCTTTCTGGAAGCGCGCGGCGGGAACCCGGTGCGGCGGATGGGTCACCGGCGTGTTTGGGCTGCGTCACTATGCTGCCTATCGGTAGCGGGGACGAGGAGGACCGGGCGGTGGGCGTGGCGGGCGAGTGTCGCGGACACCGATTCGCCGACGGCCCTCTCCACCAGTGACATCATCCCGCCGCGGGTGGTACCGATGATGATCATCAGGGCGTCGTTGGCGTCGGCGATCGTGGTCAACAGTCGAGCCGGGTTGCCCCGCCTCGAGTAGAACGCCCAGTTCCCGGGGATGGCGGCCAGCATCGCGCATGCCTCGCGGCGCTCTTGTTCGACAGCGTCGGCGATGCGTTGTTCCCAGTCGTCGCTGTCCGGGTCGATCGGCAGGTCATCGGTGTCGACGATGTGCGCTACATGCAGGAACGCGTTCAGTCGACCGGCAAGGTCCATCGCGTAGGTCAAGGCAGCGTGGCTTGCTGGGTGCCGGTCGAACCCCACGACCAGGTGGCACACCGGTTCTACCGAGGCGGCGGGGCCGTCCACCTGTAGCGGAGCGCGCCAGTCCCCTAGGTCGTCGCAGGAGGCGTGGCTGGGATCGTCCTCGGTCATTGTTTTCTCCTCATATTGTTTTCTCCTCATACGGAAGCCAGGACGAGACCGGCACCGCCGGCGACGACAGTCACCAGCAGGGTGCCGACCGCGTTCAACACGCCAGCGATGTACTTCTGACGTTGGATCAGCCGCACCGTCTCGAAACTGGCGGTGCTGAAGGTGGTGTACCCGCCGCAGAAACCGATGCCCACGATCAGCTGAAGTTCCTGGGGTAGTCCGTGGAAAAGGATCAGTCCGGTGACGAATCCGAGGAGCAGTGATCCGGTCACGTTGATGATCGCTGTCGCCCAGGGAAAATCCGACGCCCGGCGGTGCCTGATGGCCCCGTCGAGCACAAAACGGACGATCGCCCCTGCACTGCCCGCGCAGGCGATCCAGAGTGTCGTCATTGTGTTGCCTCCGCGGGCCGTGTCCGCAGTCGCGCGGCGATCGCGATTCCGGCGGTGGTGGCGACCAGACCCACCAGTACGGTGCCGGCCGCGTAGCTGCCGGCGGCCCACCACTGATGGCTGCGCAGAAACAGATCGGTATCGACGGCCAGTGTGCTGTAGGTAGTGAACGAACCGAGCATCCCGGTGCCCACCAACAGCCGGACCCGCTGCCGCCACCCTGTGTCCGGGCCCAGGCGAGCCAATCCCTCCAGCAGCATTCCGAGCAGGAACGCCCCGACGATGTTGATAGCGAAGGTCGTCACCGGCCAGCCACTCGCGGCAGAGGAACACCACAGTCCGAGTTGGTATCGGAGCGGGGCCCCGACCAATCCACCGACACCGACGGCGGCGATCGCGGACGCTCGCGCATGCAGCGGGCTTGGGGGCGCACTGTCGGGATCGACCGGTAGGGTCGGATTCGGGTCGTGATGGCCGTTCATGGACAGACTCCTTCCACTCAGGGAAAGGAGCCATCAGCCCCAGGGTTGGGGCGGTTCAGACAACCCCCTACGGGGCGGTCTCGGCGGAGATCCATCGCCGGACACCACTATAGCCTGACCAGGGATCGACCCAAGCAGATCCGATGTACGTTCGAGATTCTCGGTCAGCAGGCCGAGGTGTCTATGTGCCAGCGCTGCAGCTCAACAACCGAACCCGGTTGTTGAGCTCGACTAACGGCCACGACGGCACCGGCCACGACGGCACCGGCCGTGCAACGGGTCGGATTGGACACCTGTGTTCGCGTATCAAGCCCGGTATTCCCGATCCGCCGACCACCGCGATCTTCTCAACACGGGTACGTGGCACACGGCGTCACCAAGACGCTGAACATTTCGCCGAACACAGCATTGTCGTCGAACTCAGAGCGGGCACCAGGCTCGGAACCGAGGTTCATTGCCACGCCGCATCGACACGCAGTCGACTAGACCACACTCGAACATGAACTGCGCCACCCAATTTAACCCCACTGCAGTAGGTCGAGAGTGAATCGGGATACTTCGAATCGAACGCATAGAACGTCTGGCGCACAAGCGCACTCAACATACCGGTGACGAGCTACGTCAAAGTCAAAGACTCCAAGGGAACACACACGACGTGTCGAGGGCAATCATGTTCACTGGTAGATCGAGGACTTTTCGATCACAGAAGCTGTTCTATATGGTGGTTGTACGCGTAGCTCGGCGGGATGAATGCTACTGACCGGCGCTCCCGTGTGGTGGGTAAGTGCAGTCGTCTTCTGAACTAGTGCAGTCGTCTTCTGAAACTGACAGACGGATCAACATTCGAGACTCAATCGTGATGTGTCTCAGAAACCTGTCTCAAGCTCTGACGCGTCGCCTGTGCCTTGTCGGCCGTTTCTGAGACAGTCATCCTCGTGAGCGCCGTTTTGGGATACATGAGGGTCTCGACCACCGATCAGTCGCTGGATCTACAGAGAGACGCACTGACAGCCGCCGGCTGTTTCCGCATCTGGGAAGAGGTCGCATCCGGAGCAGACAAAGATCGCCCTCAGTTGCAGTTACTCCTCGAAAGCGTGCGCGCCGGCGACGTTGTCGCAGTATGGCGACTCGACCGACTCGGCCGCTCCCTGAGCCACCTCATCGAAACCGTCAACCTCATCGAAACCAAAGGCGCAACACTGCGCAGTCTCACCGAAGGTATCGACACCTCGACAGTCGGAGGACGCCTGACCTACAACATCTTCGGCTCCCTCGCCGAATTCGAACGAGACCTCGTCAAAGAACGCACGATGGCCGGCCTCGCCGCCGCCCGAGCCCGCGGCCGCATCGGCGGACAACCAGCCAAAATCGACGCCGACAAAGCTCGGCACATCCGCAGGATGCTCGACGACGGCACACCCAAAACCGAGATCGCCTCAGTTCTCGGCATCGGCAGAGCCACCCTCTACCGACACCTCTCCGCGCTCTAGTCGATGGCGGGAGAGGCGCGAACGTCCCCGCCTCAAGCAAGGCTCCTTATGCCCTCCGGACGTCACCACCGCAGCGTCCCGGTGCGGCACGTCGTCAGAAATATGCAATCGGATTACGTGACGGGTGCGGATGCGTTGTCACCGAACCGATTCGAGGATCGTCCTCGATCAGCTTCCCCTCGATTCCATACCGACCACCGATCTTGAACACAGCCTCGACCGTCGCCACCGCGAGCACCACCTCACCGTCCTCACCGGAAGAGATGAGCTCCACCTCGTCGCACGCCAACGCCCGATCCGCGTTGAACACCCACTCGTAACGTCCACGCTCCCAATACTCAGCCGCCGTCAAACCCGGCTTGTACCCACCAATCGAACTATCACTCCGAACCACTTGCTTTGCACCCAAACGGATTTGCATCGTCCTTGTCATGAAGAGCTCCCTGTTGATGTCGACAGTGCGGTCAACGCCTCTGAGTGCCGATGCCGGCACCCCACCGCCGCAATCGCCCACCAACCGACGAGAAGAAGCCCCCGGTCGAGTCGGGCTCCGCAAGTAGATCGTCAAGACTCTCCTTTTCGGAAGCCAAGTCGGATGCGCGTTCGTCCTCCCGCAGCTGACGCATCACCGCAGTCTGATCGTTGACCGTGCCCCGGGTATTGCGAACCAGAGTCTCCGCGAGCCCCACAAGCCTCGGACTGTGCAGATACGTGCACGAAACGCGGTTTCCCACCACGAGAGCCGACTGCTCGTCCCACTGGCCCGACGCTAGATCTCTGAGCAGTAAACCGGCGAAAATGTACTCGCCCCAATGGAAGCTGAATGCATACCGTTCCGGTCCCGTCGGATCGTCCTCATCCTCGCCGGCATAGAAATACCGATGGAACTGATCCGCCACATCACCCCTGAGAAGCCGAACTTCCAGCTCCTCCAACGCCGCCCAATCGTCGGTCCCAGGACGAACGGAAACAACCTCCTCACCCCACTGCGACAGGCACTGCTCCACCTCCCCAACCCGCCGGAACGAGCCAGCCGCCAACGGATGAAACGTCTGCTCGTAGAACACATCTACCATTGCACGCACCTCCAAATCTCTCGGATCGAACTCGGATCGCCCGGCCTATGGCACTGAGTATATGACCCTAGGTTAGCCGTATATAAGCAATAGTTCGCGGTATATGCAGGTAAGTATCGAATCATCGCAGACTCGAGGGCAACACCAGTGCTACCGCGACACCGAGCGTGGTCGAGCTCCGTCGCTCCCGCACAATCGTCTCGCGAACTCCACGACCGGGAGGTGGCCACCCCGCCGGCATCGACGAGCGGTCTCGCATTCCGCCTGCCGGCGGTGCCGGCCACCCTACGGGCGTCCACCGAACCGAACTCCGCTGCGCTCCGCACCGTGAAAAGACATCGATTTCTTGTCGCACATCTGGCTCCCGGCGATACTGCATCACCCGTGCCCGCCGCCTCAACCCCTCGCTCCGCTGCGCTACGGCCTTTGGCTCCGAACACTTTTCGTCCCGTGCTCGCTCCGCTCCCACGAAAACTGTCCCGCCGGGGGGTTGCCCCGTCGTTCCCGTGCGCTGCTGTCTCTCCTCACGCCAGATGACGGCGACAAGAAATTGGCAGAGCAGGGCCGGGGGACCGGTCACGACGCAGGAGGCACCAGTCATGGCCACACGAACCAAGACCAGCGCAGCGGACAAAGCCGCCGAAGCACGCCGCGAGCTGGCAGCATCACTGCACACCTCGATCACCGACAAGGTAGCCGAGCTGACCAGCTCCGACACCTGGCGCGCGTACCTCGACCACGTGGCCTCGTTCCACTCCTACAGCACTGGCAGGGTTGCCGTATTCGACCCTGCGAATAGCGAGACTCAGGAGTGGCGGTCGGCGGCGTAGTTCGCCCATTGGCCGCTGGCTCGGAGCGTGTGCTGCGCGACGGTGTGTGCGTTCAGACCCAGCATCGCGGCGAGTGCGCTCGGTGGGAGCTCTCGGGTGAGGTGGGCGATGGCGGACAGTCTCAGGGCCTGCGGACTGATACCGATGCGACGCAACCGGTTACCGAGCGCCGTCGCCGTGAGTGGTATGTCAGCACGGTGACCGGGGAAGAGCCATGTCTGAGGTATCTGCTCGGCGGTTCCTGCGCGTCGTGGTCGGGGTAGTTGCAGTGCGATCTGGGCGAACGGATCCGGTAGCAGAAGCGTGTCGGCGCTGCCGAGCCGCAGTTCCACCCCGGCGTCGGTTTCGGTGACGTGGGCAGTGGTGAGTCCGGCGATACGGGTCAGTGGTTGGGCGAACAGCGCGATCAAGGCGCCGGCGAGCCGGTCGGCGGGGTCCAGAGACTCGTCGTGGACGAGGCGTCGGCAGATCTGCCACCTCTCGTCGTCGTCGGTGGGGACTTCCGCTCGGCCTCGGTAGCTCGAGGGGAGGGTGAGTGTGCGGGGTAGGTGCCGGTTGCGTCGTGCCCACGTCAGGAAGGACCGCACGCGCCAGTGGGCGGCTCCAGGCGCGCTGAACCAGGTGTCGATGTCGTGTTGTGTGCACTCGCCGAGCTCTGTCGAGCGCTGCTGCAGCAAGTCGAGGAACAGTGCCGATTGGCGAATCTGTGAGCGAGCGTTCTGGGCGCCGACATGGCCTTCCCGCTTCTCGGTCGCCGCGCGCAATCTGGGGAGTACGGCCCACTGTGTCCACCGGGTCAGGAGTGCGCGGTGGTTCGGGGTCAGGCTGCTCAGTAGTTGGGGGAGTTGGGCTTCGAGGCGGCGCAGGCTGCGGTCGAGGTCCGGGCCGAGGATGCCGGTGGCGACGAGGAGTGAGCGCAGGTGCTCGACCGACTTCGGGTGCGGGAGGGTGTCGAACGAGGTGTGTGTGAGGGCTGTGCTGCCGCCCTGGATGGAGAGCAGCAGGGGTGTGGTGCGGATCAGCCACCGGCGGGTGGTGACGGGTTCGGCGTGCAGGAGCGGCTGCCGCAGCGGTGCGAGGGGGCCGTCGGCATGAGGAGGGATTATCGCGTCGAGGCGGCGGGTCAGTGTGCACCGGTGACAGAGGGTGTCGCCTTCGGCGCCGGTGAGAGCTGATCCTGTTGCATCGCAACAGGTGCAGGTGCGACGCGCCTTCTGGCGGCACCACCGGCAGGTGTCGGCGTCGTCCAACAGTTTGTCCGGCTTTCTGCAGCCGGCGCACGTACCGCGGTGCTGCGTGGCTCGTTTTCTGCAGCGGTCGCACACCGTCATGCCGCGAACCTCGGCGGTGGTGCAGATGCGACACCGTCCTGCGATCACTGTCGCCGGATGTCGGCGCGTCGTGGTGTGCGGGTCTTGGCGCGGGTGGTCGCGGCAGCGGTGTCGGGGCGGTGTGTCGATGTTCCGGTCGCGGTCCCTGTGGCGGGTTCGGCGATCGGTTCGATGAGGTCGTTGGGTGTGCAGGTGAGGATGTCGCACAGTGCCATCAGCGTGCGCAGGCTCAGACGTTCGGGTGTCCCGGTGACCAGGCGATACACCTGTGCTTCGGAGAGTGTGATGCCCCGTTCGGCGAGGAGGGGTCCGAGTCCGGTGGTCGCGAAGATGCCCTGGTCGGCCAGGAGGCGGCGCAGATGCCACTGGTAGTTCAGCTGCGGGTGCGGCATCAGTTCTCCTCGTCGGTGCTCGCGGTGGTGAACGCCCGACTCAGTGCTCGTCGGAGGGCGTT
The DNA here is from genome assembly GCF_042667435.1 of Rhodococcus sp. NPDC057297. Lineage (NCBI taxonomy): Bacteria > Bacillati > Actinomycetota > Actinomycetes > Mycobacteriales > Nocardiaceae > Rhodococcus > Rhodococcus sp. NPDC057297. The sequence continues at coordinate 107,572 of NZ_JBHUZE010000009.1, read as the reverse complement.
GTTCTTGTAATCGGTGCCGACGCTGGTGTAGATCGCGGTGGTCGATCCCCAGGAGTGTCCGAGTTGTTGTTGGACGAAGAGGTGATCGAACCCGTCCTCGAGCAGATGTGTCGCATACGAGTGGCGCAGACAGTGCGGGCCGAGGTGCTTCTCGAGCCCGACGGCGTCGCGGTACTCGGCGAACCGTTGGGAGATCGACACCGCTCCCACCCGTGCGCTGCGCTCGGTGGGCCAGAGGGCGAGTTGGTCGGAGTCGTAGAGGGGCCGGATCTCGGTGACCCACTCGTCGACGGCCTCGGCGGCCCATTCCATGGTGGTCAGGACCGTGCGGCGCCGCGGCGGTCCGCCGGAGAGGGCTTTGCCGTGGCGCACCGACAGCGCCCCGTAGCGGCCGAACTCGGTGGCCGCGGGGTTGGCGGTCCAGTCGACGGTGTCGAGCATCGAGGCCTCCCGGCGGCGTAGGCCCCAGGCGTAGATCACCTTGAACAGCGTGGCGTCGCGATAGCTCGCCAGCCATCCTTTGCGGCCGGAGGCGCCGACCCGGTTCACCCGGGTGTCGCAGTAGTCGAAGAACGCCTGCAGCTCGTCGCGGGTCAGCGGCCGATTGCCGGGTCGCCCTTCATAGTCGCTGCGGTGCACGACCATGTTCCACTCGTGGAAGATCTGCACCGGGTGCACCCCGAAGTGCCGCTCACAGACCTCGTGCCACCGGTAGCGGACGTCGGAGATGTAGCTGCAGAAAAGCGATGCCGCCATCTGATACAGCCGCACCGTCGAATGCGCGGCTCCCGACTCCACCAGATGCGTCGTCCACTCCTCGACGTCCGCCGACGACCACTGCCACGGGTAGTCGTTGGTGAAGACCACCAACCGGCGCACGATCTGTGTCCGCCGCTCGATGGTCAGGTTCGCGAGCATCCGCGAGCGCTGCTGTTGCTCCCACCCTTCGATCATCGCCGCGAGCACGGTCTCCTCGGGCGCGAGCAGCGACAGACCGTCTCGCATCAGGTGATCTGCCGACCCCCCGGCGCGAGAAGCGCCGGACCCGACGGTATCCATGGCCGACATCGCATGAACGTATCATGCATCCAATGCAAGTTTCGTGATGACGCCGATGGATGCGTGGTGATCAACGGCTCCGCCGGTCAGGAAGTGGTGACAGCGTCACCGTCACCGTCGACGACCGGGCTTTCGGTCCGAATAGTGTTCGTGGAGAACGTGAGCAGGTTCCCATCGCCGTCGACGGTCGCGAATTCCGTCGTCCCCCAGTCCGTCGCGACGGGGTGGCCGGCGTCTGCCGGGTGCAGAACGCCCGCGCGCGAGAGTTCGTCGTACAGTTCCGTGATCTCGTCGACGGTGATGCGGCAACTGGCCGTTCCGGCGAGGAAGGTCTCCGCTCCGCTGCACACCGGCCACGGCGCAGGGTCGGTGCGGGTGGTCCAGCTGTCGTCGTCGGAGGCCCACAGGTGGATCTCGACGTCGTCTCGAGTGAGCTTGGCGAAGGTGGGATCGGAGTACTGCGCCGTGAAGCCGAAGGCGCGGGTGTAGACGGCGATCGCGGTCTCGATGTGCCGTACCGGCAGCGCGGGGACCGCTCTGGACATAGCCATGGGCAACACTAACGCCGGCGAACGCCACGAGGGAGTGAACGCTGCCGTGCCTTAGGGGAGTGCGTGCAGGTCGAGGTTCACTGGTCGCCGCGCGGGCGCTACCGCTCAGTGTTCGACCGGGGCGGCGGGACGCGACCCTTCGCTGCGTTCATCGTTGCAGCGCTTCGCCTTTCGATTGCAGCGACGCGGCGAGTTGGTCGACGGTCGGCAGACCCGCCAGGCCGCGGTCGGTCGAGTAGACGCGGCAGGCGAGTTCGGTCAGTTGCACGGCATCGTCGAAGGCATCGACGCCGTCGACAAGGATGGTCGGTGAGCCGGCGAAGGCCGACGCCGCTGCCTCGGCGTCGGACGAGATCAGCCGGTGACCGATCTCGATGTCCGACTGTCCGATCAGGCTGGCCGCAGCGCGAACCCGGTCCGCAGCTTCCTGCCAGTTCGGGCACCCGTCGAAGTACAAGATTTCCACCTTCATACGAGCGAGTCTGCCCTCGAATCGGATGGCGTGCCGGTGCGGCCACAACGGGCGTCGGTTCATGGTGAGATCGTGTCGGCTGCAACGGGCGGGGCGGCGATCGTGCATCTGATGCTATTCCGCATCCTTCTTCAACAACGTCCTGCTGATCCTCACTCAGAAACCCGACGCAACGCAGGTCGCCGGATTCCGTGCCTGGCAGCAACGCGGGCGGCAGGTCCGCAAGGGCGAGAAAGCGATCCGGATCTACGGCTACAGCTCCCGCACCGTCACCGAGACCGACCCCGATACCGGCGACGAAGAAACCCGCAAGGTGCCCACCTTCCCGATTCTGTCGGTGTTCGACCACTCCCAAACAGACCCCATCGAGGGACACCCCCAGCCCGAGGAAATCGCGCAGCTCCTCACCGGCGCCGATCCGGACGCGATCTACGACCGCGTCGCCGCAATCATGACCGCACGTGGTTGGACCGTCACCCGCGAGACGATCACCAGCAGCGCGAACGGCTACACCACCACCGACGGCTCCCACCGCATCGTCGTCGACGCAGCCCTAGAACCCGCAGCGGCCGCGAAAACGATGATCCACGAGGCAGCGCACGCAATCATGCACGCACCCGACCTCATCGGACCCGAAGCCCGCAAAGACCTGCACCGGGGCCGCATGGAAGTCGAAGCCGAATCCGTCGCCTACGTCCTGGCCGGGATGCTCGGACTCGACACCAGCGCCTACAGCGTCGGCTACATCGCCGGATGGGCAGCAGGAGACCTCGAACAGGTCACCGCCACCGCGAAAGCCGTACTGACCGCAGTCCACGAGCTGGCCGACGCCCTCGACACCGCCGCCGAGTCGGACGACGGCGAGGACACCGGGACCGGGGAGGCCGCGTAGCCGGTCGGGTGAAGGTTCGCCGGCCGAAATGTTCCGGCCGGCGGATCAGGCCACCTGCGGTGTCCACCGAATCGAACTCCGCTGCGCTCCGTCCTGTGAAAAGAGCAATTTCTTTCGCACATCTGGCTCTCTCCGAGCATGCGTCACCCTGGCCCGTCTTACCCACCCCTGACTCCGCGATGCTCCGGCCCTTCGGGCTCCAGAAACTTTTCAAAGCGCCTGCGGCTGAAAACTTTCCGTCCCAGGGGTGGGACGCCGTTCCATGCCGCCGCCTTCTCTCCCCAAGCCAGATGACGGCGAAAGAAATTGGCACGAGCGAAGGGCCGGGGGAGCCGGTCCCGCGAGAGAAGGAGACCCGACATGCCGAAGAACACCACCCGCCCCGCACGCACGAGCACCGCAGCAGGAAACGCCCAGACCCCCGCCATCGTCACCCACACCACGGTCATCATCACCGGACCCCAGAACGCGACCATCAGCATCACCGCCGCAGGCACCGAGCACGCGCAAATGGTCGTCGCGTTCGGGCACCTCATGATGACGTTCCGCAGCGCCGAAGCGGTCTGCGACGTCATCGCCGGATTCGCCACCGTCCGATCGGCCCTCGCCGGAGCCGACGGACGCGCCCCGTACCCGCAGCAGCCTGGCGCAGAGTTCGGCGCACCCGCAATCTCGATCCTCTGGCTCGGCGGCCCCGAACACACGGTGATCCCCGGCGCCCGCTACATCCCCGAGCAACGCCGCACCGTGCACTGGGTGGACCTGCACATGGGTCCGATCACCTGGCGCGTCACCGACCGCGTCGGCTACGACACCCTCATGGACGAGTTCCGCCGCGTCCACCGCGCCGCAGTCGGCGTCTTCCTCGACGGAGGTCGCTACCGCCGCGATCCGTCCAAGATCCTCGACTCGTTCGACGACTGACCGCAATAACACACATCGGCCCCGCACCCGCGGGGCCGAACGTGTTTATCCACAGGCCCCGACCCCGCTCCACAGACCGCCGAAATTCCGGTTGGCGTCGCACGACTCGCTGCGCTCCCCGTGCGACGCTGAGCAGCAAGCAGCCACCCGCTTCAGGCCAGAAAGGGAAGCCACCGCCGATGATCACCTGGACCGTCACCACCCGCCCCGAGAACAGCCCCGAACTCCTCACCGCCAGCGGAGCCGACACCACCCTCGACGACGCCAAGAGAGCCGCCGCAGACGCCGTCCGCTACGCCCTCCTCGACGCCGCCGAGCACACCTCGCCCGACAACGGCTGCGCACCGTCCTACCTCGTCACCCTCGACGGCACCTGCGCCCTCATCGTCGGACTCGGCCGCTGCCGACCCGCCAACTACAACGGCGTCCTCGACAGCCTGGAACGCTTCGACGGCACCGCACCACCACACCTGCTCTACATGTGAGCCGACCGCGACCCCCAGGAAAGGAACCACCCACGTGCCCGCACAAGCATGGGTCACCCTCATCGTCGGCATCCTCGCCACCATCGGCGTCACCGCCACCCTGCGCCAACGCACCAGCAGTGAGAACCGAGCTCAGGCCTGGCAGCGCATCAGCTGGTGCCTCGAGCTCACCACCAGCGACGACGACGCCGCCGCCGAACTCGGCTGGACGATGTACAGCACCGTCAGCAAATCCAAACTCATCACACCCACCGAACGCGACGTCATCCGCACCGTCAGCGAACACGCCATGCGCCGAGCACTGGCGCAAGACCCCGACACCGAGGACACTGAACCTCAGACCGACACCACGGAGGACCCGCGATGACCACCACCGAACGCCGAGCCACCCGGCGACCACGCCCACGCGTGGCAGCAGCGGCCGCCCGCGCCTACGTCGAAACCGCCGAATATGACAACGTCGACGTCCCTGACTGGATCCGCGACGTCGCTGCCGGCAAAGACACCAAGCCCCCCAAAGACTGACCAACATACGAACCAGACAAAGCCCGCCCCCAACCAAGGGGACGGGCTTTCGTCGTATCGCAGACGCCGAGCAGCGATGCCGTCGACCGCACGGAAGGGCGACACCCCGCGGGCGGGCACCGAACCCGAAACTCCGATGTGGCTTCCGTCTGCAGCAACCCACCAGCACGAGATCCGGAGACGGCGGAATGCTGCGGGCACGTCCGCAACACGTTGCAGCGCAACAGAACCTGTCGGTACCCCACGGCAGAATCTCCGACTATGCGAATCCGAACCATCGACGGCCCACCACTGCCCGCCGAAATCGCCGAGCATGCCGCGCGCGCGATCGCCCTCCGCGTGCTCCTCGACCGGAAGATCACTGATCGATCAACCCACCCAGCACGAGCATCCGACGCGCCGCACGCCGCCACAGCCTGAACAGTCAGCCCTCGTAGCTACTGATCCCGCTGTCGCCCACCCAGCGGACAGACACACTCATCACGTCTCTTGAAACACCCACTGTCGTGATACGGCAACGGATCTCGACCCTTCGACACGTTTCCATTCCGTACAGCAGTGATGAAGTGTTGACCCGCCTCTAACTGATTTTCGAGGGGACCGGAGATCCGGAACTCATAGCCGGGGAAGTGATCCATCAGTCGCTGGAACATCGCCATGCCGAGCCCACCCAAATAGGAACCAGGCGGCTTATCCGCCTCAGTGAGGTTATCGAGTTGAAGCGTCTCGACGACCCGATCGTCATGCAATACACCGAAAGTGAAGCGTCCAACCTTGACCGGAGGTTCTACGCGAAAACACTCGATCTCGCCCTCCAAGGACACACCGGATGTCCCATACACGTCGATGCGGTATCGATACTCCGGTTCGTCGTACATCCCGCGAGTATCGCCGAGAACAAGGCCCCGTGCAGGGCATTCCACTACTTGTCGGTTTAACAACCAACTGGACACCGGACACCACCACAACGTCCGGGTCGTCTACCGAAACCGTCGACCGTGCAGCCCCTGCCTACCAAGGCTGAGCAGGCAATTCCCCACCCAGTCGATTGGAACTTTGGCAAACTCCGTCTACAGTGAACTTAGGCAACGTGGACACCAGTCCACGACAAGGGCGGCCACCCCGGTGCGGGAACACCGAGATAGCCGCCCTGCCCCAGGGCCTCCTCTTGTCAGCGCCGCCGCGAGAAGCTAGCAGCCAACTGGAGTCCTAGAACCAACAGCTCGATCACCAGAACAACGGTGGTCGAGCTGTTGCAGTATGTGGCGAGCAACAAAGCTCCCCGCATACCTACAGCGATACGAGTCAACGCATCCCCGGCTCTATCGGCCCGCGAAGGCCCTGGTCTATCGGGTGGATCGGCATCAGAAACCATCGCCGCCCCTCTCTACCTCGCGACCGACAGACAATCTGCCGGAAGCCGGCCACCCCTCTCGAGACGACCAGAACAGGAAGACACGACACATCGCGTCCTAAGGCGCAGGGGAGCGAGAGCAACCTCGCCGATCCATCTCTATTCAGTTGGATTCCCGATGAACCCGACCCCGTCACGAAGCAAACCTTCGTGCGGAGGCGAAACCATCACACGGGTGATCTTACTGGCAATTGCGACAGCTACCTTATGACCGCCAGCGCGTCGTACTTGAGGTTGAGCACCGCCAGGCGGCGGAACAGATCGAATCGGCGCTGCCGCGACACCGAACGTGGCCGGCCTCCGTCGCTCCCGCACAATCACCCTGCCGATTTCCGCAGGTGGGAGGTGGCCACGCCGCCGGCGTCGACGAGCGGTCTCGCATTCCGCCTGCCGGCGGTGCCGGCCACCTGCGGTGTCCCCCGAAATGAACTCCGCTTCGCTCCGCACTCACAAGAGCAAAGACGTTTTTTCACAGCGGTTCTGGCTACCGGCGAGCATTCATCACCCGTGACCTCCGCATCAACCGCCGGCGTCCGCTGCGCTCCCGGCCCAAGGGCTCCGAAAACTTTTCAAAACGCCTCCGGCTGAAAACTTTTCGTCCCGACCCTTGACACTCCGGCCCCGTGCGCTGACTTCTCTCCTCACGCCAGAAACGGCGAAAAAACGTGGCAGGGCAAAGGGCCAGGCCACCAGTTGAGAAGGGAAGTAGCGACATGCACGACACCATCACAGGGCCGAGGACGGTGGGACTGCGCACCGCAATCATGACCGCGATCGGTCAGGTACCGGCGCAGGTCAAAACCCATGCACTCGCGCAGGTCACCGCCTACACCGAGCAGGTCAACCGGGCCGCAGCGGACGCGAACTCGACCACCGTCGATGCGCACCTCGAGCGGGCCGCGTTCTGGGCGTGCACCGCCCGCGAACACGGAGCCAGTGAGGCCGAAATCCGCGCCGCACGCCAGGCAGGCCACCACCAGGGAGCCACTGCTCAGCAGTAACCCCCAGGCCCGTACAGGCCCGGAAAACAAGAAAACACCGGACAGCTTCTACCTGCCCGGTGTCTCCAACCGAAGAATCTACCAGGGAGAGACACCACCATGACCGCAAGCATCGAAACCACCACCGCCGCAACCGAAGCCCCCACGACCGGCACCACGCCGGTCGTGGGGGCGGGCGAGGAGTTCGCCCGCCTGCACCCCACCGCCCTCGAAGTCGGCCCCAACGTCCGCGACGAGGTCGACACCGACTCGGACGAGTTCCGCGCCGTCGTCGCCTCCATCATCGAACACGGTGTCCTGCTGCCGATCCTCGCGCGCCGCGACGGCGACCAAGTCGTCGTTATCGACGGCCAGGTCCGCACCCTCGCCGCTCTCGAAGCCGGGGTCGACAGTGTGCCGGTGCTGATCCGGCCGACTGCGAGCAAGGCCAAGGACCGCGAAATCGAACGCCTCACGCAGCAGGTGAACACCAACGACCGCCGTATACCGCTCACCGACGGTCAACGCGCGAAAGCGGTGACCGCGATGTTCGAGCTGGGTCTGTCGGCTACCAAGATCGCCAAGACGATGCAGTACGACAACCGGGACACCGCCAAAGCCGCAGGGACAGCGGGCCGCTCGCAGACCGCCCTCGACGCACTCGACGCCGGGCAGCTCGACCTCGAGCAGGCGGCAGTGGTCGCGGTATTCGACGCCGACGGCGACACCGAGGCCGTCGAGAGGCTGCTCGACGCCGGGTCGTGGTTCCACTCCGTCGCGCAGGAGCTGATCGCGGACCGCGCCGAACGCAAGGCCCGCGCCGAAGCCGGTACCCCGTATGCCGAGAAAGGTGTGACCGTCCTCGAGGAAGAACCCGACTACGACAGCCCCTACGTCGCTGCTGAGGACTTGGTGACCGCAGACGGAGACCCGGTCACCGACGCCGTCATCGACGGCGCAGCCGAGCACTGGGCGGTGTGGCTGACTGCCGATGAGCAGATCACCCTCACCGCCACCGGCGAGGTGATCGAGTCCGAGTCGATCGACTGGGCCACCGAAGGAGCCCCGAAAGCCGTCGCCACAGATGGCTACCACCACCACAAAGACGTCACCGTCGCCCAGGTGTGGGTGCCGGAATACTTCACCGCCGACCCCGACGCGGCCGGTGTGAAACTGGGGCCGATCCTCGCCGCAGCGTCGAGCGAACCCGACGAGGCCGACGACCAGGCCGCAGCCGAGAGGAAGGCACGCGAGAAGAAAGCAGCGCAGGCAGCGCTCGCGGCCAAGGAAGCCGAGAAGGCCACTCGGCGGCGCACCGTCGCACTGAACAAGGCCAGCGCCGCCGCGACGATCGTCCGCAAGGAATGGCTGACGAAGTTTCTGACCCGCAAGACCCTGCCGAAGGGGGCAGGGAAGTGGATCACCGAAACCCTCGTCGACGAGCCGGGGCTGCTGACCGAGAACAAAGCGCCGCAGTACCTCACGGAGCTGCTCGGCGTCACAGTGCCCGCCGACACCAGCCCCAGCGCTGGATACCCCGGTGTCGCGGACAAGGCCGCGCGTCGAGCGCTCGCCCCCACGATCGACAAGGCCAGCGAGACCCGCGCGCAGGTGATCCTGCTCGCGCAGATCCTCGCCGCCTACGAAGCACGAGTGAGCGGCAAGGGCAACGACTCGTGGCGTCGCACGTCCTGGGGCAACCAGGACAACTACCTGGGCTTCCTCGACCAGCACGGCCACGTGCTGACCGTGGTCGAGCAGGCCGCAGCCGGAATGCTCACCCCCGAGCAGGCGTACGACGCGCTCACCGCGCCCAATGAGGACAACGCCGCCGACCAGTAACGAGAAGGGGTGGCGGGGACCATGTGCCCGCCACCCCTCATTCGTCGCTGCGGTCGGTGCGGGTACTGCCGAGGCTAAGCACCGCCGCTATGGCGGCTCCGACAAGCAGCAGCGTCACCGCGCTGTCGCTGCGTTCGGACGCGCTGAGCTCACCCCAGGTCAAGAGCCGAGCGACAACGGCGAGCCCGTACAGGCCGAGGGCGGCACTTCGATATCTGTCCATCGCCGGACAGTATCGGCCCCACAGCGCAGGCGGGGGAGCGTCCCCGGCCCGGGTCGAGGGGGCCTGCGGCAGCCCCTCGAGCTCCCCCGCTCAACGCCCCACCACCGCACTGCCCACGACGGGCAGGCGGCCCACGAGAGGTCAGTGCGCTGCGTTGTACGCCTCTTCGATGGCGGCCGGGATACGGCCCCGATCGTTAATTTCGTAGCCTTCGTCGGCCGCCCACTGCCGGATCGCGCGTGTCTGCGCCGGATCACGGGTGGCCGGTGTCCCGGTCTTCGCGGGCGTCGCCGCGCCGGCGGGGGAGGGCTTACGCTTGCGGCCACCGACCCGAGTGGAATGCTCGATGTAGTAGTCGAGCTTTTTGTGAAACTCGTTGGCGTTCTTCGCTTTCAGGTCGATCACGTATTCGACACCGCCCACCGCGAATTCGATCGTTTCGCCGGATTCGTCGTCGATGACCGACCCGTCGATATCGTCCACCAATTGGGTTGTCACTCGTTTGGCCACAGCCGGAAAACCTTTCGATCACACTCAATGTCAGGGACTCGGTTACCGGCCAGCGTAACCAATGAATGTGGCGATGAGCTGCACCCTTTCATGTCACGACATCGCGGGGAGCGATATCGGATCGGATTCCTTTGAATGCGGGATGCCGTAAACGCCCCGTTGTCGATTGCTCGCGGTATTCCACAGCCGCCACCAATTCTGGTGTCACCCAGGACACCCCGACTGCGTCGGCGCGGGGAACCGGACCGTGCAACGCACTCTCCGGACAGGTGCGCTCGGTGAGTGTGCTCCGCAGTTCGCGGCGCATCCGATCGGTGAAACCCGTTCCCACACGGCCGATGTAGACCAACTCGCCCGCCTCGTCGTACGCTCCGAGGAGCAGAGCCGCCAGTGTCCCGTCGGCGCGGCCGCCTGTCGGAACCCATCCGCAGATCACGCCTTCGCGTGTGTTCCGAATCGGTATCTTGATCCACGACGGCGACCGGATCCCCGATCGGTACACCGACTCGGCTTTCTTCGCCACGACCCCCTCGATGCCGTTGTCGGCGGCAATGCCCATCAACGTCTCGCCGTCGATTCCCGTCATGTTCGGCGGCACTTGTACCCGCCGTCCGTCGGCCACTCCGAGGCCCTCGAGCAGCTCACGGCGCTGCGTGTAGGGCAGCGTTCGGACCGATTCGCCGTCGACGTCGAGGACATCGAACACGAAATACGTCACCGGGGTCGACCGCAGCAACGCCGCAGACGGGCGCGCGACATGCATTCGGCGTTGCAGCAGCCCGAAATCGGGCCGACCGGCCGAATCGAGTGCCACCAACTCACCGTCCAGGGTCACCGATCGACCCGCCGTCGTCTCCGACAGCGCCGCCGCCACGTCCGGGAACGAGGTGGAGATGTCGTTTCCGTTGCGCGAGAACAGTTTCACCCGCGATGCGCCGTCGACAACGCTGACCCCGCGTTGGCCACTGGAGTCCGCACGGGTTCGATCGGCTGCCAGGAACCGGTGTAAGCCCAGGTTCCCTGGTCAGAGCAACGATTCTTCTTCATTCCGTGGTCGCTCAAATTTCATCAGTTACTCGTAGATTCTGCGAGTTCCTCGCATAAGTTCACTGTTCGTGTCAGATTTCGCTACTCGTCGGCAGCGACGTATCGCTGCCGACGGCGCATCGAGTGCCGCGCGGGTCGGCAGTGGGGAACTTGCGGACGTCGAATCGCTGCAGCGGCTGGCGTCGGCGTCAGGGGACGACGAACACGACTTCTTCCGTAACACGCTGGTCGAATACGGATGGGCCAGAGATGTGGCGGGTCTGAGCCCGGCGACGTTGCAGAGAATCATGTATCCCGTGATCGAGATATGCGATTACTTCGATTGTGTGCCATGGCGATTGACCCAGAAGCAGTTCGATCAGTACTTTGCCGGTCCCGGTAAGCGCAGTCACGCAACCATCCGCAAGAAGACAGTTCAGATCGACAACTACTACCGATTCCTCGAGCACCGCTACGCCGGTGAGCTGCTCCGAGCGTTCGGTGTCGGTGTCGAGTCGCCGGTCGACCCGTTCAACCGGCCGAGACACAGGGGTGATTTCGCGCTGCGGATTCCTCCCACTCGACGAGCGATGACAGCGTTCTTCGCCGAGTGGAGAGAGGCCCTGCCGCGCTCACGCAAGTACCACGTGAGCGCGCGCGACTACACCATGGCGAAGATTGCGTACCTGTCCGGTGCGCGCGCGTCGGAGCTGTGTGCGGTGAGGATCGGCGACATTCATTGGGAAGCGGGACAGTGGGGCCGCTTCGTCGTCGTGGGTAAGGGCGCTCGCGGATCAGGTCCACGCGAACGGCAAGCGTTTCTCTTCGAAGAGGGGAGAGAGCTGCTGTGGTGGTATCTCGAACAGATCCGGGGCGAGTTCAGCGACGACCCGACCGACGCGGGCGCACCGTTGTGGCCATCGGAACGCTTGCCGACCGCCGTGGCGGCGCTCAATCTCGCCGTTGCACCCGCGATTCAGCCCTCGACTTTCCGCCGCAGTCTCAAAGCTGCGTCGCACCTTCATCTGAACGGCCCGGTGCGGGAGCTCTACCCCCATCTGCTGCGTCACGCCTGCGCCACCCACAACTACCAACAAGGCATGCCCTTGTGGGATGTGCAGAAGATGCTCGGCCACGAATGGGCGAGCACCACTGTGGGCTATTTGGCGTCGGCCGGAGCCGACCCGGAACGGTCTGTCATCGAGTCGACACAACGCGCCGTGCGGCGCTTGAGTACGGAGAATTAGAAGATGAAATGGAACCTGCGCATGGTCGCGGCGCAACGCGACATCTGGCGTCCGACGCAGCTACTCAAAGCATTCGAGCAGGTCGACTTCCACCCGTCACTGAGCAAGACTGCGGCCCTGTGGTCTTCGGCGCCGGTCACGATCCGTCTCGATGACCTGGACAAGATCTGTGCGGCGTTGAACTGCACTGTCGGTGATCTGATGCTGGCGGAAGCTGTTCACAGCGTGGATCTCGACGCAGCTCCAGCACGCGCAATCGGTGATCGGTCGGGCCCGGCCGCACCCGCTACCGGGACCAGGAAGCGCGGAGCCCGCCGCGTCCCACCTCCCAACTGATGTCGGAACGAAACCCTGCCGATGGGGTGGCGGCAAGTAATGCCGCCCGGCACACCGAGCGCACCATACGGATGATCGAGCAAACACCCGCGCAGTTCCGCGACGACGTGCAGGCGTGGGTCACTGCGTTGGGCGGCCGCGGTCGACGTAAGTCCAGACCGCTGACGGAAGTGACCATTGCCCTCTATCTCAATTTCGCGCAACCGGTCTTGCACGAATGGGCTGAGACACACCAAAGCCTGCGATCTGTCGAAACTGTCGACATCGAGCGCGCGCTGAGCCGTCACTCAGGGCAGTCGAGACACAACGTGCACACGGCCCTGAGGTCGCTCTTCCGCGGACTCAAACGCGAACGTCGCATCTTCGCCGACCCTGCCCGAGAGGTCGCTGGTCGGTACAGCCGCAGGATCCTCAGACCGTTGCCGTCCGACCGCGTGCATGGGCTGTTCGATCAGCTGAGCAGGCCCGATGACCGGGTGATTCTGGCGCTCGTCGCGGTCCACGCGCTGACGATCGAAGAGGTCATCGGCTTCCGACTCGACCATCTCGACCGTTCGGCAGGACGAGCAACCGTCACCCGTACGCACACCCGCCACACGTTCTGGTTGGACGAGTTCACCGCTGAGGTGCTCCGCGACTGGCTGATCTACCGTCAGCTGCGGTGGCCGACCAGCACGAATCCGTACTTGCTGATCACCCGGATAACTGCGCCTACCGCACTGCCGGGCAGTCGCCACTACATCACCCGGCCATTCCGTGACCTCGGCATCACCGCCCGCGAACTGCGTGTCGATCGCATCCTCGACGAGGCCGCCCACAGTGGCGACCCAGTTGCCCTGATGACCGTGTTCGGTATCGGCACCACCACTGCGGTCCGCTATGTCAGGACTGCGCACCCAGGCCGATTCGACGTAGACCCCACCGCACCATGACTCGATCCGAAGTTCGGCCAACGGACTGGTCTTCGCCGCAGGTTCGTAAGCCACTCGACGCAGCCAACGGCCTTCCGAAACATACGGGGAGGGGGTATGGTCGACATGTCATCGCGATACCCCCAGGGGGTATCTAAGCAGCCAGAGGAGCGCGACATGATCACCACGGTTTACAAAGTCACGGGCATGACCTGCGGTCACTGCGAAGCGGCAGTCCGGGAGGAAGTAAGCACCGTTGCAGGAGTCGACACGGTCGAGGCATCTGCAGCTGCGGGAACTCTGACGGTGACAAGTGCTGACGTGCCCGACCACGCCGGTGTCATCGCAGCTGTCCGCGAGGCTGGATACACAGTCGAACCGCAACCCAAAGATTCGCGCACCGCGTAACCGCTGAACCTGGTGGAGAGAAGGATTTCCCGCGATGAACAACCACACACATGCCGACGCTGGCGGAGCCGAGACAGCGGGCACGCTGCCGGGCCACGATGCATCCGAACACAGCGCAGCCCACTCCGGCCATGGCGAGAAGGAACACGAAGGCCATACCGGTCACGAAGGCCATACCGGTCACGGTGGCCACGCCGGTCATGGGGACCACGTCGGCATGTTCCGTCGTCTGTTCTGGATCATGCTGGTCCTCGCCCTTCCGGTGATCGTTGCCTCGAACATGTTCGCGATGCTCCTCGGATACTCACTGCCCGACTCATCGTGGATCGCCTGGGTCTCCCCGGTGCTCGGAACGGTGATGTATGCCTGGGGCGGTTCCCCGTTCCTCTCCGGAGCAGTCAGCGAAATCCGTTCACGTGCACCGGGAATGATGCTGCTCATCGCCCTCGCGATCACCGTCGCATTCGTCGCGTCGATGGGAGCAAGCCTCGGCCTGCTCGATCATCAGCTCGACTTCTGGTGGGAACTGGCCCTGCTGATCGTGATCATGCTGCTCGGGCACTGGATCGAAATGCGATCCCTCGCGCAGACCACCTCCGCTCTGGACTCGTTGGCGGCGCTGCTTCCGGACACCGCCGAACGCGTCGACGGCGACGATGTGGTGCCGGTGCCCCCGTCCGAGCTGCAGCTCGGTGATGTCGTCGTCGTGCGCCCCGGCGGCCGCGTACCGGCGGACGGCACCATCGTCTCCGGATCGGCGAGCATGGACGAATCGATGATCACCGGCGAATCACGCACCGTCCGCCGCAGCGACGGCGACCAAGTCGTCGCCGGCACTGTCGCCACCGACTCCGGTCTCCGCATCAAGGTCACCGCAGTAGGGGAGGACACCGCCCTCGCCGGCATCGGCCGCCTGGTCGCCGACGCCCAGAACTCGACCTCGCGCGCTCAGCGCATCGCGGACACCGCCGCTGGCTGGCTGTTCTGGTTCGCTCTCGGTGCCGCGATCATCACCGCTGCGGTGTGGACTCTGGTCGGGATGCCCGACGACGCCGTCATCCGCACCATCACCGTGCTGGTCATCGCCTGCCCGCACGCACTCGGACTGGCGATTCCGCTGGTGGTCTCCATCGCCACCGAACGCGCCGCCCGCGGCGGTGTTCTGGTCAAGGACCGGCTCGCACTCGAAACCATGCGCACGGTGGACACCGTGCTGTTCGACAAGACCGGGACCCTCACCAAGGGTGAACCCACCGTCACCGCAGTCGAGGTGACCGGCGGGCGCACCGCCGACAACGTTCTCGCGCTGGCCGCTGCCGCAGAAGCAGATTCCGAACATCCACTCGCCCGTGCCATCGTCGAGGCCGCACGCGCGCGGAACCTGACGGTCCCGGCTGCAGCCGGCTTTCAGTCGTCCCCCGCCGTCGGGGTCGCAGCCGACGTCGACGGCGTCCGGATCCAGGTCGGCGGGCCGGCACTGCTCGAGCAGGAACACGGATCCGAACTCGCTGTCGCCGACCGGTGGCGCGGGGACGGGGCGATCATCCTGCACGTCCTCGCCGACGGGGCCGTGATCGGTGCCCTCGCGCTCGCCGATGAGATCCGGTCCGAGTCACGCACTGCGGTAGACGCGCTGCACGCGCGAGGAATCGCGGTCGTGATGATCACCGGTGATGCCGACGCCGTCGCGAAGTCCGTCGCCACCGAGCTCGGTGTGGACCGCTACTTCGCCGGGGTGAAACCGGAAGACAAGTCGCACAACGTCGCTGAACTCCAGAGCGAAGGCCGTACGGTGGCGATGGTCGGCGACGGAGTCAACGACGCCCCGGCTCTGGCGCAGGCCGATGTCGGTATCGCGATCGGGGCCGGCACCGACGTCGCAATCGCATCGGCCGGAGTGATCCTCGCCAGCGACGACCCGAGGTCGGTGTTGTCGGTGATCGAACTCTCGCGCGCCTCGTACCGAAAGATGAAGCAAAACCTCTGGTGGGCAGCGGGATACAACCTCATCTCGGTTCCGCTCGCGGCAGGAGTGCTCGCGCCGGTCGGGTTCGTGCTGCCGATGTCGATCGGCGCGATCCTGATGTCGCTGTCGACGATCATCGTCGCTGCGAACGCACAATTACTGCGTCGACTCGACCTCACACCCGACACCATCACCGGAGCGGTGAACGAGGGGAGTTCCAACCCTCCGTCGCAGCGCACACCGTCACTGTGAGAGCTGATCTCGTACCGGGAACGCAGCCCTGACAATTGTGGAACGTTGATGGCCGCACCTTCTCCGCCGGAGAGGATGCGGCCATCGTTGTCTATAGCGGGCCGGGTCAGCCGAGCAGCCGCTGCATGGTGTCGATTTCCTGCTGCTGGGTGGCGACGATGGTGCGGGCCATCTCCAGGGCGTCAGGATTGGAACCGTCTGCGATTTCGGTGTTGGCCATCTCGATGGCGCCGGTGTGGTGGGCGATCATCATCGTCAACCACTGGCGGTCGAATTCCGGTCCCGACGCTGCCATCAACGCGTCCATGTCCTGAGCGGTCATCATGCCGCTGCCGGAGCTGTGGTCCATCCCGCCCATGTCACCCATGTCACCCATGTCACCCCTGTCCATGTCGGGCATGGGCTGGCCCCACTCGGTGAGCCAGGTGGTCATCTGGTCCATCTCGGGCTGTTGCGCGGCGGCGATCGCCGATGCCAGCGACAGCACCTCCGGGTTGTCGGTGCGGCCGTTCGCCATGTCGGCCATCTCGACTGCTTGGGCGTGATGCGGGTACATCATCTGCGCGAACATCACGTCGGCATCGTTGAACTCTGCGGACGCGCTTGCTTGGGCCGAGGACATCGGTGCCGAGGACATCGATCCCATCGCATGGCCGTCCATCGACGAATCGGCCGCGTTGTCGCTACAGCCGACGACGAGGAACGCGCTCGCGGCGGCAGCAGCGATCGAGGCAATGACTTTGGTACGCATGAGGAAACTCCTTGCAAGAGTGGGTAGTGCAGAGAATTGGATGTCGTTCGATCCGCCGACAGACACGCGTCTGCCGGGCTCCCTGTCACACTCGCAAGGTCACCGATCTGTCCAACTCCCATAACGTCCACGGCGGCGCACGCTCAAGCGTGGAGTCGGCCCGTCCAATGATCCGGTTCACCGATGTCGGCGCCAGGTCGAGGGCTGCGCTCATCGCCGGGACCGTCAGCGCGGGCCACGACACCGTCGTGCCGACGCAGGGATGCATCATCTGGTGCCCCGACGGGCAGTCATGTTCCCCGGTCATCACCGGAACCGTGGCGTCCGTGTGGGACGGTGCTGCGAACGAGGCATGGCCGCCGCTCATCGATGTCGACATCGAGCCGGTCACGGGCATCGACATCGGTGTCACCGAATGCATCAACAGGACACCGAACACCGTCAGTGCAATCAGTAAAGCTGCCGTCGGAGCTGTGCCCCGTCGACCGTGCCGATTCACTGAGTGCATGCGGCCGATGATACCAACATATACCCCCTGGGGGTACGCCTGTCTCGTCGCGTTCGGTCGTCGAAGCATTTCGTCATGTCTTCGAGGTGTCGAGTCCGAGATCTGTTGCGCGGTTGTAGTCGTCGTCGATGAGCACCACGCTGCGATGTTCCCGGTCGAGTAGTGAGGCCGCGATCGAGGCGCGATAGCCGGAGGCGCAGTGCACCCACACTTTGCCGTCGGGAACTTCTGCGAGTCGGTGCGGCAGTTCGTGGAGGGGAATGTTGATCGCACCGGGGATGTGGCCGTCCGCGTATTCGGACTGTTGACGGGTGTCGAGCACTGCAATGTCCGAGTCCTCTGCGGCGAGTCCGGCGAAGTCGGACACTTCGTAGGACCGTACGCGCCCGTCGCTGGCGAGCGAATGAATCTCTCCGACAGCGGAGCCGGAGGGGTGGTCGATGCCGATACGTGCCAACTCCCTTGTGGCCTCGTCGATTTGATCGGATGTGTCGCCGATCAAGGTCAGCGGCGCACCCCACTGGTAGAGCCAGCCGAGGTAGGTGACGAATGTCGTCGACAGCTCGAAGCCGAGGGAACCGTCGAGATGTCCGGCAGCGAAGGCGGTGCGTGCGCGGAGGTCGACGACCCATTGTCCGTCGTCGATGCGGCGGCGTAGTTCGTCGGGGTCGACGGGTTCTGGGGTGGACAGGTCGATCGGTGCGGGGCCTTCGGTGTTGATGACGCCCATGTGGGCGTAGTACGCGGGGTAGGCCGACAGTCCTGCGATCAACTCGTCGACGTAGGTTTGTTCGTCCTGGGTCAGCGCGGGATTGGACTGTTGCTGTTCACCGATGGTCGACGAGTCGCCGCTGGTGGGGGTCGCGGAGCAGAAGCTACCGAATCCGTGGGTGGGGTAGACCTCGACGTCGGCGGGGAGTTCGGCGGCGATTCGACGGACCGAGTGGAACTGGGCATGGGTGAGCTCGTCGGTGTGTTCGGAGCCGAGTAGGTCGGTGCGGCCGGTGGATCCGTAGAGCATCGAGCCGCCGGTGAAGATCGCGATCGGTTCGTCTCCGAGTTGCAGTACGTAGCTGACGTGATGATGTGTATGGCCCGGGGTGTGCATGACCTGAAACGTCGCCGATCCCGCGTCGACGACATCGCCGTCCCCCACTGCCCGTCGCTCGAATTCGACCGGGTCACCCTCGGGCACAACGTATTCGGCTCCGGTGGCGCGTGCGAGTTCGAGTCCGCCGGTGACGTAGTCGTTGTGGATGTGGGTTTCGAGTACGTGGGTGATCGCGGCGTTCTTCTCCGTAGCCAGTGCCAGGACGCGGTCGATGTCACGTTGGGGATCGATCACGACGGCGATGCCGTCGTGGCTGATCAGGTAGCTGCGGTCGCCGAGGCTCGACGTTTCGATGATGGCGATGTCTGGATCGGTGGTGCTCACGGGGTACTCCTACGGTGTAATCGGGTCGGCCTCGTTTCTGACGTGAAACGTCCTCGTTCAGGCCAGTGCGAGGAAGAGCTTTTCCAGTTCTGCTTCGGTCATGGGCTCTTTGTTGTCTGCGGTGTCGCCGGTCATGCATTCACGAAGGCCGGTGGCCACGATCTTGAATCCGGCTTTGTCGAGGGCGCGGGAGACGGCGGCGAGTTGAGTGACGACGTCTTTGCAGTCGCGTCCGTTCTCGATCATGCCGATCACACCGGCGAGTTGGCCGTGTGCGCGGCGCAGACGGTTGAGTACCAATGCGATGCTGTCTTCGTCGCCGATCATTGCGGTCTCCTGAGGGTGTGTGATGGTGGTAGTCCTTCCAGATTACCCCCGGGGGCATCGGTTCGGTGTGTGCAGTCGGTCATGAAAGAACGAGGGTGTCGACAAGTACATAGCCCGCGACGGCGAACACCAGGTAGGCGAACCACGTGCGCAGCTTGTCGGTGTCGATGCGTGTGCTCAGTTTTCCGGCGACCAGCGAGCCTGCGATCGCCGCACCGGCGAACGCGGCTGTCAGTGGCCAGTTCCCGCCGAGCCCGTCGGCCTGAGCGATCAGTCCGGCGGCGGAGTTGGCGACGATGACCACCAGCGACGTTCCGACAGCGACACTCATCTCGATTCCCAGCAACAGCACCAGAGCGGGGATGATCAGAAATCCTCCGCCGACGCCGAACAGTCCGGTGAGGACACCGACCCCGAACCCGGTCGGTATGGACCGTGGTGCGCATCGCCGCCAATCGATCCCGGAACTTCCTGTCTTGCAAGCGGTTCCGACATCGTCGGTGCTGCGCAGCATCCGCGCCCCGGCGATGATCATGACGATCGCGAAGCCGATCATCACTGCGGCCTCGGGCAGATGCCTGCCCAGGACGCTGCCGACCAGCGTGCCGACGATACCGGTGGCCGCGAAGATCGCCGCCAGTCGCCATTCGACGAGCTTCGCCCGCACCTTGGGGATGGCCCCGGTCGCCGAGGCGACACCGATCACCAGCAACGATGTCGGTATCGCCTCCGACAGGTCCATTCTCAGGGCGTAGACGAGAACCGGGACGGCGAGGATCGACCCGCCGCCTCCGAGGAGACCGAGCAGGATGCCGACGGCGACGCCGAGGACCAGTGCCAGCGTCAGGGTCATCAGCTGTGGGCTGCGTCCTGGCCACCGAGTGCGTCGATGGCGGCCTGGAGCTTGGTGGTGGCCTCGGCCGCGACGTCGGACAGTGCTGGCTCGCCGGTCGCTTGGACCATGATGTCGGGGTTCATCGCTTCGACAATGACCGATCCGGAAGCGGAGGTGTCGGCGCGGACGACGACATTGCACGGCAACAGCAAGCCGATCTGGCGCATGACCCCGACGGCGCGGTGCGCGAGGGACGGATTGCAGGCACCGAGGATCAGATACTGCTCCATGTCCTCGCCGAGCTTGGCCTTCAACGTGGCCTGCATGTCGATTTCGGTGAGAACACCGAAGCCCTGATCTGCGAGGGAGGCTTTGACGGCGTCGACTGCGGTGTCGAAGTCGGTGTCGGTCAGAGTGGTCGAGAGTGCGATGTTCATAAGGGAAGTTCCTTTCGGTCGTCGAACTGCGGTGATCTGGGCCTACCCGATTCGGGGCTGGCGAATACTCGGCACGCCCACCCTGGTGAGAAGCGCGCTGGCCGGGCACCAGCCGACCGCTGCGTAAAGGGCGAGGTTCGCGGCAGCGAACGCGCTGAGCAGTCGCCACTGCGGTGCGTGGAGTTCGCCGAGGGCCAGGCCGGTGGCGGTGACGCCGGCGGCGAGGGCGGGGACGATACGTTCGATCGGCCAGCCCGCGAACGCGGACGAGCGAGTGGTGTTCGGATCGATCATGATTGCTCCGTTCGGGTTGTAAGGGTGGTCAGTGCGAGAAGCTGATCGAGGGCAACACCTTGCGCAGCCAGGCCGGTGACCACCATGCGGCGTGTCCGCTCAAACGCAGCAGGACCGGCAGCAGGATCAGCCTGATCAAGAAGGCGTCGAGCAGTACCGCGACGCCGAGGATGATGCCCATCTCCTTCGGTGGGAGCGGATCGGAGAGTGCGAAGGTGAAGAACACTGCGACCATGACCGCGGCGGCGGCGAAGATGACCCGGCCGGAGTGGGCGAGGCCGTCGACCTGAGCGGCTTTCGGGTCCCCGGTCTTCTCGTAGTGCTCTTTCGCGGTGGCGAGCAGGAACACTGTGTAGTCCATGGCGATGGCGAAGATCATCGCGAAGAAGAACACCGGACCCCAGCCGTCGAGGAAGCCTTGCGGGGTGAATCCGAGCAGTGATGCGCCGTGCCCGTCCTGGAAGATCAGCTTCGCGACCCCGAACGCTGCGGCGGTCGAGAGCAGACTGACTGCGGTGCCGAGGATCGCGATCAGCGGTGCTTGGAGTGCGACGAGCAGCAGGATGAAACCGAGCGCCAGAATGATACCGATCACCAGCGGTAGGTAGTCGTTCAGTGCTTGCTGCAGATCGAGGTTCTCCGCTGGGGCACCGCCGACCAACGCCGACTCCGGGAGTTCGGCGCGCAGGTCACCGAGGATGGTGCCCATTCTCTCGTCCGAGGGGTCAACGGTGGGAAGTGCTTGTAGCAGTGAGTAGTTTGAGCCGTCCGCGGCAGGCTGGGGCGGAGTGACCATCGAGATCCCGTCGACGGTACTGGCTGCCGTGGCGGTCGCGGCGGCATCCGCGGACGGGACGACGATCTGCAGTGCGCCGGGTGCGCCGGCACCGAACTGGGCCTGGACGAGCTCGTAACCCTGGCGAACCGGTGCGTCTTCGGGGACGACGGCGATCGAGGGCATCGCCACTTTCAGTCCGAGGACCGGAAGGGCCAGCGCAATGAGGATGCCGACGGAGACCAGAGCGAACGGCCAGGGGTGCTTGTGGAGCAGTTCACCCCAGGCTGCGAATTTCGGGGAGCGGTGCTGCTGGCGCTTGGCGTAGGGCAGGGAGGCGGCGTTGACCTTGGAACCGAGTGCACCCAGGGTTGCGGGGAGCAGGGTCATGGTGGCGATCAGCACGAAGGTCACGGCGAGCATGATGCCGACGGCCATGGTGCGCACCGCCGGTGCGGGAACGAGCAGGACGGCCGAGAGGCTCACCAAGACCGTCAGACCGGACAGGACCACGGCTTTGCCTGCGGTGTCCATGGTTTCGGCGACCGCGGCACGTGGATCGGCGTTGCGCAGTGCGTCGCGGAACCTGGCGACGATGAACAGGGCGTAGTCGATTCCGAGGGCGAGGGCGAACATCATCGCGAAGTTCATCGCCCACACCGAGATCGGCGTGACGCCGTTGAGCAGAACGAGTCCGCCTGCGGATGCGACCAGGCCGGCAACGGTGAGTAGCAGCGGCAATCCCGCGGCGACGAGGGAGCCGAACGCGAGCACCATGATCGCCAAAGTGACCGGCCAGGAGAACAATTCGGCCTGAATCATGGCGTCGTGGTTGGCCTTGTTGAAGTCCGACCACAGTGCGGAGGATCCGGTCGGGTAGACCTCGATGCCGTCGCCGGAGAGTTCGGTCAGCTCGCCCTTCACCTCGTCGACGGCCTTGACCATGTCGTCGGTACTCGCGTTTGCGCCGGCGATCAAGATGCCGGTGTGACCGTCGGGACTGATCGTCATGCCCGGCTGGGGGGCGATGACCTCACCGAAGCGAGTGTCACCGTCGAATACGGCCGCGACGTCGGTGAGTGTCTGCTGCATCGCTGCGTCTTCGATCGTGGCGGTGTCGGAGTGAACGACCACCTGCACTGCTGCAGAGGAATTGCCGCCGAAATGCTGCTGGGCGAGCTCGCGGACCTGGACGGATTCGGAACCGTTGGCCTGCCAGCCGGCCCCGGCCAAGGATGAGAACACCGATGGTGCAGCCGATCCCAGTGCAACGAGGGCGATCAGCCAGATGCCGAACACCCACCGGCGGCGGGCGACCATCGTGCTTCCCAGGCGGCCTAGTGCGCCGGGTGCCGGTGGCCGATGGCGGTCGTGGCGGCCGGTGGCCGCCGCGGTAGCGGGCTTGGTCACAATTGCTTCTCCTAATACGGGTGGGGATATTCAGAAGTGTTGAAGACGCCCAGAGATTCCTGCGAAATGCAGTGGAGTGCTGTTGGGGTGGGGGTCAGCGACGAAACAGGGAACGAAAGAAGTTGTCGCGTGTAGCTGGGGCGGGTGTCTCCATGGAGCAGGAGCACTGCTGCGACCGCGGAACGTTCTTCATGACGCTGTCGACATGTCGACCGCAGCCAGCCCAGGTGGTCTTACCGCATGCCGGGCACGGGACGGGGTAGCACATGGCGGTCCTTTCTGGCGGGTACATCACTACTGTGACACATACCTAGGGGGGTATGCAAGTACCCGTGGGGGTATGAGGGAAGGGGTGGGCCGGAGCCGATCGGTAGACGGCAGTGGTTTTGCCGGATCCAACGCGAGGCTGTGCTGGCGGCCGCAGGAGGCGTTTGATGGTCGCCAGTCTGCGAATGCGGTTGTCCCTCAGGGGTTGATGCTCCACCCACGCGCGAGTTGCGCCGCTATCGTCCGCGAGTTTCTGTGAACCCGCGCAGTTGCGTCCCACTTCCACTCGAAGACCCACTGCGCTCCGGACGGCGGTGCGCCTGGACTCGCGAGCATCGGAGGCAGGGGAGTCGGCGGCATCGCCTTGGGATGCCCGAGTGAGGGCTGTTCAATCCTCGACTCGGCTGTTTCAGCCGGTTACGTCGATGATCGAAGCGGTCATCGTCGCGGCTGTCGTGCTGCCACCGAACTGATTTTCGTAGGTGCGCGAGCCTGTCAACTGGCCGTAGATCGTGACGTAGTCGTCCTGCGCGATCGGTCCGAGCACTGCAGCATCGCCCGTGACCAAGACATTTAGGTCGTAGCCGGAGCCGGGTGAGGCGCCGACATCGGCGCGGAACAGGCTGGTCCCGGTTACCGCGTCGAATTGCGCGACTTGTCCGTAGAGGACCATCTTTTTGCCGCGACTGGCATCGGGATTCTTTGACAGCAACGCCAGATCCCGCGCGGAAATCGCGGGATACGTGGCGCGGTCGAACACTGCTGCTGCTTCGGCTTCGGCCCTGCGGCGGGCGTTCTCGTCGGCAGAGGCTTGGGCGGCGGCCGACGCGGCGATCTCTTCGGCACTCTTCGGAGGAGGCGGTGCAGCCATCGGGTATGGCTGGGCGATCGCGGAGCCGGTGGGCCGGGTGTTCGATGCCGAGCTGGTATTCCGTTCTGGGCTGTCCAGGTCGTTGACGATGCTCCTGAACCCCAGGAAGATCACGAGGAGAACCACAGCTGCGCCAGCGCCGAACAGCAGTCTCCTGCGGTCCTTGGCCTTCTCTCCGGGGGTCTTCGGGGCCGTGGCGCCGGGAACCGGCGTCAGCTGCGGAGGCGGCTGCGTCTCGGACGCGGACTTGGTCGCCGAGGTCCACACCTGCCCATCCCACCACCGCATCCGGTTGCGGTCCTCGGGGTCAGGGTGCCACCCTGCTCGCATCGCTGTCCTCCTCGATCCCAACCCCGAACCTACTGCTGGGTGATCGCCGTCCTTGCCATCTCGGACACTGATTTTCTCCGGCTGCATCTCCGCTCAGCAACGGTATTCATTCGAACGAATGAATACATCGCGACTGTTGGAGGGAACCGGCGCGGTGGCACCGACGTCGAAGTCGGTATGGACAGTATCGAGCGGGACGCCATCAGGGACGAGGGTCTCGATCCGTACGACACGGAGGTCATCGCGGCGCTGCGGCGCGTCACCCACACTTTGCGGGCTCATCGATACCCCGCGGGCGACCGCTCAGGGCCGCCCACCGCAGGCGACATCACAGATGCCTGCCCGAGCGACCAACGCAGGTCCGGTTCGCATGTCAGGTCTCGTCCTCATCGGCACTAAGGCTCGGTGGTTGATACTCACCGTATAGTTGTTGGTTCGGATCAATCGAATTATGTTGCGCACGAGCCCTTTCAATGACTTCGGCGTCGCGTGCCCGTTTGGTTGCGACTTTCTCCCGCACAGCCCAGATCGCGCCTCCGACCGCGAAGGCCAGCCCGGTGAATCCCGCGCCGATGGCACCGTCTGCGAAGTTCCCGATCGATCCGATTACTCCGAAGACAATTAAGGCCACGGCAGTGCCAAATCGACGTCTGCTCCTGGTATCTCGATCGGGGTGGGTATAGAACGTGTGGATCCGCCGGTACGTCCGATTGAGGATGCCAGGCTCGCGAGCATCGTGTGCGCTGCCGACGGCAGAGTTTGTCGAGGCCGGTGGGCTCGGTACTGGGGCCGTGTGTGCACTCGTGGTGTGAACCGCATCGACGAATTGCGAGTGGAGGCTCAATTGGTGTCCGCACGCACGACACTTCTTCCGGGTGGCCATGGCAACTTCGGACGCGCCGAGGGTCACGACACTGGCGGACGCGCGCCCAAGCTTGCGGCCGGTGTGCGCAAAATCGGAGTTCGTGCAGTTCTTGCAGTCTCGGCAGCCGGTGTACACCCTGCGCGGCATAGGTTTCTCGCCATCTCGTGTGCTGTCGGTCGTGGCGGATGCTACGAACCTGTCAGTTGATCAATTGATCGGCGCAGAGCTCGGATGCGTTAGCTACTCGACGCGCTACCCGTGGGCGACTGGTCAGGGCCGCGCAACGCAGGTGACATGCAGATGCTTACGCCGAGCCTTCCCGAACTCGACAATCGAACAGGCGTTCGACTAAAGTAAAGGCGTCCCACAGGCACGGCGAAAGGTCGATTCCATGGCCGCAGCCGACCCGATCCCAGACTTGACCGGGCTCGACAAGACCGCGCAGCTCGACGCCCTCCGCCGGAAGATGGCGGCGATCCCTGGCCGCCGCGATCATGCGCCTACGGACCTACCGGCCCAATCGGTGCCGCTCGCCCCGGTGCCCGCGTCGTCGACACCGACTCAAACGCCTCCCGCCGGTGGCGGTGGCGCCGACGACGTCCTCACGCCCGCTGTGCGCGCTCGCACGCTCCGCACCATCCCGGCACCCCTGCCGATGGCCGAACTGCTGCCACAAGGCGCACTGGCCCGCGGAACAGCCCTCTCCATCACGGGAGCCGGATCGGTTCTCGTCGGACTGGTTGCAGCAGCCAGTGCAGCCGGCCACCACGTCGCCGTCATCGGCCAACCCAAGCTCGGACTACTGTCCGTCCACGAACACGGCGGAGATCTCACCAAGGTCGCACTGGTCGACCCTGGGGACCCCAACACGGCTCTCGACGCCGCCAGCATTTGTCTCGACGGGGTTGATTTGGTCGTGACCACCCTCGGAGGACGCGACATACCACCGACCCGCGCCAGAGCATTGCTCGCTCGATGCCGAAGCCACGCAGCGGTATTGGTGGTCACCGATGGTCGGATGCCCGGTCTCGACCTGACCATCGAATCTCGCCCTGTCGCCGTCGGAGGCATCGAACGGGGGCGAGGGCGGCTGCGCACGATCACCATCGAAACCTCCGTCCACGGACGCGGAGCACCTGCTCGCACCGGCCGCTACACCGTGACGGCACCGATATTCGGCGAGCGACGCTTGTCGTGGTCCTCCGGCAGTGACATCGGTTCTGCGGGCGGCGTGACCACGCGCCGACTGGCGGCGGCGCAATGAACGAGCTGTACGAGAATTGGCCCACCACCTTTGAGCCGAGCGTGCGGCGAATCGTGGATCCGCCGATACCGGGTGCTGGTCGACGTCAGTTTGACGGTCGCGGGTGCCGCTGGAGGCTCGTTTCGCGACGGAACCAAACTCAAGGTCCGTGCCGAAGGTCTCGCGATGGACATCAAGGTCCAGGGGACATTGCATGCTTGGGCGAAAACTGCACGTGGTCAATGGATTTGCAGTCTGAGTTACAGGATACCCACCGGCAACGACATGGGATTTCTGCAGGTGGATCGGCAGTGGTGTCCCGCCGAAGCCGCCCGGCCTTTGAATTAACAACCATGCTGGGTGTCAAGAAATATTGACGAATCATCATTGTCATAAAGTCCCAGCAAGCGTTTGCCGAGATAGTCGATTTCCTTACGAAATTCGACTGCGGTGCACGCACTGATCGTTCATTTGAATGGATGAACTGGAAGCGCGGTGATGGTCCAACCTCGACGTACCCAGGATAAAGTGCGGCCATGACCAACCGGAACATCGCCAGGCGCTTCGGCGGTCTGACCATCGCTTGTGTTGTCTCAGTATGTCTCGCCGCGGGTTGCTCCACGCAATCGGTAGGCGAAGGCACAGGCGCCAACTTGGAGTCGTCGGCTGTTCCAGAGACGACATCAGGGAGGGATAGCGCGGAACAATGCGCGGACAGTGCGCTTCCTGCAAATCTGGATTCGCGGGAGTACGCCAACACCGTGACCGGCTGGTACCCCGAATCACCGACAGCGCTCACCCCTGAAGTCTTCTTCTCGAACAACGAGGCACTCGGCATCAACCAATTGGTCTCCGACACACCTCCTGGTGGCCAACAACGTTTCAGTGAAGCCGCTTGCAGTGATCTACGGCAGATCCTCCAAGGTCAACCAGGCTTTCAAGGTAAGACAGTGCCCCTGGGTCTGGCAATCAACATGGCGTATACCTGGTGCAGCACGCGGAGCCAACTCAGCGCGGCAAACCAGCCATGGCCAGAATTCTCTGGCACCCCAACGGGAAACGCAAACAACGCCGCGTTCGAATTCATCTGTCCTCAAATTCCATAATATGCCAAACGTCAACAAATCTTGACATCGACGTGGCCGTCAACATATCTTGACGCTATGGAATCGACGGAATATCTCGACGCGGCCGAGCTGATGGCGCTGTACAACGAATATCAAGCGGCGCTGCAAGATGTCGAGCTTGCCGAGTCTGCGGTCGAGGTGAAGCTCAAAGGTGCGAAGGCAATGCAGGAACGTGCGGACGCACGCGTGGAGAACGCAATATCGGATCTCGACGCGCTCGAGGTCAATGCGTTTCTCGCCTCGACTCTGCTGGCAGACCGGTTCGCGATCGTGACCCGGCTACGCGAGCAGCAGGTCTCGTGGGCGAAGATCGGCACGATTCTCGGGATGAGCAGACAGGCTGCGCAGCAATGGCACGACTACTTCCACCTGCGGCCGCGCGCGGTGAACCCCACCAGGCAACTGCGATCCTGACCGGCGCCGCGGCGCGCGCGCATTACCGCGCGGTGGTGCGGGCGGTCATCTCGACGATTGCCTCCTCGACCCAGTCCGACCACGCCGGGTACGACTCTTCCTGTGCCCACCACGCCGCCCGCGCCTGTGCCCACACCGCGGGTGAGCAGGTGAAGGCCCGCCGAGAGCGGCCCGATGGCGCATCGGCCGCAATCCGCCGCCCGGTCGGCAATCGATCCGGAGCAGGGGCGAGAACGCCGCGGCCCAGTTCGGTGCGCACCGCTGCGGCCTTGAGCGCCAACGCCGCCTCCAGCCACTGCGTCCACGCCAGATACTCACGCCGCACCGAGCTCCACGCAGCTTTCGCCTCTGCCCACACCTGCTCGGTGCACGAGAAACTCTGCCGAGTACGCGCCCACGAGCGCCCAGTGCTCTCGCCGGCCCCAGTGCTGTCACCGGCCCCAGCGTGGTCGCCGGCACTGTCGACTCGATCGGGCATGAATGGTGTCCTTTCGGATCGGGTGTATCCAGTGTCTCTCACCAGGCCAGAAGCGTTGTCACTGCCTGCCTTGCTGCGGCACCGGCCCGTCGAACGCCCGAGGAATATCTGTCTAGTGCACTTGCCTTGATAGTGGCTAGTGCGCTAGACTATAGTCATGGTTACGGAGCAGCCCACACGGAAAGTGGTCAAAGAGCTGAAAGCGGCCGGATTCTCCCCGGCGCGCACAGTCGGATCACACACCACCTGGGTTTCGTCCGACGGTGCGGTCAAAGTGACCGTCCCGGACGGGCACCGGCGGATCTCCCCGGGCGTGTACCGGAAGATTCTCGCGGCCATGAAGGAGGCGCAGCAGTGAGCACGGCATACAAGGTCGAGGTGACCCGAGACGGCAAGTGGTGGATGATCGCCATCCCCGAACTCGATGCCCTCACCCAAGCCCGCAGGATCGACGACATACCGACCATGGCGCGCGAACTCATCGCCCTCGAAACCGGAGTCGCCCTCGCCGACGTCGCGATCGAACAACGCATCGAACTGGCCGCCGGGGGAGAGGACCTCGCGCAGCGTGTCCGCACCATCCGCGACCGCCGCGCCCGTCTGAGCGAAGAGGAAGCACGCGTGCAAACGGAGATGGCTCAGTTCGCGAAAGAACTTGCCGCCGCCGACGTGCCCGTCCGCGACATCGGCTCCCTCCTCGGCGTCGCACACCAACGCGTCAGCCAACTCGTCAACAACTAGACCGCCAAAGTCCCACAGGCGAACTCGGTCTCGTTCCGCTACCACCACGGCGCGAGCGAGTGCGTGCGAGTTCGACCTCACCGCCATTTAGATACACAAGAAACATTGCCGGGCCAGTCCCGAGAAGGAGACGACGATGCTCGTCATCACCCGCACCATCGACGTGGACGAGAGAGCGCCCGTAGACCTCGTCCTGGACATCGACCCGGTCACCTTGACTGCCGCCGCACCCGGCGTCGTCCTGATCGGCATCTACCGCGAGCTGAAATCTCTGGCCGAGAGGGCTATGCCGCTGTCGATCGAGACCGGCGTCTACCCGGCCCCGGACGGTCTGCCGTGGTCGGAGAGGGGCGTCGAACCGTCTGCGACGGCCCTGCGCTCGGACCTGGTCCGGAACGACCCGGACGCCTACGAGTACGCCTGCAACGAGAACGCCTGGCTCCGCCAGCTCTCCGACGCCCGCTACGTCGTGACCGCATACACCTTCGACGCCGGATACAGCATCACCTACACCGTGGAGGTTCTCTGATGACCGCCCTCGTCGACGCCGCTGTCCTCGACGCCACTGTCGTCGGCGCATCCGAAGACGCACCCAGAGCGATGAAAGGCATTGTTATGAAACTTGTTTCCACCGATCACCACTACAGCGGGACCGTCGTCGACATCCTCGAGTACCGCACCGTGCCGGGAGGCGGCGTCGAAGCACTCGTCCTCGTCGACGAACCCCACGCCTGGTACAGCGGACTATTACCGGTCACCGTCGACGGCGAGGATCTGCGACTGCTACTGGCGGTGCAGTCGATGCCCCGCCCGTCGAGGATCGGACGCTGGGTATGAGCGACATCGCAGGCCAACTCGACATTTTCGACGCACTCGCCGACCTCGAAGCCGACGAGCAAGACCGCCGCGAACGCCTCCACGGCATCCCGATCCTGTTCGCCAGCCCCGCGCGCGGCATCGAGGCACGAACCGCCGAATTCGATGCCTGGACGCAGAAATGGGGACACTTCCGGTCGATCTGCGACTCCCACGCCTGGACAGTCGACCTGACTGCCCCGAGCGAGGGCACCGACACCTGCCAGCCGACTGTGCTGACGGTGGATTTGGGCTGCATCTGCAACCGACGCCGCGACGAGACGCCCTGCCAGTGCGTCGGCGGTCTGGTCTATCGCGGTGCGTGCACCGGCTGCACCTGGGAATCGGGCGATGTCAGCGGCGAGAACCACGCCGTCAACGCCGCTCTCGATCACGCCCACCCCGGCTGGCTCGACGACCTCGATGATGCTGTCGCACCCCCGCCGTGGGACAAGCTTGACGCCTGGAAGAAGAAGACCCGAAACAAGATCGGGGAACGTCCGGACGGCTGGCCGGTCATCACCACCCGCACCGCACCCGGCCTGCGCTCGGTACCGGGCCGATCCCCCTGGGGCGGCTACGACATCGCCCACAGCGTCGCCCAAGCCCACAGCGTCGCCCAAGCCCACCTCGACACCCGCACTGGGCCCACACCCGCCGAAATCCCCACTTCACGAAAGGCCTGCCCATGAACACCGCAACAGTCCTCGCTCAATCCCCGACCCCGAGCGGAGTCGGAGCCCAACCTCCCCACTCCGCAGACTTCGAGACCGTCTTCTCCTACATCATGTGGGTAGGCACCGTCCTGGGCATCATGGCGCTATGCGCCGGCGGAATGCTGATCGCACGCCAGCGATTCGTCGGTCGCACCGAGGGGGCCGACAAGGCCGGGATGATGCTGTTCGGAGGGCTGGTTCTCGCGGTCCTGCCTGCTGGGCTCCGGTTCGTGTTCTTCGGAACCGACTCCGATACGGCAGCGATGCCTGAGGCCACCGAGACCGCCACACCCACCCCGGCCCCGACGACCACCCCGGTGGCTGTGACGAGGCCCGCAGCACCGAGCGAACCGACGGACTGGACACCTCTGATCTGGATCGGCGGTGTGCTCGGCGCACTGGTGATCGCGGCGCTCGCTGCCTACCTGATCGTGCGCACCCGGCACCGCATCCTCGACCGCCGCACAGCCCATACGGTCCTCGTCGACGATTTCGCGGCCGCAAAGGCCGTCTACGCCCAGGTCGCCGACGCCTACGCCGCCTACCTCGCCGACCCGTACGCCATCTTCACTCGCCCACTGCTCGACGACCTCGACCAGCCACGGACCGCAGCGTTCATCGACGCCTTCGCCGCCGCAGGGGCACTGAACACCGACACCTGCCCCGCCAGTACCGAGCGGGTGCAGGCCTTCGCCGACGCCTCCCGTGCCGCGCTCACCGCCTGGAAGGCCGCAGACACCTACGCCCGCGCCATCGGGATGGGCGTACAGACCGAAGACACCAAGCGGACCGTACGCCGCATCCGCAACGCACTGGGGCTCGCACTCGACGACACCGCAGCAGCAGGAGAACGCGCCACCGCCATAGCCACGGTGCAGCGGCTTTCGGACGGTCTGATGACCGTGCCCGAGCGTGTCTACGACCGAGCCAAGACCGCCATAGAAACCGCCACACGTAAGCAACTCACCAGCTGAAATCCGTGTTCAGGTCGGCGCGAGCAGGTGGAACCTGTCGGACCGACCTGGCACCATCGCAGGCACTACGACGCCAATCGCAGGGGGAGAACACCAACCGATGAACATCATCACCGCACGTACAGCCCAACGACAGGCCCGCGAGACACTGTTCGACGACTACACCGACAAGCACGTCAGCGATTACACGGCCGCCGCTCTTACCTACAGTGACCATCGCGAACGCGCTCTACATGCCCTCGACTTTCTGCTCTTTGTCGCCGCATTCGGCCTTGCGGTGTACAACCTCACCCTCATCTGGCGCGGCGGTGCAGATCTCGCACTTGTCGCGTTGACCTTCGGAACCCTTGGTGCAGCATTCGCGGTGCGCAACTGGGCGCGCGGCACCGACGCCGACACAATCCGGACCATCAACGCCAACGTCCTGACAGCCCAGCACACCCGCCGACCCACACAACCCTGACCACACCGCCATCGATCGATCAACCCAGGGGGACAACATGGACA
This sequence comes from Rhodococcus sp. NPDC057297, assembly GCF_042667435.1. Lineage (NCBI taxonomy): Bacteria > Bacillati > Actinomycetota > Actinomycetes > Mycobacteriales > Nocardiaceae > Rhodococcus > Rhodococcus sp. NPDC057297. The sequence goes on along the minus strand of NZ_JBHUZE010000009.1, from coordinate 75,389 downwards.
CCAGCGTCACACTCGCCAAAATCGCCCTCATGCTCGCCGCTCTCACACTCGGCCTGGCGCTGTACTACACCCGCCACTACATCGTCGGACCGTCCATTACGAGGAACTACAACCAAGCAGTGGTCTACTGGTCTCTCACCGGATTGTTCTTCACTGTCTCCGCGCTCAGCAGACCAGCCTTCTCTACAACCGACACTGCGGTTGCCGTCGCTCTCATTGTGGTGTGCACAGCACTGCCGATCGTGTACCTCCGCAAAACCCGCAGAGCGCACAGGCCGACCTTCCTGGAGGGAATCGCGACGGACGACATCATCGACCGCGCCCGCAACACCCGCGAGAGTGACTGACCGCCATCATCATGTACTCGATCGGGCGGGAGGAGACCACCCCGCCTGCATGACACCCGGACGCGAACCGGACGTGTGGCCTGGCCCGAGATGCCCTGTCGCAGCTTTCCCGCTGTGGCAGGGCATCTTTCGGTTGCAGGACAGATGCACGGTGTACGGCTCGGTGTTCGTGCGCACCGCCAGCCGGTGACCGGGACGATCAACGCCGTCATCGCCGAATCACGTTGCCGCGCTTGACATTACAGTCTCATGCTGTAAACTTGGGGTATGATAGAAACAGCAGCCACCCTCACCGCCGTCACTTTCCCCATTCGCGCCACTCGGCCGCGAATGGGGAGTCTCGATTCGCAGCGAGGGAAGCGAACGCGAGTACATCGCCGCCACGGGCATCGAAGAGCACGCGCCGATGGACTGGACGCCCGACGAAGCCACCCAGCTTCTCCGTGAATCCGGCTACGAGGTGATCGGGGAGTGGGAAGACATCGACCACACCGGCGGAGAGGACCCCACCTGGAAGGCCGTCATCGTCGCCGCCGACCGCGCCTGACCTTCACGGAATGAACAAGTTTTCGGCGGGGAACCGGGCAGCTGGTATCTGCCCGGTTCCCCGCCGCACATCACACCACATCAGCACACGACGGGGAGAGCTACACCGATGACCATCACAGAGACCGCACCGCCCACCACCACGCTCGTCGAGACGGATCCGCATCAGCTCGACACCGCCGCCAACGTCCGCGACAACGTCGACATCACCGCCGACCCCGAGTTCATCGAATCGGTCGCCACACACGGCGTCCTGCAAGCCATCTCGGCCGTCCGCCGCGCTGACGGCACCCTGGCTGTCATCGACGGTCAACGCCGAACCCTCGCAGCCCGAGAGGCAGGTCTGACCTCGATCCCCGTTCTCGTGCGAGAAGAAACCGCCGAGGACAAAGCTGCGACCATCGAGCGAATCACCGCCCAGGTCGTGTCCAACGACCACCGCACCGGCCTCACCCGAGGCCAACGTATGGTCGCGGTCTCCCAGCTCCTCGACCTCGGTATGACCGTCCCAGCGGTCGCGAAGAAACTCGCACTGCGCAAGGACTACACCGAACAAGCCGGACGGGCAGGACGCTCGGCACACGCACGCCGCCGCGTCGACGACGGGCAGCTCTCCCTCGAAGGCGCCGCGTTGCTTGCCGACCTCGAAGCCGTCGCCGAGCGTGAACCGTGGGTCGCCGAGGCGATCGAGAAGATCCTCGACCGCGACTACGGAATCGTGTGGCCACTGGAAAAGCTTCGCCGCCGCATCGGCGAGCGCGCCGACGCGGCCGACGCAGCCGCCGACTACACCGCACGCGGCTTCGCGCTGCTCCACGACGAACCCTCCACCCACACCGGGCAGTGGTTCTCCCTCGCGGACCTACGCACCGCCGGCGGCGACGCGGTACCAGCCGATACCCCCGAGCAGGCCCCGCACCTGTGGCACGTCCACGTCCACACCCCCGGCCTGATCTGGATCGACAAGAAGACCCGCGAGGAACTCGACGAGAGCGAGATCGACTTCGACACCGAAGACGACGCCGAGGCCGAACCGGACGAGGGCGCAGTGCACTTCGACTCGGTCGAGCAGATCCGGCAGTGGCAGTTCGAGTTCTTCCTCCACCGCGACCATCTCGCCGACACAGACCTCACCATGGCACCCACGGTTGCTGCACTGATCGCAGGCGAGGACGATGACCAGGACAGCGACGACGGGTTGACCGCAGCGCAGCGAGCGGCCGCTCGCGCCGAAGCAGAGCGCGTGGAGAAAGAGCGCGCCGAACGCCGAAAGGTCAAGGCCCTCAACCGCGCCGGAGCGACGGCCACCGATCTTCGCCGCAGCTTCCTCACCGGTCTGCTCGCGAGCAAGAGCGCGCCGAAGAACGCGACCAAGTGGATGATCGGCACTCTCGCCGTCCACGGTGATGTGTTCACCGAATCCAAGTGCGCCGAGCGCTACGCCGAGATCATGAACACCCCGCTCACCAGTGCCGCCGACAAGGCCGAGACTGCTACCGCCGCACGCGCCGAGGTGCTGCTGCTGGCCCGCGTGCTCACCGCCTTCGAAGCCCGCCTCACCGGCACGCAGGACGCCAAGGACTACTGGCGCTTCTCGGCCAAGCACTACCGAGGCATGGTCGGTATCGACAGCTACCTGACCTTCCTCGCCGACAGCGGCCACACTCTCACCCCGGTCGAACAGGCCGCGATCGGCAACATCACCGTCGCTGCCGCCTACGAGGCCGTCACCGACGACTGAGCCCCACCAGCACCAGCGACGGCCCGGACATCATGTGATGTCCGGGCCGTCGTCGTTGCATGGAACGCGATCCGCCGATCGCGCATCGTCAAGACTTCTTGACAGTGGTCGGCACCCTACTGTCGCAGGTCGGTTCTCGCACCCCGGCCGGGACGGTCCACGATCCACTGTTCGATCGTCTGCCGCGAGTACAGGGGAGTGCGCGAGAGATGCCGCGCAGCCTTGGGAGCCTGCCCGCGTGAGACATAGGAGTTCCACGTCGACGCCGACATGGCCTTGCCTGTCTGTTCTTCGATCAGAACCAGGACTTCGGCGGTGGTCAGCTCATCGCTCATGTGCGGTCTTTCGTGTGGTGTTCGACGAATGCAGGTGCGTACGACATAACCTTACATCTTCCAGCTGTAATGATCGACGCTCCACCCCGCGCGGCCGTCGCATCAGCGTCAAGAAACATTGACATCACGGAAACCGGCGTCGGCGTCGGGAGACTCCGGCGAGTGTTGTCTGCTGGCGCGCGCGAAAGGCGTGCCCGAGTCGGAGTCGGCACGTATACCGTTCTGCCGCATACCGTGTCGGGCATCGTCGGCGTCGATCCACGGCCTGTTCACCTTGCACGTTACAAGGTGAGCCTGTATAGTTGGGGTCATGAGCGAGACACCCGCCAACGAGTTCGATCTCGACCGTCTGGTCCTGCTGTGCGAGGCAGACATCGCGCGCCGTGAGTACGAACAGGAACGTCGCGAGATGCTCGCCGCCGAAGCCGAGGAGCGCGAGACGATCGAACAGATCAGGCACATGCGCCGCACCGGCCAGGAACTCCCGGACTGGGCTCTGCATTTCATCGCCTGCTACGGGCAGGTGTGAGCGGCTATGACGACACCGGCCCACGTCGGCGCCGCAGTCACGGCGTCGTTGTTCGAGGTGTGCGCGCTACCGGGGTGCCGCTACCCGGTCACCCATCCCGCAGACGTGTGCGCGAGCTGCCGGACCGCGTTCGGGTCGATGCTGAGACAGACGACCGAACCGGTGCGAGATCCCGGCGAGGTCGCAGCGGAGCTGAAGCAGCGCGATGACGTCGTACGTACCCGCTACCGTGAACGCACCACAACCGACGTCGACGAGGCAACGAGTGAACCGGAGCAGCGCCGCAGCCAGATCTGCTGGCTGTGCACCGAACGCCGAACCTGCACCCGGCAGAGCGCCGGGTGGGAATGCCGCGACTGCGCCGCCGTCACCGGCTGACCGAACGTCAGTGCGTCACGCGAAAAGACCAGCCACACAACGAACCAGTGACACAACGAACCATCGATTGAACGGACACACCATGACCCGTCTCGACCGCGCACTGACCCAATACAGCCGCACCACCGCACGCATCGACACCGCCACCCGCACAGGAACACTCGCCGCTCTCACAGCCCTGCACCGCACCTGCCGTCAATGGGAAGACGAGGCACGCACCCTCGGCGCGAGCGCCGCCGACCTCGCCCACGCCCGCCGGACCGCAGCCACCGCCTGACCGGCGAACAACGAGACGAAGGGCAGAGATGGCGCTGCACGCGGTACCCGAACCCGCATCGGAGCCCGACCGTGTCGAGGCCGGCCCCGATAGTTCGCCGCCGTACGATCTGGACACAGACCCCGAAGCGCTGCTGTTGTGCGCGCTGATGTGGAGTTACCACCCCGGTGCAGACGCCCCCGACGCTGCACGCATCACCGCGACACTGACCGCCCACGACTTCGAGGACTACGCCCACGGCCGCCTGTTCGCGGTCATCGCCGAACTCGTCGAGCAGGGTCGACCGTTCGACGTTCCTTCTGTCGCAGCCGCACTGGTGCGTTCGGGCGCGGCAGGGCAGAAAGACGGGCCACTGCGTGGGCGTCTGGTCAACATCGCCACTCTCGGCGCGTTTCCCCTCGCCGCGACCCATCACGCCGATATCGTGCTCTCGCAGTCCTACCGACGATCCTTCCTCGCCGCCGGACACTCGATCATCACCGCCGCCGAGGAACTGCCCGAAGCAGACCTCTTCGAACATCTGTTGACACACGGCCGCCGTCAACGCGCCGCATACAACCGCCTCACCGCTTTCCGTAGCGGTGCCCACACCGAGAACCACCTCGATTGAGGCACACCGACCGCAGCACCTCCCGCAGGCAGTGACGACGCGCCACACATCACCCGGCCACCGACAACGAGACGGGCACCCACACCGAAAGGTGTGAGTGCCCGTCTCGTTTCTCTTGTTGCGTCCGGACCGTCAGCGGGGCCATCCGGTGCGCCGCATCCGACACAGGGGAGCGGTCACCTACAGCCAACCTCGGCGGCGCACTGACCAACCCACGCGGCCGCGTCGACGCATCGACCGCACTCCCGGCCACCGCACTCTCGGGCGTGGCCGCGATGGCTGCCTCGACCGTGCGGTCGGACGAGACGACCTCGCGTGCGGCGGGTGATGGTGTGCGGCTGCGAAGCTCGTCGAGATCCTGCGCGAGGACGGTGATGTGCTCGGCGTCGACGACCGGGTCGAGCGCGGCGAGGTTCGCCCGCAACTCCTCCACCCGCGTGTAGCGGGCAGCAGACTCCCGGTCGACCTCGGACAACTCGGCGGCGTGAGCGATCCGCAGCACCGTATCTCCGCGCAATGGGGTGACCTCACCACCCAACTGCTCCGCGAGCTCGTCCGCGACGGCGCGTGCACTCTCGTAGTCGTAGACCCCGACGTCGGTGCGCGAGTTCGGTAGCGGATCGGGCCGGGTCGAATACACCTCGACCTCGACCGCGTCGGGATGATCGAGGTCGATCCCCGGCGGCGGTGTGCGTGTCACGGCGGCATCGACGATCGTGGTGACGTGCGCCGGGGGCGGCAGGACGGTACGCCGCACACCGGGTGCGTAGTTGCGGTTCGATGCCAACTCCCCGGCCAGCTCGGCGGGGGAGCCGATGAACTCCACGTTCGTCCCGGCAGCGTTCCCGGTGTCCCCGATGATCGACACCGCGACCTCGGGCACACCGCGCGTTTCCGAGAGCGCAGCGGCTTGAGTGAGAGCGAATCGAGCAGCGGCAGTGTGGGTGTAGAACGCGCCGCGGTAATGCAGAAAACCGGGATCCTGGTGTTGGTCGAGGGAGCGGATCTCGACTGCGATCGCCGGTCCGGTCTGCTCGGTGGTGGGTGCAGGGGAAGTCATGAACAGGGTCTCCAAACGGTACGTGGGGTGGCACGGCGGCCACCGGGGTGTGCTCGCCAGGACGTCACCGGACGAGCACGGGGAATGGAAAGTAAGAGCGGTCGGTCAGCTCAGGCGGGCGCGGTCATCAGTGCTGCGAACCCGCACAAGAAGCCGACGACGACCAAGGTGTTGCCCGCCGGATACGGACGCGAGGTCTGGTCTTCGGAAATGACGAACAACCCCGCTGCCAGTAACGCCAGTCCGGTCACCATCAGAACCATGGCGAGATCCGCACCGGCGCTCAGGGCAGTCACTGCTCGCTCGGAGGCGCGTCGCGATGGCCGGTGTCATCTCCGGCGTCGCGCGGGCCGGGGGAGCTGCTGGCGGGGTGCGCAGGCGTCGTCTCCTCCGGAGCAGTGTCGGAGGGCCTGCGCGGTGCAGCCGCCCGAGCAGTCTTGGTGGCGTTCTTGCGAGAGGCGGGTTTCTTCTTCGCCGGTGCCGTGGGTGCATTCAACCCGCTGGCTTTGAGTTCGGCGGCAGTCCATCCGGCGGCGAGTGCGTCGTTGTAGGCGTCGGCATGTTCGGTGTCGGCGCGGTCCGCGAGACGGGTTGCGGCCACGACTTTGTCGTGGGCCTCGGCAGCGGCTTGTGCTGCGTCGATGAGCGCTTCGACGAACTTGGTGCGCGCGAGCGCGGCATCGCGTGCACGCGCCAGAACGGTCTCTCGGTCGAGAGCGAGAACAGGAGTGACAGACATCAGAGGTGAGGGCCTTTCAGGATTCGATGCGCGGACATCCCCACCGGACAGGCACCACGTCGCCGCGCTCGACGACGCGAGCGGGCAGTCCACGACACACACAGGGTGCGCATCGGCGTGATGCGGGGTGGGGCGCGCTCGAACGTGACCCTCATCGACGTTCGAACCAGTGACGAGTCTAGATCATCACGAGGATCCACACGATGCAGCAACAGCGAGGTGTGGCGGCCGGGGCAGCGCTGCGGTCGCGCGGGTTGCTGTGGTGTCTTGCCGAATCGGCGAAGGAGTCGACAGCGAGCGATGTCGGTGGTGATCTGGTCCAATATCGACATGTCTGTGTCGGGAAGTTACACAAACGCAGGGCGCGGGGTCGGCGATGTCGTCGACGTCGTTCGTCCTGACGGCAGTGTCTTGGCGGGAACGATTGTCGAGGACTACGCCGATGTCGTGGTGCCGGTGGAGATGCTCGGGCGCAATTGGGCGCCGGTGTCGCGATGGGCGGTCGCACTCGAGACCGGCGTACTGGTCTTCGTTGACGACGCCGACATTGTGGAGGACACGGGTGACACCGCCGGGGATCAGCGATGACCGGACGCGAGAGCGAACTCGATCCGCTGATCGAGTTCGCGGTGAAATGGGAACCGTACGGCGGGGCGAGTGCGTCGGAGGTGTTCGTGGAATTCGGTATCGGCATGGTCGAGTATCGGCGGCGTCTGTTCCAGATCCTCAGCAAACCGGATCGTGGGGGTCTGAACCCAGAGCTGGCGAGCCGGTTGCTCGCATACTCGGTGCGTCCGGTTCAGCAGGTACCGCCAATCGGGGAATGACGGGCAGCGAGGGGCCGAGCGTCGTTCAGTAGTAGTCGTGGCGGTACGGGTCGCGGTAGTAATCGCGGCGGAGTGGGCGCCGGTCCGCGACACCGCTCGCGCCGCCGAGCAGAAACAGCGGAGCCATGAAAAACAGCACCCCAGCGATCGCCAGAAAAATAGCGATGAACGACGCCGATACGACCCAGATCGCGACGACGACCGCAATCCCACCGACGACGCGCAGAACGTTCGCAACGATCCCCTTCCAACCAGGATCGTTGTAACCGACGTAGTGCACCAAACAGATCACACCGCACACAGCGAGGATGGACAGCGGAACGAGCGGGCCGGCGGTGTCGGACAACAAAGACAGATCCACGGTCCAACTCCTTTCTCATCGTCCGACGGGTGTCGGTTCTGTCGTTCCTACATCAGGGGTCCGACACAGTCGCTGTGCGCGGGCGGTGTCAGAACAGTGTCGGTGCAGCGTCCCCGGCGACTGCGTGGCCGGCGAGAGCGGCGTGCAACAGCTCCGGGTCGTAGCCGTCTTTGAGTGCGTCGCGAATCGCGACGGCCCGTCCGTAGCGTCCGCGTGGATCACCACCAGCGGGTGCGGGTCCGATGTGTCGTCCCATCGCCACCGCGTGCGCAAGGTTCGCCGATTGTGTGCCGAGCTTGAGGTGCCCGTCGACGACACGCACACACAAGGTTTCGTCGCAGTCGTGCTCGCCGACGATGCCGTCACCGAGGTCTCCGTGCGCGAGCAACAACGCGAACCGGTGCGCCGACAGAGTGCGCGGGGTGTCACCGTCGGTGAAGGTGAATCGGCCGTAACCGTCCGGAAAGGACACCGCCGAACGCCACCACCAACACGTCGGAGTCTTGACGACCTTTTTCCAGAACCGCGCCACCGTTTTCTCAGCCAAGGGTTGTTGCAGCGGACGCCACAACCGCCGGTTGGGAACGAGCGGTGCAATGTCGGTGTCATCGCCGAACAATGCGAGCTGCACCGGCGGGGCTGGGGTGAGCGCGGCCTCGTCGTAGTCGCCGAACAACGACAGCTCGGTCATCTCACTACCCGCCACGAGTCACCGCCCCAGCGCTACGTCGTGGCCGCGTCGGACACGACGCGAGCACCGGTGTCGGCGGGGGAGGGACCGGACTGATCGGCGATGGCCGTCTCGCCTGCGGCCGTCGCGGCATCGGCACCGTGGGCGTCGTCGTCGACTGTGCCCGGCGCGGACGTCGAGTCGTCGAGCAAGGCAACGAGCTTGCGAGCTTGCCCGGTTCCGAGTCCGAGGATTTCGGCGGCTTTCGCGAGGGTGCCTTCTCGTTCGCGGATCGCCACGATTGCGTTCGCCATCACCCGCTGCGCCGCCTCGATCTGTTCGGCAGCGGTGAAATATTCGGTCATCGACGCGATGTTCGCGTCGTCGCGTGCCTTTCGGTCCGCGATGACCTTCTGGTGCGCGGCCCGCGCCCGAGCACGCGCGTTCTGTCGTGCCTGCGTCGATGCCATGGCGCTCACCTTAACCCGAACCACCCCGATTTTGCCGATTCCTGACACAACCTCCCCCCATTTCACTAATCCAACCACTGAACTCGACCACCTCGACTCCACAGACTGCCCGTCCCCATCTCACACTCTTTACGACCTCTTAAAACCCACACACCTCATGCACTGTGGATGCATGACGTGTTATCGCTGGTAGAGTCCGCGCTGTGATGGGTCTGCACAAGCTGACCGCTGGGGACGGGTACGAGTATCTGACTCGGCAGGTCGCGGCTGCCGATTCCACCGAACGAGGGGCCTCGTCACTGGCCGATTACTACTCCGAAAAAGGGGAGTCGCCAGGCCGCTGGGCGGGGTCAGGGTTGGCCGAGTTGGGATCGGTCGCACCGGGCCAGCAGGTGTCCGAGGCGCAAATGAAGGCACTGTTCGGGGAAGGGCTGCACCCGAACGCGGACATTATGTTCGAGCTGGCGATCGCTCAGGGCGCATCGAGCAAGGATGCGGAGAAGGCCGGCAAGTTGGGCCGGGCGTTCAAGATCGACTCCGGTGCCACGGCGTACCGGGTGGCGTGCGCGGAAGCGTTCGTCGCGCACAATCATTCGCACGGGGAGAAGTGGAACGCGGCGATCGAGCCCGAAGAACGTGCGCGGATCCGCACGACGGTCGGCACACAGATGTTCGCCAAGGAGTACAGCCGACCGCCGCTCGATGAGCGTGAACTGTCGGGGTGGGTGGCGAAGATCGGACGCCAGAAAACCACCGCTGTTGCAGGTTTCGACTTGACGTTCACACCGGTGAAGTCGGTGTCGGCGTTGTGGGCGGTTGCGCCGCGGGAGATGTCGCAGCAGATCGAGGCGGCGCACGAAGCGGCGATCGCCGCCGCCATCGACTATCTCGAGGAGCACGCGTGCTTCACCCGTGTCGGGACCGGTGGTGTTGCGCAGGTCGACGGCAACGGTTTGATCGCTGCACAGTTCACCCACCGCGACTCGCGTGCGGGGGATCCGAACCTGCACACCCACGTCGCGATCTCGAACAAGGTCGCGACGACTGGTGCGGATGGAACGATCAAGTGGTTGGCGCTCGATGGTGCTGCATTGTATCGCAACAACGTTCCCGCTTCCGAGGTCTACAACACCGTTCTCGAAGCGCAGTTGCGTGACCGGATCGGGGTGCGGTTCAGCGAACGCCCGTCCGCGGATCGGTCGAAGCGGCCGGTGCGGGAGATCGACGGCATGGACGATCGTCTCGCGCAGCGGTGGTCCTCACGGAGCGCTGCGATCAAGGTCCGCACCGCCGAACTCGCCCGCACCTTCCAAGCCGATCACGGCCGCGAACCGACCGCGATCGAAGCGATCTCACTGGCGCAACAAGCCACGTTGGAAACCCGCGCCGCGAAACACGAACCGGTCTCTCATGCCGATCAACGGTCCGGGTGGCGCGAGGAAGCGATCGAGATCCTGGGCTCGCGTGAGGAGCTGTCGCAACTTGTTGCGTCGATCACCGGACACACACCGGCAGCCCGCACCACCGAGCTGGATATGGCGTGGGCCGCGTGCACCGCCGATCACGTTCTCGGCATCGTCTCGCGGAAGCGATCACGGTTCCAGCGGCACAACATTCGCGCCGAAGCGTTGCGGCAAGTGCGCGCAGCGAACCCCGACACCGCGCGCATCGACGAGCTCGTCGAGACCGTCACCGACATCGCTTGCGGGGAAGGAATGTCGATCTACCTCTCCGGTGCCGCGAACATCGATCCGGCCGCCGAGATCGCACCACAACAGATGCGCCGCCGCGACGGACTGGACGTGCACACCCGCCACGAATCGGCCCTGTTGACCACCGAAGCTGTCCTCGATGCCGAAGCGCGGATCGTCGCACTCGCACAGCGCACCGACGGTGTTGCCGTCGATGAGAAGCACGTCGAGATGGCGCTACTGGAATCGTCGGCGAACGGCCGCGACCTCAACGCCGGCCAACGCTCACTCGTGCGGGCAATGGCGACCTCCGGTGCCAAGCTGCAGCTTGCACTCGCCCCGGCGGGTACGGGCAAGACGACCGCGATGAAAGCGCTCACGGTGTCATGGCAGAACGCGGGCGGCCGCGTCGTCGGGTTCGCACCGACCGCTGCTGCCGCCGCAGTCCTACGTCAAGATATCTTGACAACAACGGATACGTTGGCGAAGTTCGTCGACATCACCCGGAAGCTGCGCGACGGGCAATCGGTCGCGGTGCCGGAGTGGTATTCGGCGATCGGGGAGCACACGCTCGTCATCGTCGACGAAGCCGGAATGACCGGCACCCTCGACCTCGACGAAGCCGTCAGTGCGCTCGCCGAGCGCGGTGCGACGGTCCGGTTGATCGGCGACGATCAACAACTCGCCTCCGTCGCCTCGGGCGGAGTCTTGCGCGATATCCACGACCGCGTCGGCGCACTGTCGCTCTCGCAAGTGGTGCGGTTCCGCGACGCCGCCGAAGGCGCGGCATCATTGGCGTTGCGGGACGGCGACGATGCCGCGCTCGGCTTCTACCTCGACAACCGGCGCGTCCACGTCGGCTCGATCGCCACGGCCACCGACGACGCCTACACCGCGTGGGCGGCCGACTACGCGGGCGGCATGGACGCGATCATGCTCGCCCCCACCCGCGAGCTCGTCGCCGAACTCAACACCCGCGCCCGCACCGACCGCCTCGCCGCCACCGACGAACGAGTCGGGCGTGAAGCCGTGCTCGCCGACGGATTGTCCGCGAGTGTGGGGGACACCGTCCGGACGCGGTCGAACGATCGCCGCAACGCACTGTCGCGCACCGACTGGGTCCGCAACGGCGACCGGTGGATCGTCGAGAACGTCGGCGCCGATGGATCATTGCTGGTGCGCCATCTCGAACTCGGTCGCACCGTCACCCTCGACCCGGACTACGTCCAGTCCGCGACCGAACTCGGCTACGCCGGAACAGTCCACTCGGCGCAGGGCTCGACCGCCGACACCTGCCACGTCGTCGCCACAGGCGACGAAACCCGCCAACTCGCGTACGTCGCGCTCACCCGCGGCCGCCAGGCCAACCACATCTACCTCGCGACCGCGTCCGAGGGTGATCTGCACACCGCGATGACCGAACGCGGACTACTCCCACCGACCGCCGTCGATGATCTACGCGAGATCCTGCGCCGCGACGGCGCCCAAGTCTCCGCGCACTCCACCCTCGCTGCTGCCGACGATCCGCACCTGAACCTCGCCCCCGCAGCGCGCGCGTACGACTACTCCGTCGCCACCGGCTCGGAAATCCTCGTCGGCCCCGAGATGATGGCCGCGATCGACACCGCCGCCGAAGAAGAAGTGCCCGGTCTGACGGACGAACCGGCATGGCCGACCCTGCTCGGACACTTGGCGATCATCGGCGCACACGGACGCGACCCCGTCTCCGCACTCCGCACCGCTGTCCGGTCGCGGGAACTCGGCACTGCTGTCGACCGGGCCGCGGTCCTCGATTGGCGACTGGACCCCTCCGCCGGGCATTCCGCCGGGACCGGACCGTTGCCGTGGCTGCCTGCCATTCCGACACGGTTGGCGGAGCTCCCGGAGTGGGGTGACTACCTCACCGTCCGCGCCGACCTCACCACCGCCCACTGCGACGCGATCCGCACCGATGTCGCGGCGTGGACACCGACCAGCGCACCGGAGTGGGCACGCCCATTCCTGGGTGCAGGCACCGACGCCGATCTGGATCTGCTGGCGGATCTCGCTGTCTTCCGAGCGGCGCACGACGTCGATCCGATCGACCGCCGACCGACCGGACCGGAGCAGCTCGCCGCCGCGTCGGTGAAAGCGCAACGCGCACTCGACGACCGTGCCGCGGCGGTCATCGGATCCGGCAACGATGCGGTCGCTCGGTGGCGTCCGTTCGTCGACGAACTCGACATCCACATCGCCCGTGATCCGTACTTCCCGATCCTGGCCGATCGGTTCGCGGCCGCTGCGCGCGCCGGTATCGACGTTCACACCCTCGTCCGCGAGTCCTTCCACACCGCACCGCTGCCCGACGAGCTACCCGCTGCCGCACTGTGGTGGCGACTGTCGCGGGAGTTGTCCGCCCCGGCGCACGAGAGCGGCACCGGTGATGCCAGCGAACTCGCCCCGGTGTGGTCGTCGGAGTTGATCGAGATCCTCGGCTACGGCCCGGCCGTACGCGTGATGTCCGACCCCGCCTGGCCGTCCCTGGTCGCCACCGTCGACGCCGCCGACCCGGCCGCGTGGACGGCCGGGGAGTTGCTCGGAACGGCGTACGAGTTCCTGCACGGTGGCATCGACCCGGTCGATCACGGCGTCACCCTGCCCGCCCACGAACTCGCCACCGCACTGACGTGGCGGGCCGAGATGCTCGTTCGTGAGAACCACGCCGCCCGCACCTACATCGGCCCCGACGTCGAACCGATCACGGCCGAGGACGAAGAAGCACTCGCCCCCGTCGACGAGACGATCGGCGACACCGCCGCCGATGTGTTGCCGCCCGAGTTCGCCGACCCCGCCAATCTCCCGCCCGCCGTCAACGCACCCGCAACCCAGAGGGGGTCGGTCGATGCGCCGTCGCCGTCGATCCCCGACGGCTCCGACGCCGACTACCTCGCCTCTCTCGATCAGCTCGACACGCCGGTCGAGTACGACGACGCACCACCGCCCGATCCAGGCGAGGAATACCTACCCGACGAAGCCTCGGCGCCGAGCGGTGTCCCGGGCTACGACGACGTCGACCCGGACACCGTCCTCGATGTGCTCGACCGACTCGCCGACATCGTCGCCATCACCCCGGTCATCGAGCTGCCGTACCCGACGGCCAGCAGCGAAGAACGCGTACGCCTGCTTCGCATCGACCTCGAACAAGCACAGAACGCGGTACGCGAGATGCGCGCCGCGATCGACAACGGCACTAGCCCTTCACTCGCGTTCACCGACCCGATGATCCTCGACCTCCGCGCACGCGCAGACCGGCAGAAACCCGCCCGCATCGCCAAGCTCGACGCCGAACAGGACTGGATCGACGCCACTCTCGAAGCCGAAGCGCTGTGGCATCACATCGATACCACCGTGCGCCCTGCCGTCGACGCGACGCCTGACGTCGCCGCTGATGACGGCTTGCCCGAGGATGCGCAAACGCCGAACCCACGTGCACTTGCGCAACGCGAACTCGACTGGGAGATCTGGCGGGCACGCCTGGTCGACGAGACCGCCGCCTCAGCACGGATCCGTGCGCACGAGGCCGCCGCCGCCTACACGCGCGTCATCGATGCCGACGGCGGTGAAGTCACCGACATCGACGTCCTCACCGCCCGCAACACCGCGCTGGACATCGACCTCGGCGCACTGGCAGAGCTGCGCGCCGACGCCGACAAGATCGAGAACGCGCTCTGGCGGGCCGAACACTCCGCCCGCCGCGCCGCAATGAACACCCCCGACGTCGACACAGAACCGAGCGCCGACGTCGCGGCCGGGACCGACGTCGTCGCGGTCGAACCGAGCAAGCTGGAACCCGCTAGCACGGCAGTCGACGCACCCGCACCTGCAGACGTGACACAGACCGACGTACCGGCCCCGTCCGAGACCGTGGAGCTCGAACCGGAGCCCGAAACTGAGACCACGCTGTCCGACGCCGACGCAGCCCTGCTGGCGGCGATGCAGCAACACCCGATCCGACTCGTACCCGATGCGGAGCTCAACGCCCTCGTCGACCGAGCCGGACGGGGACGTATCGAACCCACCGTCGTCGCGGATACGGAGAAGCTGTACGCCCGTCTCGACGAACAAGCTGCAGCGATCGAAGCCGCCCGCGAACTCGACACCGAATTGGCCCGAATCACTGCCGACCACGAGGCAGCGCGCAGCCAGCACGCCACACTGACCGACCGCATATCCAACGCGAAGCGGCGTGAACGCAGGACACTCGAACCCGCCGTGGCCGAAGCGCGACTACGAGAAGAACGCCTCGCCCGCCAGGTCCGCGACACCCAACGCGCCGCCGGCGACGCCGCCGGACGCGTCGGCGCCGACCCCAACAATTGGCCGGCCATTACGGCACGCGCCACCGACCCGCACCACCGCGCCGCCGACTTGACCGCCGCCACCGTGTTCGACGATGCCATCATCGAACGAGGCCGACGTCAGCGAACAGTGACGTTGGCCAGCGAGCGTCATACCGCCGAACAACGCATCCGCGCTGACTCGGCGACAGCCAAGCAGATCGAAACGGTTGCAATCGACGGGGTCACTGACACCGCCGACCGTCGAACACCCGACGCGCGGCCCGCCAACCCGGACGGGCAGAAGATTGCACGCCTGCTTGCGGACGCACCCGGACCTGGACGTTCGAAAAGCCCTTCTCGCACGAGGGATCCGGAACAACCACCGGACACTGTCGTCACCGAACGCCAGCACGACAATGGCCACGGACTGTAGAACGCGGGCATCCGCCCCCGAGGGCGATTTCATATTTGAGTTCGACCCGCTCAGCAGTCGGATCTGGGTCGATCGTTCGAACGATAGGAGGACCGCGGAAGCAGGGGTTTAATCTCACGTATGGCCACCCCTCTTGAGGCGATCGCGCGACTGCTTGTGCACCTGAGGGTTCTCGAAGACATTGGCGGCTACCAATGAGTCGGACATCTCTCCCGCGGAGTTCGAAGCGCAGTTATCGGTTGATCGTGCTGGCCGTTGCTCTCATAACGGCCGTAGAAGTAGCGACACCCGCAATCGGAGTGGCACAGCCTTCTGGTGATTGCTCAACGGCGGTGTACTTCGTTGGAGCTCGCGGTTCGGACGAGCCCTTGAACAGTGACGACTGGGACAGCCCATCCAACTTCGGCGGTCCGGTCCGCAGTTTCTACGACAGGGTGGCGGCGACGGTGGGGGCAGACCGGATTGCAGTACGTCCGGTCATTTATCCAGCGAGCGAGGTCGAATCGCTTTTAGCTCCACGCGTCAGTCCCACGCTGCAAACCGAGTTGCACAGAAGTATGGACGATGGCGTGAAGGCCGTCATCAAAGATCTGCAGATCATTACCGAACGGATCGAGCGGACCGGGTGCGGAGACGCACAGATTGTGTTGGCGGGCTATTCGCAAGGCGCGATGGTCATACACCGAGCAATCCTGCAACTCGTCAACGAGGACACGGCGTTGAGTCGAGCAGTGTTCAAACATCTCACTGCGGCGTACTTGATTGCCGATGGCCATCGTGTGCCCGGTGACCGAATGGTGACGGAGGGTTCGGCAGTCAGTAGCGACGGCGGAATCAACCCGTTGACGCAAAAGTTCCCGGATTGGCTCGCTAGCCGCATCTACAGCATCTGTGACTATTTGGACCCCGTCTGTTCGATCAATCCGAGCACACGCAGCATGCTTGCAGTAGCGGGATTCAGAGCCGTGGCACCTGCACCCGTCTTTAACTGGGTACAAGGCGTTGCAATGAAAACATTCGGGACGCAGCCTGTGAACCCGAATGTCCTGCGAGCACACGAAAACTACGGCCAACGGACCAATGCAGGCTCCAGCGCGACATCGATCGCTAGCAAGGTACGAGCTGGCGTCGCTGTTGCCGATCGTGGCCGCCCATCGAGGCCAGCCACACCACCTCGCAATCAGCCGGGAGGACCTTCAGCTCCTCCCACTCACGAGCCCGACGGCACCTCGTGTCGCGACCTGCCTGGAACCGACCTTGATTTCAACGTTGGCAAAGGATGCTCGGCCGACGACACCTCGACCGCAATCCTGAACTCGTTCGGCATCGACAGTCGCAACCTATGGGAACGGTACCTGCGTGAAGGCGATTGGGAGGACGCCATTGGCCATCCCCTCTTTCAATACGGCGTAAGTGCAAAACTTGACTCGACCGCGATGCTTCGATTGTCGCAAGGCGGGACTGGTTCAGTGTGGGCTTATGACAACATGATCATCGACGCCAGCGCGGCCGGTGCAGACTCGTTGGTTTGGGTGATCGGAAATCGATCAGATGTCCACGCTCACGCGGACCGTGGATCCAAGGTGAGCGTCGGCGCATATGACGGGTCGGTGGTTGATGTAGCGGCAGCCGACCAGTCCATCGCGTCTGTTAATGCTTCCAGTATGGATGCCCGCGTTCGTGCGGAGGATGGTTCTACGGTCTACGTTGCTTCCGGAGACCTCAAGCTCGATGTGCGAGCTACCTCGCATTCCACCATCTACCTACAGCTGTACGGCGAAGGCCCGACAGATTCGGTCGCAACAATTGACGCGAAAAACGGTGGATCTGTCACCATCCGCGGCCCGCTTAATTCGGACGGATACCACGTCGACGGCTGGATACAAGGTCAGTTGACGGCTATGGCCGACGGAGACGGTAGCCGCGTCGATATCACGGCATCGAACCTCACCGGGACTCTGACAGTTTTCGCTACTCGCGGGGGTTACGCCTACATTTTGGATCGCGAAGAGGGCTTCGAGGTGGGGTGCATCGGCGGTGTCACGTCTGTGACGACCTCTGCTGGGTCATGCGAAAGCGAAGGCGAGATAACCACGATCACTTACCCCGACGGCTCCAAAGCAGTATTCCATGGAGTCAACACCGGACATTTCCTCTCGAACGCTCAACCCATGGTGGACTCGGTCTCCCATAACCATCTGACCGAATCAGTGTCCGTTGACGTTGACACGCCCGGCCCAGTCCAAACGGCTGGCAGCGCCAGCCGCCGAATTTACTCCGAGACGGTGGCGTCACAGGTCGACCAACCCGGTTCGGTAGGAGCAGGGGATTCAAGCCTTCGACCAAGCCTTGAGGACAGCCATGAACTCCCCGGGGTGACTTCGGGCCCAACTTCGGACACCGCCCCGTCGGAAGATTCAAACGACGACGCCAAACACAGCACACCGAGCGTCGACTCCGAGACAATCGGATCGGGAGCCCACATGCCTTCAACAGAGACTCCTGAGGACGGTGAGAGCCAGACTACATACGCAGTCGCGGAAGCTGCGGAGCACGAAAGCCAGGTGACTGACGATGCGGGTGAGTAGAGTCACCTGTCACGCTCGAAACACCAGAAACGCGACCCCAGCGGCCGCCAGTGCAGGCGACGTACCGGCCGCGTTCGATGCCCTTGAGCCCGAACCCGAGAGCGCACTGCCCAACGCAGCCCTGTTGGCGACGATGCAGCAGAATCCGATTCGACTCGTAACCGATGCAGAGCTGAACGCACTCGTCGACCGCGCGGACGTGGACGGGTCGAACCGACCGTGGTCGCAAACTTCAGTCACCTGCCGCGCACTTCCCCTACAAACTGGGGAAGCTTGCACCGGAACGTTTACACAATGGATGTCGTCGAGCCGACGTTGAAGACCGCCCGCGGCTTTGTCCTGAGATAGGTGCAGCTCGTTTTCGGATCAATCCGAACCGAGAAAGAGGAAAGTCTCAGTGGGGTGTGGCCGACCCGCGCATGCCCGAACTACGACGGCGCGGTTCATTCTGCTGGACCAAATTGTGGGCACTGATGGGTGAGCGCTGCTACGTCGAACTGGCGCCGCCTTTGAGTCTCGTCCACAAAAGACTGCGGGTCCGCCAACGCTTCCTCCCACGCCTTGACCGTTTCGTCGGGCGACGGACCAGCCACGTCCTCCCGTTGAGCTACCGAGTCACGCGACATCTTCGCGCTTTCGTACATTCCTTGGATGTACGAAGCAGGGTCATCGAGTATGTAGCCGTATTTGTCGTCGAGGTACTCGGACCCACGGGTTACGAGGGATCCTGGGTAGTCCGCGATGCTGCTGCAGATGTCCCGCCCCGCGTAGCGAAGAGCATGAGGGGTTGCTCGCAGCCGATCTTCTAGCCCGTAACCGCGGAGGCCGACTGCGACTGTGTAGCTGTCACACACCGCCCGCGCGAAGGCCGCGTCCCCGCCTTCAGGTACGTCGACGAACACCTCACTGGCGTCGACGAATGCAGTTGCAGGATCGCCGAGATAGGTGCCGTTTTGCATGCTTCTTCGCACGTAATCACCCATGGTGGTCAGCTCATTGATGTCTGAATCGACCATTGGTTGCTCGCTCCAGGCGTCGGCAATCTGCTGCGGGCTTGAGTTGGGGCCTTCCGCGTCGACGCAACGGGCCGTGGACGAGCTGGGGTTGGAAGCAACCGTTTCTCCGGCGGCTGTTTGTCCATCGACGGTCCCCCCGGGGTTCGATGAGCATCCCACGACCGCGGACGTGGCGATCGCAAGGACGAACAGGATGTCAAGCTGGCGGGACCTGCGCATGTGGGCGATAGTCGCATACAAACTCTTCCAATGACTCGCTGGCGGGGCGAATTCATTCAATTGATCCACGCTGCCCTTATTTCTGGGTTTTGTCGTCGGTCTCTCCACCCTCGACGCTGCGGGTGTCGGCTCCGGTATGGACGCGCCCGTTCCTCGCCACGGTCATCGACGCGGACCTCGATCTGCTCGCCGATCTCGCAGCTTCCGCTCGCGCATTGCTGCTTCTAGCGCGTTGATTAGGGCGACAGTCGCCGTCTGTCCACGGTTATTCCTTTTTAGCCAAGACGGCGGCCACGACCGCAATGCTGGCCCGAGAGCGCAGGAAGCTGTCTGCTCGCGATCAAGCCCGGCTGGGTGTAGGTCAACTGAATGATGGTCTCGCCGAGGACATTGTCCTTACAGTCCAGGAATGGTCTCGCGCTCCGCCCTCCAGTCGTTTTCATTCACGGTGAACGCCTGTGTCCTCGCGTTGATGGTGGTTGCCTGCGGATCGGGTAACCCAGGCAACGCCGAACTCGACCACGATGGGTCAAGCCCCACGTCGGTTCTTGAGACGTTGCAGCCGATTGCCGACTCCGCGTGCGTTGACGCCAATATCGACAACTTGGACAGACCCGCAATCCTCAACCGGATCGCGAGCAATTTCGATGCACTATCGGGCATCGAGGAAGGGTCGGAGGAATCGTTGGCCGACTGGATGGTTCAGTCCAAAGACGCGCTGAGACAGCAAGCGAATGACGGCGTTACCCACTTTCCTTGGGGGCCGATCCCGCAGAACGGCCTTGCGACGTACGTTCGAGAAGCGTGTGATCTCATGTCTGCGTTGTACGAATACCCGGCGCCTCGCGAGCGTGCACAAAGAGTGCCTGGGGCGATGATTCTGGATGCGATTACCACCTGTACAACGTGGTCCGAGGAGAACCGAGCCCTTCAATCAAAGCGGACAACGGCCATCGAGGACGAGATCAAGGCAGGCAAGGCCGGTGCGCTCGTTGCATCGCTCCAGCTTCGCTACATATGCCCTCAGTTGGCGAGTGGTTCAGCCTATCTCGTGCCGAATGCATCAGAGATCGACCTTGTAGGCCGGTGGATCGGAACCTCGTATCTCTCCGGCGACCCCATCAGCACCTGGACGGCCACGATTACCACATCGGAGCCACTGATAGGCCAGATCGATTTCGAGACCTGCACCGTGCGAGTGTCAGAACTGAGCAGAGAAGCCGACAAGATCGAGCTTGAGCTCGCACATGTCAACGGTGAGGTCGACTGCGGAATCGAGCCCGCCGAACTGCAACTTCGCAATAGTGACAGCGCAGTGCTCTTCGATGAGGGGCTGGGTGGTGGAGTGACGATGCTGCTCGCTCGCCAATGACAACCGCCGCCTGACAGTGAAAGCGCGCGAGTCCGCCGTCGGCGGCGAACGGGTGCTGACGTGTGGAGTCGGCTCGGGAACGCTGCTGCTGCACAGCGATGGGGATAGGCGTACTGACGTAACTGTCAAGACATCTTGACGGTTACGTTGCTGACGAGGGTGATCCGTCGCTCGACGTTCAGCTCGCTGAAGCTGCGTCAGTGATCTACCTTTGATTGGTCACGGCGCGAAAACGTAAGAGCCGACGCCTGTTCCCCCGTCGAAGGTCGATGCGATCGAGAACAGTGGCGCCCGATGCCGCAGGGGCGCGGGTGAGTTGATCGTGACGTGCTGGATGTGACTGAACGGTGCGATGCCGTTGAGCCATGCGACACCGATATCTGCTGTGCCGGAATGGCGCGTGCCGGGCTATCCCGGCACGCGCCAATGACCCGAATCACCGCGCCGCCGACATCGAGGATGCAAAACGTTCGACATCGCAGTCGGAGAGCAGAGGGTTGACGCAGACGAATGGTCACGATGGTGCCCGATCGCTATATCGCCGAACAGAATGTTAGCGCTCAGTCCGATGCGCTTCGCTCTCCAGCGCCGTCCCGGACCTAGGGGATCACCGACCGGAGTGATGGTGCGCCCATGAACTCACCAGAATCACAAGCACCACCCACTGGGCTCGTCCCACAGGTCAGTGCGGTGACACAGGGCTCGGCGGCTAAGGACTGGCAGAGTCTTGGGTCTGGGCACGACGTCGAGCGTGAACTGGACAACAGTCTCGACCGCGGACTGTAGGGCAAGAAACATCGAAAGCTGGAACTCCGAAGAGTTGTCGATTGAATGAACGATATGGAGCGCAGCGAATCGTTGCTAGATTCCGCTCCATGTCCCTCACGTCCAGGCCCATTCAGCGGTTCTTCGCCACGGTATGCGGAGCAGTGCTCCTTATCGCTGGTTGCAGCACCGATGAGACTGTGGCGGTCGAGCAGCCGAACGACAGCGGTTCCATCAGTTCGGTGGTCGAGACCAACGGTTCGACCACAACGTCGGCAGCAAAAAGCGCTTCGGACCTGTCCGACTTGACCGGAATACTCGTAGGCCGCTGGAACGGAAGCAGCATGCCGTACGAGATCGGCACCATCGACCCCGACACCGCGGAATACACGAAGTACGCCGAGCTGGGAGGCCGTACCTTCCAGGAAGGTCCGGGCACTGCCCTGTCCCCGGACCTGACCCGTCTTGCGGCGCGCAAGACGGAAGCCGATGGGACCGAACTCGCCGGTTGGTACGACCTGGACGGGACATTCGTTCCCGGCGGCCCCGAGATCGTCAACGGCAAGTTCGCGCAAGCTCAACACTTCGAGTCAATCAGGTTCGACTACCAAGGTCGACTCAACTATGCCGTGAAAACCGAGGGAACAATCGACTATCGTTACTTCGTCGTCGACCCCGATACCCAGCAATCGACCCAGATTAACTCTTCTGGCGGATACGGGGTCCAGTTCCTTCCCGACGGAACCTACGCTCAGCCAGAAAGCTGCTACCACGAGGTCTACTCGTTCACCCCGACAAACAAAGCCCTGTTCGTCGACTACGGAGAGGCGACTGACTCTCAGATCTACCTCGCCGACTTCGCCTCACTCCCGTCTATCGGAAGCTGTGGCCCGACAGGCCAAGCGCTGTTGCCGGAAACAAATCCCACTCAGGTCGCTCAACCAGTCATGACAAGAGACCAACAAAGTGTGGCATTCCTGCTCGGTCGCCCAAACAATCTCGAGCTTTACACCGTCGACCTTGCAGGCGGCGAGCCCAAAGAAGTACCCGGTGACTGGTCAGACTTCACGCTGATGGAGTGGCGAGGTTAGTCTGCGACTTGAAGATCCAACGCAATTCAATAGGCCGATTCTCGCGCGTTGTATCTGGATCGCTCGATTCGCTGCTTCGATCAAGTATTTGCCGGGCCAAGGCCCGCCGCCGCTCTCCAATTATCGTTCTCAAAGTGGTCGGATTCAGCCGTAGTACTGCGGGCACAGAAAGTCAGACGCGGCCTGCTGTGTTGGCAGCAGCCGTTGATATGCAGGATCGTTTGCAAGTTCACCGACCGATTCGTCCTGCGGGTTCGGTAGACCCATTTGGGAATAGGTTCGAAGACCGACGCACTGGAAGTAACCCATCTCAAGGACTTCGCCGGGGGCCGAGGTATCGCTCACCTCGGGTAGGGCGTCGCAGAATACGTTGAGGAATTGGGTTTGCCCGCCCGGCGGGGTCTCATTGACGACGGCAGCGAAATCTCCGGTCGTGTAGGTCTCTCGTGTTACCGGCCCTTTCGTTGCGTCGATGCTGTTTGCGATCTCGTCGGGCGTGAGGTTCTGCCCGTCCGGTAGCCCGCACGTGTCTGTCGCTGCCAGCGCTTTAGGTTCCGGTATCGACACAGCAGATGGTGTCGGGAGCGTTTCAGCATTAATCTGCGAGGTCGCGCTCGGAACGGGCAGCGTGTCCTCACTGTCTTCGCTGCCACAACCGGCGACCGCCACAACAGCGAAGACGCTGCACGCCGCACGCCTCAAAGGTTGACTATCCATACGCCAAGCGCGGGTCTGCACCAAGCTCTCCGATCGGCTGTCTCAAGGTTGTTGGGGCGGATGCTAACAACTGATCAGGACCGCCGTCTGTCCTACATTTGATCGACCCGCAAGGCTCAAGGAAACTCGCGACCTTCAGAATCGCCGAGCCGCCGTATTCAAGTGCGTCGTTGACCCCATCCGTGTAGACCTACTGGGGACAGCGTGTCATTATCCAAGAATGCGTAAGCTTCGGTCGAAAGTCATTGTTCTAGGCGCTGCGTTGAGCGGGATTCTGTTTACCCTCAGTTGCTCCGGTTCGTCGGGTAGCCCTGGTTCGTCGGGTACCACTGGCTCGGCCGAAGAAGCCAGCGGGCCGACCCTAGGAATCACGTGGGCCGGCAACCAAGAGGGTTACGGTGCCGTCAAGCCCACCCGAATTTTCAACGGTGGATCCGTGTCAGGCACCCTTGACCAGATTGAGTGGTCCAGCTGGGGCGACGCGGCGGCGCTTGGTACGGGTTTCGGTTACACCGATGGCGTCGATGGCATGAAGTTGCCGGCCGAGGTCAGAGCGTTCGACTTGGGCGACTGTCAGGGCGCTGTAGCGTATCGAGCAGTGAGCTGGTGGTTCCCATCTCAAGGTGAGGGCTTTGACCCTGGCCGGGCGACCCAGATTTGCGGCGGGGGGCTTGGGTCGACGAGCGACGTGCAAGCTGGCGGGTCACCCAAGGTGACAAAAGGCGGCGAGCCGGGCTCGAACTTTCGCAATGGCTATGCGGGCGCTGGTCGTTGGGAGAACTATTACTGCGGTCAAATAGAAGCGGCAGTCCCGTCTTACGCTGACGACACCGGAAAATGGGATGTAGGGGTTGCGCCATTTCCCCTTGGCACGACACAAAAGAATGGCTGTGACGATGCTCTAGACTTGTTTAGCCAATTTACTAAAGATCCACCTGATGTTGGCGGTGGATTTTTCTCCAACGATTCTGACTACTTCGTGAACGGGGCTCGTTGTTTCTGGCTTTCAGGCGTGCGCGCGTCAGTTGTCTGCGATCCTCCGAACAACAACAGAGTCCTGATGTTCTCGCATAATTGATCGTGTACATTTCGCCGATTTCGCCGATTTCGCCGATTGCGATGTTGACGAGCCCGCGTCGTTAGTGGCGGAGACAACCGATTCGACGTGCCTAGGACAAGACTTCGGGTCGTCTACACGACTACAGAACGACCTCTCTGGTCGGGAAATGAAGTTGGCGATAAAGCCGCCAAGGTCGATTATCGATCCAGTAGATTTCCTCGGGCACAAAGTGATTGAGCCCCATTGCACGAACGCCTGCCCCACCCCAGGGTCGTCGTAAGCCTGGGGCCAGGCATCGAGCAGTTCGTGATCAGGTGTCGAGGTCATAGCCGCGTTCCGGTGGCGCGTCAGGTGTCGGTGGTTCCGGTTCGTTGCTGGAGTCTTGCCATTGTCCGGTGCCGTCGTTCTCCACGGTGCCGAGGAATCTGCCGGGGCGGTTGAATGGGTTGTCGTCGAGTGTTGTCGACGGGATGCCGGTGGACTGTGCTCGGGCTTCTTGAGCGGCGATGAGTTCGTTGGTGCGCATCATGGCGCGGACGTCGTCGGCGGTCTCAAATCCGAGTTGC
The DNA here is from genome assembly GCF_042667435.1 of Rhodococcus sp. NPDC057297. Taxonomy (NCBI): domain Bacteria; kingdom Bacillati; phylum Actinomycetota; class Actinomycetes; order Mycobacteriales; family Nocardiaceae; genus Rhodococcus; species Rhodococcus sp. NPDC057297. The sequence continues at coordinate 50,662 of NZ_JBHUZE010000009.1, read as the reverse complement.
TCGACGAGGGCGGGGGTGGGGTTGAGCTTGAGTGACCAGCCGGGTTCTCGTCCTTTCGCTTCGGCTCGTTCGGTGCGGGCTGCTTCGCGCGCCAGGGCTTCGGGACTGGATTCGGCGTCTTTGATCTCCCGGCGCAGTCTCGCGACTTCGTCGGAGAGGTCTTTGAGCTGCACAGCTTTCGGGAAGTCGGACAGCTCGACCATTTCGAGCATCTCCAGGCGGTGCTCGTCCCGGTCGAGTGACTGCTCGGCCTTTCCGAGGTCGGTGTCGACGGTGTAAGCCATGTTCTCCACGCGGGTGAGCAGCCCGAGCGCGTGCTGGTTGCCTTCTCCCGCTTCTCCGAGCTTGGGATACAGCTCGGGTTGGAGAATGGTCTTGACCGACGATCCGAGTCCGGTGAACGACATGTACAGGGCGCTGTCGGTGGCCGGGCGTGCGACCTCGATCTGGAATCCGCTCATTTCGGCGATGACCACCGCTTTCGTTGCACCTTCGCCTTTGAGGTTGAAGTAGGCCCCTTGCAGTGCTTTCGTGATCGCTGCGGCCGCTTCGGGGCGGGTGCTGTGGAACTGGCCGCGCACGGTGATGCCGGGCCACTGCTGGGCATCTCGCCTACTTTTGAGCGTGGGTGCGGCGGCGGCCAACCCCGCGACCCGTTCGCGGGCGCGGGGGACTTCTCTGCGGAGTCGGTCGCGGTCGCGTTCGATGGAGCGTTGCTCGGCGAAATGCGAGTCCGCTTCGGATTGGAGCTCTTGGAGCTGGGAGTCGAGTTCGATTTGCTTGATGTAGCGCTCGTCGCCGGTGGCGAGGGCTTTGGTCATCGCCGAGTTCTCGGCGAGTGAATCGGCGTCGAGGTCTTGGACGCGGCGCATCGACCGGTCGGCTTTCTTGAGTTGCTCGATGAAGTGCGCTTTGCGGTTGATGGTCTGCCACATCACGGTGTCGAAGGTCTTCTCCGCGACGTAGTTGAAGACTCGCACCTCGCGGTTCTGGTTGCCCTGCCGGATGATTCGACCTTCACGTTGTTCGAGGTCGGCCGGTCGCCATGGCACGTCGACGTGATGCAGGGCGATGGCCCGGTTCTGGATGTTGGTGCCGGTGCCCATCTTCTGGGTCGATCCCATGACGACGGTGACTTTGCCGGTGCGGCACATCTCGAACAGTCGCGCTTTCTCCGACGGCTTGGCGTAGTCGTGGACGTAGGCGATCTGCGCGGGTTCCATTCCGCCGGCGAGCAGCTCGTCCCGGATGCCGTCGTAGATCGACCACGAACCGTCGGTTTTCGGGGTGGAGCGATCGCAGAACACGATCTGCAACGCTCCCGGTGTCGGATGGGGCTGCCCGGCAGTGTCGAGGTAGGTGTTCTCGCGGTTCTCGTTGTGCACCTGCAATATCCGTTCTGCGACGATGTGGGCGCGAGAGTTCTCCGGAGGCGCTGGTTCGAGATGCGCTGCCCGCGGGTCGAGGGTGACGTTGCGTCCGTCGTTGGCGATCTTGAGCGCGTTGTCGAGATCGGGTCGACGACGGTCGGCGTCGTCGGCCCGGAAGCCGAGGTCGGCGATGAAGTCCTGCACTTCCAGTGCCGGGCTGAACAGGACGTCGGTGTTGCGGCCCCCGACTTTGACCGGCAGATCGGCCGGCACCTGGTCGCGGGTGACGGCATCGGTGAACACACTGGTCATTGCGATCAGATCACCGACGTTGGTGAACTCCCCGACTCGGGTGATCGCCCGCAGCCGTGATCCGGAGGAGTTGAGCTCGACACGTTCGACGGTGTCGGTGAAGGTCGCTCCCCAGTCCGCGATCTCAGCGACTCCGGCGTCTTCGAGTAGATCCGGACGCAGGTAGTGCTGCATCACCCACAGCTCGGCGAGGGAGTTCGCGACCGGGGTGCCAGTGGCGAACGTGGCGACGCGTTCGACGTACTCTTCTGCCGCGATGCCCTTCGCAACGGCTTCTTCACGGCGCATCGCACGCAGGTACCGCAGTTTCAAGTCCAGGTCGGTGGCCCGTTTGGTGCCCTCGTTCGCCAGTTCTTCGACGTCGGAAGCACGAGCGAGATTCTTGAACTCGTGGGCTTCGTCGACGAACAGGTAGTCGCACCCCGACGCTTCGAACGTCAGCCCGAGATCCTTCCCCGCCTGATCGAGCGCGGCTTCGAGCTTTTCCTCGAGCCTGGCTTTCTTGGCTTCGAGCCGTTTGATCGACAGGTCGGACAGGTTGGTGTCGAGCTGGGCGTTCAGGTCCGCGACCTGGTTGCGGATGTATTCGGCTTTGGTGCCGGGGTCGACGCCGATCGAAGAAAACGCTGACAGCGGAACGATGACCATGTCCCAGTCCTGCGACGCCGATTGCGCGATGAGCAGTCGCCGCCCTTCGGCGTCGGTGGCCGCGGATCCGGAGAGGATCCGGGCGCCGGGATACCACTGCCCGGCTTCGCGCACGATCTGGTCGATGATGTGGTTGGGCACCACGATCCACGGCTTGTCCGCCAGCCCGAGACGCCGCAGTTCCATGGCGCCCATCAGCATCACGCCGGTCTTTCCGGCTCCGACGACGTGATCGAGCATCACCGTCGGTTCGGCGATGATCCGGGCGACCGCATCGCGTTGGTGTGGGTGCGGGTTGAATGTCTCACCGAGACCGGGCAGTGCCAGATGGGCACCGGAATGAACAGGTGCAACCACGGAATTGAACATCTCGTTGTAGATGTCGAGGAGTTGTTCGCGGCGAGCGTCGTCGGTGTGGAGGGTCCACTGCTCGAATTCCTGTGCCAGACGCCGCGCCTTGGACTGGGCGGCGCGGGTGGCGGCGTCGTGGACGAACGGAGCGCCGGCGCTCTCGCGGAACTCTTTCGACGTCGTGATTTCGATGGTGGAGTGATTGAGCAGATCGACCAACGCCTCGTTCCATTCGTACACACCGGATCGGACACCGGCATTACCGATACCGCGGTCCTCGGCGGGCCGGTATTCGAAGTTGAACGAGGTCGACCATGCGCCCTTCTTGGGCACCAACCCCCATTTGAGGTCCTGTTCGTGGCTGCCGCGATACGCATCGACGATCACTTCCCACTTGCCCGACGCTCGCTCGACCACTACCGAGGTACCGTCTGGAACCTCGAAGGTCTCTCGGACGAACTGGGTGTAGGTCTCGATCGGTACCCACGGAGCCCCGAGGGCGACATCGATGTCGCTCTTGCGCGGTGGGATCGCCGCGGTGAGGGCGTCGGCGTTGACTCGGTAGCGCGGGTCGAGGGCTGCGACCTCCTCGACCTCGGCGAGCTTGCGGCGCACGTTGCCCGACAGGTATGTCGATGCCGGTATCCACCGCTCCGGATCGGCGAGGGTGCGGAACGCTTTGCCTTCCATCTCGGTCTCGGCGGCGGCGCGGTCGATGCCGAGCAGTTCGGCGATCCGGTCGACGTCCAGGCGTGCGTGCTCGTCGAGACTGATGGCCATTGCTTCGTCGATGGACTCGGCGTAGTCGCGGACCTCGCGGGCGAAGAGGACGTCGGCGTGGAAGATCGCCGCCTTGCGGGCAGTCATCGTCGATTCGTCGAATTGCTCGAGTGCGAGGACCGGGGCGAACGTCGGATCGTTGCGGAGCGCCCGCCCGAGGTGGTTCTGGAGCTTCGTCGGTGTGCGCGGGTTGACCCACGCATCATCCGACAACCGCGTGTAGACGTCTTCGGGGATCTGCCCGGTGTAGGGGTCGCCGGCGACGCCTTCGTCCTTGCGCCAGGTCTCGATCGCTTTGGCCAGAGCGGTGTCGTGCTGGCTTTCGGTGAGGTCCTTGGGCACCGTCATGGTGAACCGATTGATCGGCCCGTAGCGGGCAGCGTAGGCGTCGTACTGCTCGCCGAGGATCTCGCGTAACGCTTGGCGTTCGCCCGGTGTGGTCATGCTGTCGCGTTGGGAGTCGATGACTGCATGGGTGGTATCGCGCAGGGCGAGCAATTGGCCCCATTCGGCGACCTGCTTGGCGCCGCGAGTGTTGATCTCTTCCCACCCGCCATGTGTCCACCGTTCGATCACCCCGGCCTGCGCATCGTGGCGCAGCGTCCCGACGGCGAGATCCTCGGCGGCGGCGCTGCGCCCGACTGCGAGGAATCCGCGTTCGACGTCCTCGCGGGTCGGACCGAGGGTGTCGGTCCACGAGGCGGTGTGGCCGAGACCGGCCTGCTTGGCGGTGTCGACGATCGTCGACAGGGTCTCCTCGGCGGCCGCGGCGAGCTCGACATCGTCTCGGGCCGCGACGGTGAGCGTGTCCCCGGAGTACATGCCGTGTCCGACGCGCAGGTCACCGAGCACCCACTCGGGGTGATCGGTGTAGACGGCGTTGATCGGGACGGCCTTGTCCTCCCCGGCATCGTCGACGGCTGTGGCGTTCTCGAGACCCAAGAACCGTGTCGTCAGCGGCGACATCTGCTTGTCGTCCTCGCGGCGACGGAGCACGAGAATGTCGGTGACCACGGCTGTGCCGGCCACCCGTGTGAAGGCGTTCGAGGGCAGCCGGACCGCGCCGACGAGATCACCGAGAGCGGCGATGTCACGCCGCGCCCGCTGATTCTGGGCGTCGAGGGTGTAGCGGGAGGTCAGGACACTGACATAGCCGCCGGGGGCAGTCAGCGCCAATGATTTGACGATGAAATGGTTGTGGATGGTGTGCTTGGACTGGTTGTGCACCGGATCGTAGAGCCGCACATCTGCGAACGGCACGTTGCCGATCGCCGCGGTGAACGATCGCTGCGGCACCGCGGTCTTCTCGAACCCCTCGGCGCGGATCTGCGCAGACGGCGACAGAGCCGCCGCGATCGCCGCCGAAGTGGCATCGAGTTCGACCCCGACCATCTGCGCGGACGGCGGGGCGTGAGTGATGAACGTGCCCGATCCGCAGCCGGGTTCGAGCACCCGGCCACCGGAGAATCCGGCGCGGACCATCGCATTCCACATCACGTCGGCGATCGCCGGGTCGGTGTAGTGCGCGTTGAGGGTGGTGCGCTGGGCCTGCGCCCAGACGGTGTCATCGAGGATCTCGCGCAGTTCCTCGCGTTCACGGGTCCAGTCCGCGCGGCGTGGGTCGAACACCTGGGGTGTCGCGCCCCAGCTCGACCACCGGGCCAGTACGTCCTGCTCGGCAGGGAGGGCGTAGCGCTGCTGCTCGGTGACAGTAGCGAGGACACGCAGGGCGTCGATGTTCGCCCGCACTCGCGCTTTTGCACCTGACGGCACCAATACCTCGGGGCCGGAACGAAAGTCCACCGGTTCCGTCACCACAGGGGCATCCGTGGCGTCGACAACGGGGTCGAGGCCATCGCGGAACGACGGGCCCTGCTGCACGACAGCGGAGTCGGTGCTCTCCGGTGCAGGGTCAGGTATGTCGGCGACGGTGTCGCTTACGACACTGCTGATGCTGGTACCGCTGCCATTGCTGTCGGCAGTGGCTTCGGACGTCAGGACAGCCGGGTCACGCGGCGCGGGCAGCGGAGTGGCTCCGATGTCGGTGGAGGCGGGGTCGATCGGTGCCGCGCCGTCCTCGTCGAGAGCGAACAGATCGAGCTGTGCATCCGATTCGGTGCGGCGCTTTACTTTCCGGTTCGCTCGTACTCTGCCGTCCGCTCGTCGAGCAGGCTCGTGAACGATGGATACAGCGGGTGCGTCGTCGACGTCGGGTACAGCTGATCGTCCTCGATCCTCGCCTGCAGCAGATGACCCGCGAAGTAGTGGAACTTCCCCGTCCGATCCCTCCACAGCTGGAACATCAGATTCCGAGCCCACGTATCCGGATCCGCGCAGTTCAGGGGATTGCGCCACCGCTCCGGATCGGACCGGTGCACCTGAATCCGCGCCAACTCCCGCTCGGTCCGTACCGAGCTCGGTTCCTCGTCCTCCGGATAGTCGTCCAGGTTCTCCGGGAGCTGGCCGTAGATCTCCTCGTCGATCACGAACGTCGTCGCCTCGGACCACGCCTGCTCGATCAACCCCGTCTGCTCCAGATACGGGGCCGGGTGACCGTTCTCCTTCACGTACCGGCGCAGTGCCCGGTCCTGCATGTGGATCTTCATGTTGTCGATCCGATCCGAGATCCGCTCGCTCTCGCGTTCGAGGAACTCCTGCTGGTCCTCCGGGCTCAGTTCCGGCGGCAGCCCCACGTGCTCGAGGTAGAGCTTCATCACGTCCTGTGTCGTCGGGTCGATCATGGCTATCACTGTCCTTCATCTCGGCGAACAAATCGAGCTGGTTGTCATCGGCGTTGGTGGCCACGGGTGTGCTCCTGGAGAAGTCGTCGACGACGAACGCCCGGCGACCCGCCGCTGCGTGGAAGGCAGCGGGGTCGCTAACGTCGTCGTCGGCCGGAGCACTCTTCCGGCCGCATCGGCCCTGGTGGGTCTAGCCACCCACCAGGGCCCCTTTGGGGGTTACGTCAGGTTGTGTCAGGTCGGGTCGATCACGAGCTGAGTTCGTCGAACCATCCAGCGGGTGCGGCAATCAGCTTGGTGCGCAACGGTGGTGTGCTCTGATGCCCGGCGCTGCTGCACCGGAACATCGGTCCGTGCTCGGCGTCGAGCATCGTGCGCAGTTGCGGGTCGGCGTGGTGCACCCACCATCCCGACATCGCAGCACCGTCCTCCGCTGCGGCGGCGGCCTCCCATGCCGTCCACAGCGAATGCAACCGGACCACGACCTCGGGGTGCTCCCACCAGCGCGGGCAGAAGACCCGGTTCTTGCCTTCGGTCGAGGACAGTTTGCGGGCGAGGATGGCCGAGAGCCACGCATCGAACCAGGCGTCGAAGGCCGGGAACTTCGTCGACGTCGTCTCGTCGGCGTCAGACCCGGTGCCGGGTGCTGTGTCGTGTGCTGTCGTCACAGGAAGGCCTCCTTCGCCGGATCGTCGGACACCTCGCGCCCGGTCACTTGGGCTGGGTGGTACCGGTCGACCGCCGTCGTGTCGGCGTTCGTCGTCTCGGGGATGCCGTAGCGGTCGAACGAGTCGCTGATGCGCGCGGCGTTCGGGCCGTCGGACCAGTAGACCTTCTTCACCAACACCGGACGGTTCCCTGAAATCTGCACCAGTGCCCGTGTTTTCGGGATCGCGGCGAGGTCGTCTACGGTGAGGATCGCCTCCCTGGACCACGACTGCGACCGTGATGCGGAGCTGTCGCCGAACCATCCGCCGCTGCGGGAGGTCGACCAGCGTTCGACATCGTGTTCACCGACCAGTGCCGACAGTTCGGACAGGGTGGTCTTGTCCTTCAATCCGCCGCCGTACCAGAGGAAGTTGGCGGCATCGAGAAGTTGCTTGACCCCGTCCTGACCCCAGACCCGTTGCGCCTGGGACAGGTTCTGCACGATCGTCATCACGCAGATGCCCTGCGAGCCGAGATGGGAGTACCACGCCGGGAGCTCCGGTAGTCGGCAGACGTTCGCGGCCTCGTCGAGGACACCGAGCATCGGCACCGGCAACCGTCCACGTGGACTCGACCGCGCGGTGCGTTGGGCTGCGTCGATGATCGATCCGATCAACGCAGTGGTCAGCGCCGACGAGGAATCGGGGCCTTCCTTTGACAGGGCGTAGAGGGTGTCGGTGCTGGTGACGAAGTCGTCGACGACGAACTCTGTCATATCGTGCGGGTACTTCACCTCACGCCCGATCTTGGTGTCCGGGGTATCGGAGGTGGACAGATCGGCGCGGTGTGGGGGCATGATCGACATCGCGTACGACTTCTCCTCCAGCAGGCCGATGAACCGACGTGCCATGTCGTACAGCCCGTCTCGCTGACGCGGGTTCAGTTCGCGTACCGATTTCAGGCGCAGCGCGACGATGTGGTGGCCGTGGGCTTCGAGGAGTTGCTGGGGAAGTTCGTTCTCCTCGTTGGAGAGCCAGCCGTAGACGTGCAACAAGTCCCCTCCGCCGCACGCGGCCGCGAACATCATCTGCGCCAACAACTCCTGCGCACCCCCGTCGAAATAGGCGTCGACCCGCGCCGAATCGTCGCGCGACGCGGCAGCGAAATACGAGGCGAGCTTGCGTGCTGCGACGATCGAGGCGACCCCGCGCAGCGGGTTCCACCAGAAACCGTCGCCGCCGTTCAGCGGTCCTTCGGCGATGCCTTGAAGGTCGTAGCGCCACACCGTGCCGACCTGATCGCGGACGCCGCGGGTGAAATCGTGGCCGTCACGCTTGTTGGAAGTGAACACTGCAGCACCCGGTGCGGTGCAGAGCGCGTCGATCGCCAGAGCAGCCGTCTTACCCATACGGGGACCTGCGAGGGCGAACAGCATGTCCTCCCAGGACATGAACACCTTCCGGTCACCCTGGACAGTGCGGCCGACGATCACCCCGATGTCGGCGTCGTCGAGCGCGCCTCGCCCGGCGAGATCGGATCGCAGTGTCCTCGCCCGCGCTTCCGCTTGGGCCCCGGTGACCCCGGTCAGCTCCGAGGTCGATCCCATCAACCGGGCTTTGGCATCGACCTCGGCGTCGCTACGTCGGGCCTGCCGCGCAGCCGCCCCGACACCTACCAGACCCGATCCGACGCCCAGGACGATGACGAACACCCACGTCGACGCCTGCGGCCACGACACTGTGCCGCCGGCCACGGAGAACAGCGCCTCGAACGGATTACCGGTAACCTGGTCACCGGTGCCGCCGAGAGCGTGCCCAGCCCACAGCGAACCGTAGGCGGACAGGATCAGCGCGATCACCGCGAGAACCGCGTACAGCGGGAATAACGACGACGAGGTGCCCGCACCCTTGGCGGTCGGCTTCTTGGTCACCACGCGTCCACACCTCCATCGACTCCCGAATCGAGGTGCCGGTCGAGTTCGACGACGTGCGCGACGTGGTCGGTGATGTCGACGACCGAATCGTCGGATCGTGTGTATCCGGGTGTGTCGAACATGAGGTCGGACAACCGGATCGGTTCGACATCGGCAGCGGTCGAGGAGACATCGAGGGTGTGCTCGGCGATTTCGTCGAAGTCGAGGGCGTCGAGTTGCGCGGGCAGTTCGAGAGCGTCGACGGACAGACCAGGACGGAGAACGCCTTCGTCGATACCTGCCTCCGTGAGCCGCTCCCGCCATGCATCCTCGTGGACACCTGTCCGGTTGAGGGTGGCCGCCGACCATTCCTGTGCGGCGGGGTCATTCGGGACGACCTCGGTTGCGATCATCTCGTGCGCGACCGCGGCCGCAGCGAGATACGCCGACGCACGCGCCACCGCCAGGTCGGTATCGAGGAGTCCGAACGCGCGACTGTCGCTGCGCGGACCGTAGGCCGGGCGGGTGCGGTCGACGGCATGGCGAGCCTGTGCACGGGCGTACACGCCACGTCGGTGTACCGCAGCGAGGGCAGCGCGGCGACCGCGTTCGTAGGCGGCCGCAGCGATCTGCGAGCGTCGCTGTGACTCGGCGGTCGAGACAGTGGGTGTCATCGACGGTCACCGCCGTCGGAAGCGAACTGAGCGTGAGGCGCGTTCGATAAGTGCAGCAGAAGGGATTTCGGCATGGAGGGCCTTGTCTGGGAGCGTCGGTCAGCTCACAGCTGACCCGCACCGACACAAATCGACGCGTCGGGCAGCGCTGTTGCTGGATGGACGCTCGACCGTGACCCTCATCGACGGTCGAACCTTTGAAAGCATAACTCAGAGGCGGAATTATGTCGGAGACGAGCTCATTGACACGCTACTGAAGTTCACGCCAGCGGCTGGGAGTGAACCACGGGACGTCGAGCTGATACTCGGCATCCAAGGCGAGCCACACGTCGTTGGCCTCTCGGCCCGAGAGATAGCCCTCGTCAGGGAGATTCTTCAAATTGCACCGGTTCGCCACAGCCTTGGCCAAGATCCCAGAGTCGAAAACGACCGACGTGCTGTAATCGCATTCCATCTTCGTGCTCGTGTCGGGATCGTAGTCGACCTGGACCTCATCGAGCCCGATGATCATGCGGGGAGCTGTGTCGACAAGCGACAGTACGAGGTCACCCGCAGACATTTTGTCGGCCACATACCAAAGGTCACCGCCCCCGTACCCGGTGTGCATGTCCTGTAGAGCCTCAGCGTAAGGGCCACCTGTACAGATGTGCAGTTTGTGCCCGGGTTTGAGGACGGGCAGCGGCGGCAGAAACGAAGGCGGCGGTAGAGACAATTTGTCCACTCAACCAGTGTGCCAGCGGCAGCTCTGACGCCTACCTCCGTGGGCGATGTCGATACCCAAGCCATGACCTTCGCGCACTGTTGTCGCAAACGAGACAACTCGGACCGTCGCGGATCCGAGTTCGGCATGCTGCAGCTGGCCGGAAGCTCTCGCTACCATCATTCGATGGCGATGTCGAAACGGGGCAAGCAGGCCACGCAGCGAGTGACCAACGCACGCAACCGGTTCAAGAAGCTCAAAGTGCAACGGCTCGACCCGGCGTCGCTCGCAACCGAACGCCTATCGCTCACCCGCGAGCTCCTTGCCGTGCACGGAATACTCACTGGCCTGGCGCAGGGGAGCAAGCATCACCGATTGCTGTTACAGCAAGTCAGTGCAATGCTGCGGGTCCTCGACGACCGGCCCGGCGCGCGGGAACGACGTGCGCGCGAGGATCACGATCGAAAACTCGACGAACGTCGTGGCGCAGTCAGGGCGCTGCAACTCAGCGGACCGTCGTCGTTGCCCTATCGGCGAGTGGATGCAGGGAGAAATCTGGACGAACACGGGCGGGTCAAAACCGCACTCGCTGGTCCTGAGGGCGCCCGGTCTAGTGTCCGGACGGTGAGCGGCGGTCTGCCAGGTAAGGGCAAGCGACTCTGACCTCGCCCGACCATCAGATCGCATTCCCACCTCTCACAGTAGTGAAGCGAGGCGTTGGTTCGGGCGCACGACCTCGAAGTGCCGATATGCTCGCCGAGGTGAGGGACGTGACGATCGACGACGTAGTGGATGCCTTCTTCGATGCCGAAAAATACGCCGGCTGGGCGGAGGGGATGAGCGGGTACTACAACCTGCAACTCGACATCCTCGTGACCCTGTTCGAGTGCCGATTGCCGCCCCGTGATTCCCGGTACGACGAGTCCGGTGACGAACGTGACCGCGGCTCGGTCGTGGGAATAGCCCACAGATGCTTGAAACGCGCGAAGGAGACGTTGAGCCCCTTCGGCTGGTATCTCGAAGGAGCGCCAGGACCGTTGGAAGCGCGTGTCCTCGCTCAGCACCGACAACGATTCGATGTGGCCGAAAAAGCTCTGCAGGAGAACTACCGGGCGATCTTCCGATCCGCATTGGACATTCTGCATCCCGCGGCATCGAGCCGGTCGTTCCCACGAACGATGCTGTTCGAGCGGGGACTACCCCGCAACGAGCCCGAAGAAATGGACTTCTGGTGACAGCATGAAGCCCGGAGATCGAACCGTGGCTGCGCGAAGCAGAGTCATGGCTCGTTCTCGGAGTGCTAACCGCATTGTGCTTTCTGACCGAACACCCCGAGCGCACGAGCCGAAGGACGACCGCGATGCCGCACGCCGCCGACACATCCGAGCCCGCCGAAAGCCCACTGGATCGACAGCGGCGACACCTCCAGCAGCGGGCGTTCCTGACTCAGGCTGTGTGCCTCGAGCTGGAAGCCTCAGCCGGTGACTACGACTGTGAGCGCGTCAGCGTCGCACTGTATTTCGTTTACCACTGGCTCGTAGACGAATGCGGAGAGCAGGACGCCGGTAGCGGCAACTTCTACTATCGCGGTCTGCATGAGCAGGACCTCGTGCCGGACCCCGAGGCCACAAGCGCTGGCCTGTTGGCGGAGGTACGTGCGGGAGCGCAGGTCCTGCAAGATGCGCAGTTGTTGCGGTGGGCAGATTTGGCCGACTACGACAACGACCTCGAGCACATCACAGCATCGTTGCAGAACTATCTCTCGGTACGAGGCCTTCGAGCTCGACCGCACAGCGCCTGATAGTCCGCGCTGACGGTGGGCCGATAAGAGGCCCCTATGTCAGCCGCTGCACGCGCTAGCAGTGGCTGACCAACCCACAGACACACCGTTCTCCCCAGTCGTGCGCAGGTAGCGAGCGTAGTTCTCGGCTAGGACCGCCGAGTGTTTGTGGTGTGCGATGTCGTCTCAGGCGTCCGCCGGTCGATCGATGGCTGCCTCATAGAACGCATCTGCCAGCGCCATGATGACAGCACTGATGCCGGGACCGTCGCTGAAGAAGTAGTCGGCCATGGTGTTGTGGGCATTCTGATTGTCCACGACCGCCTCGGTGACCGCCGCCTGGAAGTCCTGCGACTCGACGAACTGTTTCTTCGAATTCACGCGTGTCTGATTGACCAGGTCTGGATCCGCGAGCAGCTGCTGCACCAGGCCCTGCACGAACTCACGGACCTGGACCGCGGAGAACGCCTCGGCGCCGAACAGATCGTTCATCTTGTCGATGACCACCTGCAAGGCAACGTATTTCGGATCCTTCCGGCTACCGGTGCCGGCCGAGCCGATGCCCTTGAGCTCACCGTCACCGGTCAACGAGATGTCCACCGCGTCGGCCTTGGTGTGCTTGACCCCGACCAGGACCACGTCGGACAGGTCCACCTCCGCAGCCCAGGACGAGTCCGCAATGAGCTTGTCCAACAACCGCAGGAAAATCGACAACATCTCCATGAACGGATCGCCGTAATCGACGATCTGACTCATGAAGTCATACAGCCGGACATACGTAGCGACGTCCTTGCGAAACAGATCGAGAGTGTTCAGCGCCACGGTGTCGTCAGCCTCGATCGCCGCCGCGTAACGGCGAGCGAAGTCGCTCTTCGCCGGGCTCATCGCCGCCGACAGCGCACTGTTGCCCTTCCTGGTCACCCACAGCTCAGCGACCTCGCGGACCTGCTCCGGCGTGTAGATCCCCGCCTGCGCAAGCTTGGTGGCCAAGTGCGCGACAACGTACGGGTCGGTCTCGGTCTCCAACGTGGCACCCGCGAAATACGGCTCGAACGAGGTCCGAATGCCCTCAGGCTCGTTCACGAAATCGATCACGAACGTCTTGCGTTTACGTTCTCCGCCCGCCGTACGGTGCGTACGGTTGAGCCGGGACAACGTCTGCACCGCCGTGACACCCGAAAGCTTCTTGTCCACGTACATCGCCGTGAGCAGCGGCTGATCGAACCCGGTCTGAAACTTGTTGGCGACCAACATGACCTTGTACGTCGTACCCTTGAACGCGGCAGCCAGGTCGGAGCCGGCACCGGGATTGAGGTTGGCTTCGGTGAACTCGTCGTCCTTGCTCGGCTGCGGCCCCCACTCCGACGCCCAGGTCTCGTCCTCGTCCATCGTCACCGAACCCGAGAACGCCACCAGGGTGCGGTAGTTGTACGACGCATCCTCGGCCGTCCGCTTGGCGATAAAGGCATCGATCGACTTCTTGTACTTCACCGCAGCCTTGCGCGAATCGGTCACCACCATCGCCTTGGCTTTGCCCTCCAGCAGGTGCGCGACGTTGGCATGGAAATGCTCGACGATGATCTGCACCTTCTGACTGATGTTGGTCGGATGCAACCTGACCCACCGCATCAACCCCTTACGTGCGGCGGACTCCTCCACGTCGCCGCCGTCGCCACTCTCGGCCTTGCCCGCGATCTTCAGCGCGGTGTCGTAGGTCTGGTAGCCCTTGAGCACGTCGAGGATGTACTCCTCCTCGATGGCCTGGCGCATCGAGTACAGATGAAACCTGACCTTCTTGCCATCGGGGCCCGGCCGGCCGAACAGGTCTACGGTCTTGTTCTTCGGTGTCGCAGTGAACGCGAGATAGGAGATGTTCTCCGACTCGGCGCGCTCGGTCATCTCCGCGGCCAGGATCGTCTCGACGTCGACGTCGGCGCCCTCCTCGATCTCCTGGGCCTCCTCGGCGGTCAGCACCGCTTTGAGCTTGGACGAGATCTGACCGGACTGCGACGAATGCGCCTCGTCCGCAATTACTGCGAACCGCCGGCCCTTGAGCGACGAATCTTTCCGGATCTCATCGAGGGCGAACGGAAAGGTCTGCACCGTCACCGCGATGATCAGCTCTTTGTTCTTCAACGCTGTTGCCAGCAACCCGGATTTCGATTTCGCGCCCGCCTTGCGGACATCTTCCGGGCTGATCGTGGCCACGATCTTCCCCGACCCGTCGATCTGCCGGATCGCGTCCTGCAGTTGCCCGTCGAGCACGGTGCGGTCCACCACGACGATCACCGAGTCGAAGACCTTCTTATCGTCCACGTGCAGCCGCGCCAGCCGGTGCGCGGTCCACGCGATGGTGTTCGTCTTTCCCGATCCTGCCGAGTGCTCGATCAGGTAGCGCTGGCCCACCCCTTCCTCGCGCACCGCGTCCACCACGTTCGTCACGGCCTCCCACTGGTGGAACCGGGGGAAGAGCATGCTCGTGCGGCGCACCGACGTTCCGGTCGCCACGTCCCACTCCTGTTTGGTCTCCACGAGCATCAGTCGGCCGATGATGGTCAGCCAGGCGTCCTTCTCCCAGACCCGTTCCCACAGGTAGGCCGTCGCCGACCGTCCGGCCTCGGGCGGCGGGTTCCCCGCGCCGCCCTTGTGGCCGACGTTGAACGGCAGAAAGTGCGTCTTGGTGCCTTCGAGCCGGGTGGTCATCGCAGCGAGGTCGTTGGAGACCGCGAAATGGACCAGCGCGCGGTGCCCGAACGACAGCAACGGCTCCGGCCGCCCGTTGGTCATGGGGCCCCGGTCCTTGCGGTACTGGTTGATGGCCTCGTCGACAGACTGCGTGAAGTCGGTCTTCAGTTCGACAGTGGCCACCGGGAGTCCGTTGACGAAGAAGACCAAGTCGATGCTGCGCTGGTCGGCGGTGGAGAAATGCACCTGCCGCAGCACCCGTACCCGCATTGCGGCGTACTGCTCGTTGGTGGTGGCGTTCAGGCTCGTTTCGGGACGGAACTGTGCCATCTTGAGCCGGCCGCCGCCGATGTACTGCACGCCGTTACGTAGAATGTTCAGCGTTCCACCGCCGTGCTCGAGGGGCTTGTCGAGAGCCGCGGTCAGCACATCCAGAAATTTCGCCTGCGACCCCGCCGCTTTCAAGGCTCTCTCGTACGCCACCTGCTGGGTCTCCTGCAGCCACGCAAACAGGTCCTCGGGGAACAACGCGCGTTCTCGGTCGTAGCCGGAGTCATCCGGCGAATACAGCCAGCCGTGGGCATCGAGGTATGCGCAGATCTCTGACTCGAACACTATCTCGTGGTGATCTGCCATCACTCCATCTCCCGTACATCGATCTGCCCCGTCACCGCGGCGGTAATTAACGCCGACCGCCGCTCCTTCGAGAGCTGGATGAACCGCTCAGTTTCAGCGATGAGCGTGTCAATTTTGGACAATGTTCTGTCGAGGTAGGCGGCGATTCTGTGCTGTTCCGCGATCGGCGGCACGGCTATGACCAGCTCAGCCAGTCTTGCGTTGTTCAGGATCGGGATTGTGTTTCCAACTGCAAGAGCAACGAGCCGGGATCGCGACCCCGTCAGCGCGTAGTACCAGTACTTGGCGGAACCCGCGACCTCGATTGCGGTGATCTGCTGGTTCGATGAAATCGGCCCGTCAACCCAGCCAACCTTGCCGACAGTTGCGCCGATACAGCACACCAGTACCGCATCCCTAGCTGTGCGAACCTGATTAGCCGCCAACTCGGAGAGGCGCAGGCTCGTAGAAACGCGACCGCCGAGATCCTCGGGTCGGGCCCACCCTAGTTGACCGTCCGCATCGAACACGGCCGCCGGGTCACCCGTCGGCGTCCTCCCTGTAATGAACCGTCCGATCCGCCGCAGAGTGGCTACACGCCAATCATTAGGCGGAGCCATAGCGCCCGTAGCAGTCGCGTGCTCGATTACGGCCTGACGTCGGTCGCGGAGCATCTCCATCAAACGCTGCTGCTCTTCAATGAGCATGTCAATGCGGGCGGTCTCGTGGTCGAGATAGTCGGCGATGGCTCCCTGCTCGGGGAGTGGAGGGCGCGGCATTCGGATGCGATTAATGTCCCGCTGGAACAAGTGCGGCACTCCCATGCCGCCACGCAGTCGGTCAAAAATGGACTGGGCATAAGAACTGGCTATAAACCAGTAAAGATATCGTCCGTCCAACTCGCCGGTAGGAGTTAGCACTGCGATCGATCCATTTACCGTTGCGGGTCCCACAAGATCGCGCACGACATTCACTGTGCCGATTGTCGACCCGTCCTTTGTTAGCAAGACATCGCCGTTCTGTAGCATTATCTCCGGCGATTCGATGTACCGATCTTCGGTGATTTTATTCGCCCGGTCGTACTGGATCACGGGACTCTTAATATCTGGAGTCGCAAGCATTGGGACACCAGACTCTGCATATTCATCTGCCGTCAAACCCTTCCAACCCAAACGAGCCCGGACCCATACGTCTCGCCCGAGCTCACGTTCGTCCCACTCGGAGGGGATGCACGCTAGCCACTCAAGCCTGGAAGGCCTTGAAGCGTGAGTCATCCCTCCACCCCGCGCAGGAGGCCCAGGATCTTGGCGACCTGTTTCTCTAGGTCGGCGTCGATCTCAGCGAGCGGCCGGGGTGGGACGTACTTGTAAAAGTGGCGCGTGAAGGGGATCTCGTAGCCTGTCTTGGTCTTGGCCCAGTCGATCCAGGCGTCGGGGATGTAGGGCTGTACTTCAACGTCGAAGTAGCTCTGGATTACTTCGGTGCTGGCAGATGCCCCCGCAGTTGAGGCGCCGTAGGTAAAGGGAACATTCTCGGTATCACGCTTTTTGCTGTCCGGTTTGGGATTGCCCTTGCGGTCGGTCACTACATTACCAGCGGCATCCAGCAGCGGACGCTCGATAGTCACTGTCCAGTAGCCGAACTCGTCGTTTCGCAGCACCCTGGAGTAGTCGTCATCGGCGTCGGTGAAGTCGTTATACAGTTTCACGACCTCGGCGCAATCTTTGTCGCTGATCTCGCGATTCTTCGAGCCGAGGTTCTTACGCATTTTTGTCCAGAATGTGGTGCCGTCGATGAGCTGTACCAGGCCCCTGCGGTCGGGGTGCTTGGCGTTGTCGAGGATCCAGATGTAGGTGGAAATTCCGGTGTTAAAGAACATGCTGGTGGGCAATGCCACGATGGCCTCGACCAGGTCGTTCTCTAGTAGCCACCTGCGGATGTTGGAGGGGCCGGATTCGGCACCACCGTTGAAGAGCGGTGAGCCGTTCATGACGATGCCGACTCGGCCGCCGCCGTCCTCAGGCGCGCGCATCTTGTGGGCCAGGTGGAGCAGAAAAAGCATCTGGCCGTCCGACGTCGACGGGAGGCCGGGAGCGAACCGTCCGTAGGGGCCAGCTTCGTCGTACTCCTTCTTGACTGCCTTGGCGTACTGCTTCCAGTCGACGCCGTACGGCGGGTTGGACATGCAGAAGTCGAACTTTCGAGACTTGAATGAGTCGTCGGTCAGGGTGTTTCCGAATGCGATATTGGTCGCATCGTGCCCCTTGGCGAGCAAATCGGATTTGCAGATCGCATACGACTGGGGGTTGTACTCCTGGCCGTACAGGCTCAGCTTCGCATCGGGATTCTGAGCGAGCAGATGCTCTTCGGCCAGGGTGAGCATGCCGCCGGTACCCGCAGTGGGGTCATACAAGGTGCGGACGATGCCGGCCTCGGTCAGGTCGACGTCCTTCTCGGCGAAGAGCAGATCGACGAGCAGCCGGATCGCGTCTCGCGGGGTGTAGTGATCACCTGAGGTTTCGTTCGCGGCTTCGTTGAACTTGCGAATGATGTATTCGAACGCATCGCCCATGTCGGCATTGGATACGACCGCCGGGTGTAGGTCGATGGCCTTGAAGGACCCGATGACTTCACCCAACAACTCGGCTTTGTCGAGCGCGAGGATCTCCTTTTTGAAATCGAAGTATTCGAACACGTCGACATCGGGTGAGAACCGGTCGATGTAGTCGGCCAGGTTGTCTGCCAGCTCATCGGGCTCTTGGAGGAGGTTGGCGAATGAGTAGTTCGACGTGTTGTAGAACGGCCGGCCGGTGGCTTTCTTGACCTCGACCTTGAGCCGGTTGGGGTTATCAAATTTCGTCGCGAGCTGGCGCACCGTCTCCCGGTCGGGCTCGATGATGCAGTCGAGTCGGCGCAGGATCGTGAGCGGGAGGATGACGTTTCCGTATTGGTTGGGCCGGTAAGGCCCTCGAAGGTGGTCGGCAATCGACCAGATGAAACTACCGAGGGTGCTCACAGCGCTCCTTACAAAGCTCGCTCATCTAAGACCGCTGAAGGTACGCGCGGCGCGCTTCAGCGGTTGAAACATCACAGGGCATCATCGCAGCTTCATCAGGCCCAGCCGTCACACCCCGCCGAAGGAAGGAGTGGCTGCCAGTTCCGAGGAGCAGGCATAGTAAGCCGTTGTTCTACGCGTTCGCTTGCGCAGCAGGGATGTCGCGACTTTGGTGAGACGCTGGCCTCGGCTGCCGGATCGCCGGTGAAGGTGACCGAGGTGCCGGCGAGCTGCGGGCCTGCCCAGGCTCCGCCCACGCTTCCGGTCCCCGCACCGCACAGGCGCGTCGGGGTCGACCGAACTATGGTGTCGATACCGAAGATGTGAATCTGTACCGGTGCGCTGCCGATCGACAGGCGCATATCGACGGCGTCGTCATCGGTGGCGCGGTCCACCGCGCCACTGGATGCCGGGGACAGCCTCAGGAACGCTTTGTGGGTTCGGGGAAGCGATCAAACTACGAATGTGTCAGTGATCGCCATTAAAATCCGGCTATGACACGGGTGACAGTGACCAGCGGTGGCGGGTCAGCACGCTACAGATCCAAGTGCCAGACCTGCGACGGATACGGCGATATCCAAAAGCTGCGGTCACGGTGGATGTGTCTGCCGTGTCGAGTCAACGACACCGCGATCTACGCGGCCGAACAAACGCTGGCGAACTGCGTGGGAACAGACAGCGGAAAAGCCCGTCGCGCAATAGAACGTAAGAAGGCCGCTGAACAAGAGATCAGAGATCGACGTGCGGGGATCACGCCACCCGTCGCGAAAACTCGCTCAGTCAAGCGCGTCGAACGACCGTTCCGGCGAAATGCAGATTTCGCCGTTCCGCTATCACGGAAAGCGCGAGCTGCAAGACGGTCAACAGGCCAGAAAGCCGCTAAGCATCGGGATCGGACCGTGCTTCCTGATCCTGCGGTGGCGACAGCGCCGGTGCCTGAACAGCCCGATATTCGTACAGAAGACGCGCGACCTGCACCCGAGGCCTTCGAGACGGTACGTATGCGACTGCAACAGAAGTGGAACTCACGACTGAGCTGAACAGGCGACCCGGCGGGTTCAGCAATTCGTGTCGGCGCCGATCCGGCATCCAGAAGAGCTGGGCCGTAGCGGATCGCTCTGTGTCAAGCTATCTTCACGCGGGCGTAGAGGTTACAGAAACCAGGATGGCGATTCGGGTCTCGGTGGTCCGATCTTGCCTTCGTAAATCTCGTACTCGCCTGGATAGAGACGGTTCGAAGCCGGGCGCTCACGTGGCGGGATCTGGATCGAGTAATCGCTGGAACGCAGGCCCGCTGGTCGATATGTGCCCACAAAGGTGACCATGACCGCGCCACCACGGCCGGATGCGCCGCCGTCGAGCGATTCCCGCCCCGTATTGAACGTTTCCGCGACGTCGCGGCCATCATTTCCCACCCTGATGCCGCCGTCGTGGACGAACTCGACGAAGGTGCCGTTGTCAGCCACGACTGTCGCGGCGATCGTACGATCCAACCGCGGGTCAAGGCTCGTTGCGAAGTCGGGCACCTTCGCCGCGCCGCGCCGCGGTTCGACGTCGAGTTCTCGACCAGCTCCGAGAGTGATGTACTCGCCCAGCGCCGTATGCCTGCCAGAGTCGACGATGTCCCAGAGATGGAAGCGGGATGCGACCTTGACACGCCCATCCAGAAAGACGGAGACCCAGTCGATGCCGTTGCTGAGTACAACACGATCATTGTTCGGTGCCACCCGCACAGACTAGTGGTGACCTGCTGTCGGAGAGCGATCCCAGCAACAGGTCTGTCGCATCGAATGCGGGCCCGCACGTCTCCGGTCCGTGGTCTGTCAAGTGTCTAACGGTTTCAGCTAGAGAGAGTCGACGATCTCCTCGACCTTCTGCCCGTCGCTCGATGAGAGACCCTCGTTGATCTGAACGAAGATCAAAGCGGACTCTGATCCATAACGGTGGGGTCCAGCGAGGAATGCTGCATCTTCGTAGCTCTGCACTGTCTTCTTGTACAGCTCGCCATCGGCGAAAGCCATGACAGCACCGCCTTCTCCGGGAACGGACGGGAGATCGAAGTCGTAGACCTCGGTCGCAGCCACCGCGAGCCCACCGCCATCACCGCGAACGCAGTTCTCGCCGATCCCGGCCTGCTCGATCTGGGCACATACACTTTCAGCTGTGTTGTCCGCTTCAGATGAGTCGGACGAGCAACCGGCCCCGACAAGGAGGAGTCCGACTGCGGAGGTTGTAGCAGCGACCTTCACGAGGTTCATATCTGTCCATTCTGTTCGTCTCAAAGGGCTTTTCGAGGTGTTACGGATCGCGAACCTCGAAGGCGTCGACGTCCGCAGAGCTGTTCTGATACCGCGGACAACCCGCTGTGCATCGGTCGCGTAGCCCTGAGCATTACTGGGTGGCGTGGTGATTGGCTGATCTGTCAGCGGTCACGTAATTCCCCAGGTTTGAGGGGTTGTCCGTCACGTAATTCCTCACCCGCTGTCACGTAATTCCCCACCCTGGGGCGTGTCGGTGCGGGGTTCGGGTGCTGCTCAGGTTCGCTCCTGGCACGGGGTCCTACCAAGGGCTCGTGGAAGGGGCCTGAGGTGGCAAGGAAGTCATTCACCGTGAACGATCTCATCGAGATGTTCCGACACTGGAACGCCGGCCGATCCCAAGTCGAGATCCACCAGGCGCTGGGCATCGACCGAAAAACCATCCGCAAGTACCTCCAACCAGCAGTCCGCGACGGTATCGAACCGACACCGGAGGAAGTGTTCGACGAATCTCTCTGGCGTGACCGCATCAGCCAGTGGTTTCCCGCATTGACTGATCCCGCAGCCCGCGCACTGACGTGGGAACACATCGCACCGCACCGGAAGTGGATCACCGAACAACTCGATGTGCCGGTCACGGTCGCCACCATCGCCCAACGCCTACGCGACGATCACCACGTCGACGTCTCCGAATCGACCGTCCGTCGTTACATCGCAACAACATTCGCGCAGCAGAGGCTCGAAGAGAAAGTCACCGTCCCACGCGGGGCCGTCGAACCGGGCAGCGAAGCACAGATCGACTACGGCAAACTCGGTATGTGGTTCGACCCGGCCCTGGGCCGCCGCATCTCGGTGTGGGCGTTCGTGATGATCCTCGCGTGCTCACGCAAGATGTTCGTTCAACCCGTCTTCCGGATGGACCAGACATCGTGGAACGCCTCTCACGTCGCTGCGTTCGAGTACTTCGGCGGCGTCCCCGCCCGACTGGTCTGCGACAACCTCAAAACCGGTGTCGAACGACCCGATCTCTACGACCCGATGATCAACCCCGCCTACCAGGAGCTGGCTAGCTTCTACGGCACCCTGATCGATCCCGCCCGTGCCCGCAAACCCAAAGACAAACCACGGGTCGAACGGCCCATGCCCTACATTCGTGACTCGTTCTGGGCGGGCCGCGAGTTCACCTCACTCGCACAGATGCAGACCGCGGCATTGCATTGGACCACAGAGGTATACGGGAAACACCGGCACCGCGGACTCGACGGCGTATCGCCCTCGGCGATGTTCGAGGCAGTCGAACAGTCCGCTCTCGCCCCGCTACCAGCGCGTCCGTTCGAGACCGTCCGGTATTCGGTGGGCACCGTCGCACCGGACTGCCACGTCAAAGCAGGCACAGCGTTCTACTCGGTGCCGTGGCGCTTGCTCGGGCACAAGGTCACCGTCCGCACCGCCGGAGACATGGTCCAGATCTTTCACGATGACACAGTCGCCGCCACCCACGTTCTGCATCTGAGCGGGCGGTCGACGAACTTCGAGCATTACCCACCGCACAAGGTGGCACACACTTTGCGCAGTGTCACCTGGTGCCGCAGTCAAGCCGAACAGATAGGCCCCGGCGCGGTCGCTGTCGTCGACGACTTGTCTTCGGTCGACGCCATTCACCGGCTCCGCGCCATCCAGGCGATCATCCGGCTCCGCGACAAGTATCCCGACGACCGTCTCGATGCCGCCTGCCGACGAGCTCTCGAACTCGACGATGTGCACTACCGCACCATCAAAGGGCTCCTCGTAGCCGGAACCGAACACGGAGACCGACCCGCCGATCAACCCTCGGCACCACCACCGCCGGCACTGCTCCGCGGCCCCGACGCGTTCGACACCGCGCAGAGCGCATGACCACGCCTCCATCTATATATGCTGCACTGCAACCACATTCGACCCGAAGGATGATGCTATGACTATTCATGACCCTTCCCTGCGGACCGCATTGAAGACGTTAAAACTGACCGGAATGCTCGACACCCTGGACGCTCGGCTCGCGCAAACCCGCGATGGGCAACTCGGGCACCTCGAATTTCTGCAAGTGCTCTGCGAAGACGAAATCTCCCGGCGCGAATCGGCCGCCCTCACCCGCCGACTGCGCCGAGCGAAGTTCGAGCAGGCCAACACCTTCGAGGACTTCGACTTCACCGTCAGCCCGAAACTCCCCGCTGCGATGCTCCGCGACCTCGCCGCCCTGCGGTGGCTCGACGCCGGTGAGTCGGTCATCCTCTACGGGCCCGTCGGTGTTGGGAAAACCCATGTGGCACAGGCGCTCGGCCATCAAGTCGCCCGCCGCGGAGGCGACATCCGCTTCGTCAAATGCTCCCGCATGCTCGCCGACCTCGCCGGCGGTCACGCAGACCGCACCATCGGCCAACGCATGCGCGAATACACCCGGCCGAATGTGCTGATCATCGACGACTTCGCGATGCGCGAGCACACCACCACCCAATCCGACGATCTCTACGACCTGGTCTCCGACCGCGCGATCGCCGGCAAACCCCTGATTCTGACCAGCAACCGAGCCCCGAAAGACTGGTACCCACTCTTCCCGAACCCCGTCGTCGCCGAATCACTCCTCGACAGGCTCATCAACACCAGCCACCAAGTCCTCATGGACGGACCGTCCTACCGGCCCCGCAAACGACCCGGGACCAAGGCCACCTGACAACCGAGCCCGTCACCGATATCCTCACCACAGCAGCACCGGACATGGGGAATTACGTGACAGCTACCCCTGAGGAATTACGAGACCGTGGACAGCTGATCACCCTTGCTTTCACGCGGAAATCATTCGGTCGAATGAACAACAGTCACCGAGGACGACGGTTCGAGATCGGATTGTGGATACGTGCTCCGCAGAGTCGGTACCCATCGCAGAAGTGGTGGGTGATCCAGCCGGGAGCCCCGGTACTAGCGTTCGGGGGCTGCGTCGTTGCGAATAATCCGAAAGATGCGCTCTTCGACCTCCACTGGCGTATGCCCGGTCGGCGACCCCCAATGCTCCAAGAGCTTTATGTAGCGCGTGAAGTCGTCTGTGCGTCCAGCACGAATACGGATGTCGGCTGCTGATTGCAGCCATGCGACGACCAGTGCATCGAGAATCGGAGCTGCGGCCGGCGAGTGCGGCTCACCGCGAGTGGTGATGAAGTACAGCCTCTTGGTGAAGAAGGCAGGTCCAAGACCATGTATCGCGCCGTCATTGTTGAGGTAGCGGTACCCCCTCGACCGCGCCGTCGTGCCGCGCAACGTCCACCGCTTTCGTCAAGCGGGCGACGACCTCTGCCGAAATCGGCGCGTCCGGCGCGGAGTTACCTCCGGTGAGCACGCGCGTTGTGCGGTACGGGCCGACGTTCGAGGTTCCGTATCCCCACATCATCGCGATCACGAAAGCGGCTGTCACGTTGCTCTGGCTTAGCAGAACTTCGACGAGCCGAGATACAGCGGCCCGATCTAGCCTTGCCGGTACCTGGTCGAGCACTCGACCAAGCGCTCACCGGGTAGCCGAAGGCCTTCTGTGGCGGGAATGTTCCGGTGAGCAAGTCCATCAGTCCGGGAGGCGGCGGAACCATCACATCATCGATGCTTGAACTGAGTTTGACCATGTTGGTTCAGACGCCGTCGGAAATGGTCGGGAAGACGTCGAACTCATCGCGATCGTCGAGTTGCAGCTCGACTGCCGCTGCGCCGCTGATTGGCGCGAGCATTGCGGTGCGCCCACCGTCGATGACTGCGACCAACCGCGCAATCTCGCCATTCTCGAGTCGCAGCAAACTCATTCGATACGCGGCCAGGTCACGTGCCTGGACCGTCAACCATTCGGAGGAATTGCTGAGCTGGCGTGTAGACATTGTTCGACGGTACTGCAGCGAAACCGCCTGCGGCGTACACCGGACAGCCGTGCTTTAGGCATGGCGTCGAATGCGTCAGTCGCTGTGCACAGGAACGCCCAGGAGGCTGTGCACGCACAGCGACTGAGACTGGCGCCCAGTTGTCCGCAGGCTCGAAAGCAACGCAGCCGGGTGACGGATCTCCCATCTTCGTGGGGAACTCAAATCTGATCTCTGAAAAATCACTTCGGCTCAATTGTGCTTCTAGCTCATCGACTATCGAGGTGCCCTCGTCAACCGATAGTTGGCAACGTGCCAGGTGTCCAAGTCGCTGTGCAGCTCGATTGTTGCGGCGTAGGTGGTGTACGGCGTTGCGTAGCCGTCGGTGTGCTGCACAGTTTGGCTGATGGTGACGGGAACGGTTGCGGTGTCGGCGTTGGTGACCGGTTCGCCGTCGAGTTGGACGACGGCGGTGATGGTGTCGTTGCTGCGGGTCCAGGCTGCCCAGTCCGGCAGCGGTGCTGGGGCTTGTTCGGGCGGTTGTGCGGCGGCGGTGGCCATCGGCCCGGTGAGGTACTGCCGTTGACTGTGTAGGGCGTCCCAGGGGGAGCCTTGTACAGCGGGTTGCCAGGTGAAGATGCCGGACATGACGGCGACGGCGATGTCGGCGGGTTCGGTGCCGATGGGGTCGATGGCGTGGCCGGCGTCGGTACCGGGTTGCTCGGGTGCGTCGGTGCCACCGAACGCGAGCACGATCAGGGTGACGATCGCGGCAGCGGACAGTGCGCCGACGGCGGCGAGGGCGAGCAGGGTTCGACGGGTCATGACTGTGCCTGATCGCAGGGTGCGGCGGTGCGCTGGTCTCGGTGAGGCGCAGCGAGTGCGGCTGCTTTGGCGATCACGACGCTCCACTGTGCCAGGGTGTCGTTGGAGGTGCGGGTGGCGGTGGAGGGGAGCTGTCGGTCGATGAGATGACCGATGCTGTCGACGAGGAATGCAGCCCATCCGCCCTCGTACTCGCGGTCGACGAACCGCACGATTTGGCTGTCGGCGAGGTCGAAGATCAGTTCGTCGCTGAATCCGCAGTCGAGGAGCCATCCACGGGCTTCGTAGAGGTTCTCCGGTGTCCTCTCGGCGTACTGGCTGTTTTCGGTGTAGGGGGCAGTGTCGGTCATGGTGTCCTCCTGAGGGGGTGGGGGTCAGCGGGCGAGGTCGTAATCGGCTGCGGTGCCGGTGATGGTGGTGACGTAGTTCTGGGTTTCGGCGTATGGCGGGATGCCGCCGAACTGTTGGACGGCACCGGGGCCTGCGTTGTATCCGGCGAGCATCAGTTCGATGGGGTCTCCGCTGATGGCTCCGGATTCGATTCCGGGACGGAGGGTGTCGGCGACCGAGCAGTTGTAGCGGCCTTGGGCCATGACGGCGTCACCGATGTCGTTGGGATCGCCTGCTCCAGCGGGACCGGTGATCTCACCGTTGTCGTCGACGGGGAATCCGTAGGACGCCCAGGTTCCGGGGAGGAACTGGCCGTATCCTTCGGCTCCTGCGGGGCTGATCAGGCCGGGTGTGAAGCCGGATTCTTGTTTGAGCTGGGCGGCGAGGATGGCGGGGGATACTTCGCGGCATTGTGCGGCCGAGCGGGTGAGCCACGGCTCGAACTCCGGCGGTACTTGTCCTGCGGCGAGGTCGGCGTGATCACCGAGACCAGCACCGGGTGCGGTGGTGCAGGTTCCGGTGGCCGTGGGGGCAGCACTTCCGGTGCCGCCGGGGACAGGGCCGTAGGTCTGTCCGGGTGCGGGGTATCCGTGTCCGAGGGTGGTGACGTGGACGTGGTCGTAGTGGTTCTGGGTTGGGGATCCCCGGTCTTCCATCGTGTTCGACTCGCCCTGGGAGGGGATGTACTGCTGTCGCCAGATCATGTAGTCGATCTGGAGGTAATCGCGGTTGGCCCAGAGGTAGTCCTTGACCTGGTCGCCGAGGGTTTTTCCTTCCTCGGAGGACCAGTTGTCGATCATGATGTCGGCGGCGCGGCCGGAGGGGTGATCGTCGTAGGCGTCGTTGGGTCGCCAGCCACCGATGGTGGTGATCTGCGGGAATTTTGCGTGGACGGCGCGGGCGACGCGGACGGTGTCGATTTGGAAGTGTTCTTCGGACCCGACGTTGGCGGGGAGGGAGGCCATCTCGGCGGTGTTGCTCGGCGACGGTGGCGTCGGTGTGGTCGGCGTCGGCGCGGATGATCCTGGTTCTCCGGTTCCTGGGTCTGCGGCGGCGTCGTAGAACGGTTTCGGGTCTATGGCGTTGGTGGATGACCATGCGCCGGTGTGGTATTCGAAGTGCAGGTGTGCGCCGGTGGATTGGCCGTTGTTGCCGACGTTGGCGATGTGCTCACCGGCGGTGACGTGTTGGCCGGGTTCGACGAGGACACCGTCTGGGTACATGTGGCCGTAGACGGTGGAGACGGTCTGCCCGCCGATGTTGTGCTCGAGAACGATCCACATCCCGAATCCGTCTGCCGGTCCGGCCTGGACGACGATGCCGTCGGCGTAGGCGTAGATAGGGGTGCCGACGGGTGCGGCGAGGTCCATGCCGTTGTGCATGGTGCCCCACCGTTGCCCGAACGGGCTCGACAGTGTCGATTCGCTGGTTTTGACGGGCTTGGCGAACGATCCTGCGGGGACACCTCCGGCGGTCGAGGCTGCGGCGCCGGAGGGCAGGCATCCGGGGGCGACTTCTTCGCGGACCCCGGTGGTGACGAACAGGACCACGAACAGCGACAGTGCGATCACTGCCGCGAGGGCCAGTGCGCCACCCTTTTTCACAGCGCGACCGTCCCGAACGAGCTCGTCGCGGCGAAGGAGTCGGCGGTGATCGAGCGGGGAGTCAGCGCTGCGAGTCGTTCTGCGAGGGTGCGGTTCTCGCGGCGCAGACGTTCGTTCTCGGCCTCGGATTTCTTGAGACGTGCGGTGATCTCGTCGGCAGCGGGGGAGCTGGGGGATCCGAAATGTTGCTTGATCCACCGGGCCACGGTGTTCTCGTGCGCCCCGATCGCCGCCGCGAGGTCGGCAACGCACTCCGAGCGTGAGGTGTAGTTGTGGCGCGACTTCTCGTACTGGTCGATCGCCCAGGTCCGGGTCGCGGCCGGATATTCGGCGCGGCGGTGCTCGCGCTCGCTCTGGCCGGTCATCGGGCACCGACCAGCTCGGAGGCATCGATGGTCTCATTGGTCGTGGTGTCGTGGTTGCCGGCGAAGTATTCGGCGAAGCGGGCGTTGGTGTCGTGGACACCGGTGTCGTACTCGATGTCGGTGAGCACGGTCTGAATCGGAATACCGGGGGTGTTGTCCTTGGCGACCTTGATCAAAAACTTCCCGCGTCCGACCGGGGCGCGGACGGTGCGCCGTTCGGATCCGCGCAGCGCGGCACCGCGCGACCAGGAGGTCACCAACCCTGCTTCGGCTTCGGTGAATTTCAGCTCCCCGGATAGGCGCTCGACCTCGCCGATCGGCAGGCCGCCGCAGACGACCATCCCGGCGCGGTCGATGAACCCTTTCGCAGTCTTGATATCGGCTTCGGTGGGCAAGGTCTCGAGGTCACGGCCGGTGTGGGTGATCATCAGCAGTCCGGCACCGTCGCTGCGGTTGAGGCGAGTGATCTCGTTGATCCGGGCGACCATGCCCGGCCCCGCGCCGAGGACTTGCCACAGCTCGTCGAGAGCGAGCAAGAACAACCGTTGCCGGTCCAGCCCGGCGTCGGCGAGCAGGTGCGCAGCTTCGACGGTGCCGTAGGCATCGGCCCAGCAGGAGAGCATGACGGCGGCTTTGAGGGTGGTATCTCCCCGGTCGAGGGACGAGACGTCGATGCAGATCATAGGGGCGTCGAGGTCGATCGGCTCGGTGGTGTGATCGGCGAAAATGTCTCCCAGTGGCCCGGAGGTCAACGCGCCGAGGGTCTGCATCAACTCGGTGACCTCGGCACGGTAGGAGTCTTTGTCGAGCTTGTAGGCGGCCTTGTACATCGCCGGAGATCCGGCGTCGATGACGGCGTAGAGGTCTTTGAGCAGCGGCGGATTCTCGTAGGAGAATTCGCTGGTGTCGGAGTAGAGCTCGTCGAGGGCGATCCCGATCAGGGAGTTCTCGAAGGCCTTCACCGAATGGGTGTCGTAGCGGATCAGTTCGATCAGGGCGCAGATGGCGTTGATCTGGCGGGCGCGGATGGTCATCTTCGCGTTGTCGATCAAACGGTCCAGCTCGGCGACACGGACGGGGTCGGTCTCGGCGTCGCGGGCGGCGATCGCCCGGACGACGGCCTGGCCGAGGGTTCCCGCGGCGAGGACGTTCATATGTCCGCCGCCGTGGCCGAGGGTGACGACCTGCCCGCCCATGAGCTTGGTGGCCTTGACGTATTCGCCTTTGATGTCGCCGGCGATGATCGGTGCCTGCCCCCAGCCGCAGGCACCGATGAGGATCTTGCGGATCAGGGTCGATTTACCCAGGCCCGGTAGGGACAGCACGAACATCGACGGGTTGGCGATGTGGTTGTCGCGGAAGTAGGCGAACGGATCGCAGGAGACTGCTTCACCGGTGATGGCGTGCTGGCCGACGATGGTGCCCGAGGCCGGTGCGGCTGCGCCGATCGCCCACGGGTTGAGCCCGCACATCTGGACCGAGGTGGCTTCGTATTCGATCGGGGCCGGGACGGTGGCCATGCGGCCACCACCTGCGCCTTTGAAGCCGCGTTCACTGGTTCCCAGGACGGCGCGCCACCAGGGGTCTTCGGCGATCTCGAGTGCGAGCTGCGCAGAGTCGGGATTGTCGTTTCGCCAGCGAGCCAGCCCCATGCCGGTGCGGGTGAACTTGCCGGGTTCTTTCTCTTCCCCGGTGGCGATCTTGGCGGCGAGTGCGGCGTAGTCGGTGTCACCGAGCATCCACCGCACCAGCGCGGACTTCTCGGGGGCGGGTGCGTCGTCGGTGAGGTGGCGGTCCTCGGTGAGGGTCATCAGCGGGTCTCTCGCTTCCAGACAGGGGGCGGGGTCGTATGACGGGACGGGGGGTGTGGCGGGCGGGAAGCGTGTCAGCTGCGGCGCAGGAGCACCGAGGTGGTGATCTGGTCGGGCAGGAGCACTCCGAGACCGAGACCGGCGGCGAAGGCGGCGTCCTGGAAGCCGTAGGCGCGGCGCAGCCGCAACCGGGCGCGGGCGGCGAGGGATTCGGTGACCGCGGCGGCGTTGCCGATTTCGTTCTTGTGCCCGACGGTGATCGTCAGCAGTGCCGAGTAGCGTTCGAAACCAGCTCCGGCGGTCATCTCCCGGCGTGCCTGATCGGCGATGTCGTGGCGTTTCTGCGACCCGGCGGAGATGATCTTGTCGCCGCGAGAGTTGATCGCGTGCAACGCGTCTCGGTGCTGCTTGTCGACCTTCTTCGCGGCATCCCCGGCGCTGTAGGGGCGGTAGATCAAAGTCAGGCGCTTGCGGAACAGGTCATCATGCGGCTGCAACAAGGGTTTGAGGACGGTGTCGGTGAACACAGACTCCGGTGGTGCGGCCATTTCCCACACCACCGACACGCCGCCGTCGTGGGTGTAGTGATCCCACTCGTCTTTCGCACGTCCCGGTCCGGCGTCCTCCCAGTCGATACCGTGATCGAGTCCGGCGATGTCGAGTTCTTCGAAGTCGTTCTCGGTGGAGGGGTTGTAGGAGCGGCACGCGGTGGCGGTGATCTCGGCGGCCGTCATCGGCTGGGAGTCGATCCCGGCGCTGGCTAGCGATTCGTAGAGGTCGGGCAGGCGGCGGCCGAGTTCGGTGGCCATCTCGTCGGGGTCTTTCGCCCGCTCACGGGTGGTGGCTTTGAACGTGATCGCAAGGCGGGCCATGATGCGGTGCTTACCCGATGGCATCCGGACCGAGGATTGGCGGATGAACTCTGCGGCCAGCGGCGGGGCTGAGGGTACGAGTTCGTGTTCGGCGCGGCGGGCCAGTCGAAGGCCGGTGGCGGGAATGTTTTCCACCACGACCACCGCGCCGACGATGTCGCCCGGTAGACCGAGGTCGGAGAGGTAGACACCCCAGTCGGCGGTGTAGAGGTCTTTCTCGTTCTGCGGGATCGCCTCGTCGCCGCCGGGCAGGGCGTCGAAGACGACGGTGTACTGCGACTTGTCGGGGTTGTGGATCATCCCGAATTCGTTGCCGTGCCGGTCTATTCCTACATAGGCGGCGGTGCGGGAGAGCAAGCCGGGCAGTTGGTAGCGGCCACCGGGGATCCGCGAGTGCGGGCCTGCGTGGTATTCGGTGGAGCGTTCGACGTGCTTGCGCCAGAAGAATTGCATTCTCAGTTGTCCTGTCTCGTAGAGGGTTCGACCGTTCGGGGCGAACACCAGGGGAGTGAGCACGAGCGCTCCCAGGCCCATCAACGCGAAACCGGCGACGACGTCGAGGAACATCAGCACCGCGAACGCGAGCGCGAAGAACCCGCCGGCGTAGGCGATGACCTTCGTGGACAGTCCGAACGCCAACGTCGTCTTGGGCCGGTTACCGGCGGAATAGACCGGCGGCTCGTAGGGGGCCTCGATCGAGCGGGTCATCGCCGTTCTCCGAGGGCAGGGGCACGGTGGGTACCGCCACCGAAGACGAACACCGTCCGCCCGAGCTGCTGTGGAGTGAAGGCGAACCGGGACGGCGGTGCGGTGTGCTCACGCCACAGAGCTACTGATGTTTTCAGGCACCACCATTTCGCTGCGGTCAGCGCCTCGATTCGTAGTCGTGGAGCTGTGGGGGCGGGAACATCGGGAGTATCAGTGGTGGGGGTGCCGGTGTTGTTCATCGTTGAATCCGTCCGTGGTAGTTGCCGATTGCGCCGTCGGCGGCTGCGCCGAGGGTGGTGGCCATCGATCCAGCGGCGCGTGCTCCGGACCCTGCGGCGCGTAGTGCTCCTGCTGCGCCGCGTAGTCCGGCGGAGCTCGCTCGCGCTCCGACCGACGCGACGGCTTTGCCGACTGTGCGGCCAGCACCTTGCGGTCCCGACGACGATCCGGCGTTGCTGTTGTTGTTCGACGAGCCGCTGTAGCGGCCCTGAAAGCCGCTGGAGGGCCGGGCACCGGTCCCGGCTGCACCCGAGCTGCCGGGCGTTCCTGCTGCGCCGCCCATCACCCGTGCTGCTCCGCCGAGGGCGCGCGAGCCCATACCTGCTGCGCCGGTCGCTGCTGTTGCACCTGCGGCGCCGAGCATCCCGGCCTCGCGGCCACCTGCGGCGATCGTTTCGGCGGCCGGGGCGACGATCCGCACCAGCGACGGCAGGGAGAAGCCGACTACGGCGAGCAGGACCGATCCGATGATGACGGTTGCGACCTGGTCGGTCGCCGAGGCCGACGCTGCCCAGAACGCGAACAGATACAGCAGGGTCGCAACGGGTTTGAACAGCAGCGCGCCGAGGGTGAAGGCGATCATCGACTTGTAGGAGCTGCGGCCGGTTCCGGTGGCCGAGGATGCTGCGGCGAGCGGGATGATGGCCACGACGACGCACAGCACCGCTTCGCGGATGAGCAGGGCGATCAACTGTGCGACCGAGCCGAGGAACGCGAATCCGGCGCAGGCGAGCGCGAGGACGGGGCCCAGGCCGGTCTTGTCGTCGAAAGCGGTGATGGCGGTGATCTGTTCGTTGAGATCGCCGCCGACGAATTTGTCGAGCGCGTACGCCGACATCACGTCGCCGAGTTGGTGGAACATCAGCACCAGTACCGGGAGGAGGGTCACGGCTCCGACGGTGCGTACCAGCATGTTCGCGGTCTCGGTGGCTCCTTCCATCACTGCTTGTTTGCGGGCGAGGGCGAGTTTGGTCATGGCGATGACGATGGAGGCGAACAAGGCTGCGACGGTGAGGCCGGTGACGATGTTGCGTAGCCCCGACATGGCGGTATCGGCGGCGAGACCGGGGATTCCGGCGGTCATCCAGAACGTCATCACCGTCCGGAAGGCTTGGGCGTTGCCTTCCATCACGGACTTGGTGAAGTCGCCGATCGGGTCGCCCCAGAACGACGAGGCAGCCGAGGAGACAGCGGTGGAGACCGCGTCGCCAGGGTGGTCCTCGAACGATTGGACCAGGCACGCGGCTTCGGGGACGGCGTTGCCGGTGATGTCGTTCATGAAGTCCTGGAACCCATTGCTGCCATCAGCTACCTCGGTGAGGCAGTCGCGTCGGTCCTTCTGGAAGTCGTTGCCGTCCTGCGCGATATCGGCGATGCCGGGGATTGCTGGCGGCGGCGGCGGCGGGTCTTGGGCGTAGGCGACGGCGTTGCTCCCGGCGACGATGCCGAGGGTGATGACGGTCAGCATCAGCAGTCGCTGTGCTGTGCGGCGGAGGCGGGCGATCGTCCGTGGCGCGTTCATGCCAGAGCCCAGCGGGTGAAGGCGCTGATGTCGGTGACGTCTTCCTGGACCGAGACCGAGCGGGAATCGAGGCGGGCTTTCCAGCCGCTGCCGTCGTGGAAAATCGACGTTCGGAGCACCGTGTAGACCGGGGTGGTGCGTCGTTGCCCGTTGTTGTCGACGGGGATCTCGATCGCATACTCGACGGAGGCGAAGTCGTCGGTGCAGGAAGAGACCCGGAACGCGACGGGGGCCGGGTACGTGGTGGTCGAGGGCTGCGCCGGGGTGTTCCACTGGCCGTCGGCAACTTTTCGGTCGAGCTCGTCGGTGTGGACGGTGAGCTGGGTGTAGGCGTCCTTCGATACCGGACCGGGCCCGTAGATGGAGGCGAACCAGTTCCATCCCGCGAGCGCCGCTCCTTGCGGGCTGCGGGCGTAACCGGTGACGACGTTGCCGTTGACCTTGGTGGGGCCATCAGTGGTCGAGACCAGCAGCGGCAGCGCCGACGTTTGCTGGATCTGCACCCCGGCCGGTGAGGTGATCGGAACCCCTGCGGTGGTGCAGCCGGTGCGCTCACCCGGTTCGGTTTGCGCGAGCGGTTGACCGATCGGGTTGTTCGGGACGGTGACCTTGCGGCCGAGGATGTCCACGACCGGAGTGTCGAAACCGTCGCGGCCGTTGCTGCCGCTACCGCCCGGTGTTGGGGTGCTCGGCTGTGTCGGCGAGGGGGACGCGTCGGTCGGAGTGTCGCTATCGCGCAGGTTCGGGATGACGAAGAACACGGCACCGACGGCCGCGACGACGACGAAGACAGCGAGGCCGATCAGGATCTTACGGAGGCGGGGGCTCATGACGTCTTCTCCAATGCGGTGTAGCCGTCGAGGGTGTTCAGTTCGGCTGCGTCGACGTTTTCTTCGGCGGTAGGGAGGACGATGCGCCAGTCATCGGCGATCCACTGCAGCGCAACGGGATACGAATACAAGCCGCCGTCGCCGCCGAGGCGTTGGGCGATCGTCACGGCCGCCGAGAGGGGGTCGCTCTGGTAGTCGGTGACCTCGAATCCGACGAACGTGGGTGCGGTGTCGGCCGGGACGGTGCCCGAGACGGTGACCCCGGCGCGGGCGGCGGCGAATTCGTCGCGGCCGGGACCGGGTGCGGTGACGGTGTTGACCACTTCCGGCCATGCCCGGTCTCCTGCGACCGCGAGGGCGGTCTGGCCGTTGATCGCTGCCAGGACCGCGCCTTGGGGGGTCTTCGAGTAGCCGCTGCGGACGATGCCGTTGGTGGTGGTGGGACCATCGACCGCCGACACCGGAATCGACACTCCGCCGACGGTGCGCCACTGCACGTCGGCGGGTGCGGCCGCGAGGTCCGGTGCAGCGGCGGTGTCGTGGGGTGTGTCGGTGTCGTCGGCGGATCCGCAGGCAGCGGTGAGCACGATGGCGGCGGTCGCTACGGCGGCGGTGAAGACTCGCAGGGTGGTCATGGCGTCGGTGGTGCCTTTCGAAGATTGTGGTGACGGGTGGTGGTCAGGCGAGGACGGCTTGGGCGATGCCGGATGCGGAGCCGATGACGGCGGCGCAGAGCATGATTCGGGCGACGGTGGCGTCTTCGACGACCTGGGTTCCGGTGGATTTGCGCTGGTTGACCAGCACCGCACCGCACACCATCAGCGCGACGATGCACGCCACGATGGAGCACCAGAGCAGCCACGACAGAGCGGTGTCGATCGTCGACCACACTTCCGCCGGCCACTCCACCGGTTCGGTCGGTGGCTGCGCGAACACCGTTGCGGCGTTGTCGGTGTGCGCGGTCACGAGGTGAATCCGGGTAGTTGGGGGAGCACGCTGGTGGCCACGACGACTGCGACGATGGTGCCGGCGATGCCGCCGATGATCATCCGGGGTCCTTGTCGGCTGCCGAAGGCGAGCATCACCAGCCCGGTGAGTACACCGAGGATCGAGGCGGCCGCGCTGCCCCACGCGGCGAGGGTGAGCCAGTCCATCACCTGCGCGGTGTCGATCTGCGGTGGCGGCCCACCGATCGGATCGACCACCGGCACCCAGTCCTGGGCGAGCGGGATGCTCATACGTTCACCTGCGCGGCAATCGACCCCAGAGATCCGGTGATGACGGACCCAAACAGAGTGAAGTGGACCCAGCGCGGGGTAGGCCCGCAGCTGGTGTGGTCCAGGGCCAGGGATGCACCGGCGACGAGGATTCCGGTGACCGAGCCGAACACCAGCACCCACGACACGATCACCAGGGCGGTCATAGCAGGACCTCGAACCCCAACGCGATCGGCACGAGTACGACAAGTCCGAGACCTGATGTGCTCAGCGTTTTGCGGGTATCGGTGGTGACGGAGCCTGTCTTGGTCCACTCGCAGCGCGCTATGGCCACGAAGCTGAGGAACCCGAGGGCGGTCACGATCAACAGGCCGATGAACCCCGTCATCAACGTCGTCTCGTAGGGAACCCCGACGACGGGGGTGCAACGGCGTCGTCGGCGAGGTTCACCGAGGGCAGTGTGGCGGCGGGCATCAGTTGAGGACCAGGCCTTGGACGAGTCCGGAGGCGGATCCGATGAGGATGGCTCCGACGAGGCCGCCGACGAGTTTGGTGCTGGCTCCGCCTCCGCCGCCGGTGATGCGTTCGTAGGCGAGCATGGCCCCGCAGATCATGATGCCGACGATGGAGGCGATGATGCAGCCCCACATTGCCCATCCGACGAGGGTGGTGACTTTGGCGCCGAATCCGCCGTCGGGTGGGGTGGGGGTGAAGTTGAAGTCTTGGGCGAGGATCGAGACGGTGGCGGCGGTGTAGGTGGTGAACATCAGGGGTCCTTTCGAAGGGAAAGTGTGTGGTGGTCAGCGGGCGTAGGCGGTGCGGGCGGCGGTGAAGATGTCCATCCCGACGGCCGCGAGCTGCGGTTGCGGGGAGGCGGCGCTCGAGACCGGTCCGCGCATCCGTCCCGGCGGCGGGGGAGGCGGGTCGGCGGGGGACCAGGTCGCCAGTTCGCTGCGTGGATGCAGTGGCAGGTCGTCGATCCACGGGATCTGCCACACTGCCGGGGAGGCGGCTGCGACGATTTCGGCTTTGCGGCGCAACGACTTCGGTAGTCGCCCGGGTGCGTAAGGCACGAGGGCGGTACCGAGGAGGATCGCCTCGCCGATCAGTCCGGCGGCCGCTTGCAGGACGAGATCCTGTGCGGCGGTGAGGCCGTCGAAGTCGGTGCGGGCGACGACGACGACGCCGGGATAGCGGTCGGCTGCGGGCCATCCGCCGTCGGCGTCGGCGGCCGGGGCCCAGATGCGGGCGAGGGTGCCCGCTCCGGAGCGCCCGTGTGCGCCGAGCAGCCACACCGCGGGGGCCTTACCGGTTGCTGCGATCGGCTGGTGGTGGACCGGTGCGCGGCGGTGCGGCGGCGGAATCCTCAGTCCCGCAGGAATCGCGGGTACGTCGGGGTAGGTGTCGTTGTCGGATTCGTCGTTGATCGGTTGTGCGGCCATCTCCGGCGCACCTCCTTCTCCGGCGTTCTCGGTCACCGAGTGGTGGTCGGTGAAACGGTCGTGGTGGCCGCGGGAGTGCTCGATGCGGCTGGGGTGGTCGTGGTCGGTTCGGTGGTGCCCTCAGCGGGTGACGTGGGCCGTGCGCCGATGGTGGCGTGAGCGGAGAGGATGCTGCCTGCGCTGCGGACGGTGTCGGTGGTGGCGAACAACTGCGCGCTGCGTTTGAGGATGGCTCCGACCTTGTCGGCGAGGGTTTGATCACCGGTGAGGTCGGCGGCGAGGGCGACGATCCAGCGGACGGTCAGCTCGACGGGAGTTTCGCCGCGGGAGCCCACAGGGACGCTGTCGTAGGAGCCGTGTTTGGTGGCGGTGTTCCAGTAGCTGGTGTCGGTGACGAGCTGCGCGAGACCGGAGTTCTCGTCGATGGTTTTGCTGACTTCGTCGAAGGCGACGGTGACGGCGGAGTCGATGGTGGCCGGGGGGACGAGTTTGACTGCGGAGGTGGCAACTTTGGTGGCCAGGATCGCCAGTGCGGCTGGCGGGTTGGCGAGGCCGACGGTGGCGAGCTGCCCGATGGTCTCGGGGGTGATGACGTCTTTGGCGACGGTGATCGCCGCACCGATGGCCATTCCGGCGATCTTGGTGACCGCGCCGACGGCCTCGTCGATGACCTCGTCGGTGGAGGTGGAGGAGGGGTCGGAGTACTTCGCCATTTTCGACAGCACCGTCTCGGGTGCTGCGCTGACCTCGAATCGGCCTGCCTTGGAGTTGAAGTCGATGTTGTCGTTGATCACCGACGCACCGGTCAGCAGGGCCGAGCGTCCGACCGCAGTGGAGACATCGGTGAGGATCCGGACGGGGTCGCGAGTGTCCATCGAGGATTGTCCGGCGATGGAGGCGACGAGCTTGGCGGCCGGGGCGTCGGTGGGGGTGTCGCACGCGAGATCGCCGGAGGTGCAGTACGAGGCGACTCGGTCGGCGACGGCGCCGAAGTCTCCGACGGACGGGGTGGGGGCGATACCGCCGCCCGCTGGTGCGGCGGCGGCGACAGCGGGTGCGAGCTGGACGGTGCCGACCGCTGCACCGTCGGTGCCCGGTGCCGGAGCAGGTGTGGATGCGCCGCCGGGCAGGACGTCTTCGCCTTGTGCGCGGGTGGGGTCGGAGAACAGCGCCCCGCCGGCGAGGTCGTCGGCGGCGATGGGGCCGGTACCTGCGCCGATGTCGCGGAGGACTTCGGAGGCGACGTCGCCTCCTTGGGAGTATCCGGAGACGAAGAACTTCGCGCCGGGGCAGCGTGCGGCGATGTCGGAGATCAGGTTCTGCGTGTTTTCGACACCGATGTCGCGTGACTGGTTGTAGGGCACGGCGGAACGGTCACCGGGCTTGCCGCCGAAGCTCGCCGGGTAGGCGACGTAGTTGCGGTCCAGGGCTTGTCTCGTACCGGAGTTGGCGTCCTGCATCGCCGGGACGGTGACGCGGGAGAAGAACCCCGAATCCGTGGTGGGCGAGGTGTTTTCGTCGATCTCGGTGGTGCCGGGTACGACTACGAGCTGCAACGGTGCGCAATCACCACCCGACGACGTGGTGGAGGAGGGCTGACTCGATGACGGTGTTGGTGTGGCCTGGGGCTGCGCGGCCGCGACACCGGACCCGGCAGCGACGAGGACGGTCGTGGTGGTGATGGTCAGCAGGGTCGTCGACAGGCGACTGCGGGGGCGTGGTGGGTGCATGGGGCGGGTTCTCTTTTCTTCTCGGACGGTCATCGTTGAGCGATCGCGGTGATGAGGGTCTGACCGCCGGTCTCGGCGGTGGTGAAGCGCTGAGCGGCGGTGCGGCCGTCGATGCCGGGGCCGCGTTCGACGACGGTGACGTCGTATACGCCCGGTGAGACCGGGTCGGCGAGAACACAGAACTCGATGTCGGGTTCGAGGGCGTCGATGCCCTGCTGGAGACGTTGCGTCGAAGCCAGGACCGCGTCGGGGGCGGCTTGGGCGCGGGCGGCGGCTCCGTCGCGGTCGTAGTAGAACGCTTTCTCGAACCGCCAGATCGCCGCCATCCCCGGATCGGTGGAGTCTTCGGTGACGGGCTCACCTGCTGCTTGTTCCGCGCACCAGGTGACGTTCGCGGCTGCGGTCCCGGCGGCCGCCGGGGCTGAGGAGGTGGTGGGGTCTGCGGTGGTGGTGACGATTTCATCGAGCGCGAGCGTCCGAGGCTCGGTGCTGTCATCACCGCCGGTGAGCAGTAGCGCGCCGGTGCCCAGGCCGCCGACGACAGCCAGGAGAGACGCTGTGACCGCCACAGCGGCGCGGTGGCGTTGCCACCAGGACCGCTGCACCGGTCCGGCTACGCTCGGACGGAGATCGCGAAGTCGTGCGGTCCGGGCGTCGAACGAGTCCGACTCTGCCTGTATTGGGTGGCGGCCGGTGTCGTCGTAGATTGCTACTTCGTCGTTGTCGACGTCGTAGAGGACTGAGGGTGCGACGCGGGCGGTGCCGTCGTCGTCGAACCAGTCCGCCTCCACAGCACTTCCGTGTTCCTCGTCGCTGGAGGTGTCGGACAGGACGGTGAACCGGCGCTGCGTCCCGGTGTCGGATTGTGCTGCGGCGGCGACGTTGTCATCGACCTGGGGGTCGTGGAACCAGTCGTCGGGCGCGACGGCGTGCTCGGTGGTCTCGTCCTGGTGTGCCACAGCAGACCTTCCTGAAGGTGTGTGTCGGGGCCGAAAATTGTTGCCGGGTGGTTTGTGTCGAACTTTCGGATACAGCCCGACCCGCTGGAGAAAGGTGGGCTGCACCCGGAAATCAGACGCCGAGATTCAGTCCGGCCAGGGCGGCGTTCGCCTGGTCGATTAACGGCGCGGCAGCGGTGTTGGCCGCCGTGATGGTGTCCGTGACAGCGGGCTGCTGAAGGACGGTGGTGGTGAAGCCCTGCACGGTCTCGGCCGCCGGTGCGGTCCACACCTGCGCGTCACTGACGGCCTGGTCGACATCGGCGGGCGCGAGGTTCAGGGCGCCCTGGATCTGCTCGGTAGCTGTGTTGATGACGCCCTGCACCGGGTCATCGAGCGTCAGCGGAGCGGCCGGTGCAGCTGGCACGGCCTCGGGTGCGGGAAGCGGCGCTGGTTCTTCGATGATCTGCTGTTCGCCGCCGAGGACGGTGGCACCGAGGACGCCGCCGATTACGGCCCCTGTGCCTGTCAAGCCCAGCACGATGGGTGCCGAGAGGGCAGCGCCGACGCCTGCTCCGGCGAGTGCGGCTGCGCCGGGGATGAAGACCCATCCGACCGGGCCGCCCCAGACGACTGCGCCGGTGCCTGCGGTTGCGGCGACACCGAGTCCGCCACCGATCGCTGCCGCGGTGCCGGTGATCACGGCGGCCGGGGCCACGGAGGCGGCGAGGCCTGCGGCGCCGCCGGCGATGACGCCGGTGATGGTGCCTGCAGCGATGCGGTCGGCGCGAGAGGAGTCAGCGAAACCGTTGTCCACCAGCCAGTTTCCGCCGTCGGCCTGAATGGCGGCTCCGGTGTTGTTGAACTGCTCGACCTGGTTGGGGTCCAACAAATTCGGGTCGTACGGTACGAGTTCGCCGCCGACGAGGACGTAGCCGTCGGGTGCGTCGATCGGGGCGATGACCTTGCGCTGCACTGTGGGAACGGGCGGCGGTGGCGGTGGAGCTGCTTGCAGGGCGGGCGGTGCCTGGGTCGGTGCGGCCTGCGGCGCGGGAGTGGGTTCGTAGTAGGTGTTCTGGTAGGAGGACTGTTGGTTTCCGGACCGGTAGTCGTCGTAGCTACGCCACTGGGACTGCTGCACCTGAGGTGAGGCCTGGTAGCCGGGTAGGAACTGGCGTTCTTGGGTCGGGGCAGGAGGCGGTGCGACCGGGGTGGTGTCGGTGGTTCCGGACTGTGCAGTGTCCGGTGCGGTCACGAAGTCCTGCGGTGCCGCATGGGCGGTCGCGGTGCCCCATGCCAGGGCGACGGCGATCGGAACGGCAGTGAGAACGAGTGCCCGTTCTCTAGGGCGGCGGTGACGCCCACCGATTCCTTGCTGAGGAGACATGAGTAGTGGTGCCTTTCGTAAGGCGCTGTCTAGCAGCGGGATTGGGTTGACGGTGTCTAGTTGGTTGATGGTGGAACCACCACCGAACGCGCTGAGGAGGATCGACCGAAAACGAGGGCCAGCCTTCGGGTGATCCCTCCTCGGCGCGGACGACGGACATGCCTTGAAAGGTGGAGGTGGGGGTGCCGGAACGCGGCTGTCGCGTACCGGCACCCACCATTTGTCAGCCGAGCAGGCTCAACCAGAACCAGAGCTGCGAGAAGATCCACGGCATGGGCGTAATCCTTTCTGTCGAAGACGATTCGGACGGTTCTCAGATGTCCCGGCGGGGTCGCTCAGTTCGGCACACGATGACGAAGCGTCGCTGTGCGACCCTCGCGCCGGTCCATCGGTTGAGCTGCGCTGCCGGATGTGCCTGGGGGAAGGCTCACCGACTCGCGTAGCTCGCAGCTACGGCCGGGGGATTGGTCCGTAGTTGGGTCTGAGGGTCAGGCGGCGCGGCTGAGACCGCCGTCGCTCCGCGGCTCGGCGGTAGGCGTACGGAAGGTCATGTCGGTATCGGTCCACTCGCCGAGAAGTTCGCCGGTGTCCTCGCATCGCAGCTGGTGTGTCACATGCGGGTGGGATGCGGGAAGCGAGCAGAGTGCCATGCCGGGTGCTCGGTCGTTGAGCGCCGGGCAGGGTTCGGCGGGTCCTGTGGGCCGGCCGGGGTGTAACGCAATCTCGTCGATTGAAGATTGCATGAATGTCCTCCAGGTCTAGGGCGCACCTTTTGAGGGAGGCGGCTAGGCTGGAAGAGCCCGCATCCATCAGGAGCTACGGCTTGTGGTTGGTGGGTGGTGGAAAGAGGCCCTGGGTGCGCGTGATTGGCGTCGTGTCGCATCTAGGGTCTTCGCTATTTTGTGGCCTTTCAGGGCCCTGCTCGCATCGAGTTATTAAGTGCGTCGTTGCTGTCATTGATTGCCGGAGCGGGGGCCTCCATACCGTCTAGTGGACTGCAGCTCGGTCTGACACCACCTGAATGAGACCGGATGGTGAAGTTTTTCGACCCGAAGCCCTGTTCAGTCTTGTCATCGGCGATGCCCAAGAATTGAGCTGCTGCGGTACCTGCTTCTAAGTCAAACCTTAAGTTGGCGTGGGTGTTTGACCGACTATCAGCAGCACGCCTACATCGGCCCATCGTTGCCTCCCGTCGTCGTCTACATCTTCAAACCACTTGTGGACTCAGGCCACGTCAATCTGACTTGGTCCGCAACTGCCGGGCGGTAGAACGTCGGGGCGGCGACGGTTCTTCTGCTCGGGTCGGGATCTCACGCTCAGCGACGTTAGGCCCGTTTAAACAACTTTATTTATACAATCTAACTCAAACAGCCGTTATGTGCTACCTCGAATATGCGGGTGGCACAGTTGTTGTCCGTGGAGTACTACCTATGAAACGACGGCTCCGCGGCTTCGAGCCGGGACGCTTGCGGTCGGCTAGAACTGCCGCCGGTCTTAGCGGTGCCGAAGTCGCGCGACGATGTGGCATTG
This sequence comes from Rhodococcus sp. NPDC057297, assembly GCF_042667435.1. Taxonomy (NCBI): domain Bacteria; kingdom Bacillati; phylum Actinomycetota; class Actinomycetes; order Mycobacteriales; family Nocardiaceae; genus Rhodococcus; species Rhodococcus sp. NPDC057297. The sequence continues at coordinate 8,811 of NZ_JBHUZE010000009.1, read as the reverse complement.
GCGCATCTACATACTCGCAGTGGGAGCTCGGCGCGGCCGATCCCAGTATTGATGCACTCGCGCGATGCACCAAGGTGCTGGGAATCGAGATCAGTGATGTAGTCGTCGTCGAGCGCGAGAAGGAGCACCTGGGGGATTTGAGAGTCATGCGTGGACTGACTCAGGGGGAACTGGCCAAGCGGGTGGGTGTCAGTCCGCAGCACATTGGAGCGCTTGAACGCGGTCACGTAGCGCTGTCTGACGGACTTGCGAAGCGACTGGCAGGCGAGCTGGCGACAGAACCCGGCCGTGTTGTTGAAGCTTGGGTGCGCGTCCGAAACCGCGCGGCCGATGTTCTGCCCTGAAAGCACGCCGTCCACCCCGAACTCTCCTCGAATTTGTCGGTCGCCAACGGCAGACCGATCGAGGCGCTACAAGCGGTACCGGACATCCACACGATCCGCAGGAAGCCCTTTCAGGGCGCGCTGGAGAGAGTGTACCGATGAACGCCGCTTGCGCAATAGGTCAAACAGTTGAAATTGGGTCAGATCAAAGGCCTGAGGACAGCGAAGCCTGCGGTCGTGGATTGATCGAGAGCCATCAGCGAGATCTCAATGTGTATCGGCCTCCATTCTCCGGTCAAGTGTCGGAAGCGAAGTACCCCCTGGACTGGACTTACGGTTGCCAATTGACTCGACATAGCCGTCGCCACGTCCATATCGTCAGGATGTATCGCTGGCACCGGTTGTCCCGGCAGAGACTCCCAGGCAACCTCCGGCATAGCTTCGCCGTGCCACCTGATCAGACGGAGCCGCTTCAGGTCTAAAATTGCGTGATACTCGCCTGGACGTTTAATGGCCTCAAGAACACGATGTTCAAGAATGCGTGGTGGTGGGGCAGCTTCAACAGTTGTCGCAGCGCCGATGTCTTGCGTCACCCCGCGGAGCAGTACCTCGCTAGAATCGTTCTCCACCATTCGACACGAGAAATGGGCTGCGCGTTCCTCTCCATCGTCTCGGACGACTGTCCAGACCGCCTGATGCTGCGTTCCGGGAGCAGCAGTCACAATTTTGGCGAGGGCAGCGCCTTCGTCTGCATTCGTCTTGAGCCGTTCGAACGCACCAGCTTGTGCCACTCCGCTCCGACGTGCTTCTGGTGAAACCCCATAGAGATCAAAGAGCTCGGAGGAGCCATGGGCAGATCCTGCTGTGAGGTTAAATTCCCAAGCCCCGGCGGGGTTTCGCGGACCCGGTTGAACGTCCTCTGGTCCTCGCCACACATAGACGGCGTGCAGTGTTCCGTCGTCATGCCGAACAGGGATGGCGTGGGTCCGCCGCCCATTTTCGTGCTGTTCGAACACATCAAGGCTGGTTGTCTCTTCCAACGCACGAATGGAATCGTCGATCTGATGTACCGCCCTGGTGTTGACTCCCTGGCGCTTAGACGAAAAGTGCTGTTCTAGACGCAGGAACGGACGGGGACGATCACCGATGGCGACCACTGAGCGGGTGGAAAATCCGCCATAGATCGAGATTAGTAACCAGTCTGTCTGCATGAATCCCCCGAGTCACTTGGCTTTGAACGGCGCGGGCGCAGAGTATATAGCTACATGTAACGGCGGATCACATCCATGTATCTGGAACCCAAGAGCCGCACCAGCGCGCTCGCAATTGCAGCGTCTCGTCCAACTAGTATCCGACGCTTTCCAGCTGCGATACCGGACAGAATTGTGACGGCAGCACGGTTCGGATGGGTACGTGCGACGCTCTTTTCAAAACCGCGGATCACCGCGTCCCTGTCAGTTTCCCGACCGAAGACAGCGCTGCGCGCGATGGTCGTATGCATCCCACCCGGGATGACACTGGTGACCTTGAGGTTGGAATCGGCGAACTCCCCCGTCAACGCTTCCGTCAAAGCGCGAACAGCGAACTTGCTGGCCGAGTAAGCGGAGTACCCAGGCGCAGTCATGATCCCAAACGCCGAAGATACGTTGACCAGATGAGCGGATGGACTGGTTCTCAGCAAGGGCAAGAACAACTTCGTCATGGTCAGAGTGCCAAAGAAGTTTGCATCCATGATCCTGCGATAGTTGTTCAAATCGAAATCGTCCACGCGACCAGCTGCAAGCACTCCAGCGTTGTTGATCAGGATGTCTAACTGGCCGACGATCATTCGAACCTGATCGGCGCACTCAGAGACCCGTACCGGGTCAGCCACATCAAGGGTGAACGCATGAACACTATCGGGGCGCGATGTCAGTTGCCTGCACTCTGCAACCGTGCTGGCCAGTTGTTCGGCATCGACATCGACAGCTAGGACTGTTGCTCCGGCCTTGGCAACCTCCAAAGCGAGTGAGCGGCCAAGGCCAGTGGCTGCACCCGTGATCAGCACTGATTTGGCCTCGAAGTACGAACCGGATGCGGGCAATTCCGACCTCCATCCTGCAAGCCGTACTGCACGTCTTCTCCGACTTGCTGTTCGTGCACCCTTGGTCGACTGCGGGTAGGCCGAGGTACTGGACTGATGACTCACCCGCTCGATCCTGACAGGCGTGGCGGTTTAAGCAAGTCGGTCCTTTTTCGGCGCGGTCGACAGTGTCGACTCACAACTGACATCAATGTAATTACTTTGCGTTCGGTCGGCGTGTCAGAGCCATTCGAACGTGATGCTGCATCAGGATGGACAACGGTTGGGACCGATGATGCAGATGAAGGAGGCCACGCCATGCCGATGCCCAGTAAGGGTGAGCGGAAGCCGTTGACTGTCCGAATCCCGCTAGAGCTGATCAAGACGCTCGAAGAACAACAGAGTTCGGCCGGTGTGACGTCCTTGGGCCAGTACCTGGCTGACCTCATCGCGATCGTCAACGACCGCGAGGATCTCGCGCTTGAACTCAACCGGCGGCAAGACCAAGGGGTGCTGCCCTTGACTGCGTAGCTCTTCGTGACCTGAACCGACATTCGGGTCCTACGTTCAAACTGAATCTACGCAACACAGACAAACGAAAAACCCCCGGCGGGCGGGCCGAGGGCTTTCGAAGTCAGAGAAGCGAATGACTAGTTCGCATCTCGTGTGTGTTGCTACTCCCCGAAGGGACTTGTCTTGCCTGACATGTCTCAGGGTACATCGCGCCCTGAAGTAGATACAAGATTTAATACTCGTGTCGTCGCGTTCGATGCGACTCCGGACCGGCTGTGGCGTCGTTTCGCCCCGGTTCTGGCAGCGCGCAGTTCGATGCGCCTCTACGACCCGACGCTGCGCAAATACGGGTCGGCGGGACCGTTGACGGCGAAAAGGCCCGTTCTTCCTTCCGCTGTTCCCCTGTTCGTGCACGGTCGCGCACGTATCGTCGCGCTCGACTTCGACTCCAAAACCCATGGTCACGACGCCGTCGTCGCGGACGTCTCACGGGTACTGGCGTGGCTGGCCGAGTGCGGTGGCCGCGCAGTCGTCGACCGTTCGACCAGCGGCGGCCAGCACGTCCTGATCCCGCTCGCCCCGGGAAAAACAGTGTCCGTCGACGACATCCGGCCACTGCTCCGCCAACTGACTGTGCGCCTGCCCACACTCGACATCACCCCGATGACCAACGCTAAAACCGGCTGCATCACCGTCCCCGGTTCGGCCTGCAAAGAAGGCGGACACCGCGAGCTCGTCGACCTCGACCCCGCCGATGCTTTCGACATCCTCACCGTCGGCTCCGACGCCGGCACCCTGACCCGGCTCCACGCCCTCCTCGGAGGAACGGGTCCGACCCCCACCACCCCCGTCGCCGCACACATCCACGCCCAGACCGCGACGGAACGGATACTCGGCGCCGGCGACGACGCACGACTACACCCCCGGTTCTGCCGCTCCACCCCGCCGCCGCGCACCGTCGTCGACTTCGCCGCCACCGGCCGCCTCGACACCACCCGCTGGCCGTCACGCTCGGAAGCGCGCCAGTCGGTCATCACCCACGCCGTCCTCGCCGGCGCCAGCGCCGCCGACATCCTCTCCCGCGCCGCCGCGCCCGACTGGGCCGGCCTACGCGCCGCCTACGCCCACTACGCCGAGCCGGCGCGCGCCATCCGCCGCGACACCGCCAGCGCGCTCGCCTGGGCCGCATCCGCGCTCCCCGATCCAGTCCGGGATACCGGGCACAAGCAAAAGCACACAGGGGGTACCTACGATCCAGTTCTTCGCTCGTGGCTTACCCACGCGCAAACCTGGGTCGCTTCCGAGTTCTCCCACCGACGTGATCGCTGGACCACACATGCGGTCATTCAGGCGTTGGCGTGGGCTGCTGCAGTGTCCGGCGAGATCGTCGAAGGAATCCCCACCGTCGGGGTGGGCGGACGGTCACTGTCCATCGCAGCCGGCATGCTCCCCGAGACCACGGTGTGGTCGACTCTGGAGCGACTGCGGGAGATGGAAGGCTCTCCGGTGTTGTTGATCGAGCGGGGTGTGGGACAGAACCCCGATCGCTACGCTCTTGTTCCCACACCAGCAGCCCAGACAGCGCGAGACACCAACACACCTGCCCTCGCCGAGTCGGGGGAGGTCGAGTCGGTACACCCGGCGTGGAGTGTCATCGGATGGCGCCACCGCATCCTCTACGACACCGTCGCGAGCATCGAGGACCCGATGACCCCGGAAACCCTGTTCGCGGCCGTCGGGATCGGACGCACCAGCGGCTACGAAGCACTGGTCGATCTGCGGATCGCCGGCCTACTGACAATCGAAAACAGCCAGGTGCACATCGGACCAACCAGCCTCGACGACATCGGGCACCGCCACGGCCTGACCGCGGCAGTGCGCGCCCGGATCGTGCGCCACCGCGCCGAACGCATCGTGTGGCGGGAATGGCTCGCCGCCCGCGAGGAAGCCCGAATCCCCACCGCACCGGAATCGGATCCGATGCTCTTCACGATCGACGCCGACGCTGCCACCGATGCACCGGATCCGGAGTACATCGCGGCGGTGATGAACACCGGACCACCCGAACCCCTCTGAAACGCCAGCCGCGCTTCCCGATCAACGCACGGCATGGCAGCACCGTTCACGAAGGTGCCCGGCGGGGACGCATCGGCATCCGTCTGTTCGGGCCGGGGTCAGCGGCGAAAGTTCAGAGAATGTCGATCAAGGGTGACGAGCGCGGCATCGCCGGCGACGGTGGGCGTGGAGAGGACATGGGTGATGGGCGCGCCCAGGTGGGTGGTCCGCGCAGCTTGGCGTACTGACCCGGAAGCGGCGGGGGCATGCCCACATTCGGCGGTCCAGTGTGGTTGCCCATAGGGGGGGCGGCGCAGTTCGGCGGTGACCGCCGAGGTGCTGGCCAATGCCAAGCAGCACCTCGGCCATGGCGAACAGCTCGAAGGCACCACGAGGCGGTGTCGGGTGATCGCGGCGATTCCACCCGTGCTCCGCACGTAAGAACGGTTTGTCGGTTCTGTGTGCCCACGCCCGCCGTCGAGCACATCTGATTGCACATTCGATCCGTCGTCGACAGCGGCACTGCGACCTGCGATCAGATGCGTTCGGCATCACCGATCCGGCCCAGGCAGGCAGCAACCTCCGCCAATGCCCGCCGTATCCGAGGATCGTCGGGGTCGACCCCCTCCTCGATCAACGCCTGCCGATACTCCCAGTCATCGTCCACACACAGATTGGACGCACCGCACCATGCCGCGGTTCCATCCCGCCGAGGTAACGGCGAGTATCTGGCAGTCGACTCGTCGAGGCCCGAGAACTGGTCGACAGTCCGGACTTTCGTGTCGGTGGTCGGGCGAATACTCGCCGTTCATGAGAATCCGAACGTTGACCGGCCCGCCGCTGACCTCCGAAGCTGTCCGCGGCACACTCACGGCGATCGTGCTGACCACCGACACCGACAGCGATGACCGGACCGACACAGCACCGGGCCGGCGGCACCTGCTCGAAAACACCGGCACGCCGCAGATCACTCGCCGCGCGTCCTAGCGAGGATGCGAAGCGCCCGCAGCCGCGAGATGAGGCGGCGTGTCGGAGACCAGGTCTAGTCTGCGGAGTATGCAGCAGACGCGAACGGGTGAGGTGGCCGGTGTCGCCGAGCATGTCCTCGACGAGCTCGCCCAAACTCTCGCTGAGAGGCTCGATGTGCTGCTCGACCGGGTGACCGACCGGGCCCTCGCTGCCCCGAACGCAGGTACCTCGGCGTGGAAGAGCCAGTGGCTCGACCGCGACAGCGCCAGCGGCCGCGAACACCAAACCCGCCGACTCTATGTCCGCGCGGTCCTGGCCAGCCGCGCCGGAATCGGCTTGACCACCCCACCGGCACCGGCGCCGGCCGTGCCGCCGCCCACAACAGCTGCGCCGCCGAAGACTGCTCCTCGCCGAGCCAGCCGCGCCGTCGACGCCGATCAACTGACCATCTTCTGAAAAACGCCACCTCGTGTCGGCGAGCCGGAATCATTCGCCCCGCGGCGCATCCCACCCCGTGAAGGGGTGGCCAGGCCCTCCCAAGGGGGGGAGGCCGTCCGATTCACGCTCTTGTTCTCGATACAACTGTGCGCCCACTCCCCAGGGGAGCGGGCGCAACAGTTAGAGGTGGGCAGGGATGGTCGGGTCAGCCTGCGCTGCCACTACCGAGCAGGGCACCGAGATCCGGAAGCGCTGGTGCCGGATCGCCGATGGCCAGGATCGGGGAGGCCTGCTGCACGGCGTACGCCGTCCACGGAGTGCCCGCGAGTGCCTCGGTCAGGCCCGGGTAGTCCGAGATCCACAGTGTCATCGGGTCGGTGTTCTCGGTGCCGCAGGTCGCCAACGCGACGTAGCTGCCGGCGGGGATGTCGGTGATCGACTGGCTGCTGACTCCGGGTTGTCCGGCGTCGTCGTTGGAGTACAGGCTCTGACCGTTCCCGATCACGTCCCAGACGGGCGGAAGAACACCGCCCGGTGCCGGTGCGAGCGATGTCGCGCACGCCAACGCCTGCCCGGAATTGTTGGTGATGGTGTTGGTGACCGTGGAACCGGCGACCTCGAACGCGTACGTCACGTCGGTCGGGCCCGCCGCGGATGCTGTCGCCGGGAACGCGAGCAGGGCGGGGGCGCAGAACATTGTGCCGAGGATGAGCCGGTTGATCGATCGCATGAGAAGTCCTTGTCGTCGAGTGCAGTGTGTCCGACGTCAGTCTCCACTGAACAAGACCGTGTGGCATCTTTCGGGCGGGAAGCAGAATTTCAGGGCTCGGAACAAGTCGTCCGCTCCGATATCAGGGTGAAGCAGGGCAGTAGACGTGCCTTGTGTGTTCGATCGTTCTATGATGCTGGGGCGCAGGCGGTTTCATTGATGCATGGGTAGGCGGTCATGCCCCCGGGTTCGCAGTGCCCGATGTGCATTGCGCGGGCTGACTGTCGATTCGACTGCAGCGGTACACGAGAGTAATCGGTCACCGTCGGGTGAGTGAGGTCAGCTCGATATCCAGATGCGTCGACGCGCGACAGCTTTGATGCGGGTCACCATGACCGGACTCATCCCGAAACAGCGGAAAACACTGTTGGGGTCGCGGTCGAGCAACGCGATGACCTCGCGGTAGAACTCGCGCGCACTCATATCGAATCGGGTGAGGATATCGGCGTCCGGGCCGCCGCCGTGATTCACCCAGCGCAGAGCGTAGTCGATCATCGCCCGTTCACCCGCGGTGTAGGCACTCTCACCCTCTGTGTCGCTGGGGGATTCGGTTCCGGGACGTTTCATTGTCGCCCTCACCTGTGCTGTCCTTTCCTGAACGTATCGATCGGAGTGACTGTGGCTACTGCGCAGGCCCCCTTGCTGCAGTGCGGCACAGCGTATCCGGCTCGACCACGAATCTCTGAGGCCCGGACCACCGCGTGTCGCCGCGCTGTCGAGCTCCGCACGCGCGCCGGGATTCCGCGGGTTCTCGCCGCGACTCTGTGTGCACACGCGGTGGCGGCAGGGAAGTCGGCACCTGCCGCCACCGACCTGACCCGACAGGCCCACCGAGGCCCCTGCCGAGGCTCACTGCCGGGGTGCGTGGACTACGCCGCCGCCGCGGCCGCAGGCGTGTGCGGAGTCGGCGGATATGCCTCGTCGTCGAAGACACCGTCATCGACTACTGTCGCGCATCGCTGCTCCACGAGATCTGCTGTATCGCAGTAAATTTTACTCGCATTGATTCCCAGAGTCGATGCCCACCACCGTTGTCTTTCCGGGTCGTCGGGCCACACCACCGGATCCATCAAGTCGATCATCGAATTCACCCTCCTTCTCACCACCACGAATCACCTTGAGCGGGTCGTTGGCGGGCGACCGGCTACCCATCGGGCATGCGAGCCCGTCGCCGGTGACCGGTCGCCGCAGAATCAGGGGCCGGTCAGGTCGACTGCGTCTCGATCGACCGCTGCCTACCGGTGTCGGAGGCGCTGATCGCCACTTTGCGGGGTTTGGCGCGCTCGGCCAGCGGGATCGTCACCGACAGGACCCCGTTGTCGTAGGACGCGGAAATGCGCTCGGAGTCGACGCCGTCGCCCAGCGCGAGCTGGCGACGATACGTACCGGCAAAACGTTCCGAGGAAATCCACTGCACCCCATCGGTATCGGGTGCAGTGCGATGCGCGGTCAGGGTGAGGGTTCCGCGGTCGACATCGACATCGATGGACCCCGGATCCACCCCGGGAAGATCCGCCGACAGTACGTAATGATCGTCGAGTTTGTACAGGTCCATCGGCATGAACCGTGGCGCACGATCGGAACCGTTCGACGTCCCCAGCATGGCCGAGGTAATGGAATCGAGGTCACGGAACGGATCGAAGCGAAGCACAGCAACCACCTCCATCAACTCCAGATGCACC